>NZ_JBIEIL010000032.1:0-1193 GCF_043496865.1 Pseudomonas retamae
TGCAGTGGTCAACTAATTCCGGACACCTCGATAGGTGGTTTTGACGCCATCGCCCGCTCATAAACGGTCGGTGGCAGATACCCCAGTTTTGAGTGCAGCCGTTCGTTGTTGTAAAACCCAACAATGTACTCGGTGATGTCCCGGATCGCTTCAGCATGGTTGGCGTAGTCACGTCGCCATACCCGTTCCATTTTCAAACTCAGGAAGAAGCGCTCCATCACTGCGTTATCCCAGCAATTACCTTTCCGGCTCATGCTCTGCTGCATGCCGTTTCTTGCCAGTAACTCTCTGTAAGTTGCACTAGCGTATTGGCTGCCCCGATCCGAGTGCGCAATCAAGCCTGGCGGTGGTTGGCGCTGCGCGATGGCCAGTTGCATCGCGCTGCACACCAGCTCAGCCGGCATGTTCGGAGCCATCGACCAGCCCACGATCTTGCGTGAGTACAAGTCCAATACCACGGCCAAATACAACCAGCCACTGCGGGTGCGGATGTAGGTGATGTCAGCCACCCAAGCCTTGTTTGGTGCCACTGGATCAAATTGTCGACTCAGTACGTTCTCTGCAATCGGCAGGTCATGATTACTATCGGTCGTGTGTACAAACTTACGCTTCCAAGCCGAACGCAGCCCGTTAGCCCGCATCAACCGACGGATTTTATACAGCCCGACAAGCATCCCTTTACTGCGCAACGCGTCGCGCAAGGGGCGACTGCCGTAGCAGCCACCACTCTCGGCAAATGACGCCTTGAGTTGCACAACGACGGGACAACTCTGCCGGGCGGGTGCATCAGCACGCTTTTGAAACTCATAAAAGCCCGAACGACTGATGCCCAGTAATCGACAAATATATGCCACTGAACCGACCTTCTTTTGCAGCTGCCGAACCAGTCGATACCTTACTTCAGCTCGCGGGCAAAGAAGGCCGTAGCCTTTTTTAAGATGTCGTTATCCATCTTGAGTTGGCGATTTTCTTGCTCCAATTGCCGGATTCGCTGTTGCTCTGCCGTCAATGGCTTACCGATTCCGGCCTGTCCCAGTTGCTCTGCCTCGTATTGTTGAACCCAGCGTCGAACGGCTGTCTCACCAATGTTCAAATCCTGGCAAACCTGCACAACGGTCAGCCCCTGATCCTTGATCATCTTCACGACTTGCAGCTTAAAACTGTCGTCGAATGCTCTGCGTTTTTTGGTCATG
>NZ_JBIEIL010000033.1:0-1167 GCF_043496865.1 Pseudomonas retamae
GCTTGTATGGTAGGACTCGAAGGGGTGGGTGGGACCTCAAGCTGGCTTCTGACTGTTAGCCGCAGTACAGACCGTGGGAGACATCGCCCCACCCCTTCCACCAAAGCGCCGATAAAGAATGCTTCGTTCTCTTCAGCGACGATAGAAACAAGCCTGCGCCTCTTGGTGAAAACCCTTCGAGTGGAAAAACCTTACAGCGGGAGTGCGAAGCATGGCAATGGAAGCGAACCAATTTATCGTCGGCATCGATGTTGCCAAGGCTGAGCTGGTTATTCATTTCCAAAGCAGCGGCACGCAAACGTCACTGACCAATAACAAGCCTGAAATCAAACAGTGGCTCAAACAGCAACCGGCCAATACTTCCCTTTGCGTCGAAGCCACTAATGTCTACCACCTGGACATAGTGGAGATGGCGCATGAGAAAGGTTTCAAAGTCTATGTTGTCGATGGATTTCAACTGAGCAACTACCGAAAAGGTATCGGTGGCCGCTCCAAGACCGACGCCAGTGATGCTGCTTTGCTTGCCCGTTATCTGGAGCGAGAGGGCCGCGAGCTTCGAGCCTGGACACCGCCGCCAGCCGTGTATGGCAAGCTGCAAAGCCTTTTGCGACGCAGGGCTGCGCTTGTCACAATGCGCGCTTCGCTGAACCAGAGTTGGAAAAATGAAAGCCTGCTGAAAACGGAATTCAAAAGTTTAACTCAGCACATGGACAAGCTGGATCTGCTGGTTCAAAGGAAGCTTAAAGACCTGCTCAAAGAGGCGGGTTTAGTTGAGCAGGTGGCTCGTTGCCAAGCTATCGAGGGCATAGGCTTTCTGACAGCCACAGCCTTGGTAATGGCATTTATGCGTGGCGAGTTCAAGACCAGTGATGCTTACATTGCCTTCCTTGGCATGGACTTGAGGATCGCCGATTCCGGCGAGAAAACAGGTCTGCGTCGTCTAACCAAGCGCGGTTGCTCAGAAGTTCGCAGGCTGCTGCATAACGCTGCGATGTCAGCCAGTCGATCAGCAGCTTGGAAAGAAACCTACGAGCACTACCGAAACAAGGGCAAGGCCACCACTGAAGCGTTGGTGATTCTGTCACGTAAACTCGCTCGCATTGCGTTTGCCTTGATGAAAACGAAGACGAACTACGTCAGCAAAACGGCCTAAAAAGCTTGGTGAAA
>NZ_JBIEIL010000034.1:0-946 GCF_043496865.1 Pseudomonas retamae
CACCCACCGGGCGATTTCGCCTCCCGGGCACCTTAAATTTATCCGCAAGGAGAGCACCCCATGGCAACACCAGCGTACATGTCGGTTACCGGCGAAAAACAAGGCCTGATCACTGCAGGCGCATTCACCGCTGACTCCGTAGGCAACACCTACCAGGAAGGCCACGAAGACCAGGTCATGGTTCAGGCTTTCACCCACGACGTGATCATCCCGCGTGACCCGCAATCCGGTCAGCCAACCGGTCAGCGCGTTCACAAGCCAGTTGTGATCACCAAGGTCTACGACAAGGCTTCGCCACTGCTGCAAGCAGCACTGACTTCCGGCGAGCGCATGAGCGAAATCGTTATCCAGTGGTACCGCACTTCGGCGCAAGGCACCCAAGAGCACTACTACACCACCAAACTGGAAGACGCGATCATCGTCGCCATCAACAACAAAATGCACAACTGCCAGGATCCAGGCAACGCGCACTTCACCCACCTGGAAGAAGTGCAGTTCACCTACCGCAAAATCACCTGGACCCACGAAGTATCCGGTACTTCGGGTTCCGATGACTGGCGTGCTCCAGTCGTTTAATTACGGCTGATCGTTACAAGCATCGGCCAGCTCTGCTGGTCGATGTTGTTTACGCCCCTCCAGAATTTCGCGTACGTTGAGCCGCTTTTTTGCGGCCGTCGACGAGCGCCGCTGTACAGCACGAGGAACAAGGGATGTTCGCGCCGGCCAATGAAACCCACTTTGCCCTGACCATCGAAGGTCTTTCCGCTGATTTCCAGGTGTTTACCCTCACCGGTCGGGAAGCCATCAGCCAGCCTTTTGTCTTCGAGGTGGAGCTGGTCAGTGAGCAGCCGTCGCTGGACCTCGAAACCCTGCTGCACAAACCGGCCTTTCTGCAGCTGTCGCCCGACGGCAGCGGCATTCATGGCCAGATCTACCGCGCCGCGCA
>NZ_JBIEIL010000004.1:0-642952 GCF_043496865.1 Pseudomonas retamae
CTTCAACAACTTCAACCACTTGCGCTTCCGATCTCTCGTCAGCGGGAGGCGAATTCTACAGCGTTACACGCTGCTGTCAACACCTCTTTTTCAACTTCCTTTCGGGCTTCGATGAACTGAAGCCGCCTACTGCCGAAACTTACTTAACTCGTTGAATCTCAAGGAGTTTTCCGTTTCGACTGCGCCGGAAGTGGGGCGAATTATAGACATCTGAAATTCGCCGTCAACCTCTATTTTCATAAATCTGTCATATCAGTCAAAAAAACCCACAAACACAGAAGGCCGACCTCAACGAGGTCGGCCTTCTGTGTCACCGCCTCGCTACTTACAAGCTAGGGAAAGCGAATTGCGAAGCTTCATGGCTGGCACGCTGCGGCCAGCGCTGGGTGATTGCCTTGCGTCGCGTGTAGAAGCGCACGCCATCCGGACCGTAAGCGTGCAGGTCGCCAAACAGCGAACGCTTCCAGCCGCCGAAGCTGTGATAAGCCACCGGCACCGGCAGCGGCACGTTAACGCCAACCATGCCGACTTCGATCTCGTCGCAGAACAGACGCGCCGCTTCGCCATCACGGGTGAAGATACACGTGCCGTTGCCGTATTCGTGATCGTTGATCAGTTGCATGGCCTCTTCCAGGCTGTTCACCCGAACCACGCAAAGTACCGGCCCGAATATCTCTTCTTTATAGATGCGCATCTCCGGGGTTACGTTGTCGAACAGGCAGCCACCGAGGAAGAAGCCCTCTTCGTGACCGGCCACGCTCAGACCCCGACCATCGACGACCAACGTCGCGCCCGCCGCAACGCCATCATCTACATAACCGCTGACCTTGTCTCGCGCCTGACCAGTCACCAGAGGCCCCATGTCCAGACCACAGGAAGTGCCGGCACCGATTTTCAGCGCCTTGATCTGTGGCACCAGTTTGGCCACCAGCGCATCCGCCACTTGATCACCGACACACACGGCAACGGAGATCGCCATGCAGCGCTCACCGCAAGAACCGTACGCTGCGCCCATCAATGCGCTGACCGCGTTATCCAGATCGGCATCCGGCATCAGCACCGCGTGGTTCTTCGCGCCGCCGAGCGCCTGGACACGTTTGCCGCGCTTGGTGCCTTCGGCGTAGATGTACTCAGCAATCGGCGTCGAGCCGACAAAACTCAGCGCCTTGATTTCCGGCGCTTCGATCAACGCGTCCACCGCAGTCTTGTCACCGTGAACCACGCTCATCACGCCTTTCGGCAAACCGGCTTCCAGCAGTAGCTGAGCGATCAGCAGCGTCGAACTCGGATCGCGCTCCGACGGTTTGAGGATAAAGCAGTTGCCGCAGACGATCGCCAGTGGGTACATCCACAGCGGCACCATCGCCGGGAAGTTGAACGGAGTGATCCCGGCCACGATGCCCAGAGGCTGAAAGTCCGACCAGGCGTCGATGTTCGGGCCGACGTTGCGGCTGTACTCACCCTTGAGGATTTCCGGGGCGGCGCAGGCGAACTCAACGTTCTCGATGCCGCGCTTCAGTTCACCGGCGGCGTCTTCCAGGGTCTTGCCGTGTTCTTCGCTGATCAATTGCGAGATGCGCGCTTCGTTCTGCTCCAGCAGTTGCTTGAAGCGGAACATCACCTGCGCACGTTTGGCCGGTGGCGTGTTGCGCCACGCCGGGAACGCAGCCTTGGCGGCATCGATGGCTTTCTGGATGGTGGCCTGGCTGGCCAGTGGCAGTTTGTGAATGGCTTGACCGGTAGACGGGTTGAACACATCCACTGCACGACCGTTTTCGGTCACCAATTCGCCATTGATCAAATGCGGAATAACACTCATCGAAAACTCCTGAATTCTGGTGCGCAGACGCCCACAAGGAGCGCCTGCCATTAGTGCATCTATATAGAAGGAAAAATCAGTCGAGCTTGTTCAGCACTTCGCCGACCGCGTCGAACAGACGATCAAGGTCCTGCGGCTTGCTGTTGAAGGTTGGGCCGAACTGCAAGGTGTCGCCACCGAAGCGCACATAGAACCCGGCCTTCCACAGCGCCATGCCTGCTTCGAATGGACGCACGATGGCGTCACCGTCGCGGCCGGCAATCTGAATCGCGCCGGCCAGACCGTAGTTACGAATGTCGATGACGTTCTTCGCCCCTTTCAAACCGTGCAGCGCATTTTCGAAATGCGGTGCGACTTCGGCGACGCTCTGCACCAGGTTTTCCTTTTGCAGCAGATCGAGTGCGGCCAGGCCAGCGGCACACGCCACCGGGTGCGCCGAGTAGGTGTAGCCATGGGGGAATTCCACGGCGTATTCCGGGGTCGGCTGGTTCATGAAGGTCTGGTAGATCTCGGAGCTGGCAATCACTGCGCCCATCGGAATCGCGCCGTTGGTGACTTGCTTGGCGATGCACATCAGGTCCGGGGTCACGCCGAAGCTGTCGGCGCCGAACATCGAACCGGTGCGACCGAAGCCGGTGATCACTTCATCGAACACGAGCAGGATGTTGTGCTGATCGCAGATCTCGCGCAGGCGCTTGAGGTAACCCTGCGGCGGCACCAGTACGCCGGCGGAACCGGCCATCGGCTCGACGAAGACCGCAGCGATGTTTGACGCATCGTGCAACTCGATCAGCTTCAGCAGCTCGTCAGCCAAAGCGATCCCGCCCTGCTCCGGCATGCCACGGGAGAAGGCATTGCTCGCTAGCAAGGTGTGCGGCAGGTGATCGACATCCATCATCGACTGACCAAACAGCTTGCGGTTGCCGTTAACGCCGCCGAGGCTGGTGCCGGCGATGTTTACGCCGTGATAACCACGAGCACGGCCGATCATTTTGGTCTTGGTCGACTGGCCTTTCAGACGCCAGTAGGCGCGGACCATTTTCACCGCGGTGTCGGCGCACTCGGAACCGGAGTCGGTGAAGAACACATGGTTGAGGTTGCCCGGGGTCAGCTCGGTGATTTTCTCCGCCAGTTGAAACGACAGCGGATGGCCGTACTGAAAGCCCGGCGAGTAATCAAGGGTGCCCAGCTGTTTGGCCACTGCTTCCTGAATTTCCTTGCGGGTGTGCCCGGCGCCGCAGGTCCACAGACCGGACAGCGAGTCATAGATCTTGCGGCCCTTGTCATCGAACAGCCAACTGCCTTCGGCACCGACGATCAACCGCGGGTCGCGCTGAAAGTTGCGGTTGGCGGTGTACGGCATCCAGTGCGCGTCCAGCTTCAGCTGGCTGGCCAGTGGCGACGGCGCGTTTTCAGGCATGTTCATCGGGCAAAACCTCGCAGGGCATAAGCGGCAGGGAGATAAAAAGCGTTATTGCAGCTAAGTTGCCACGGCGATAAAGTCGGTGAAATCCAACTTTTCTAACCTTCAGTTAGAACACTGCTAAACAAAGAGCCCAATAAATGAGCAGCCGCCGCCCCGATCCGCTGGCCCAGGTCAGTGATTTTGATATTCGCTTGCTGCGGATTTTCCGCAGCGTGGTGGAGTGCGGCGGCTTCTCTGCAGCGGAAACCGTGCTGGGCATCGGCCGCTCGGCGATCAGCCAGCAAATGAGCGATCTGGAACAACGCCTCGGGTTGCGCCTGTGCCAACGCGGTCGCGCCGGATTTTCACTGACCGAAGAAGGCCGCGAGGTCTATCAATCGGCGCTGCAACTGCTGAGTGCGCTGGAAAGTTTTCGTACCGAGGTCAACGGCCTGCATCAACACTTGCGTGGCGAGTTGATCATCGGCCTGACCGACAACCTCGTCACCCTGCCCCACATGCGCATCACCCACGCTCTTGCGCAGCTGAAGGAACGTGGGCCGGACGTGCAGATCCAGATCCGCATGATCGCGCCCAATGAAGTCGAGCAAGGCGTCCTTGATGGCCGTCTGCACGTCGGCGTGGTGCCGCAGGCCAGCGCGCTGTCGGGGCTGGAATACCAGCCGCTGTACAGCGAGCGATCGCTGCTTTATTGCGCGGTCGGCCACCCGTTGTTTTATGTCGATGACAAACAACTCGATGACCAGCGCCTGAACAGTCAGGACGCCATCGCGCCGACGTTCCGTTTACCGGCGGACATCCAGGCGCATTATCAGGCGCTCAATTGCACTGCCAGCGCTTCGGACCGTGAGGGCATGGCGTTCCTGATCCTGACCGGGCGCTACATCGGTTACCTGCCGGATCATTACGCCAGCCTCTGGGTTCAACAGGGTCGTCTGCGTGCGCTGAAATCAACAACACGTTTTTATGACCTGAGCCTCGCATCGGTCACGCGCAAGGGCCGTCGCCCTCATTTGGTGCTGGAAAGTTTTCTCGAAAGCCTGGCGGCGACGCGCTGAAAATCCCCGCAAGTCCCGGCAGCGCTGGGCCCTACAGACTAAAAGACAGAATAACCTGAGCAAGTGGACAGCTTTTTGCAGAGCAGGATCAACCCGATCCCTGAACAAGAAGCCCAGCGCCATGCAGCCAGATTCCGAATCGTCCAGTGAACTGATCTACGGCCTCGACGACCGTCCAAAACCTCTCGCCGCGATCCTTGCCGCACTGCAACACGTGCTCGCCAGTTTCGTCGGCATCATCACCCCGCCGCTGGTGATCGGCTCGGCGCTCGGCCTGACCACGCACTTGCCATATCTCATCAGCATGGCGCTGATGGTCTCCGGCGTAGGTACCTTTATTCAGGCGCGGCGGCCGTTCGGCATTGGTGCCGGGATGATTTGCCTGCAGGGCACCAGTTTCGCCTTTCTCGGCGCGGTGCTGTCGGCCGGGTTTCTGGTCAAGCAGCGTGGCGGCAGTCCGGAAGACATTCTGGCGATGATTTTCGGCGTGTGTTTTTTCGGTGCGCTGGTGCAGATCGTGCTCAGCCGGTTCATCGGCCAGTTGCGCCGAGTCGTCACGCCGCTGGTGACCGGCATTGTCATCACCCTGATCGGTATCAGCCTGATCAAGGTCGGCATCACCGACCTGGGCGGTGGCTTCAATGCGCCGGACTTTGGTGCGCCGGGCAATCTGGCACTGGGCGTGTTTGTACTGCTGACGATCATTCTGCTCAACCGCTCAAACACGCCGTGGGTGCGCCTGTCGGCGATCATTATCGGCTTGCTGCTGGGTAGTCTGGCGGCGTGGTTCAGCGGGAAGTTGGTGCCGCAGCCGTTGCCTGAATTGCCGCTGGTGAGTTTTCCCACGCCGTTCAAGTTCGGTTTCAGCTTCGACTGGACAGCTTTCCTGCCGGTCGCGCTGATTTATCTGATCAGCACCATCGAAACCGTCGGCGACCTCACCGCCAATTGCATGCTCGCCCGCCAGCCGATCCGCGGTCCTTCTTATATAAGCCGTTTGCGCGGTGGCGTACTGGGCGACGGCGTGAGTTGCATGATCGCCGCGACGTTCAGCGCATTCCCCAACACCACCTTCGCGCAGAATAACGGCGTGATCCAGTTGACCGGTGTCGCCAGCCGTTATGTCGGCCTGTACATCGGCGCGATTCTGTTCTGCCTCGGCCTTTTCCCGATGATCGGCGCGGTGCTGCAGCAGATTCCGAAACCGGTGCTGGGTGGCGCGACGCTGGTGATGTTCGGCGCCGTTGCGGCGGCCGGGGTGCGCATACTTGCCCAGTCGCCGCTGGACCGGCGCAGCATGTTGATCATTGCGACTTCGTTCGGTGTCGGCCTGGGCATCGCTGCGCAACCGAACCTGCTGCACCTGATGCCGAAGCTGGTGCAAAACCTGTTCGACTCGGCGATTACCAGCGGCGGTTTGACCGCCATCGTCCTGTGCCTGCTGCTGCCGGAAAGCCAAACCGCGGCCACTGAAGTGCCGGCCACGCTGAACAAGATCGAACAGGCGTAACGGTTTTATCGCGCAAGGACTTGTCGGATGCCTGTGGGTGCGCTATCAACGCAATTGGTTGCACCCACAGACAAACCCGGAAGTGCCTATGACCTTTGAAGTCCCCGCTCACGGCGGCAAACCCGCCAGCCGCATTCGTCAGAAGAACGAAGAGACCATTCTCAAAGCCGCCGAAGACGAGTTCGCCCGTCACGGGTTCAAAGGCACCAGCATGAACACCATCGCGCAGAATGCCGGGTTGCCGAAAGCCAACCTGCATTACTACTTCACCAACAAACTCGGTTTGTACGTGGCGGTGCTGAGCAACATCATCGAGTTGTGGGACAGCACCTTCAACACCCTCACCGCCGAGGACGATCCGGCGGAGGCGCTGACCCGTTACATTCGCGCCAAGATGGAGTTCTCCCGGCGCCAGCCACAGGCTTCGCGAATCTTCGCGATGGAAGTGATCAGCGGCGGCGAATGCCTGACCGAATATTTCAATCAGGACTATCGCGCCTGGTTCCAGGGACGCGCGGCCGTGTTCCAGGCCTGGATCGACGCGGGCAAAATGGACCCGGTCGATCCGGTGCACCTGATCTTCCTGCTGTGGGGCAGCACCCAGCATTACGCCGACTTCGCCACGCAGATCTGCCGGGTCAGCGGGCGCAGCAAGTTGACCAAACAGGACATGGAAGACGCCGGCAATAACCTGATCCGCATTATCCTCAAGGGCTGCGGCCTCACTCCTTCTGTATAAGACGTTTTATGCCTTTTACCCTCAGCGGTTTTTGCGAATACCGCGAAGAGATTCGCAAAAGCCGCTTCATCACCCTGGCCGCGCCGATCGACAGCCCAAGCGATGCGCAGGTGTTTTTCGAGCAGCACAGCGATCTGAATGCCACGCACAATTGCTGGGCGTGGAAACTCGGTGCGCAATACCGCAGCAGCGATGACGGCGAGCCCGGCGGCACCGCCGGGCGGCCGATTCTGGCGGCCATCGAGGCGCAGGATTGCGATCAGGTCGCAGTGCTGGTGATCCGTTGGTACGGCGGTATTCAACTCGGCACTGGTGGATTGGCGCGGGCGTACGGCGGCGGCGCGAACAAATGCCTGCAAGCGGCGGACAAGATCGAACTGATCAGTCGCGTGCCGCTGAGTTGCGCCTGTGGATTTTCCGAACTCGCGCTGGTCAAGCTGCGCGTCGCCGATCTCGGTGGACTGGTGCTGGAAGAACATTTCACTGCCAACGGCGTCGAGTTGCGTCTGGCACTGGGGGCGGCCCACATCGATTTGCTGCAGAGCCAATTGGCCGATCTGAGCCGCGGACGGATTTTGCTGCAGCGCTAGAAAGCTGCGAGCTTTTAGGGCGCAGCCGTTTCCCCTTATTCCGCCAAGTTGCCCACATGCGCTGTGCACTCGACTGTGGATAACCTGAGTACATTCGCCTGCAACCCTTCTGTCACGCGGCTTTGCGCGGTTTGTTCACTTTTCGTTCAATTTCTCCGACGAAACGGAAATTCCAAGCCCAAACAATCAGTTAGCGATGTTTAGCACCATTAGAACAAAGCACCGCAGTGCTTATGCCGAGCTTTTTGGCTTGCGCACAATAACTGTGGAACAACCTGTGGATAACCCGTTCATGACCGGCGCAGTCGCAGGTTCTGCCTGCTTCGCAACGGTTTGCTCGTTTTTTGATCAGTTACCCATGAACAAAACTGGAGCCCGACCAATACCTTTGCGCTGAAATGGTGCTGCGATTCCGCCATTTTCAGTTCCCGAAGCTCTACATCAGGCGGCGCCGTACACGGCCCGCACGCGTTCCTGACTCAATGGCCAGGAAATTGCTTTATCCACAGGCACAACTCCAAGCAGTCGAGCCTGTCATGCCAATCGCTCCGCCCGTTCCGCGCCTGCAACTGCGCCATATCAGCAAACGCTACCCCGGTTGTCTGGCCAACGATGCCATCGATCTGAGCATCGCGCCCGGTGAAATCCACGCCCTGCTCGGGGAAAACGGTGCCGGCAAAAGCACCTTGATGAAGATCATTTACGGTGTCACCCAGGCCGATGCGGGCGAGGTGCTCTGGCAAGGTCAGCCGGTAAAAATCCGCAACCCGGCGCAGGCGCGGCAGTTGGGTATCGGCATGGTGTTCCAGCATTTCTCGCTGTTCGAAACGCTTAGCGTGGCGCAAAACATTGCCTTGGCAATGGGCGCGGCGGCTGGCACCCCGCAACAACTGGCACCGAAGATTGCTGAAGTGTCGCGGCGTTATGGCATGGCGCTGGAGCCAGAACGACTTGTCCACAGCCTGTCGATCGGCGAGCGCCAGCGCGTCGAGATAGTGCGCTGCCTGATGCAGGACATCCGGCTGTTGATCCTCGATGAACCCACGTCGGTGCTGACGCCGCAGGAGGCCGACGAACTGTTCGTCACGCTTCGCCGCCTCGCCGCCGAGGGTTGCAGCATTCTGTTTATCAGCCACAAGCTCGGTGAGGTTCGCGCCCTGTGCCATAGCGCCACGGTCTTGCGCGGCGGGCGAGTGGCCGGACATTGCCGGCCGGCCGAGTGCTCGGATCAGCAATTGGCGCAATTGATGGTTGGCGAAGCGGCGACGTTGATCGGCGACTATTCCAAGGTCAGCGGCGGCGCGGCGTTCTTGCAGGTGAACGGGCTGAGCTGGCACAACCCGGACCCATTCGGCTGCTCGTTGCGCGATATCGACTTGCAGGTACGCAGCGGAGAAATCGTCGGCATCGCCGGGGTGGCCGGCAATGGTCAGGATGAATTGCTGGCGCTGCTCAGTGGCGAACAGCGCTTGCCTCGAACAGACGCCGCCACCATTCGATTCGGCGCGCAAAACGTTGCCGATCTGCGCCCGGATGCGCGGCGCAAACTCGGTCTGGCGTTTGTCCCGGCCGAACGTCTGGGCCACGGCGCAGTGCCGGAGCTGAGCCTGGCCGATAACGCCCTGCTCACCGCTTTTCTGCAGGGACTGGTCAGCCGCGGCATGATCCAGCGCAGCAAACTCGAAACCTTCGCTGGGCAAATCATCCAGCGCTTCGGCGTAAAAACCCCGGACACGCAGACCGCCGCGCGCAGCCTGTCTGGCGGCAATCTGCAGAAATTCATCCTCGGCCGGGAAATTCTTCAGCAACCGAAACTGTTGATCGCCGCGCACCCGACCTGGGGCGTTGACGTTGGCGCTGCCGCGACCATCCACCGCGCATTGATTGCGCTGCGCGATGCCGGCGCGGCGATTCTGGTGATCTCCGAAGACCTCGACGAGCTGTTCCAGATCAGCGACCGCCTCGGCGCATTGTGCGGCGGGCGTCTGTCGCCGCTGCACGACACGGGCGAAACGCAGCTCAGCGACGTCGGCGGCTGGATGGCCGGGCAGTTCACGCACTCACCTTCATCGGCCACGGTTTAACGGAGTTTTCCTGACATGCTGCTTTCCCTCGAACCGCGCGGCCAGCAATCGCGCCTGATGCTCTGGTGTTCGCCGTTGTTGGCCGCCGTGCTGACCCTGGCGTGCGGCTCGCTGCTGTTCATCGCCCTCGGCCACGACCCGCTGCAAACCTTGCACACCCTGCTGATCGTGCCGGTCAGCGATCTGTACGGCGTCTCTGAATTGCTGGTCAAGGCGCTGCCGATTCTGCTCTGCGCACTCGGCCTGGCGGTGGCCTATCAGGCACGGATCTGGAACATCGGCGCCGAAGGTCAATTGCTCCTCGGCGCCCTCGCTGGCAGCGCCGTGGCGGTGCACATCATCGACTGGCAAAGCCGTTGGGCGCTGGCGCTGATTCTGCTCACCGGCATGCTCGCCGGCGCCGCCTGGGCCGGGCTGACGGCGTGGTTGCGCACGCGCTTCAACGCCAATGAAATTCTCACCAGCATCATGCTCAACTACATCGCACTGAACCTGCTGCTGTTCTGCGTGCACGGGCCACTGAAGGACCCGGCCGGGTTCAACTTTCCCGAGTCGGCGATGTTCGGCGACGCCAGCCGGTTGCCGCTGTTGCTCGAAGATGGTCGCGTGCATGCCGGGGTGTATTTCGCCCTGCTCGCGTTGGTCGCGGTGTGGGTGCTGCTGCAGAAAAGTTTTATCGGTTTCCAGATCAAAGTGCTCGGTCTGGACAAGCGTGCGGCGGGCTTCGTCGGCTTTCGCGAGAAGCGTTTGATCTGGCTCGCGCTGCTGATCAGCGGAGGACTGGCTGGGCTTGCCGGAGTCAGCGAAGTCACCGGGCCGATTGGCCAATTGGTCCCGCAGGTCTCGCCGGGATATGGCTACGCAGCAATTACCGTGGCGTTTCTCGGCCGGCTCAATCCGCTCGGCATTGTGTTTTCCAGTCTGTTGATGGCGCTGCTGTACCTCGGCGGCGAGAGCGCACAGATGACCCTTAATTTGCCGCAGGCGATCACCCAGCTGTTTCAAGGAATGATGCTGTTTTTCCTGCTCGCCTGTGACGTGCTGATCCTCTATCGGCCGCGCCTGAATCGGCGCTGGACCCGGCGCACGTCGACCACCACCGTAACCGCCGGAGCGCTGTGATGGATATCGATCTGTTGAGCAATATTTTCTACGCCATGGTGCGCTGCGGCACGCCGTTGTTGCTGGTGGCGCTGGGTGAGCTGATCTGCGAAAAGAGCGGCGTCCTTAACCTCGGCCAGGAAGGGATGATGCTGTTTGGCGCGGTGATCGGTTTTATCGTCGCGCTCAGCAGCGGCAACCTGTGGCTGGGCGTGCTGCTGGCGATGCTCGCGGGGATGCTGCTGTCGTCGCTGTTTGCTCTAGTCGCCTTGGTGTTCAACGCCAATCAGGTGGCGACCGGGCTGGCGCTGACGATTTTCGGCGTAGGACTGTCGACCTTTGTCGGCGCGGCCTGGGTGGGGAAACCGCTGGCCGGGTTTGAGCCGTTGGCGATTCCGTACCTGAGCGACATTCCGCTGCTCGGACGCATGCTGTTTGCCCAGGACCTGCTGGTGTACCTGTCGTTCGCGCTGTTTGCGCTGGTGGCGTGGGTGATCATCAAGAGTCGTGTCGGGCTGATCATTCAAGCGGTCGGCGAAAACCCCGATGCGGCCAGCGCGATGGGTTTGCCGGTGCTGACCGTGCGTACCCTGGCGGTGCTGTTTGGCGGGGCGATGGCCGGACTGGCCGGGGCCTATCTGTCGCTGGCGTACACGCCGATGTGGGCGGAAAACATGACCGCCGGGCGCGGCTGGATTGCCCTGGCGCTGGTGGTGTTTGCCAGTTGGCGGGTGTGGCGGTTGTTGCTCGGCGCGTATCTGTTCGGCCTCGCCAGCATCCTGCATCTGGTGGCGCAGGGCTTGGGGCTGGCGATTCCGTCGAGTCTGTTGGCGATGCTGCCGTATGTGGCGACGATTGTGGTGTTGGTGCTGTTGTCGCGAGATGCGGTGCGTACGCGGTTGTATGCGCCAGTGTCGTTGGGGCAGCCTTGGCAACCGGGGCATTGATGCGGTGAATTCAATGGCCCCATCGCGAGCAGGCTCACTCCCACAGGGTATTGAGTGAACCCGCTCAAATGTGGGAGCGAGCCTGCTCGCGAAAGCGTCCGCACAGGCAACACCTGAACCACATCAAACAATCCAGAGAACTTCAGGAAGCATGCGCGGCAAAGGCTGGGGTATGCTCGGGTCGCTGCCGCTTTTGCGCCGAACGCTCCAACTTCGGCACGGGCAGGCCTGTCCATTGAATCCTGAACGTTGACTCTCAAGGAACCCATCATGTCTCAGGCAAAAAACGCACTGATCATCGGTGCCTCTCGGGGCTTGGGCCTCGGGCTGGTGAAAACCCTGCTGGCCGACGGCTGGCAAGTCACCGCCACCGTGCGCAATCCGCAAAATGCCGAGGCGCTGCAAGCGCTGGGCAGCGTGCGGATCGAGAAGCTCGACATGGATGATCAGCAGGCGGTGATCGCCCTCAGCCAGCAACTGAAGGGCGAAACGTTCGACCTGCTGTTTGTCAATGCCGGGGTCAAGGGCCCGGATGTACAGACCCCGGGCGGCGCGACGCTGGCCGAAGTCGGCAAGCTGTTTTTCACCAACGCAGTGGCGCCGATCAATCTGGCCCAGCGCTTTGTCGGGCAGATACGCGATGGCAGCGGCGTGCTGGCGTTCATGAGCTCGGGGCTGGGCAGCGTGACGGTGCCGGACGCGCCGGAGCTGGCGCTGTACAAGGCGAGCAAGGCGGCGTTGAACTCGATGACCAACACCTTCGTCACGCAACTGGGCGAGCAGAAACTGACCGTGCTGTCGCTGCATCCGGGCTGGGTGAAAACCGACATGGGCGGTGATGGCGCTGACCTTGACGTGGAAACCAGTACTCGCGGGCTGATCGATCAGGTCAACGCGTTCAGCGGCAAGGGCGGGCATCACTTCGTCAATTACAAGGGTGAAACGATTCCCTGGTAAGCCCTGATAATCCCTTGTAGGAGCGAGCCTGCTCGCGAATGCGGTGTGTCAGATAATGGATGTTTCGACTGATACGGCGCCTTCGCGAGCAGGCTCGCTCCTACAGGGATAGTGCGGTGAATGGTCGGGGCGGGCTTGCCCGGCGCGGCGATTTGTTTGAAACTGCGCGCCTCGCCCGTCGCGGCGAACCTGGATCAGCAGACAGGGCAACACTGAGCTGGCAACCCTGAACCCAACTTTCAGAGGAGCCGGCGACCATGCCTGCGACCCGTATCTGGTTAAAAAATCCCCTCGCCATTTTCACGGCCAACGCGCTCGACGCGCGTGGTGGTCTGGTCCTGCAAGACGGTGTGATCGTCGAAGTGCTCGCCGCCGGCCAGCAGCCGTCGGTGCCGTGCAGCGAAGTGTTCGATGCCCGCGAGCATGTGATCCTGCCAGGACTGATCAACACCCATCACCATTTCTACCAAACCCTGACCCGCGCCTGGGCGCCGGTGGTCAATCAGCCGTTGTTCCCGTGGCTAAAAACGCTGTACCCGGTATGGGCACGTTTGACTCCGGAAAAACTCGCCCTCGCCACCAAAGTGGCATTGGCCGAGCTGTTGCTGTCGGGCTGCACCACCGCCGCTGACCATCACTACCTGTTCCCGGACGGTCTGGAAAACGCCATCGACGTGCAGGTCGAAACCGTGCGCGAACTGGGCATGCGCGCCATGCTCACCCGCGGTTCGATGAGCCTCGGCGAGAAGGACGGCGGCCTGCCACCGCAGCAGACCGTGCAGGAAGGCCAGGTGATTCTCGACGACAGTCAGCGCCTGATTCACGAGTACCACGAACGCGGCGACGGCGCGCAGATCCAGATCGCCCTCGCGCCGTGCTCGCCGTTCTCGGTGACCCCGGAAATCATGTCGGCCAGCGCTGAACTGGCGAACAAGCTCGACGTGCGCCTGCACACGCACCTGGCCGAAACGCTCGACGAAGAAGATTTTTGCCTGCAGCGTTTCGGCCTGCGCACCGTCGATTATCTGGACAGCGTCGGCTGGCTCGGCCCGCGCACCTGGCTGGCTCACGGCATTCATTTCAACCCGGACGAAATCGCCCGCCTCGGCCAGGCCGGCACCGGCATTTGCCATTGCCCGAGTTCGAACATGCGTCTGGCGTCGGGCATCTGCCCGAGTATCGACCTGACCGACGCCGGCGCGCTGTTTGGGCTGGGCGTTGACGGTTCGGCGTCCAATGACGCCTCGAACATGATCCTCGAAGCGCGTCAGGCGCTGTACATCCAACGCCTGCGTTATGGCGCCGAAAAGATCACCCCAGAACGCGTGCTGGGCTGGGCCACCAAGGGCTCGGCGAGTTTGCTGGGCCGCAGCGATATCGGTGAACTGGCGGTCGGCAAACAGGCGGACCTGGCGTTTTTCAAGCTCGACGAACTGCGCTTTTCCGGCAGCCACGACCCGATTTCGGCGCTGCTGCTGTGCGGCGCAGACCGTGCGGATCGGGTGATGATTGCTGGCAAGTGGCGGGTGGTGGATGGCCAGGTTGAAGGCTTGGATCTGAAAGGCCTGATCGCCGATCACAGCCAGGCCGCGCGCCAGCTGATCGCCGGGACCTGAGTCACCGCCGTTCAAAACTGTGGGAGCGAGCCTGCTCGCGAAGAGGGAGTGTCAGACAACATGTTTGGTGGATGACACACCGCTTTCGCGAGCAGGCTCGCTCCCACATTGGTTTCTGTCAGCCTCAGAGGCCCAGCAGGGACAGCATGATGAACGTTGCAAACAGCACAAAGTGAGTCATGCCTTCGATGGCGTTGGTCTCGCCGTCGTTGAGGTTGATCGCGCTGACGATCAGGGTGATGAAGATCATCACTGTCTGCACCGGGGTCATCGCCATCTGGAACGGCTGGCCGGTGTATAGCGCCATGGCTTCCATCACCGGCACGGTCAGGATCACCGTCGACAATGACGCGCCCATCGCAATGTTCACTACCGACTGCATGCGGTTGGCCAGTGCCGCGCGCAATGCCGTGAGAATTTCCGGCGCCGCCGAAATGGCCGCCACCAGAATCGCCGTGATCACCGGCGGCGCTCCCGTGCCTTTCAGGCCCAGCTCAAGCGTCTTGGACATCACCTCGGCGAGTGCACCAATCACCACCACCCCGCCGACCAGAATACCGATCGACAGGCCCAGGCTGAGCGGTTTCGGCTCTTGCTCGATGGGTTCTTTCTTGCGCCGTTTGTCCGGGTAGCTGTAGCTGAAGAAGTAGCTGTGTGGCCCGACCTGCATGCGCAGGAACAAGGTGTAAAGCACCACCATCGCGCCAATGGTGAATGCTGAATAGAGCTTCCAGTCGGCTGCGGGAATGAACTCCGGCACCACCATCGATACGCCCATGGCGGTGAGGATCATCACGCTGTAACTGCGCGCCGAATCGTCGTTATAGGACTGCTCGCCGTGCTTGATCCCACCCATCAGCGCGGCGAGGCCGAGGATGCCGTTGATGTCGAGCATTACCGCCGAATAGATCGTGTCGCGCACCAGCGTCGGCGAGGCTTCGTTGCTCATCATGATTGCCAGAATCACCACCTCCACCAGCACGGCGGCGAGGGTCAGGATCATCGTGCCGTAAGGGTCGCCGACTTTTTCCGCGAGCAGTTCGGCGTGATGGGCGACGCGCATCGACGCGGCGACGATGAAGCCGATCAACACCAGCCCACCGACCAGCGCGACGATCTGGCCGCTGTGCAGCAGCCAGTGTTCCAGCGGATAAGCGATGCACGCGGCAATGATTGCCAGCAGCAGAAAGCTTTCTTGTTTGAGGATCGAGAACATGGCGGGCCTTTTGCCGAAAGGAGCTGATGAAGCTACTGACTGCCGGGCGGCGCTAACGTTTCGTTACATCTTGACGCACCAAGCCATGGCAACCGTTTTGGCAGTTGCCCTTTTATTGCCCTTGCCGGCCTTTTCGCGAGCAGGCTCGCTCCCACCCTGAAATGCGATTGCCTGCTCGCGAAGGCCGCACCGCGGTTTCGAAAAAGTTTGTTGTCCTGTTGGTCAGCAATTTGCATTGGCCCTGGGCACACACAACAAAACGGAGCTCCACTTCATGCAAATACGTCCGCTGCACAAACTGCTGTGCGCCGCCATCGGCCTGGGCATCAGCCTGAGCGCCAGCGCTGCCGATCCACTGAAGGTCGGTTTCGTTTACATCGGCCCGATCGGTGACCACGGCTGGACGTATCAGCATGAACAGGGGCGCAAGGCGCTGGCGGAAAAGTTCGGCAGCCAGATCACCACCAACTATGTGGAAAACGTCGCCGAAGGCGCCGATGCCGAGCGGGTGATCCGCAACATGGCCAAGGACAAGTACGACCTGATCTTCACCACTTCCTTCGGCTACATGAACCCCACCGTTAAAGTCGCCAAACAGTTTCCCAAGGTGACCTTCGAACATGCCACTGGCTACAAGCAGGACAAGAACCTCGGCACCTATCTGGCGCGCACTTACGAGGGGCGTTACGTCGGCGGCTTCCTCGCGGCGAAGATGACCAAGAGCAAAAAGATCGGCTACGTCGCCTCGTTCCCGATTCCGGAAGTGATCCGCGACATCAACGCCATCCAGTTGGCCCTGAACAAATACAACCCCGGCACCGAGATCAAAGTGGTCTGGGTCAACTCCTGGTTCGATCCGGGCAAGGAAGCCGATGCAGCCAACGCGCTGATCGATCAAGGCGTCGACGTGGTGTTCCAGCACACCGACAGCCCAGCGCCGATTCAGGCCGCGGAACGCCGTGGCGTGTACGCAGTGGGCTACGCCTCGGACATGGCGCACTTCGGGCCGAAAGCGGTGCTGACGTCTATCGTCAACGACTGGGCGCCGCACTACATCCAGGCGACGCAGGGCGTGATCGATCACACCTGGAAACCGCAGGATTACTGGGGCGGACTGAAGGAAGGCACGGTTGAGTTGCCGATCAGCGATCTGGTGCCGGCGCCGGTGAAAGCCGAAGCCGAGCAGATCATTGCCGACATCAAGAGCGGTGCGCTGCAGCCGTTCACCGGGCCGATCAAGGATCAGGCCGGCGTCGAGAAAATCCCGGCGGGCGTGAGTGCGACCAATGCCGAACTGGCGTCGATGAATTACTACGTGGAAGGCATGAAGGCCGAAATGCCGAAGTAATCCACTTACCTCGATCGTTCCCACGCTCTGCGTGGGAATGCCGCCCGGGACGCTCCGCGTTCCTGCCGAAAGCGGACGCGGAGCGTCCATTGAGGCATTCCCACGCAGAGCGTGGGAACGATCACCACCTGTGAGAACGCAACATGGATCAGCTTCCGATCATCGACATCAGCCCGCTCTACGCCAACAACGAATCCGCCTGGCCCGCCGTCGCCGCTCAAATCGATCAGGCCTGCCGCGAATGGGGCTTCTTCTACATCAAGGGCCACCCGATATCAGCGCAACGCATCAGTGCCCTGCTCGATCACGCGCAACGTTTTTTCGCCCTGCCCGCTGCGCAAAAACTGCAGATCGACATCACCCAGACCCGCCATCATCGCGGCTACGGTGCTATCGCGACCGAGCAGCTTGACCCGGACAAACCCAGCGATCTGAAAGAAACCTTCGACATGGGTCTGCACCTGCCCGCTGACCATCCCGAGGTACTCGCCGAAAAACCGTTGCGCGGGCCCAACCGTCATCCGGCGCAGGCAGGCTGGGTTGAATTGATGGAGCAGCATTACCTCGACATGCAGGCGCTGGCGCAGACGCTGTTGCGGGCGATGACCGTGGCGCTGGGGATCGAACGCGATTTCTTCGACAGCCGTTTCGTCGACCCGGTCAGCGTGCTGCGCATGATCCACTATCCGCCGCGCCACACCGCCAGTTCTGCCGAGCAGCAAGGTGCCGGCGCGCACACCGATTACGGCTGCATCACCCTGCTCTATCAGGACAGCGCCGGCGGCTTGCAGGTCAAGAATGTCCAGGGCCAATGGATCGACGCGCCGCCGATTGACGGCACCTTCGTGGTCAACCTCGGCGACATGATGGCGCGCTGGAGCAACGACCGCTATCGCTCGACCCCGCACCGGGTGATCAGCCCGCTGGGCGTCGACCGCTATTCAATGCCGTTCTTCGCCGAGCCGCACCCGGACACCCGTATTGAATGCCTGCCCGGTTGCCAGGACGCACAGCACCCGGCGAAATATCCGACCACCACCTGCGCCGAATTCCTGCTGTCACGCTTCGCTGATACTTACGCTTACCGGCGCGAGCAAGCGGCGGTGTGATGGATCGCTTGGTCAGGTTTTGCCAATTGTTTCGGCGAGCATCTGTAGAATGCCGTCATTGCACCTGATGAGAAAAGACTATGTACGACTGGCTCAACGCCTTGCCGAAGGCTGAACTGCACCTGCATCTGGAAGGCTCGCTGGAGCCCGAGCTGCTGTTCGCCCTGGCCGAGCGCAACAAGATCGCCCTGCCGTGGAACGACGTGGAAACCCTGCGCAAGGCCTACGCCTTCAACAACCTGCAGGAATTTCTCGACCTGTATTACCAGGGCGCCGACGTACTGCGCACCTCGCAGGATTTCTACGACCTGACCTGGGCCTATCTGCTGCGCTGCAAAGAACAGAACGTGATTCACACCGAACCGTTCTTCGATCCGCAGACCCACACCGACCGTGGCATTCCCTTCGAAGTGGTGCTCAACGGCATCGCAGCGGCATTGAAGGATGGCGAGACGCAACTGGGCATCAGCAGCGGTTTGATCCTGAGTTTCCTGCGTCATCTGAGCGAAGAAGAGGCCGAGAAAACCCTCGATCAGGCGCTGCCGTTCCGCGATGCGTTCGTTGCGGTCGGTCTGGACAGTTCCGAAATGGGCCATCCGCCGAGCAAGTTCCAGCGCGTGTTCGATCGTGCCCGCCACGAAGGTTTTCTGACCGTCGCCCATGCTGGCGAAGAAGGCCCACCGGAATACATCTGGGAAGCCATCGACCTGCTGAAAATCCAGCGCATCGACCACGGCGTGCGCGCCATCGAAGACGAGCGCCTGATGCAGCGGATCATCGACGAGCAAATCCCGCTGAC
Organism: Pseudomonas retamae; assembly: GCF_043496865.1. Taxonomy (NCBI): domain Bacteria; kingdom Pseudomonadati; phylum Pseudomonadota; class Gammaproteobacteria; order Pseudomonadales; family Pseudomonadaceae; genus Pseudomonas; species Pseudomonas retamae. The sequence goes on from NZ_JBIEIL010000004.1 coordinate 18,320, forward strand.
CGTCTGCCCGCTGTCCAACACCAAGCTCTGCGTGTTCGATCACATGTCGCAGCACAACATCCTCGACATGCTCGAACGCGGTGTGAAGGTCACGGTGAATTCCGATGACCCGGCGTACTTCGGTGGCTATGTGACCGAGAACTTCTACGCGCTGCATGAACATTTGGGCATGACCCAGGATCAGGCCAAGCGTCTGGCGCAGAACAGCCTGGATGCACGTCTGGTAAAACCCTGAACCACAACGAAGTACCCATGTGGGAGCGAGCCTGCTCGCGAAGAGGGAGTGTCAGTTAACATTTTCGTTTAATGACCCTCCGCTTTCGCGAGCAGGCTCGCTCCCACAGTGGGTTATGTGTTCAGTCTGGGATTTGGGTTTCAGTCAGCTCCTCAAGAGTCTTGCCCCGCGTCTCCATTCCGAACAGCCACACCACTCCCGCCGCGACTGCAAAGCACGCCGCGCCGAGCGCAAACACCCCGCCCTGCCCGGTAATCGGGAACACCAGCCCGGTGACCAAAGGCCCGAGCAGCGAGCCGACCCGGCCAATCGCCGAGGCAAAGCCCGAACCGGTGGCACGTGCCGACGTCGGATATAGCTCCGGCGTGTAGGTGTAGAGCACCGCCCACATGCCGAACAGAAAGAACTGCATCAGCAATCCGGTACCGATCAGCAGCGCGACGTTGCCACCGAACACCGCGCTCTGCCCGTACAGGAATGCCATCACGCCCCCGCCAAGCAGCGTCACGATGCACACCGGTTTGCGTCCCCAGCGCTCGACCAGCCAGGCGGCCATGAGAAAACCGGGAATCCCGCCGAGGGAAATCAGCACCGTGTAATACACCGACTGCGTCACGGCAAACCCCGACTGCTGCAACAACGCACTGAGCCACGAGGTCAGCCCGTAAAAGCCGAGCAAGGCAAAAAACCACAGGCTCCAGATCATCGTCGTGCGCTGGCGATACTGCGGTGACCAGATCTGTTTGAGCGCGGCGAAGAAGTTACCCGGCGGTGTGACCGTGCGCGGCAAGCGCAGCGGTTCGGGCAGCGCCGCACCGCCAAGCGAAGCACGCACCCGCGCTTCAATACCGTTCAACACCTTGTCCGCATCGGCGTCGCGCCCGGCCTGCTCGAGCCAGCGCGGTGACTCTGGGATGAAAAAGCGGATCGCCAGCACGAACACCGCTGGTACCGCCAGCACCAGAAAGATATCGCGCCAGCCAATCACCGGCAGCAGGAAGTAGGACAACACACCGGCCGCGACGAAACCGAGCGGCCAGAAACCATCCATCAAGGCGATGTAGCGCCCGCGGCGTTGCGCCGGAATCAGCTCCGACAGCATCGACTGGGCAATCGGAAATTCCATGCCCATGCCGATCCCCAACAGGATGCGGAACAGGGTCAGAGTCTCGACTGTCTGCGCCGTCGAACACAGATAACTGGCCACGCCCCAGAGCACGATGCTCCACTGAAAGACCGGCTTGCGTCCGAAGCGATCGGCGAGCATCCCGGACAGAGAGGCACCCAGCACCATGCCGAAGAAACTCGAGCTGGCGAGCAGTCCGGCTTGTGCGCTGCTCAGGCCGAACTCGGCTTTGATCGAGCCGAGCAGGAACGTCATCATCGCCAGGTCCATGGAGTCGAAGAAAAACGCCAGGGCGATGATAATGAAAATGATCCGGTGATAGCCGCTGATCGGCAGTCGTTCCAGGCGTTCCGCCGCGCTGTAGCGCTGTGTTTGCATGCTGCTTCCCCCATCCGAAATATCCCCGGATCGAGTGTGCGCGATAGCGATCTGGCGTTGCTGCTGGATGCGACCTGCTCGCAACCGTCAACGACGCCAGAAGCGCTGACGCATTTCGGGCAGGCTCTGTGCAACGCTCTATTACGCCATTTCCAGCTCGGTCTCTTTGGCGAAACGGTGCAATTCGCGGTGCCCGGTGGCTGTCAGTTGCAACGCTCGGGAGTCGTTGGGCAGCGTCAGCCAACCGGACTGCATGAACAACTGCAGCAGCGCCGCGCCGAGTGAGCCGCCCATGTGCGGACGACGCTCGCTCCAGTCCGGGCAGGCACACGCCACTTGCACGTTGCGATGGGCCAGCGCCTGAATGAACACGCCACGGTCGGCCAGCAACTTCGCGCCCTTTTGGGTCACCGCGACGCGATGCTCCAGCTGTTCGATCCAGCCGGCATCAAGCAGGCGCTGGTACAGATCGGCGGCAAGCGTCCCGCCCAGGTGATCGTCGCAAAAACGTGCGCGCAACAGTGACGACGGCGCGGTCTGCGGTTTGGCCAGCGGTGTGCTGCGCTTGAATACTTCGGGAACCTCGCGCGGCGCGCTGGCGATGGTGGCGCTGGCAAGGGCTTCTATCGCCGCACCGACCTCCGGCGCCGCGAGACGGAAAAAACGCTTGCGACCTCGGACTTCGACCTTCAACAGACCACCCGTGGCCAGCCGCGTCAGGTGCGCGCTGGCCGAGGACGGCGACAGCCCCGCCAGTAGCGCAAGCTCCTCGGTCTGCCGCGCCGCGCCATCCATCAACGCCCACATCATCGCGCTGCGCTTGGGGTCGGCCAGCAACGTGGCGATCTGGCTGATGCAAGGTGCATGTTCCATGTGTTCACTCCCTGTTGAATCGTATCGTCTACTGCTCGGAGACATCTTGGCCGCTAATCAGTCGTCGGCCAAGACGCGAAAATCGCCATGAACCGGGGCGAGGCAAGCTACTGACGCAGCCTGCCCCGGCACAGCACCCGCAGCAGATGCGCGACCGTCACGCCAATCGGGCGACGGGGTGCGAAAGTCTCCGGGCCGGGGTGTCGGTGCTGGCATGAGGCGGGCGCTAGTATAAGCCGGTTAGGCGCCGCGTCCCGCGCCGGGGCCTGCGCAGGTGGTGATTGTTCCTGAGTGAAATTTCTCTATTTACCTGCGACTAATGATCAACTTTGGAAAAAACGCGAAATTGACTACTCAATTCAGCGCATCGACTGGCGAGCATCTCGCGCAGAAGGTTCACCGGCTTACTCAATTGTGCGCGATGGGCGCACAACAGATTCAGCGGAGCACGCTCACAGAGCAGTTCCGGCAACAGCACCTTGAGACGGCCGGCGAGGACATCGGTGCCGACGTCGAGCCAGGATTTATAGGCGATCCCGGCACCGGCCAGTGCCCATAAACGCACGACGTCGGCGTCGTCGCTGAAACGGTCGCCGCTGACCGTGAGGCTGACTTCGCGTTTGCCGTCATGGAAACTCCAATGGTCGTGGACGCGGCTGCCAAGCATGTACAGCAGGCAATTGTGCTGAGCCAGTTGCTCAAGCTGGCGCGGCTCGCCGTGCCGCGCCAGATACGCCGGGGAGGCGCAGAGCACACGACGATTGTGCGCGGCGATGGGCAGCGCGACCAGGCTGGAGTCCTCCGGCTCGCCATACCGCAAGGCGATGTCCACCGGCTGGCGGAACAGATCGGCGATGCGGTCGCCGAGCAGCAAACGCACGGTCAGCCGTGGATGCTCGCGCTGGAATTCATCCAGCCACGGCAGCAGCAGATTGCGACCGAAGTCCGACGGTGCGGACAACTGCAGGATCCCGCTGACCTGATCCTGGCCGCTGGCGAGCAGGCGCCGTCCTTCATCAAGGTTGCTCAGCGCGGCGCGCGCGTATTCAAGAAACCCCTCCCCCTCAGCGGTCAGACGCAGACTGCGGGTCGAGCGCGCGAGCAAGCGCGCACCCAATTGCTGCTCGATGCGCTTCAACGCCGCACTCGCCACCGCCGCGGACATGTCCATCACCCGCGCCGCTGCCGACAGGCTGCCCAGATCCGCTGCGCGGACAAACAATTGCAAGTCATCGAAACGCAACATTCTCGGCCTCGATTATCAAAATAAAATTGAAAGAGACTGCTGTTTTAGCCGGTTTTATCGTCAACAGAAATAGCGAATCATCTGTCCATCGAATTTCTCGCTGCGCTATTGGAGCCCGACATGTCCCAGCCCTTCACTGCCATCGCCACCCTCACCGCCAGACCGGGCCAGCAGGACGCCCTCGAACAGGCCCTGCGCGCGCTGGTTGCCCCGAGCCGCGCCGAGGCCGGTTGCGGCCAGTACGACCTGCACCGCGACCTCGCCGACCCACAGGTTTTTTACGTGATAGAGCACTGGGCCAGTGATGAGGTGCTGCAGGCACACAACGCCAGCGCGCACTTCCAGCAGTTTCAGAGCAGTGCCGGCGACACCATCGAACACTTTCAGCTCAAGCGCCTCGGCGCAATTGCCTGATCTCTCCTTCTATTAACCGTACGGAGCCTTTCATGAAAGCCATCGCCTATTACGCATCCCTGCCAATCAGCGACACCAACGCATTGCAAGACATCGAACTGGCGGAACCGGTCGCCGGCCCGCGCGACCTGCTGGTGGAAGTCAAAGCCATTTCGGTCAACCCGGTCGATACCAAAGTGCGGCAGAACGTAGCCCCGGAGAACGGCGCCGCGAAAGTACTGGGCTGGGACGTTGCCGGTGTGGTCAAAGCTGTCGGCAGTGACGTCACGCTGTTCAAGGCCGGCGACAAAGTCTTCTACGCCGGCTCAATCGCCCGTGCCGGCGGCAACAGTGAGTTGCACGTTGTCGATGAGCGCATCGTCGGCCATATGCCGGGAACCCTCGATTTTGCCGAAGCCGCCGCGCTGCCGCTGACCGCGATCACTGCCTGGGAATTGCTCTTCGAGCGTTTGCAAATCAGCGAAGGTAAAACCGACGAGGGCCAGAGCCTGCTGATCGTCGGCGCGGCCGGTGGGGTCGGCTCGATCCTCACACAACTGGCGAAGCAACTGACCGGCCTGAAGGTCATCGGCACCGCGTCGCGCGAACAGACCCGCGACTGGGTCAAAGCGCTGGGTGCTGACGTGGTGATCGATCATAGCCAGCCGTTGAGCGAAGAACTCAAGCGCGCTGGCCTCGACAGCGTGACCCACGTCGCCAGCCTGACCCAGACCGACCAGCATCTGGAGCAACTGGTCGAAGCGTTGGCGCCGCAGGGCAAACTGGCGCTGATCGACGATCCGAAGTCGCTGGACGTGAGCAAACTCAAGCGCAAGAGCCTGTCGCTGCACTGGGAGTTCATGTACACCCGCTCGCTGTTCGAGACGCCGGACATGATCGAGCAGCACAACTTGCTCAACCGCGTCGCGCAACTCATCGATGCCGGCACCTTGAAAACGACCGTAGGCGAACACTTCGGCAGCATCAATGCAGCCAACCTGCGTCGCGCCCATGAACTACTGGAAAGCGGCAAGGCCAAGGGAAAAATTGTTTTAGAAGGTTTCTGAGAAACCGGACCTCGCAGCCTGTGCCAGCGCTAGAGCGGCTGGCCGTGCTGCGAGGTTTTTTGCCGTCAGTCCGATGCCCGGGCGTTGTCACAATTGCGATCGTATTCGGGTCTACAATCGAAGCCTCTGCGATACATCTTTTACGCAAGGGAGGTCAGCAATGAAGATCCTGATAAAAGAAGTGGCAAAGTCTCAATGGCAGGTTCGCCTGGACCAGCATGTCGTGACCTTTCGCAGTGAAGCCGAAGCACTGGCGTTCACTCGCACCCTCGAAGCGCGACTCTGCGCGCCCCATCGCATTCCCGAATACAGCCAGCAGCGCGCTGCCGGCTGAGACTGTTCACACCTCGGCCTGGGCTTGCGCCAATGCCCGGGCGTTCTGCAGGCGGCGGGTAAGCAAAGCGACGCTGACCACCAGCAACCCGCACAAGCTGATGACCATGGCCATCGGCACGGCGCTGCCATCGTGCAGCACGCCCACCAGCGCAGCCGCACCGGCGGCGATGCTGAATTGCAGACAACCGAGCATGGCCGACGCGCTGCCGGCCCGCGCACCCTGGCCGTTCATCGCACAGGCGGATGCGTTAGAGATGATGCAACCGAGGCTGGCAATGCAGATGAACAGCGGAATCAGCAACGGCCACAAGGCTTCTGGCCGCATCGCGCCGACCGCCAGCAAGGTAAGCCCTGCGAGAAAGTACACCCACACCGCACGCACCAGCAGAAACGCCGGGCCGCGCTTGGCCAACAGCCGCGCATTGATTTGCGCCACCAGAATGAAACCCGCCGCGTTGGTGCCGAACAGCCAGCCGAAATGCTCGGCTGGCACGCCGTACAGCTTGATGAACACAAAGGGTGAACCGGCGATGTAGGCGAACATGCCAGCGATGGCGATGCCGCCGGTGAGTGCGTGACCGAGGTAAACCCGGTCTTTGACCAGTCGCGTGTATTGGCGCAATGCACCCGACAGTGGCTGGCGCGGCACGTGCGCCGGCATACTTTCCGGCAGGCCAAGCGCCACCGCCAGCGCCGCGAGGGCGCTGAAACCGGTCAGCACCAGAAAGATCGACTGCCAGCCGCTGGTATTGACCAGCAGACCGCCGAGCATCGGCGCCAGAATCGGCGCCAGGCCCATCACCAGCATCAGTTGCGAGAAAACCTTCGCCGAGCCCACGGCATCGCATTTGTCGGCGACCACCGCGCGGGAAATCACCATGCCCGCACAGCCCCCGAGCGCCTGGACGAAACGCGCGCCGATCAGCCATTCCAGACTTGGCGCATAGGCACAAGCCAGCGACGCGAGGGTGAACAGGCCGACGCCGCTGAGCAGTGGAACCCGTCGGCCGAACCGATCGGAAATCGGCCCGTAAGCCAGCTGGCCCAGCGACAGGCCGAGGAAATACGCGGCCAGCGTCAGCTGCACATGCTGCTCATCCGTGCCGAAGGCCAGCGCCATGGCCGGAAATGCGGGTAAATAAAAGTCGATCGCCAATGGACCGAAAGCGCTCAAGGCGCCAAGTATCAAAATGGTACGAAAGTTCATCAGGCATCCAGGTGGGCAAGTCGCAGCTCGACAGTCTAGCCGCGCCCGGACGCCTTGAACATTCCGATAGCTCGCTAACGATCAATTTCAGACGAGCTTCACCGGATAACCTTCTTCGCTGATCGCTTCGATGATCTGCGCGGCTTCCAGCCTGCTCTCGACGCCGACTTCTTTAGTGGCCAGGTCGACGCGCACGCTGGCTGCCGGATCCCTGGCCTGCAGGGCGTTGGTGATGGCTTTGACGCAATGACCGCAGGACATGCCTTGAACGTTGAATACTTGCATGGGATGACTCCTTTGAGTGAGGTTGTCGGCAGTTTCGAGCTTGCCACGATGGCAAGGTCAAGTTCTGGCAAAAACTGCCGGGCTGGCAATCGGCGCCGCGCTCGGCCAAGCTGCGTACATCAATGACTTCAATTGCAGGAGATGCAGCCATGCGCTGGTCAGCTTTCAGCCTGTTTGGCTTTCTCGGTTTCTTCTCAGCAGTCGCACCCGTGCAGGCTGTCGGGGAGGATTACGCGGTACTGATCATTTCCCGCGAGCGCCTGGAAGTGGCGACCTCGTGCGAAATCGGCGTGTACATTCAGGATCAGCTGTCGGCGCGACTGTTTCAGGAACAGAGCACTTCGTTCAACCTGCCGCCGGGCAATGTTTCGTTGCGCTTGAAGCTATTGCCGGGGCAAGTACCCGGTTGCAATCCAGGCTTGCTCGCCCCCGGCTCGCAGGAAATCAAGCTGCAAGCGGGCGATATACAGAAATACCGCATAGCGATGAATCAGGAAGGCATGTACCTCAAGCGCGCCGATCTCGGTTACTGAGTCGACCGGAACCTGTGGGAGCGAGCCTGCTCGCGAATACGGTACCGATCGTTCCCACGCTCTGCGTGGGAATGCAGCCATGGACGCTCTGCGTCCCAAAGCGTGACGCGGAGCGTCACCGCAGGCATTCCCACGCAGAGTGTGGGAACGATCCATAAAAAAACAGGTGCTTGACCTTGCCCGCATGGCAAGGTTGATCCTTGCAGGCATCTACTGCAGGGAGTACGACCGATGTCCGATTCCACCACTTTCGATCTGCCGATTGCCGGCATGACCTGCGCCAGTTGCGCCGGGCGTGTCGAGCGCGCCTTGAGCAAAGTCAGCGGCGCCCATGCCGTCAGCGTCAACCTCGCCACCGAACAGGCCCGCGTGCAGGCACCGGGCGACAGCCTGCCGGCGTTGCTGGCAGCGGTGGAACGCGCCGGTTACAGCGTTCCCCGGCAAACCCTCGAATTGAGTATCGACGGCATGACCTGCGCGTCCTGCGTCGGCCGCGTCGAGCGCGCCCTGAACAAGGTCGCCGGGGTGAAAAGCGTCAGCGTCAATCTCGCCAATGAACGTGCACACCTGGAATTGCTCGGTCAGGTCGATCAGCAAACGCTGCTCGACGCGGTGAGCAAGGCCGGTTACGCGGCCAGCGTCTGGCAAGCCGAATCGGCGAATACCGATAAACAGGAACAGCGCCTGAAGTACGAGCGCTGGGCACTGATCTGCGCGATCGCCCTCGCCCTGCCGCTGGTGGCGCCGATGTTGCTGCAACCGTTCGGCCTGCACTGGATGTTGCCGGCCTGGGCGCAATTCGCCCTCGCCACCCCGGTGCAATTCATTTTCGGCGCGCGCTTTTATGTCGCCGCGTGGAAAGCCGTACGCGCCGGCGCCGGCAACATGGACTTGCTGGTAGCCCTCGGCACCAGCGCCGGTTACGGCTTGAGTCTCTACGAATGGGCCACCGCCGCCGGACGCATGCCGCATCTGTATTTCGAAGCCTCGGCGGTGGTCATTGCCTTGGTGCTGCTCGGCAAATACCTGGAAAGCCGCGCCAAACGCCAGACCGCCAGCGCCATCCGCGCCCTTGAAGCGTTGCGCCCGGAACGCGCGATTCAGGTGATCGACGGCCGCGAGCAGGACGTCGCCATCAGTGCCCTACGCCTCAATGACGTGGTCCTGGTCAAACCCGGCGAACGCTTCCCGGTCGACGGCGAAGTCATCGAAGGTCAGAGCCACGCCGACGAAGCGCTGATCAGCGGCGAAAGCCTGCCGGTGCCAAAACAACCGGGCGACCCGGTGACCGGTGGCGCGATCAACGGTGAGGGGCGTTTACTGGTGCGTACGCTGGCGCTAGGCGCGGAAAGCGTACTGGCGCGGATCATCCGCCTGGTCGAAGACGCGCAAGCGGCGAAAGCGCCGATCCAGAAACTGGTGGATAAGGTCAGCCAGATTTTCGTGCCGACGGTGTTGCTGATTGCTCTGGCGACGCTGATCGGCTGGTGGCTCTACGGCGCGCCGATCGAAACCGCGCTGATCAACGCCGTCGCGGTGCTGGTCATCGCCTGCCCCTGCGCCCTCGGCCTCGCCACGCCGACCGCGATCATGGCCGGCACCGGTGTGGCGGCGCGCCACGGCATTCTGATCAAGGATGCTGAAGCACTGGAGCGCGCCCATGCCGTCAGCAGTGTGGTATTCGACAAGACCGGCACGCTGACGTCAGGCACGCCGCGTATTGCCCATCTCAGCGCGATTGATGGCGATGAAGACACCTTGCTGAAACTGGCCGGGGCGCTGCAACGCGGCAGCGAACACCCATTGGCCAAAGCGGTGCTCGATGCCGCCGCCGAACGCGGCCTCGATGTGCCGAATGTCAATGACAGCCAGTCGCTGACCGGGCGCGGCATCGCCGGTACGCTGGACGGTCGCCGCCTGGCCCTGGGCAATCGACGGCTGCTCGAAGAAAGCGAATTGAGCGCCGCACAATTGAATGACAGCGCCACGGCCTGGGAAACCGAAGGCCGCACCTTGTCGTGGCTGATCGAGCAGAGCCCGCAGCCGCGCGTGCTCGGATTGTTCGCTTTCGGTGACACGCTGAAACCCGGCGCGCTGCAAGCCGTACAGCAACTTGCTGCGCGAGATATCCACAGTCATCTGCTGACCGGCGACAACCGCGGCAGTGCGCGGGTGGTCGCCGAGGCGCTGGGCATCACCCATGTCCACGCCGAAGTGTTGCCGGCAGACAAAGCCGCAACCGTCACCGAACTGAAAAAGACCGGCGTGGTGGCAATGGTCGGCGACGGCATCAATGATGCGCCAGCCCTGGCCGCCGCCGACATCGGTATCGCCATGGGCGGCGGCACCGATGTCGCCATGCACGCCGCCGGCATCACCCTGATGCGCGGCGACCCGCGACTGGTGCCGGCAGCGCTGGAGATCAGCCGCAAGACCTACGCGAAGATCCGCCAGAACCTGTTCTGGGCCTTCGTCTACAACCTGATCGGCATTCCGCTGGCAGCGTTCGGCTTCCTCAATCCGGTGCTGGCCGGCGCGGCCATGGCGTTGTCGAGCGTCAGCGTGGTGAGCAATGCGCTACTGTTGAAAACCTGGAAACCCGACGAACTGGAGGAACAGCGATGAACATCGGCCAAGCGGCCCGGCAAAGTGGCCTCAGCGCAAAAATGATCCGCTATTACGAGTCGATCGGTTTGCTCAAGGCAGCCCATCGCACCGACGCCGGTTACCGCGTCTACGGTAGCGATGATCTGCACACGCTGGCGTTCATCAAGCGCTCGCGGGACCTGGGTTTCTCGCTGGAAGAAGTCGGCAAGCTGCTGACCCTGTGGCAGGACCGCCAGCGCGCCAGCGCCGATGTAAAGGCCTTGGCGCGCCAGCACATCGACGAGCTGAATCAGAAGATCCGCGAGCTGGGCGAGCTGCGTGACACCCTGCAGGATCTGGTCGAACACTGCAGCGGCGACCAGCGTCCCGACTGCCCGATTCTCAAGGAACTGGCGTCGGGCTGCTGCGCGCAACCCGCGCGCGCCTGAGCGCCAGCGCTTTCAGCACCAGCAGCGTGCCGAGCGGAATGCCGTGGAACAGCATGACCACGGCCCCCGGCGTCCACCACTCGTAGAACGGTGCGGCAATGAGCATGCCGATGCCGAAACCGGTCATTTGCAGCAGGGTCAGGACGCTGAAGATCGGCAGGCGAAGTTGTTCTGGCTCGCGTTGCAGGCGCGACATCAGGCTGACTTCGGACATCCCGTCACCGAGGCCAGCCGGCAAGGCAAACAACAGCAAGGCATATAGGCTGTGCTGCTGAAACATCAGGATGAATCCACAGGACATCACGGCCACGCAGAGGAAATAGCGGCGCTGCAAATCGCTGTTGCCCGTGGCCTTGAAGCGACTGGCGATGCGCGCACCGAGCAGCTTGCCGCAGGCCCACACCGCCAGCATCAGGCCCAGGGTGGTGCTCGCCGACTCGGGCGTGAGCAGTTTCGAAATGATCGGGAAGCCAACGTTGTGTGCGGCGCTGCCGAGGGTATCGGCCATGGTCACCGCGAGCATCGCCGCGACCACCGGCGCACTGCGCAGACCTTTTTTGAGGGCGGTCCATTCGCCGCGTTCGGGTGCTGGGTCGACCGTCGTGGCGGCAAAACGCAGCGGCACAATCAACAGCGCGGCCAATACATAGGTCAGCGCATTCAGGGCGAACACCGTTGCAAAACCAAACCCCGCCACCAGCAAACCGGACACCAGACTGCCGCCGACCATTGCCGCCGATGAGGCTGATGTGATCCAGGCATTGGCCTTGAGCAACTGCGCCGGCTCGATCAAGCGCGGGAGCTGGCTGTTCACGCCAATCGCGAACATCGAGTTGCCCAAACCGAGCACGAAGGCGATCAGCGGCAGCAGCAGCGCTTGTTGGCTGACCGGCACAATCAGCAGCAACGCGAGTGCGCCGGCGCGCAGCAGGTCGAAGGCGATCAACGGCACGCGGCCGCTGCAGCGGCGGTAGAACGCAGTGCCGATCAGACTGGCAAAAATCCCGCCGCCGACGCGGCTGGCGAGGAAGATGCCGACGCTCATGGCGCTGTTGCTCAGCAGGTAGACGTAAGTGGCCAGCGCGACCATGTTGAGGAAGGCGCCGAAATCGGAAATCAGCCGGGCGCTGACAATCAGCTGGAGGTTGCGCGGGGTGGGCACATTCAGTCCTTGAGTGTGGGTGGAGCGGTGGACAGTAGACTTGAATTTGTAGGGATCCGAAAGTGCCCTCACCCTAGCCCTCTCCCAAAGGGAGAGGGGACTGATTGGGGGATGCTGTGAAAATGCGCCGACCTGATAGTGCTTCACCGAATCCAAAATTAACGCGGTAGACCATTCCATAATCGACTCGGTATTTCCGGTCGATGAAGTACGCCAGACACCTCGGTCGGCCCCCTCTCCCTCTGGGAGAGGGCTGGGGTGAGGGGCTTCTGGGCTTTCAAGGCTTCCCGTTCAAACAAAAAACCCGGCCGAAGCCGGGTTTCAGTTCAAGCGTTCACTGCATCCACGGCGGTGGAGGCGGTTCCTCGGACTTGCCTTTGGGCTCGTCGTCCGCCGCACGGATGGCCTGCTTGCGTTCCTCGTCGAGGCGCGCCGCTTCGATCTCGCGCAGCACGCCGCCCACATCGGCGAGGTCTTCCGGGTCATCGAATTCACCGGTCAGCACGCTGTTGGGGTGCAAGGTACCGGCTTCGTAGAGGGCCCACATCTCCTTGGCGTACTTGGTCTTCTTCAGTTCCGGGGCGAAGCGACCGAAGTACGAAGCCATGTTGCCAACATCGCGCTCGAGCATGCTGAACGCGTGGTTGTTGCCGGCGGCGTCGACCGCTTGCGGCAGGTCGATGATCACCGGGCCGGTGGGTGTCAGCAGCACGTTGAACTCCGAGAGGTCACCGTGCACCAGACCGGTACACAACATCAGCACGATCTGCGAAATCAGAAACGCGTGATACTCGCGCGCCTGATCCGGCTCCAGCACCACGTCGTTCAGACGCGGCGCGGCGTCGCCGAACTCGTCGGCCACCAGCTCCATCAACAGCACGCCGTCGAGGAAGTCATAGGGTTTGGGCACGCGTACGCCGGCACCGGCCAGACGGAACAGCGCCGCCACTTCGGCGTTCTGCCAGGCGTCTTCGGTCTCCTTGCGACCGAACTTGGAGCCCTTTGCCATCGCGCGAGCCTGTCGGCTGTTGCGCACCTTGCGGCCTTCCTGATACTCGGCCGCCTGACGGAAACTGCGTTTGTTCGCCTCCTTGTAGACCTTGGCGCAACGTAACTGATTGCCGCAGCGCACCACATAAACAGCTGCCTCTTTGCCACTCATCAGTGGGCGCAGCACTTCGTCGACCAGACCGTCCTCGATCAGGGGTTCAATGCGTTTTGGAGTCTTCATCAGCTTTTATTGTGGGTCCTTTATTACCAAACACGCGAATGTCACTCGTTATACGGCAATCCTCGCATCACGGGGAGGGGGTGCCGACCTGTGAACGTAGAGAATGCACACACTGTGCCGGATTACAGGGCCAACTCTGCGCTCGCGCATCGACCGTGGCGAATGATAGCCGAGCCCAGCGAGTATGTTGGCCACTGCGTGCAAGGGCATTTGCGACAGAATCTGACATTGGCTGCACGACAACCCTTCGGCAGATATTTTTCAGACCGCCTCAATTTCCCCGCTGCGCAGCCGAAGCCCTGAATGACAGAGGGATCTGTTCGACAATCGTTCCACAACAACCTGCGATGCCGCGCCCAGGGAAACGGGTGATCCACAACGTTTTCGGCTGCCAATAAACCACAAGTCATCTGCACTGCGTGGGCCTACAAGAAAATCTGGAGCGCGGATGAACATTAAACAGAAATTGACGTGGGCGTTTGCAATCATCGCCTGCTTGCCAGTGGTGCTGGTCGCCACCCTCGTGGTGATGAACCTGCGCAGCGATGCCCGGGACAATTTTGTCGACAGCAGCGGCCGCGAGATCCGTCAGGTCAGCAACGCCATGCAGTTGTTTTTTGACGGCATCAGCCAGAACGTCGATTACCTGGCGTCGCAACCGCTGATCAAGAACACCGACGACAGCCTCAAGACCTACATGAGCGCCAACGCCGAAACCATCCCGCAGGGCGAGATGGACAAAAAGGTCTTCGCGTTTCTGCAGGATCTGGGCAACGCACACCCCGCTTACGCCTACGCAATTGTCGGTACCGCTGCCGGCGGTTACGTGTCGTGGCCGGACGATCCCAAGCTGAACAATTACGACCCGCGCCAGCGACCATGGTACAAGGCCGCCCAGGCCAAACCGGGCAAACCGTTTCGCACCGCGGCTTATTATTGGGCGCAGGACGATGCCACCTACGTCAGCACCGTGCGCACCATCGACAACAAACTTGGCAGCAACGGCGGCGTGGTCAGCATCGACGTGACGCTCAAGCAACTCACCGAGATCGTCAAACAGATCAAGCTTGGCGACAGCGGTTACCTGATGCTGTTGGAAAACAGCGGCACGGTGCTGGTCGACCCGAAACAGCCGGAACACAACTTCAAGCCGCTCGACAGCCTCGGCGAGGGTTATGCGCAACTGGCCAAGGCTGGCAAAGGGCTGGTGGAAGTCGAGCTCAATGGCGAGCGCTACATGGCCAACGTCTGGCCGTCGGAGCAACTGGGCTGGACCTTCGTCGGCCTGATCAAGCAGAGCGATGTGATGAGCTCTGCTACACAGCTGACCTGGTTGATCGCAATCATCGCTGCGGTGCTTGCCGTGTTGTTCGCCGTGGTCGGCGCCAGTTTCGCCAGCCTCATCGTACGGCCGATCCGCAGCGTTGCCAGTGGCCTGGAAGGCATCGCTCAGGGCGAAGGCGACCTGACCAAAAACCTCGATATCCGTGGCAGCGATGAAACCGCGCAACTGGCCAACTGGTTCAATCAGTTCCTGACGGCGATCCGCAGCCTGATCCAGCACATCGGCGGCGCGGCGGGGAAAATTCTCGCCACCTCGCAGAGCTCGACCCAGGTTTCCAGCGACATGGCCGAAGCAGCCGGGCGTCAGCGCGAAGCAGTCGATATGGTATCGACGGCTTTCCATGAAATGGTCGCCACCGCCAATGAAGTCGCGCGCTCGTGCAGTCAGGCGGCGGACTCCGCCGACAGCGGTCAGCGTCAGGCGCGGCAGGGCCAGCAGCAGATCGATGCAGCAGTGCACAGCGTCGATCAGTTGAGCCAGGAACTCGAGCAATCGGCGCAGTCGATGCAACAACTGGAGCGCGACAGCAACGATATCCAGTCGATCCTCGGCACCATCCGCTCGATCGCTGAGCAGACCAACCTGCTGGCGCTCAACGCCGCCATCGAGGCGGCGCGTGCCGGTGAACAGGGTCGCGGTTTTGCCGTGGTCGCCGACGAGGTTCGCGCGCTGGCCAAACGCACCGCGGATTCGACGGCGGAAATCGACGGCTTGCTCGGCAACCTGGCCAAGCGCACCAGCCAGGTCACCCAACAGATGCATGCCAGCCTGCAGGTCTCGCAGCAATCGGTAACACGCATCGGCGAGGCACGCGAAAGCTTCGGGCAGATCCGCGAATCGGTCGACGTGATCCGCGACATGAACACGCAGATCGCCACAGCGGCGGAAGAACAGCATCAAGTGGCGGAGGACATCAATCGGCACATCAGCCAGATTCATGGGGATGCGCAATTGGTGGCGGAGCTGGCTAATTCGGCGAGGCTGGATTCGCAGAGTCTGGCGGGGTTGTCGAATGAGCTGGATGGGTTGGTTCGTCGGTTTCGCACCTGAGACTGTTGCGATCCCCTTCCCCTCATCGGAACGCCGCCCGCCCAGCCCTCTCCCAAAGGGAGAGGGGGCCGACCGCGGTGTCTGGCGTTTTACATCGACCTGAAATACCGGGTTGATTATGGATTTAAAGATCCGCCGACTCGGTCGGTTCGGACTGTCGGAGTCCGCCGTCTGGGGTCGACTCCGGATTCAACGCTGCTCGTTCAGGTCGGCGAATCTCGCCAATATTCCCCAATCAGTTCCCTCTCCCCCCGGGAGAGGGTTAGGGTGAGGGGCTTTTCTAGCGTTAGCGTTCAATGATGGCAGTCACGCCCTGCCCACCCGCCGCACAAATCGAAATCAACCCACGCCCCTTCCCCGCCGCATCGAGCAACTTCGCCAGGTTCGCCACAATCCGCCCACCCGTTGCAGCAAACGGATGCCCGGCCGCCAGCGAGCTGCCCTTCACATTCAGCCGGCTGCGGTCGATCGAGCCCAACGGTGCGTCGAGGCCCAGGCGGGTCTTGCAGTAGTCGGGGTCTTCCCAGGCCTTGAGCGTGCACAGCACTTGCGCCGCGAACGCTTCATGAATCTCGTAGTAATCGAAGTCCTGCAGGGTCAGACCATTGCGCGCCAGCAAACGCGGCACCGCGTACACCGGGGCCATCAGCAGGCCTTCGGCGCCGTTGACGAAATCCACCGCTGCCGCTTCGCCGTCGCGCAGGTACGCGAGGATCGGCAGACCCCGTTCCTTGGCCCATTCTTCGCTGCCCAGTAGCACCACCGAGGCGCCATCGGTCAGCGGCGTGGAGTTGCCCGCAGTCAGTGTGCCCTTCGCGCTTTTTTCGAAGGCCGGTTTAAGGCTCGCCAGTTTTTCCAGGGTCAGATCCGGGCGCAGATTGTTGTCGCGGGTCAGGCCGAGGAACGGTGTCATCAGGTCGTTGTGCCAGCCTTCGCTGTAGGACGCGGCGAGCTTTTGATGACTTTCGAGCGCCAGTTGATCCTGTTCTTCGCGGGGGATCTGCCAAGTCTGCGCCATCAACTCGCAGTGCTGCCCCATCGACAGACCGGTGCGTGGCTCGCCGTTGCGCGGAAAATCCGGAATCAGATGCTGAGGCCGCAGCTGCAGAAAGGTCTTCAGTTTGTCGCCAGTGCTCTTGGCGCGGTTGGCTTGCAGGAGAATCTTGCGCAGGCCTTCGCTGACGCTGATCGGCGCATCCGAGGTGGTGTCGACGCCGCCAGCGATGCCGCAGTCGATCTGACCGAGGGCGATCTTGTTCGCCACCAGGATCGCCGCTTCCAGACCGGTGCCGCAGGCTTGCTGGATGTCGTAGGCCGGGGTGGCCGGTGACAGGCGCGAGCCGAGCACGCATTCGCGGGTCAGGTTCATATCCCGTGACAATTTCAGCACCGCGCCCGCTACCACCTCGCCGATGCGCTGGCCGTGCAGGTTGTAGCGTTCGATCAGACCTTCCAGGGCGGCGGTGAGCATCGCCTGATTGCTGGCCGTGGCGTACGGTCCGTTAGAGCGGGCGAAGGGGATACGGTTACCGCCGATGATCGCGACGCGGCGCAGCTGGGTCATGAATAACTCCTTTTCAAAATTCACGTGGAGCCCTGTGGGAGCTGGCTTGCCAGCGATGGGGCCGGCACATCCAATATCCTCGGTGGTTGACACTATGCCATCGCTGGCAAGCCAGCTCCCACAGGGTAGGTGGTCTACTCTGCTTTGCAGCGTAGGCCTTATTGCGCGGATCGAACGATTGATTGCCGTCGGCAGTCCACACTTTGAACCCCAACTTCTGGAGAGCGTTCCATGTCTGACCGCTATATCGACTTCGCCAACTCGTCCCTCGGCCATCGTCTGGTCGGGGCGTTGGGCCTGCCGACGCCGGTGCGGCTGGAACGCTGGCAGGCCGGACGCCTGCGACCGGTCGAGGGCGCGCTGCTGATCGGTGGCGGGCCGCTGGCCGAGCGCATCAGCGTATTCGCCAATCGCTTGACCGATGGCATCTACCGCTACGGCGAACAACCGGCGAGCGCCAGCGAATGGATTCCCGGTCATGGGCCGAAACTCAAGGCGGTGGTGTTCGATGCCAGCGCATTGCAGCACACCGACCAGCTCAAACAGCTGCGCGAATTTTTCCAGCCGCTGCTGAAGAACCTCGAACACAGCGCACATCTGGTCATTCTCGGCCGCGCGCCAGAAAACCTCAGCGATCCGTTTGCATCAAGTGCACAGCGCGCGCTGGAAGGCTTTTCCCGTTCACTGGCCAAGGAGCTGCGCAACGGCGGCACGCTGCAACTGATCTATGTCGGCGAAGGCGCCGAAGATCAACTCGAAGGCCCGTTGCGGTTTTTCCTCTCGCCGAAAAGCGCGTTCATCTCCGGCCAGGTGATTCGCCTCAGCCCCTGCGCCACGCCGGTCAGCGACTGGACGCGCCCGCTGGCCGGGCGCAAGGCACTGGTGACCGGCGCGGCGCGGGGTATCGGCGCATCGATTGCCGAAACCCTCGCTCGCGATGGCGCCGAAGTGATTCTGCTCGACGTGCCACCGGCCAAGTCCGATCTGGAAGCCCTCGCCGCTCGCTTGGGCGGGCGCAGCATCACCCTGGATATCTGCGCTGAAGACGCCGCCGCGCAACTGATCGAACAGCTCCCCGACGGCCTCGACATTCTGGTGCACAACGCCGGGATCACCCGCGACAAGACCCTGGCCAACATGACCCCGGAATTCTGGGACGCGGTGCTGGCGGTCAACCTCAATGCCCCGCAAGTGCTGACCAAGGCCCTGCTCGACAGCGGCACCCTGCGTGATAATGCGCGAGTGGTTCTGCTCGCCTCGATCAGCGGCATCGCCGGCAACCGCGGGCAAACCAATTACGCCGCGAGCAAGGCCGGGTTGATCGGCCTCGCGCAGGCCTGGGCGCCGACCCTGCTGCCCCGCGGCATCAGTATCAACGCCGTGGCGCCGGGTTTCATCGAGACGCAAATGACTGCGCACATTCCCTTCGGCCTGCGCGAGGCCGGGCGTCGCATGAGTTCGCTGGGCCAGGGCGGCCTGCCGCAGGATGTCGCCGAAGCAGTGGCGTGGCTGGCGCAACCGGGCAGCGGCGCGTTCACCGGGCAGGCGCTGCGGGTCTGCGGCCAAAGCGTTCTGGGGGCCTAGGCATGAGCATCGAATGGCGCACGCTGGACCGCGAACCGAACCTGCCGGCGCTGTATGCAAGGGCGGCGACGCGGCGCAAGATCACTGGCATGCAATTGCCCGACCGAGGTTTGCGCTGCTGGGTCGACATCGATAGCAAACGTCTGGCGGCGTATCGCAAGGTCTGCGGCTTTGCCGACGACGGTTTGCTGCCACCGACCTATCCACACATCCTTGCCTTCGCCTTGCAGATGCAATTGCTCACGGACAACGAATTTCCGTTTCCGCTGCTGGGGCTCGTTCATCTGAGCAACCGCATTCGCGTGCTGCGACCGCTGGGCGCGCTCAGCCGGGCGCAAGTCAGCGTGCGTGTGCACAACCTGCAAGCGCATGCCAAAGGCGCAACGTTCGATCTGTTGACCACACTGGATGATCAGCTCGGGCCGTTGTGGGAGGCGCAGAGTCAGATGCTCTGTCGTGGGGTGAAACTCGACGGCGAGCCCGGCGAGCAAATCTGGCAACCCGCGCAAGCGCTGTTGGAGGTAGCACACTGGCACGCGCCGGCAGATATCGGCCGGCACTACGCGAAAGTGTCCGGCGACTACAACCCGATCCACCTGAGCGCTGCCAGCGCAAAACTGTTCGGCTTCCCCACCGCCATCGCCCACGGTTTGTGGAACAAGGCGCGCACGCTGGCGGCATTGTCCGGGCATCTGCCCAAAGCCAATCTGGAGATTGCTGTGCATTTTCGCAAACCGGTGCGCCTGCCCAGCGAAGTGACCTTGCTGGCAAGTGCGCCGGGGTCCAGCGGCGAGCTGCGCCTGGTCGGCGCCGGTGATCTGGAGCATATGGTTGGCCAGTGGCAGCCGATTGCCTGAGCGGATCGAGCGGTAAAAGCCGTTAATTGTGTATATATAACTTAAGTTTTTTGTCCGTCACTTTGCACTGCCAAAAATTCCCAGCCTTGATTTTCAAGGCTTTTTTTTGCGCGTCTATTACTGCGGTATTAGTCCTAAGGCAGTGCGCTGCGGCACTTGTATAAAGGCGTTAATACCAACTTGAGAATGGTGCGAAATCACTGATCGACTGAGATTAGAGCCATGGACGAGGCATCGCCGACAACAGATCGGCGGGCCATCGAAGGCAACGTAACGTTGTGACAGGTGCAGGAATCTCGATCATGAAAACTCAAGTGATGCGGTCCAAATCAGCAATCGCTCTGGCATTGATCCTCTCCCTCGGCATCGCCGGCTGCAGTAGCGGCGGTGGCGGCCATCGCAGCAGTTCGGGCAGTTCAGGCGGTTCGACCGCGGACGGCACGGCTGGCACCGGCGGCACTGCTGGCGGTGGTGATACCGCAGGCACTGGTGGGACCGGCGGCACTGGCGGCGGCACCGGTGGAACGGGTGGCGGCACTGGCGGAACCGGCGGCGGCACCGATCCAACCAACCCAACCAACCCGACGGATCCCACCAATCCGACCAACCCGACCACACCCGCACTTGTGACTACCACGCTGGTGCAGGATGTCGGCAAAACCGTCAGCGGTGTCGGCGATGGCGTCGGTCAGATCGGCGATTCCCTGAGCGGCCTCCCTGTGGCCGGCGGCATCGTACAAAGCGTGGCCAACACGACGGGCAACGTAGTCAGCACTCTGGGTGACGGCGTCAGCAACGGTATCGGCAAACTGGCCACTGACCCGAAAGGCCTGACCACCACCGTAGCCTCGGTCGGCGGCGTAGTGTCGGATGTCGGCGATGGCGTATCGGACCTGAGCGGCAAACTGGCCAGCGCCACCAGCAGCGTGCCGGTGGTCGGCGGCGTGGTCACCAAAGTGGCCCCGGTTCTCGATGGCGTCGGTGTGAAGGTCACCATGCTGGGCGACACCCTCAACACCACCCTGAGCAATGGTCCGACCAGCCAGCTGACCAATAAAGTCGGCAGCAGCCTGGTCCCGGTGATCGCCATGGTCGAGAGCACCACTGACAAACTCGGCGCTACCACCGGCCTCGGCGATCCGCTCAAAGGCGCGGTGGCGCAAGTGGGCGGCGCGGTGAACGCCCTTGGCGGTAAGGTCACTGGCGCCGGTAGCGGCAATGCGCTGACCAATACCCTTGGCGGTGCCTTGAGCAACACCGGCACCGCGGTCGGCAAAGCCGGTGGTCTGGTGTCCAACGGCACCGGTTCGGGCACTGGCGGTGGTCTGGGTGGCGGCCTCGGCGGCACCGGCCTGCTGCAGACGGTCGGCGGTGCGGTGGTCAACGTCGGCACAGGCCTGAATGCGGGTAACACCAATGGCGTGGTCAGTGCCGGTGGTGTGACCGCTGGCGGGTTGGGCAATACCATCGCTTCGCTCAACACCGTACTCGGTGGCTCGGGCACTCCGATTACCGCGACGACATCACCACTGGCTACGGTTGGCGCTGCTGTCGGCGCTGGCCTGAACCCGGTCACCAGCGCGGTCACCAGTGTCACCCAGCAAGTCGGCGCTGCCACTGGCCTTGGCTCACCCGTTGCCGGCCTCACCGGCCAGGTTGGTGGCGCGGTCAGCAGCCTCGGCAACACCATCGCCGCGACTAACAACCCGGTCACTACAGCGGTCGGTGGTCTGGTCAACAACGTCGGCGGCACTGTCGCGGCGGTGGGTGGCCTGGTCAACGGCGGCACCACCAGCGGCGGCACGGCAACCGGTGGTCTGGGCGGGGTACTCGGTGGTCTGACCGGCACGCTGGGAGGCAACAAACGCTAAATTGCACCTGGCCGATTCGACGGCCTTACCTACAGCGCCTACGCTTGGTTGAGGGCGGAAGATTCCCACGAGTCTTCCGCCTTTTTTCTCAGGAAAAATCCGCCCAGTGCTGCGATCTGACCATGGAGTGTCCTATGCGCGTAATGGCATCCCTGCTGCTGCTCAGCCTCACCTCCACCGCCCTCGCCGAGACCCTGCCCAGCTTTCTCAACAGCAACGAAACGATCCGCAACCTGCCCCAACCAAACCTGCCAGCCGACGCCTATCGCCCGAGCGCCACGCCGCTGCAAGTGCCGGATCCGGGCGCGACTGCCGCGCAGCCTTTGCTGATGGAGACCAAAGTCAACCTGAAGACCGTGCAGATCGAAGGCGGCACGATCTATCCGCTCAACGAACTGGCCGAAGTCTACAAACCGCTGATCGGCCGACAGACCCGCCTTGCCGACCTGATCGAAGCCACGCGCAACATCACCCGTCGCTATCAACAGGACGGCTACCTGTTGTCCTACGCATTTTTGCCACAACAGAATTTCGACGATGGCGTGGCCCGGGTGGTGCTGGTGGAAGGCTACGTTCGCGATGTCCAGATGCAGGGCGACGTCGGCCGGGTCAAAGGCCTGCTCGACAAACTGGCGGCGAAAATCCAGGCCGAACGGCCGCTGACCCGCAAGACCTTCGAGCGTTACACCACGCTGATGACGCGCATCCCCGGCGTGACGATCCAGGCCCAGGTGCCGCCACCGGGCACCACCGATGGCGCCACCACGCTGATCGCCCAGGCCAGCCGCAAACCGTTCACCAGCACCCTGAGCACCACCGAAGACAACCGCAACGGCCCGCAGGCCCTGCTCGGCGTCAGCAGCAATTCGCAGACGTCGCTGGGCGAACAACTGAGCCTCAGCGGCCTGTTTCCACCGGGCGATGACAAAGAGCATTACTACCGACTCGACTACAGCCAGTTTCTCGACAGCGAAGGCACCCAACTGAACCTCTCGGCCTCACGCTATCGCGCCGACCCCGACACCGAAGTGCTGGTCAACGGCGGCGGACGGCTCAGCACCCATCGTGAAAACGACCGCTACTCGATCGGCTTCAGCACACCCTTGATCGCCTCTGCCAACGAACTGCTGACCGCCGGCTCACGTCTCTACGCCGTCGACGACAAGACCCGCTACGACGGCATCAACTTCCCGTTCAGCACCGAGTTGCGTACCGACGTACGCGCCCTCGCCTTCGAAGGCGACTGGCGCAAAGCCGACGCCCGCCAACTGCGCATCCTTAGCGCCGGCGTCTACCAAGGCTTCGACAGCCTCGGCGCGAACACCAACTACGACGACATCGACCTGGACTTCTTCCGCGTACGCCTGTCCGGCGTGCAAAGCGACAAATTCCTCGACAACTGGCAAGGCGTCCTCTCGGCCGCGCTGTACTGGAGCGACGACACCCTGCCCGACAGCGAACGCGCGGTATTCGGCGGCCAGAACTTCGGCCGCGGCTACCCCGACGACCAGGCCTCCGGCGACAAGGGCTGGGGCGTGGCGTACGAGGTCAACTACAGCTTCAACCGCGACGGCAACTGGCTGCGCATCCTGCAACCGTACATCGTCCTCGACCGCTCGCGCAGCTGGTTCAACCAACTGCCGGTGCAGGCCAACAACCTCTCCTCGACCGCCATCGGCCTGCGGTTTGGCGACGCCAGGTACTACAACATATCGCTGGAAGTGGCCAAGGCCATGTCCGATGAAGCACTGGACACGTTGAATCGCAAACCGCGGTATAGCGTTAGTTTCAGTTATCAGTTGTAGGGGGAGGATGTTCGCGATGGTGGTTCGGCAATTAAGCTTGTTCAGGCTGAATCACCGCATTCGCGAGCAGGCTCGCTCCCACCATTGGACTGGGTGCGTTCTGGAAAATAGTGGTCGGCTGTGAGGACGCTATCGCGAGCAGGCTCACTCCTACCATTGGAGTGTGTGTTTTCAGTTAGAGGTTAGGTGGCTGTGAGAACGCTATCGCTGGCAAGCCAGCTCCCACAGGTTTTGCGCTGATTTCATGATCGGTGCGTGAGCAGTGGGAGTCGGCCTGCTGGCGATGAATGATAATGCGGGGGGAGCTGTCGATCAGGCCTGGTAGCCAAAAGCCGACCCTCACCCTAGCCCTCTCCCGGAGGGAGAGGGGACTGACCGCGGTGTTTGGGCGAGGTACGCCACCTCAGATACCGAGTCGAATGCGAATTTTGAATGGCCCACAAATCGGCTCCCTCTCCAGGGGGAGAGGGCTGGGGTGAGGGGCGAATACACCACAAATCCCAAGCCGAACAACCGCTTCTAACCACTCAACAATGAGCATTAGCTCGCGTGCCCTTGATCTTGCGTCACCAGCGACATCGGAAGGCTGAGTGGAGGGATCGATCCGGGCGTGGGAGCGCAGCGACCGTACGACGAAGTCGTACACAGCGGAAGGAGGTGCAGCGAAGCAAACCGTAGCCGCTGCGCCCGGATCGATCCCGGAGCGAAGGGACCCGAGCCTGCGAGGGCCGTACGTAGGAGCAAGACTTTTGGTTCCTTTTTGGCGTCTGAAAAAGGGACTCGCCGTAAGGGCGAAACCGCCAGCAGCACCACCCGAAGCAACGGATAAACCCCCAAACCCCAAGAACCCGGTCGGCCCAAAGGCCGCCGCGATCACCCCCCCCGAACCTTGGGAAACAAATTATCCAGCGTCTCAAAAAGCCGAACGTGATAAATCGGCTTGCGAAACAGATCCAGCACCTGCAACCGCAACATATCGCTGACATCCTCCATATCCGCATGCCCCGACATCACAATCACCGGCAAATGCTCCCGCGCCGTATGCTCACGCAAGCGCCGGATCAGCGACATCCCCGACTCCTCCGGCATACGCAGATCAGTAATCACCAACGCAATATCCGGATGCCGGGTCAGATGCTGCAACGCCAGCTTCACCGACGTTGCGGTATGACAAACAAAACCCTCCCCCTCCAGCAACTCCGCCAACTCCAGCAACGCGTCCTCTTCATCGTCAACCAGAAGCAACTGTTGCCGGGGCATAGGGACAGAATTCATGGGCAATCCCTGAAAACGGAAAGTAAACCAGAGTGTAGCCCGAGATCAGCCAACGGCGACCAACGCCGCAATCAAGGCGTTGGCCGAGCCACAGCGGTCCCACCCAGAGTGGTCAGCACGTTGTTGAAGATCGCCAGCACCCGGTCGCCCAACGGAGTAACAAACGCCACAACCACCACGGCGACCATCGCCACGACAATCGCATATTCAATCGCCGAAGCGCCCTCCTCGCTCTTGAACAACAAACGGGCCTTGGCCATCAGATATTCCAGATTCATGCCCAACATACGCCTGCTCCTTCGCGCCTCTGGCGCCGACATCACCACCGCGGCAAGGTTCCACCGTGCAACATGAGCATTGTCAACAAACCCCCGCCCCACAACTGTAAGAACGGATTAATCACAAAGCATTAATCCATGCCTGTGCGCGCCATTTCCTGCTGTTAATTGGCCAGGGCCCATACTTTAGTGGGTTATTTGCCTGTCATTAATGGCGCTTTTGTACAGATCAGCTAGCGTGGAAATAGCGAAATAGTTGCATGTTCATAGCTGCAGAATCGGGAATTTCTCTCGTTAACAAGTTCGACGGGTAGTGCAGCAGGAAAGGGAGAGCCGTCATGAACAGTCGCGTCACCATGGCCCTTGCCGCCATCCTCTTGCTGGGCGCGATTTTTGTCGGTTATTGGGGGCTGGTCCTCAGTCGACAGCCGGCCCCCGTCGCGCAAGCACCGATCGCCCCGGCGGTCAGCGTTGAAAATACTGTCGCGATCGCCGAAGACCAGACTCGCCAACCGGTGGTGGTGCTGCTGCACGATGTGCCGCCGTTCGCCGCACTGACGGCGGCCGATGTGACCGTGGAAAAACTGCGCAGCGCGCCGGCCGGCAGTTTGAGCAATGTCGATCAGGCCATCGGTCGCACACCCTGGCGTTCCTTGAGCGCCGGCACCTGGCTCAACGATGAAAGCTTCAACGCCGGCGGAGCATTGGCGCGGATGATCCGCAGCGATGAGCGCGCGCTGACCGTGGCAGTTGACGAAGTGATCGGCGCGGCCGGGCAATTGCTGCCCGGCGATTACGTCGATGTGTTGCTGTACCTGCGTCAGGACGCCAGTAACCCGCAGCAGTCGGCGCAGATCGTTTTGCCGGCGATGCGTGTGCTTGGGGTCGGCGAGCAGTACGGCCTGACAAACGATGGCCAACCGACCACGCCGGCGATGAGCGCCGAAGACAAACTCAAACAGGATCAACGCCGCCTCGCCGCACGCACGGTGGTGCTCGCAGTGCCGCAGCAATTGCTCAGTCGCCTGATGCTCGCCACCCAGGCCGGCACCTTGCGCCTGGCCGTGCGCAGCAGCGAAGAACAACGTCTAGCGAAATACTGGGCCGGTGAGAAACAGTCCCCGGCGCACCTCGATGACGCCAACAGCCAGCTCTTCCAGTTCACCCAACTGGCCATGGGCAGCGCAGCGAAAACACCGTCCAGCAGCGGCTCAAACACAATCGCGCGCCCGGCGGTGGAAATCATCCGCGGCAATCAGCTCAGCCAACAGAATCCATGACAGCGCAAGGATCCAGGTGCATGCAGAGTCGTTGCAGGTCGACAGGGAAACACATGCTCCGTGTCTTGATGGTGATGGGACTGTCGACGGGTGCGGCATCAGCGGCCGTCGGCAGTTGCTCGACCCTCGGCCGTTTGCCGCCGGTGATCGAGATCGGCGAAGGCTTTCAACAGGACGTGCAGTCGCCCGTAGCGATCACCCGTCTGGCAATCGGCGATCCGAAAATCGCCGACGTGCACGCCAACGGCAGTTCATCGTTTTTGCTCACTGGCGTGGCGCCCGGCGCCACCAGCCTGATGGTCTGGACATCCTGCTCAAGCGAGCCGCGCCAGAGCATGGTCTTTGTCCAGGGCGCCGCCACTGCAGCGATGACCGGGACACTGCCTTCAGACGATCCAAGCCTGCCGTCACAGGTACAGACCGATATCCGTTTTGTCGAAGTCAGCCGGACCAAACTCAAGGAAGCCACCGCCTCGCTGATCGGTACGCGCGGCAATTTCCTTTTCGGTTCGCCCGGCACCTTGCCGCCGATTGCCGGGGTGCCACAGCCACGCCTGCCGGTGGATAACTCGCTGTTCAACTTTTCGTGGGTCGGCGGCAAGACCATGGCGATCATCAATGCCCTGGAAACCAGTGGTTTCGCCTACACCCTCGCCCGTCCGAGTCTGGTGGCGCTGAACGGCCAGAGCGCGAGCTTCCTTGCCGGCGGTGAAATCCCGATTCCGGTGCCCAGTTCCGGCAGCGACAGCGTGTCGATCGAGTACAAGGAATTCGGCATCCGCCTGACCCTGACGCCGACCATCATCGGCCGCGATCGCATCGCCCTGAAGGTCGCCCCGGAAGTCAGCGAACTGGACTTCGCCAACGCGGTGAACATCGCCGGCACCACGGTGCCCGCACTGACCATCCGCCGCACCGACACCAGCGTGTCGCTGGGCGATGGCGAAAGCTTCGTGATCAGCGGTTTGATCAGCACCACCAACAGTTCGCAGGTGAACAAGTTTCCCGGCCTGGGCGACATCCCGGTGCTCGGCGCGTTTTTCAAAGGCTCGCAGATCAAGCGCGAAGAACGTGAACTATTGATGATCGTCACGCCGCATCTGGTGCAGCCACTGGCGGCGGACGCGCAATTGCCGTCGCTGCCCGGTGAAAAACTGCGCAACTATGACCCGAATTTCTACCGCATGTTTTTCCTTGAGAACGGCAACTTCGACAAGCGCAGCGGGTTATCGCAATGAGCCAGCACCTCAGCCAGACGTTCCTCGCCATCACCCGCAACAGCACTGATCTTGAGTGGCTGCAAGGTGCGCTGGCGCCGCTCGGCCAAGTGGTCAGCGCCGGTGGCGGCAGCCTCGACGAGTTGCTGGCACTGGTCGACGTCACCTTCGCCAGCCTGGTGTTTGTCGGCCTCGATCGCGAGCACGTGGTCGCGCAGAGTGCCTTGATCGAGGGTGCGCTGGAGGCCAAACCGATGCTGGCAATCGTTGCCCTCGGCGACGGCATGGACAATCAGCTGGTGCTCAATGCCATGCGCGCCGGTGCGCGGGATTTTGTCGCCTATGGCTCACGCTCCAGCGAAGTCGCCGGGCTGGTAAGGCGCTTGAGCAAACGCCTGCCGCCAGTGGCGCCGAACACGCAACTGGGCGGGCTCACGGTGATGTACGGCGTGCAAAGCAGCTCGGACGGCGCACTTGTGGCCAACCACATGGCGCTGGTAGTGCAAAAGAGCGGCCAGCAGACCTTGCTGCTCGACCTCGGTCTGCCGCGCGGCGACAGCCTGGCGTTGCTCGGGCTGGAGAGCTCGTTTCATTTCGGCGATGCCTTGCGCCACTTGCGCCGGCTCGATGCGACCCTGATCGACAGCGCCTTCACCAGCACCGAAGCCGGCCTGCGCATCCTCGCCTATGCCAGCAATGATGAGCCGCTGGAAAACACCAGCGCCGCCGAGCTGTACATGCTGCTCAGTGCCCTGCGTCAGCACTTCCAGCACATCGTCGTGAACCTCACCGGGCAGAGCGACAGCGAAGCCTTGCGCACCTTCGTCAGTCATTGCGACAAGCTGCTCTGGTACACCGACCAGAACGTGCTCAACTGCCGACGCAACCTCGCCGTGCTCAACCTGTGGCGCGAAAAAGGCATGAAGCTCGACCACGGTCGCCTGTTGATTGACCGCTACCTGAGCAGCGTCGCGCCGAGCGCGGAAACCCTCGGCAAGACCTTCAACCTCGAAGTGATCGCCACCCTGGCCCTGACCCCCGAAGTGCGCCTGAACGCGAAAAACCAGGGCGTCAGCCTGTTCGAACTGGCCCCACGGGAAAAACTCACGCAGAGCCTGCGCGCCCTTGGCGAGCGTCTGGCGAAACGCTCCGAGGGGCTGGCGAAACCCAAAGTCACCTGGTTCGACCGCTTGCGAGGCAGTTCATGAGCGCAGAAAAACTGTTCGGCGCCGCCCCGCGCGCCGACAACGGCAACAGCGATCACGAAGGCCTGAAACTGGTCCTGCATCGCTACATCATCGATGCCCTTGAGGAGTCAGGGAAAAATCTTCTGGAAGGCTCGCGGCAGCAGCTCGCGCAATTCGTCACCGACAAGGTTGCCGAGTACATCGCGCGTCTGCACCTGGCGATTTCCCGCTATGAGATGGAGCGGCTGGCGGAAGAAATCGTCGACGAACTGACCGGTTTCGGCCCGCTGGAGGTGCTGCTGCGCGACCCATCGGTGACCGAGATTCTGGTCAACGGCCCGCACCGGGTGTTCATCGAACGCGACGGTGTGCTGCATCAAAGCGATCTGCGCTTTATCGATGCACATCACGTCGAGCGGGTCATGCAGCGGATTCTGGCGCCGCTCGGGCGGCGCCTCGACGAGTCCTCGCCGATGGTCGATGCGCGCCTGCCCGATGGCAGCCGGGTCAATGCGATCATTCCGCCGATCGCCCTCGACGGCCCGTGCCTGTCGATTCGCAAATTTCGCAAGGACATGCTCAAGAGCAGCGATCTGATGGCGATGCAGACCATCGACCTGGCGATCTTCGAGTTTTTTCAGAACGCGGTCGGCAAGCGCTGCAACATCCTCATCAGCGGCGGCACCGGCACCGGCAAGACCACGCTGCTGAACATTCTCAGCCAGTTGATCAATCCCCACGAACGTCTGGTGACCATTGAGGACGTCGCCGAATTGCAGCTCGGTCACCCGCATGTGGTGCGTCTGGAAACCCGCCCGCCAAATGCCGAAGGCCACGGTGAAGTAAAAGCCAGCGACCTGATTCGCAACGCTCTGCGCATGCGCCCGGACCGGATCATTCTCGGCGAGATTCGCGGCGTTGAAGTAGTCGATGTTCTCACCGCGATGAACACCGGCCATGACGGTTCGATGAGCACCGTGCACGCCAACAATGCTCAGGATGCGTTGCTGCGGCTGGAAACCCTGGTCGGTCTGACCGGCCGCTCAATCGCTGAGCGCACCTTGCGCCAGATGATCTGCGCCGCGCTTGACGTGATCATCCAGTTGACGCGCATGCCCGACGGGCGCCGCTGCGTCAGCGAAGTGGTGGAAGTGGTCGGCGTTCGCGAAGACGTCTACGTCACCAACACCCTGTTCCGCCTCGACCGCCGCACAGGTTTTGGCTTTCTGCGCGAAGCGGTCAACCCGGCCGGCGACAAGCTGCGCTTTGACGCGCATTCGGTCTGACGGCGAGGAGCAGCGAACATGTGGGCACCGTTGATTCTGATCCTTGTCTGCCTGGCCCTGCTGGGGCTGTCGATCCACCTGTTCCTGCAAGGCCTGCGCAAGACCGCCACGGAGAAAGTCCTCAACCGGCTGGCCGCCGGGCAACCGCAACTGGCTGCGGAGAAACCCGTCTGGGTCGGGCTGGAGCGGATGTTCCTGCGCGCCGGGCTGGGCCGCCCGACCGAACGGTTCGGCCTGTGGCTGAGTCTGTGGGCGGTGGCCGTGGGCCTGGGTTACATGCTCGCCGACTGGATCGGCGTGCTGCTGATGATCGTCGCGCCGCCTCTGACGCTGCGGCTGTACATCGCCTTTCTGTACCAGCGGCGGATCAAGCGCATGATCGAACAACTGCCGCAACTGCTCGATCACACCGTGCGCAGCCTGAAATCCGGACGCACCCTGAGCGACGCGGTGATGGGCAGCATCGACGCCAGCGAAGATCCGCTGAAAGAGGCCATGGGCCGGGTGCAGCGCAACGTGCAATTGGGCGTGAACCTGCCCGACGCCGTCAGCGATTTTGCCGAGCTGTATGAGCAAGACGAACTGCGCATGTTCGCGCTTGGCCTCAAGGTCAATCACCGCTACGGCGGCAACGCCAGCGAGCTGCTGGAGAACCTGATCAAACTGATCCGCGAACGTGATCAGGGCGCGCGGCAACTGCGCGCGCTCACCGGCGAAACACGCATGACCGCCTGGGTGCTCGGCGCATTGCCGCTGCTGTTGGTGAGTTATTTCATGCTGACCAATCCCGGCTACATGCTGGGCATGTGGAACGACGCGGGCGGGCGGCAGATGCTGATCAGCGCCGCCGTGCTGCAAGTGGTCGGTAGTCTGGCGCTGTGGCGCATGTTGCGGAGCGTCTGAGATGATCTGGCTCGCAGCGCTCATGCTGCTGCTCGGCGCGCTGTTGCTGGTGATCAATCACCTGCTGGTCGAGCGGCGCCGGGTGCGGCAGATCAACCAGCGCCTGCAGGGTCAAACCTTGCGCGAGAACCGCTTCGGAAGCTGGTTGCGCGCAGTCGGCAGCAGCCGCTTCGGCCAGCGCTCGGTGAGCATCGACAGCGAAACCCAGACCCTGCTCAACCGCCTCGGCTGGCGCCGCGCCAGCGAGCGCTCGTTGTACGCCGCCTGCCAGATCGGCACGCCGTTGCTGACCCTGGGCCTGGCGATCTTTCTGCAGCAAGTGTTCTTCCCCCAGGCCGGCAATCGCTGGATCGTGCCGATGCTCGCTGCCGGTGGCGGCTATCTGCTGCCCAAACGCGTGCTCGCCTACGCCGCGGCGCGACGCCAGCGCACCATTGCCGTTGAGATATCCACCTTCATTCCGCTGCTGCGCATCCTCTTCGAATCCGGCATGGCGGTGGAGCAGGCATTGCGCGTGCTCAGCAGCGAAGCGCAAAAACTGCTGCCGGAACTGACCGGTGAACTGCGCCTGATTCTGGCGCGTGTCGACAGCGGCCTGGAACTCGGCCAGGAGCTGCACAAAGCGGCGGTGATGCTTGCCGTCGACGAGTTCAGCGACACCTGCGTGATCCTTGAGCAACTGATTCACCAGGGCGGCGGCGCGATGAAATCGCTGCTGGCGCTCAAGCAACTGCTGGATGACCGACGCCTGACCCGCCTGCAGGAATACATCTCGAAAATGTCGGCAAAGATGTCGGTGGTGATGATGCTGTTTCTGTTTCCGGCCTTGCTGATCGTCCTCGCCGGCCCGGGCTTCACCGCGATTGCCCGGGCCTTCGCAAACTGAACCTGGCTCATGGAGAGCGTTTGATGAAAGTACTGATAGTCATGGCAAGTCTGCTCCTGCTCGGCGGTTGCGCCACCGACGGCCAGGCGCCGTGGACGGCACTGCTGTCACCGAGCAGTTGCAGCAAGATGACCCAGGAGCAGGAACTGGCGCTGAATCTGGCGGATGACCTGGCCAACGACGGCAAACTGCACGCCAGCCTGGCCAACCTGCAAAGCCTGCCGGACAACCTCAGCGAAGTGCGCCTGCGCAAGGCCAAGGTCTACCGCCTGCTCGGCCGCAGCGAGGCGGAACCGTTATATCGCAGCCTGCTCGGCGGCTGCCTGACCGCCCAGGCCGAACATGGCTTAGGCCAGCTCTACGCCGCGCGAGGCGATTACGGCCAGGCCCAGGCCCACCTGCAACGCGCCGCCCGGCTCGCACCCACCGACGAGAAAATCCGCAACGACCTCGGCGTGGTCTACCTCAACCAGTTGCGCCTCAACGACGCCCGATTCGAATTTCTCACCGCCATCGAACTCAAGCAGAACAACGAATTGGCGACACTGAACATGGTCACCCTGCTGCTGTACCAGAACGACTGGCCGCAAGCCGCCGAGATCGTCAGCCGCGCCAAACTGACCCCGGAACAATTCACCCAGGCCCAACAACGCGCCGAACAACTCAAAGCGCCGGCCAAAGCCAGACCCACCACCGGCAACCAGGTCGCCGCCGTGGCCGACCCACTGCCGCCGTCGCTCAAATAAGGAGACAGCCATGCACCCCCTCAAAGGCCTGTGCTACCTGACCCTGCTCACCCTGCCCCTCAGCGCCGTAGCCATCGACGCCGGCCCCGCCTCGGCGCAACAACAGGAAACCGAAGGCTGGCTGCTCCTGCAAAGCCGCAACAAAGTCGCCTCGCCAAAACCGCAAACGGCTACCGCCACCGAACGCGACCTGGCCATGCAGCGCTGGTTGAAAAAGTACAAATACGAAATACCGGATTTTTATGATCCGGATGCGGGCGGGAAGGTTGAGACCAAGAATTAGTGAAGTGGTGAGCTTGCGGACGTTTTCGCGAGCAGGCTCGCTCCCACATTTGAATTGGGTGTGTTCAGTCAAGCATGGCACAGCCGAAAGCCAACCCTCACCCTAGCCCTCTCCCGGAGGGAGAGGGGACTGACCGTGGGGGATGCGAGAGCTACGCCGATTTGAAATACCGAGTCGTACACAAATTTCAAAGCCAACGCAGATCGGCTCCCTCTCCAGGGGGAGAGGGCTGGGGTGAGGGGCAAATCCACCACAAATTTCAAGTCGAACAACCGCTTTTCACCACTCAACAATGAGCGTTAGCTCGCGTGCTCTTGATCTTGCCTAACCGGCGACATCGGAAGGCTGAGTGGAGGGATTGATCCGGGCGTGGGAGCGTAGCGACCGTCTGGCGCAGCCAGACACAGCGGAAGTAGGTGCAGCGAAGCAAACCGTAGCCGCTGCGCCCGGATCGATCCCGCAGCGAAGGGACCCGAGCTTGCGAGGGCCGTACGTAGGAGCAAAGCCTTTTGGTTCCTTTTTGGCGTCTGAAAAAGGGACTCGCCGTAAGGGCGAAACCGCCAGCAGCCACAACAAATAAAACGAATATGCCCCCAAAACAACAAGAACCTGGTCGGCCCAGAGGCCGCCAAGGATCAATGCGCCGTAACCCGCTGCCGCAAAGCCGACCCACTGGGCGCCAAAGCCAACGCCAACTGCGTGCGATTATGCATATGCGTCAACCGCAACACCTGCGACACATACAGCTTCACCGTGTTCTCGGTAATCCCCAACTCACAGGCAATCTGATAATTGGTCTGCCCCTTGCCCACCAATCGCGCCACATCCAGCTGACGTGGCGACAACTGACTGAAAAGCGCCGGCGCCTCCTGCACCTCGACCCCCTCAGACTCCCCGCCCAACATATCGCGAGCCACCGGCACCGGACTGCGCCGCACTTTGTCCAGATCCTGATAAAGATCGTCGATCGACTCCGACAGGAACTGCAATTTCTGATTCAGGTGCCCCAGATGCAGATTTTTCTGACGCTCCTGCAGCGCCACTTCCTGACGCTGCACGCCCTCAAGCAACTCATCCAGATTGATCGGTTTCTGGTAGTAATCGGCAATCCCGGCACGCAACGCCTTGATCACATCCTGCTTGTCCGCGCGCCCGGTGAGCATGATCGCCTCGAACACCCGATGCTTGCCGGCCAGCCGCTGCAACTCCTGAATCAACTCAATGCCATCCATATCCGGCATGTGCAGATCGCTCAGCACCAGGCCGATCTCGGCGTCCTCACTGAAACGCTCGATCGCCTGCAGACTGGATTGGCACGGCACACAGCGGTAACCGCTGCTTTCCAGAAATTCGCACAGTTCCTCGACCACCAATGGCTGATCGTCGACCACAAGGATTTTCACCGCAGACGTAAGCTTGTTCACATGCCACTCCATTGCCTGGGCCAAAGCTGACCATTCCTGTACTGCCAGCGTTCAGCTGTCTCACCGGTTCCATTTGAAAGTAGACCTACTTTCCGACTATGTACATAGGACTAGTGGCGCTTGGCGATCAATGAATCCACGGTAAAACAGACATGGCACCGACCAGCACGAACGGTGCAAATGGCAGCTTTTTTGACTTGTCTGGTGCCAGATATCGCAAGCGTTCTCTAAGCCCTTGACTCATATGGAGCCAGAGTCTTGGCGCCAGCAGAAGCCAGACCACGCTGGCGATGCCAGCACCGATAAACGCGCCAAGAATAAACAGACCGTTTGTCGCAAGGCCCAGAGCTGTCATTAATTTCACATCGGCGGCGCCCATGCGCCCGATGAAAAATCCCGGCAATGTCAGCGCCAAGGCAATCAGAACCGCCCAAACGCCCTGCCCTGCTTCCGCGCCCAGCCAAGTGGTGCCGGTCAGCAATAGATAAACCAGCGCCAGCGCAGCGGCCCCCAACGTGAGCACGTTGGCAATGCGCCGTTGACGCGCATCTTGCGCAGCGCACAGCACCAGCCAAAGCAAAAGGATAAAACTGTGCATCCGCTAAAAGCCGTCCGTTTTTGCTGAATGATTCTATGCTGATACTACGCAGTGACAGTCAGGGTAGACGCACTCATGAAATACGCCTTCCGGAAGTCGCAAACAGGTGCGGTGGCGATCGAGTTCGCCCTGGTGTTCATCATCTTCTTCGCGGTGTTTTATGGCCTGGTCAGCTACAGCCTGCCGCTGGTGATGATGCAATCATTCAATCAGGCCACGGCCGAAGCGGTACGCCGCAGTGTTGCGGTCGACCCGAACACGCCCAACTATCCAACGGTCGTGCTCAACACCGCGAACGCGACGCTGACTCAGCAATTGTCCTGGATTCCGCCGGTCTTCAACCTGGTGGTCGGCGTTGATACCAGCAGCCAATACAGCGCGACAGGCCTGCTGACCGTGCGAGTGGATTATCCGGTCAGCAAGTTGAATCAGGTCATGCCGGTTCTGGTGCTGCCGGGTATCGGCCCGGTCCCCAGTCTGCCCAGTCATCTGACCGCCACCTCGAGCCTGCAATTTTGACCTCGGGCGACAAGCTCTTCGGGCGCTTGCTCAAACGCACGACGATCGCCGTCCACGACTTGCCCGACCGGCTCGGCTCGCCCACCAGTGGTTTGCATCTGTACCTCAACGACGACGGCGGTGTGGTGCAAATAGCCGGGCCGCTGCGGCATCTGCTCGCGCAGCACAAACCCCACGACAAGCCCTTGCCGCTGAGCACCTACGTGCAAGCCCACAGCACGCTGGCAATCGAAGGCCGGCCAAGGGAGTGGCAAGG
This sequence comes from Pseudomonas retamae, assembly GCF_043496865.1. NCBI lineage: Bacteria > Pseudomonadati > Pseudomonadota > Gammaproteobacteria > Pseudomonadales > Pseudomonadaceae > Pseudomonas > Pseudomonas retamae. Next base: position 53,641 of record NZ_JBIEIL010000004.1, read on the forward strand.
CCTGTTGCTCGATCTGGATTTTTCTGGCCTTGGCGAGCAGACCTTGCACATGCGCGGCTGGGTGCAACCGCTGGGCGAAGGCTGGCTACTGCAATTGATCGATATAGGCGACTTGTTGCATGAACGCCAGCAAGCGCGTCAGCGCGACGATTGCCAATCGATCGCCGCGCGGATCGGCGAACAGGTGCGGGCGTGTAGCCAGACGCGCTTGCCGGACATTGTCGGTGAACAATTGCAAATGATCGCGCAACGTTGGCACATCCCTTGTGTAGCGCTGGCCTTGCTCGATGATGAGGAACAGGGCTGGCAGGTCTATCGACGGTATCGCGCTCACGATGCGCCGAACCTCTGGGAGGACGACCAGCGTCTCGGCACGCCACTGGATAGCCTGAGCGGCGCGGCGCCGCAGCGGATCGGTGGGCAGCCGGGTTTCGATGAGCACTCGCGGGTGCAAGCGCTGTTCGGCAATGCCGAAGGATTCGCGGTGCCATACAACGATGAGCGTGGTGTGGTCGCCTGGCTGCTCTGCGCTTTTTACCCTGTCGACACCGCCGCGCCGTACCTGAGCGAGCGCGACTGGACGGCGCTGTTCGGCGCACTCGCCGGGCCCTTGCTGGGTCGTCTGCGCGAACATCAGCATCAGCAGCAACTGGAACGCATCGAAGCGCTGCAAAGCTTGTTGGGCAGCGGTTGGTGGGAAATTTACGCCGAGCGCCAGCGCGTGCAACTGGCCCCCACGCTGGCCGCCGCGCTGCAGATGGACACTGGCGAACCAGTCCTTGAAGAGTGGCTGGCGCATATCCATCCCGCCGACCGTGACGAGTTGCGCAGCCGATTGCACGCCTTGCAGCAACACGGCGAAGCCCTGACGTTGTCGGTGCGCCTGGCCGGCAGCGAGCCTGCGCAGCCCGCAACGTGGTACCGGGTGCAAGGCCAGGTCAGCGGCAGCGGCGCGAACCGGCGGCTGGTCGGGTTCATGCTCGATATCAGCGACATCCAGAACCAGCAGCAACGCGCCGCGGCTGCGCATGCGCGGCTGGACAACCTGATCGCCAGTTCGCCTGCGGTGATTTACGTTCAGCAATACCGCGAAGGCGCGCTGATCCCGACGTTTTTCAGTGCCAGCCTGCAACCGCTGCTCGGCTGGAGCCTGACCGATTGCGGCGCTGGTGCGCTGGTTGAAATGATCCACCCTGACGATCGCGACCTGTATTTCGAACGTACGCGTCAGCTGCTGCGCGAAGGTTCGGTGCGTGGGCGTTATCGCCTGCGTGATCGCCAGGGCAGTTATCACTGGCTGCTTGATGAGGCCAGATTGCTGCGCGATGACCTTGGCCTGCCGGTCGAAGCGGTGGGATTGTGGCTGGACGTCACCGAGGCGACGCTGGCCGCCGAGCGGGTGAAAAACAGTGAAGAGCGTTATCGGATTCTGGTTGAGGACTCGCCGGCAATGATCTGCCGCTATCGACCTGACTTGATTCTGACCTTCGGCAACCGCCCGTTGGCGACGTATCTGGAGTGCGCGCCGCAGGCATTGCCGGGGGTTGATCTGGGCAGCTGGATGTCTGACGAGCAGCGCGGCGCGTTCATTCAACGGCTCGCCGCGCTGACCCCGGAGCAACCGCTGAGCACCGCGGAAATCAGCCTGCAACTGCCCGGCCGTGAACATGCCTGGTGGGTGTGGTCCGATCGCGGCGTGTTCGACGAACAGGGGGACTTGATCGAGGTGCAAGCGGTGGGCCGCGACAACACCGAGCTACGCCGCTCGCAGCAGCAACTCACGCAAAGCGCAAAAATGGCCACCCTCGGCGAAATGGCCACCGGTCTGGCCCATGAAATCAATCAGCCGCTGAACGTGATGCGCATGGCCATCGTTAACGTGCTCAAACGACTGGGCAACGGTGACGTGCAGATCGACTACCTGACCGACAAGCTCAAGCGCATCGACGCGCAAGTGCAGCGCGCGGCGAAAGTGGTCGATCACATGCGTGTCTTCGGCCGTCGTTCGGAAATCGAGCAACAACTGTTCAACCCCGCTTACGCCATCGAAGGCACGCTGTCGCTGCTGGCCGAAGGCATGCGCGGCAAAGGCGTGGACCTGCGTATCAGCGAGACCACGTTCGAAGTTCAGGTGCGCGGCTACGTCGATCAACTGGAGCAAGTGCTGATCAACCTGATGGTTAATGCGCGCGATGCACTGCTGAGCAAGCGCGAGAAGGAATCAGCGTTCAACCCATGGATATCAATGTACGTCGAACGCGATGAGCAGCATGTGCGGCTGTGGGTCGAGGACAACGGTGGCGGCATCGATGCGCGTTTGCTCGAGCGTATTTTCGAGCCGTTTTTTACCACCAAACCGATCGGTGTCGGCACCGGGCTGGGGCTGTCGGTGAGCTACGGCATCATCGACAACATGGGCGGCCGCTTGAGCGTGCGCAACTCGGCGGAGGGCGCGCGGTTCTGCATCGAATTGCCGATTGCCAGCGACGCCTAAATCACCAGATAGGCCTTGCCGGTCTGGCCGCAGGTCATGTTGGCGCCGACCTTGACGTCCATCAGGTTGATGCCCAGGCCTTTGAGCAGGTTGTTGAGCAAGGGATCGAGCAAGGGGCTGATGGTGCTGGTCACGACCGGCAGCAAACGGTTGGTGACATCAGTGATCAACGAAGCGACGCCGGTGACGATCGACCCCAGCGGATTGCTGCCCACGGGTTGGTAGACAATCAGATTGATCCCCGCCAGCGTATTCGACAGGCTGCCGACGATGTTGCTGGTCGGCACAGCGGGAAGCACGCTCGGCGGCAGTTTCAGGTTGGCCGGCGCGGCGAACGGCGTGGTACTGGAAAACACCAGGTCTTGGGAATTCTGCGCGACGCTGGTGTCGAGTTTGATGCCGATGCCACCGGCGCCGAACGGAACGTGGGTGGTCGGATTACAAGTGCCGAGCAAGAGGATCTTGTGGCAGGTGACGATGCCCAGATCGATCAATGGCAAGGGCGCGACGGTCGGCTGGGCGGCGGAAGCAAAAGCGCTGATCGGGTCGATCTTGCCGAGCTTGAGGTCGGCCAGCGAAGTGACGGTACGCGCGGTCAGGCTCTTGGTACCGCTGGTGCCGGTCGGGCAGCTGTAATCGGTCACGTAGCTTTTCGCGCCGCCGGCGTCGAGGTTGATGTCGATCCTTGGCGATGGCAGCAATAGTGGATCAAGTTGCTCACAACCGGCGCCCAGCAAACACAGCGCTGAATTGAGCGTGCCGACCAGATTCAGACTCAGTAGCGCGTTGAGTGTCGGGGTCAATCCGCCAACGAGCCCAAGCACCGCATTGGGCAGTCCAGTCACCCCGGACAGCACCGGCAAATTGACCGAAAGCAACGTGCGCACCTGCGCTGTCCGCACATAAATCCGGTCCGCCCCCAGCGGGTCGACCTTGGCCCGCGCCGGATCGCCAATCGCCGAAAACTGCGGCGGCTCGATTACCTTGACCCGCACCGTGACGTTCGCCACCCCCAACACGCTGACCGGCAACGTCGCCGCCACCGCGCTCTTGCTGTTGGCCAGTTGCACCACGCCTTGTACCAGCTGCAGCAATTGCAGATTGGCGTCCAGCCCCGCCGCCGTGGTGCCGGTCTGCAATTGGAGGATGTCGCCGAGTTTGACCGGTGCCGCGTTGATCGCCGCTACCTGCAACTGACCTAATGCAGTGGCCACCTGGGCGGTCGCGCCGCTGGCCTGCACCACCGTCGCCGCCGCCTGAATCAGCTGCGTGACGCTGGTTTGGGTATTGAGTAATTGCGTGTAATTACCAGCGGTGACGTTGAGGTTGATCGCCAATTGATCGAGGTATTTCAGCAGATTGATATCGGTGTTGAGCAAACCCTCCCAACCGAGCGCCGTGAGGTTGACGTTACCGCCCAGCAGGCCGGAAAACAGTGGATTGAGGATGTTCGATTGCGCCGTGTCGATCGTCGCCAGGTTACTGCGGATATTCAACTGGGCCACCGTCGGCTGCGGCTTGGCAGCCACTGCCGAGGCATTCAGCGTGGTGTTGAGGCTGACCGGGTTGGCACTGAACAATGCCTGTACGCCGCCGGCAACACTGCTGGTGACGGTGCGACTGGCGGCGACTTTCACCGCGACCGCTTGGGTGGCATCCACGCTGAAGGTGCGCAGCCCGCCCGCCGTCGTGAGCAGGGTGCCGCAGGTGGTGACAAGGGTGTTGCTGGCGTCGACGAGGTAGCCATTGCGCAGCGCGCTCTGCCGGGCGTAATTGGCGGCGCTCAGGCCCGGCAGGCAAGTGCCGCCACGGCTGACCGCTTCGAGCGCGGCGTTGTCGACCACGCGCTGCAACTTGCGTTGCTCCATGTACAAGCGACCGCTGTCGACCACCAGCAACAGCATGACCACCACCAGACTGAGCGTGGCCGCCGCCATCAACCCGATCGCCCCGCGTTGCCGGGCCGGACCGTTGAATCGCGAACGAGGCGACATGGCGCACTCCTTTGCCGTGACCTCCTGTGGGTGCTGGTGAGTGTAGACGGGGCTGGGGGCTGTGCATCCTCGCAAACAGACAAACAAACCTGTGGGAGCGAGCCTGCTCGCGAAGGGGCCGTGTCAGACATATCAGTGCTGAATGACACACCGCATTCGCCAGCAGGCTCGCTCCCACAGGGAGTGGGTGTGAAGGTAAAAGGGAGCTCGATGGCTCCCTTTTTACAGCAGGTCAACGCGGCGGATAGTTGCTCAGAATCCGCGTCACCGTTTCGCGAATCGCACTGCTGCGGTCTTCCGGGTTCGGCCGGCTGGCGAGCATCTGCTCGTCGCTGCCGCGCCAGACCAGTTTGCCGTCCTTGCCGTCGAGCAGATCGACCTGGATGGTCGCGACCTTGTAGGTGATGTTGCGCGTTTCGTTGTACATCGGCGCGCCCCAATAGCCGTTCCACGGTCCACCCCAACCGCCGCCATAGTTGGTCGTCACTTGTTGCTGGCGATCCTCGACGATCAGGTAGGTCTGTACATTCAAATCAGCCTTGGCGCCCGCAGGCGCCGGGCGCAAACCGCGCTGATCGAGTTGATCGGCCACCGCCTGGCGGATGCGTTGCTCGGTAAGGTCGCTCTTGATCCGCGGATCGTCAGGGCGATATTGCAGGGCGGGGTCTTTCCAGCTCCAGTTGCGATAGGCGGAAAAATCGCGGCTGGCATCAAAATCGTGATTGACCTGGTTAGCCGCGCAAGCACTGAGCAGGGCGGCCATGGCCAGTAAAGCGAGACGGCGGAACATGATATTTCTCCAGTTGAAGACATGAACCTGCAGGAATTGCGAATGCTGCGAAGTCAACCTGGAGGATACGCCGCCAAGGCCTTTTCCACAGCCTCGCGGATCGCATCGCTGCGCTCGATCTGATTGCCGGTGGCAGCGGTTTCGGCGCTGGCACTCCACACCGGCTGACCATTGCCGGCGTCGAACAGATCGACCTGGACCACCACGACCTGCTCTTGATACGTGCGCACGATCGGCACGCTGTTGTACATGCCGTAGCCACGTCCGTAGCGATCGTAGCCGCCGTACCCACCGTAATAACCGTAGTCGTCGCGGACCTGACGCAAGCGGGTTTCCATGCGCAGGCTGGCGCTGACCAGTACATCCGCCGGGCGGTTGTCACGCAACGGGCGCAGACCTCGCTGATCCAGAGCATTGCTGACCGCTTCGGCGACTTGCGCCGAGTCCGCCCACACCGTGCCCGGCGGCAACTGGCCGTTGCGCCAGGCCCAACTGCGGTAGCGCGCGTAATCACGCGGCGCGGCCGGATAGGCGCTGCGGTCGAAGGTGGTGGCGGCTTGTGGCGGTGCCGGCGGCAGCGGCCGCGATTGTGCCACGTAAGGGTTGCTGCCCTGACAGGCGGCCAACCCCAGGCACACCAGTAATAATCCGGATTGAGCTTTCATCACGCGCTCCGATCAGATCGGCCGGCAGATCCAGTGCAGGTAACGCCCAAGCCCGGCGAAGCTTGGGTGACGGCGGTGAGCGAGTTCCATCTCGAGCAAATCCGCAAGGTCGGCGCGGGCCTGAAATTCCACCGGCATGTAATCGTGAAAAACCCGCACGCCACTTTGACTTTCGACCTGCCACAGTCCATCGAGTTGCGTTGCCAATTCCCGCGGATCGAGCGGCTGCTGCGGAGTCAGGCTCTGCTTTTCGCCAGCCATGACGTTATTGCGCATCTTCTTGAAATGGCCTTTGAGCAGGTTGCGGTAAATCAGCGCGTCGCGGTTGTAGAACGCCAGCGACAACCAGCCGCCGGGCCGAGTCAGTTGATGCAGCACCGGCAAGATTGCGTGGGGTTCGGCCAGCCATTCGAGCACGGCGTGGCAGATCACCAGATCATACGGCTCGCTGAGCTGGCCTGGCAGCGCTTGCCACGGCGCCTGAATGAACGTGGCGCTCTGCCCGGCGTCAGCGAAACGCTGGCGGGCGCCTGCGAGCATCGGCTCGGCCGGTTCGGTAAACGTCACGTCGTGCCCACGCTCGGCCAGCCACAACGACATATGCCCAAGCCCGCCACCAATGTCGAGCACACGTAACGGACGCTCCGGCAGCGCTTCGGCCAGATCGGCCTGCAACACCGCGAGACGAATCGCGCCTTTGGCACCGCCATAGATTTTCTCGGCGAAACGCGTCGCCAACTGATCGAAATGCCGGTCGCCCATCAGCTGAACCGCCGTTCGCTGTCGGCGAGCTTGGCGCGCACCACTTCGTTCATGTCCAACCCCAGCTCGCTGCACAGCAACAACAGATACAGGACGATATCGCCGATCTCCTGCCCGGCATGCGCAAGCGTGTCAGCGGGCAACTGGCGTGACTGGTCTTCGGTCAGCCACTGGAAAATTTCCACCAGCTCGGACATCTCGACGCTGGCGGCCATCGCCAGGTTCTTCGGGCTGTGAAATTGCCGCCAGTCATTGCGGTCGCGAATGGCGTGCAGGCGTTCGGTCAGTTCAACAAGGTTCATCGGGCTCTCCTGAAGGCGTATAGCTTCGGGGGGAACCTCGGGGAAGGCAAGGCACAAGTTGAGCCTTTGTGGGAGCGAGCGTGCTCGCGATGACGATATGTCATGCGAAACTCGTTTTACTGACAAGACGCCTTCGCGAGCAGGCTCGCTTCCACCGGGATCGAGTAAACCTTCTATGATGCAGGGAACTCGGCCACCACCGTTGTGGCCCAAGGCTCAGCTCTTTCATCAGGACGCACACATGCAGGTAGAAAGCTTTTTCGAATGGCTCGGGCAGGTGCTCGGTTCGGTAATCCGCTTTATCGTCGATGGGCTCAGCGGCCTGTTCAACCTGCTGAGCAACGCCGGAGGCAACTTCGTCGAGGGGCTCTCCCGCACGCTGGGGATGGATACCTCGATCATCAGCATCATTGCCTTGATCGTCGGTTTGATGCTGTTGTGGTCGGCCATTCGCGCGTTCATGAACGCGTCGATCATTGCCGGGATCATCTGGCTGTTGCTGGGGTTGTGGTTGCTCAGCTGGATAATTCACTGATCGGGTAAAGCCCCCTCGACATCAGGGGGCTGACCGCGATTATCCCGAATGACCAGCGCTCTCGCGACTCAGTCAGCGGTTTCTGCGGGCCTGGCTTCTACCGTGTAATGAATATCGATGTCCTCGTGGGCATGGATAACTATTGCAAGTTTGCTGGAGTAGGCGATCTGGCTATTACGCAATATCAGGTCGTAGCTCTTGGCTACAGGGTCGCATTGGCCTCGTACTTCGATCTGGTGCGGATACGGGAGTCGCTGTGTCTTCAGGTCAAAAGGCATATCGATCTGAAAATAGCCCGCCGCAGATGCCACTAGTTCCTCGATGAATACATTGCCCCCCATTCCGCAGTCCGTAGCAAAACTGCACCCCTGCATAACGGTAATCCTGGCCTGAATGCGCACGACAAGCGCTTGCTCATTGTCGCGTTTCGGCAGCCAGAAAACGTGTTTCCGGCAAGGGGCCATTGCCCGGCTATCTTCCGGACGCTCGTTGTACCCAGCGCCTTGCAAAGCTTCGAGTGTTACGGGTTGGTGAATGATGTCTGGCTCGTTTTGCATTTCGTTTCCTTACAGCCTGGTTATGAGTGGTTATCACTCTGTAAGGCCATTGAACCCGACGGCTGAGAAGGCGGTGCGGTATATAGATATTCGCAGGGCCGCTGCGGCAGATCCGCAACGAGTCGTTACAATGCCGGCTCCCCGAAGGAGCCTGCATGTCCACTCTGATTGCCGACTGGCGCGACCGCGTGACCCACCGCAAGGTCTGGGCGCTCGCTGCGCCGATGATCCTGTCCAATATTTCCGTGCCGCTGGTGGCGCTGGTCGACAGCACCGTCATCGGCCATTTGCCGCACGCCCATCAATTGGGCGCGGTGGCGGTGGGCGCGAGCCTTTACACGTTTCTGGCTTGGGCCATGGGCTTTCTGCGCATGGGCACCACCGGGTTTGCTGCGCAGGCTGCCGGGCGCAGCGATGGTGCGGCGTTGCGGCAGATCCTGCTGCAGGGCTTGCTGCTGGCGATGGGGCTGGCGCTGCTGCTTGGCGCGTTAGGGGTGCCGCTGAGCGGGGTCGCGCTGCACTTCATGCAACCCTCGGCGGAGCTGGATCAGCTCACTCGCGGGTTCTTCCATACACGGCTGTTCGGCCTGCCCGCGGCGCTCGCCAGTTATGCGCTGGTCGGCTGGTTCCTCGGTACCCAGAATGCGCGGGCGCCGCTGGCGATTCTGCTGAGCACCAATTTGATCAACATCGTCCTCAACCTGTGGTTCGTCATGGGCCTGGACTGGGGCGTGGTCGGTTCGGCGCGGGCTTCGGTGATCGCCGAATGGAGCGGCGCCCTGCTCGGCCTGTTGCTGACGCGCAAGGCGCTGCGCGCGTATCCGGGGCACATCATGTGGGCGGCGTTGACGCTATGGCAGAGCTGGCGCCCGCTGCTGGCGGTCAACCGCGACATTTTCATTCGCAGTCTGGCGCTGCAGTCGGTGTTTTTCATGATCACTGTGCAAGGCGCGCGACTGGGCGATGCGACCGTAGCGGCCAATGCGCTGCTGCTCAACGGCTTGCTGCTGACCGCGCATGCGCTCGACGGCCTCGCCCATGCCGTCGAAGCCTTGTGCGGACACGCCATCGGCGCCCGCGACCGGCTCGCCCTGCGGCGTTCGCTGGTGGTCGCCGGGGGCTGGTCGTTGATCGCCAGCCTTGGTTTTGCCGTGCTGTTTCTGCTTGGCGGGCACCTGTTCATCGAGATGCAGACCGACATCCAGAGCGTGCGCGAGACCGCGTTCATCTACCTGCCGTACCTCGCCACGCTGCCGTTGATTGCGGTGTGGAGCTATCTGCTCGACGGCTTGTTCATTGGTGCGACCCGTGCGCGCGAGATGCGCAACGGCATGTTGATCACCGTGGTGTTGCTCGTGCCGTTCGCCTGGGCGTTGCAGGGTCTGGGCAATCACGGGCTGTGGCTGTCTTTTCTGCTGTTCATGGTGCTGCGCAGCCTCACCCTCGGCGCGCAGGGCTGGTGGCTCAAGCGCAACGATGGCTGGTTCAACGGTAGCGCTCACTGAGTCGGCGTGTGCCGGATGAAGCCGACCACCTGATCGAGCACCGGCGCCAGGCGCCGCAACGGCCGTGACAGGCTCGCGACCAACGTGATGTGGCTGGGTCGTGCGTAATACAGATCCTGCACCGGAACGCCGGCGGCGCGCAGCTTGTCGGCGAGACCGGCGGTGTTACGCGTCGGGTTGACGAGGTCATCTTCACTGGCCGCAATCAGCAGTGAAGGCGGCGCACCGTGGCTGACATGGTTGATCGGCTGCGACCGGGGCGGTGAGTCCGGCCAGAAGAACACCGGGCGCACCGCCGGGTTCTCGATCGGCAGAAAATCATACGGCCCGGCCAGTCCGATCCAGCCGCGCAAGTCCTCGGGCGACAGGCCCACCGCCGCCAGCCATTCGCCGTCCAGCGCGAGCATCGCCGCGTTGTAGGCGCCAGAGCTATGGCCCATCAGATAGAGGTTTTGCGGGTTGCCGGAAAATTCACCGATATGCGTGCGGGTCCAAGCTACGGCACGTGCACCGTCTTGCAGAAACGACGGATAACGCACCTGTGGATACAAGCGGTAATCGGCCACCACCGTAACTATTCCTCTGGACGCCAGCGCTTCGCCGACAAAGCCGTAGTCGCGCCGCGAGCCGCTGTTCCAGCTGCCACCGTAGAAAAACACCACCACCGGCGCATCCGGCAACGACGTGTGCGGCACATACACATCGAGCTTCTGCCGCGGATCGTCACCATAAGCGATGTCCGCGGTTTTGCTGTAAGTGCTGTCCGGCGTCAGTGCATTGAGCACTTGCACTGGCGAACACGCGCACAGCGCCAGCAGCCACAGGCTGCCGAGCATCGCGCCGAACCCTTGCCGGAATAAACCTGCCATCTGCGCCGAACCTCGTCTCATGACTGATCGCCGCGCCACTGGCGCCGCACATGGTCAAGCCGTTCTTGCTGGGTCAGCCCCACCGGCGGTGGCACCAGCGCCGCCCGCGGATGCAACAAGCGTAGCCACAACCAGCCATCCAGCACGCTGCGGTCGCTGAATCCCAGCGCCAGGCCTTGCTGGACATGGGAGGCCATCGTGGCGTATTCGGTTCCCAGCGACTGGCACCAGCGCCAGATGTGCTGTTCGAGCAAGCAGGTTTGCAGGCGCTCGCGCTGACGTCGGGTCAGGCTTTCTTCGATGTTCAGCGGCTCGACCGCCAGCCCCGGATTGCGCAGCTGTTGCCAGCCCTGGCTACCGATCGCCCGGTCGGCCCATGTGCCACCGAACCAGCGCAACTGCCGGATCGGCCCAAGCCAACGGCTCAGCTCGGCGGCGTCGCAGGCGTCGAAAAAATAGCTCGCGGTCTGCCGGTTGTAATAGCTGAGCAAGGCGCGATGGCTCAAGCCGAACGACACCGTCAGCATGCGCTGAAGATGGCTGAGCAGTTGTTGTACCGGAGCCTCGCTGACGAGCAACAGCCCGCGCCAGGTATTCGGGTCGTGGTGACACAGCGCGGTCAGGGCCGGGCATTCGCTCAGATCGATCAGCAGCGGCCCATGCGCACTGACCGGTTCGAACTCGGTGCCGTCGAACAGGCTGAACCGGCGTACGTCGCTGAACGCCTGGCGCAACAGCGGCAAGGCCTGCGGTGCATCCAGGCTATCGAGCAACAGCCACTGCGCCTGTGGCTCGGCGCCAGTCATGTTGCGCCGCTCTGTTCAAGCGCGGTGACCAGCCGACAACTGCACACTGCCTGCGCACAATGACTGAAACTGCCGCCGCCGGGCATCAGGCACAGCAACAGCAGTGGCTCAGCGCTCATCAGCAATTGCTGCAGCCCATGACTTTCCAGACTGTCGGGCAATGGCGGCGGATCATCGTCATGCTCCACAGCGGCGAACGAGGGTTGCAGCACCCCGCTGATCATCGGCTGATCCGGGTCGCCCTCGAAGAAGCTCACCACCACTTCGACGCCATCGTCGAGCGCCGCCATGGACGACTGCGCCAGGGAGGGCGCCAGTGGCAGCCAACAATAACTGGGCGCAGCGCCCTCGCCTTGATAGAGCCAGTCGAATTGCACGGCCACCGGTCGCTGATGATCGGGCTGCGGCTCATCGACCGTCACCACCCAGGCGCGTTGCAGGCTGTGCATGCGCAGGCGCGAGGTCGCGCTGGGCGCTGGATTCAACAACTGCACCGCGCCGAACACACGATTGGTGTAGGGCACGTCGAGCGACGGATCGGCGCGATGTTCGATGCGCGTCAGCAACCATTGGCGATTGCATTCGGCAAAGGGGTGACCGGCCAGACGCAGCCAGTGTCCGCAGCGCAACGTTGCCAGGTCACTGCAACCTTCGGCGTGCGGCACGGCTTGCAGGCCTGACGAGCCGGGCTGCAATGTCTTGTGCAAGTGCCATTGGCGCAGCGCCGGTGAATGCGGATGCTCGTCGTCTTTGCACTGGTAGCTCGCCGCACCGGCCAGTGGCATGTGCGCCGGATCGTCGGTGAACACCAGACAATGCCGGTCGCGCTCGTGTTCGAAGTAATAGTGGATTTGCGCCTGCGCACACAACCGCTGCAGCAGTTGCAGATCCGACTCGCGGTATTGCGTGCAGAACATGCGCGCCGGGTAGTCGCCACGCAGTTCGAAGCGGCGCTGGTTGCCGACGATGCCGTGTTCTCTGAGCACTTGTTCGAGGATTTGCGGCACTGAACGGCCACTGAAGATGCGCTGACTCAGGCGCAGCGCCAGACAGGCAAGTTTCGGCCCCAGCCGGACCCGGCTCAAGCGCAAGCCGGGGCCATGCTCATGCTGGACAAGGCTTTGCAGTTGCCCGTGCACGCCCTCCCCTGACGGCCCGAAACAGAGGAAAGCCGAACGGTGCAGCAGGCCGGCGAGGTCCAGGTGCGGATCGTCGATCAATACATCGATCTCGAAGGCAAAGGTTTCGCTGAGGGCTTCGCTACCGGTAAAGGCCAGGACTTCGAAAGGGTCGGACAGGCCCGCTACATCGAGACGAAACGACGACTCGTTGACTGGATCGAACATGGGCGGATCTCTACAGGAGGGGCGGCCGGGGATTCTCGCCGAGAGCCATGGCCGAGTAGAGAGCTGAAGTACAACTTAGGAAATGACCTACGCGAAAAGCAGACCGGATGACTTTGCTGGCCTGGATCGGCAAACATTTCGCGCAGATTTTGAGAGATATCCCACCGGGTCTTCCGAATTTTCCGCAGCTTGCGGAAAAGTTTCGGACAACCCGGCGCGATCGCCACCTGGTCTCAGGAAGACAGGTAGGAGGAGCGGGTCAGGCCCAGACGCAAGGCATCGAGAAATTGTGTGCGTTCGCTGGCGCTGATGCGGGCGCTGGCGCACTTGTCGCGGTAGTGCGTCATCAGCTCTTCCGGCGACAAGTGCACGTATCGCAGCATGTCTTCGATGGTGTCGTGGGTCTCGATGCCGGCGTGGTACACGCTGCCATCGGCGTTCTGGTAGATGTTCACCGAGTCGGTGTCGCCGAACAGGTTGTGCATGTCGCCGAGGATTTCCTGATAGGCGCCGACCAGGAACACGCCCAACAGGTAATCTTCGCCTTCATTCAAGGCGTGCACCGGCAGACTGGTTTCGATGCTCTGCTCGTCGACGTACTGATTGATCTTGCCGTCGGAATCACAGGTCAGGTCCTGCAGTACCGCGCGGCGCAGCGGCTCTTCGTCGAGACGGTGCAGCGGGATGATCGGCAGCACCTGATCGATCGCCCAGGTATCCGGCAGGCTCTGGAATACCGAGAAGTTGCAGATGTACTTGTCGGCCAGTTTGTCATTGAGCTCGTCGAGCACCTGACGGTGCGAACGCTGACGCGCTTTGAGCGAGTTATGCAGGCGACGGCACACGGCGAAGTAGCACTGCTCGGCCAGAGCTTTTTCGGCCAGAGTCAGCTTGCCGTCGGCGTACTGCGCAGCCACGTCGCTCATATAGTGCGTGGCGCGCCAGTAGGTTTCGGTGACCATTTCGATGTCGGTCGGGCCGAGCAGGTCAACCAGCCACTGCACGGTTTCCGGCAGGCTTTCCTTGTTCTCGATCAGCGGGATTTCGTCGTTGTGTTTCTCGACGTCGGTCACCTGCACTACCAGCATCGCGTGGTGCGCGGTCAGCGAGCGGCCGCTTTCGGAGAATATGTGCGGATGCGGCAGGCTCTGCGCGTCGCAGAATTCCTTGAGCATGCCGACCACGACACCGGCGTAATCATCCATGTCGTAGTTGATCGAACTGGCGTTGCGCGAATGAGTACCGTCGTAGTCGACACCCAGACCACCACCGACGTCGATGTGATCGACCGGCAGACCGAGGTTGCGCAATTCGCCGTAGTAACGGATCGCTTCCTTGAAGCCGTGCTGATAATCCGCCAGGTTGGCGATCTGCGAGCCCATGTGGAAGTGCAGCAGGCGAATGCCCTGATCCAGCCCGGCGCCACGGAAACGCTCGACCACCGACAGCAACTGTGCCGCCGACAGGCCGAACTTGGATTTCTCGCCACCGGTGTCCGCCCACTTCGAGGAGGCCAGCGACGACAGACGGACGCGCAAGCCAACCTGCGGCTTGACCTTGAGCGAGGCGGCTTCTTCGATCACCAGGCCGACTTCGGATTCTTTCTCGATGACGATGAAGACGTTGTGGCCGAGCTTCTGGCCCATCAGCGCGAGGCGGATGAACTCACGGTCCTTGTAACCGTTGCAGACGATGGTGCCGCCCTTCGGCGCCAGCGCCAGTACCGCCAGCAGCTCAGGCTTGGAGCCGGCTTCCAGACCGATGGACACATTCTGGGTGGCGATGATGTTCTCGATCACCGCTTCTTGCTGGTTGACCTTGATCGGGTACAGCGCGGTGTACTTGCTCTGGTATTCCAGGCGCTCGATGTTCGAATCGAAAGCGCCGGTCAGCTGACGGACACGGTCTTGCAGGATGTCGGGGAAACGCACCAGCAGCGGCAAGGACAAACCGCTCTTGCGCAGTTGGTCGACTTGCTCGAACAGGTCGATCGGCGAGCTGCTCGGGCCGTTCGGACGTACTTCGACGCGACCGGCTTCATTGATCGCGAAATACCCGGCCCCCCAATGGCGAATCCCGTAAACGCTGCGGCTGTCCGCAACTGTCCATTGGCTGCCATCGTCTTTACGTGTGCGTCGTACGGACATCGAAGTCCCCTATAAAGAAGTCAGAGTGCGTCGCCTGCAGTTCAGGCCGGCGCAGTCTAAAGAATGAAAATGACGGTTCGTCAGTGCGGCGGTAGACCGCACTGACTGCGTGGAGTTTAGAAACCGGTCATGAACAGGCTCTGTGAAAACCATGGCGACGACGCCGGATCTGCAAGCTGCAAAGCCGGATCAAGCCGCCGGAGGGTTTCACAGAGGCTGCTAGCCGCCGGACTTCTTCGCTTTGAAACCGTGCTTGATCAGCTCAGCCAACAGTAGCTCGACATGATCGCCCTGGATTTCGATGATGCCGTCCTTCAACGCCCCGCCGGTGCCACAACGTTTCTTCAACGTTGTCGCCAGCTCCTTGAGCGCGTCTTCGGCCAGCGGCACGCCGGTGATGGTGGTCACCGTCTTGCCGCCACGTCCCTTGCTTTCGCGACGCACGCGAGCAATGCCGTCACCGGCCGGGATCACGGTTTGTTTGCAGATACAGGCGTCCACCGGCTTGCTGCATTCCGGACAGTGACGACCTGCGTCGGTAGAAAATACCAGGCCGCCCAAGGCGGCGAAGGATGCGGCTTTTTTGGCCACCGGCAATCCTCTCGGGAGGACAAAGACTGATCGCGACCTTGGGCAAGGTCAGCGACCGCGAAGCCCCACTCAGGCAGGGGCAGCGCTACTGCACCGAACGTTTATGCAAAAGCGCTCGGCACAGCTTGAAAAGGTCGCGCAGTGTAACGGCAAAAATCGCGATTGCTAAGTGCCAATCGGCGCCAATTCATGTGTTCTTTGCGACGTCGCTTTGTTGCGCCTTGAGATAGCGCTTCAATGCGGCCAGAGAGTCCGGGCAATAAGGCTTCTGCTCGATTTCCTGCATGACCTGTTCGACGGAGATGAAGCGCGCTTCGATGACTTCTTCCGGCTGCAGTTTCAGCGGACCGTCCCAGACAGCGGAAAACGCCGAACACCAGAGCCGGTTGCCGGTGTCTTCGAAGTAGAAGTGGTCGTGAGCGGTGAGTTCGACGCCACTCACACCCAGCTCTTCGGCCAGCTCGCGCGCCGCCGACTCGGCATAGGTCTCGTCCGCCTGAACCATGCCGCCCGCTGCCACATCCCAGTAACCGGGATAGATCGCCTTGCTCAAGGTGCGCCGGTGCACGCACAGCTCACCGGCGGAATTGAACAGCATGATGTAGGTGCCTCGGCCGATCAGCCCGCGCTCGCGCAGGTCGGAGCGCACCAGGGCGCCGAGCAGGTTGTCGTGCTCGTCGACCCAGGCAATCTGTTCAGCATCGGAGGCGGCGCGATGGGCTGCCTCCCTGGCGTTGTGGCTCATTGATCAGCCCTGATTGAGCAGTTGACGCAAATCGATCACCGCGGCGTTGGCGCGGGAAATATAGTTGGCCATGACCAGCGAGTGGTTGGCCAGCACGCCGAAGCCGCTGCCATTGAGAATCATAGGACTCCACACCGGTTCCTGCGAGGCTTCCAGCTCGCGGATGATCTGACGCACGCTGACCGTTGCGTTCTTCTTCGCCAGCACATCGGCAAAATCGACCTCGATGGCGCGCAACAAGTGCGACAGCGCCCAAGCCTGACCGCGTGCTTCGTAGAACACGTTGTCGATCTGCATCCACGGTGTCTCGACGACTTCCTCGTCAACCTGCGGTACTTCGCCGACGGCGGGCACTTCGGTTTTCAACGCGGTATTGAGTTTGACCCGGCCAACGCTGGCCGACAGCCGTTGCGACAGCGAGCCGAGACGGGTACCGACATCGCCCAGCCAGTTATTGAGATTGTCGGCGCGCGCGTAGAACAACGCGTTTTTCTGGTTCGGGTCCGACAGGCGCGACTGGTAACGGCTCAGGGAATTGATGCCTTCCTGATATTCCGACTCGCTGGACGGCAGCACCCAGCTTTTATTGTCGAAGTTGAAACGCGGTTCGGCCTTGGCCAGATCGGCGTCTTCGGCCGACTGCGATTGCGAACGGGCGAAATCCTTGCGCAGCGCTCGGGTCAGGTCACGCACCTGCACCAGCACCCCGTATTCCCAGCTCGGCGTGTTGTCCATCCACAGGCCCGGCGGGAAGCGGTCGTTGGAAATGTAGCCGCCCGGCTTGTCGAGCAAGGTGCCGGCGACGGTCTTCAGGGTTTCCACCGTGGTGTAGCCGACGACCATTTGCTTGCCTTCTTTCTCGGCCGCGACCTGGGCGTTCTGCGCCACCGGAAACAGCGCCGGCTCCTGGCTCCAGTACCAGCCAAGGCCAATGGTCACCAGCAGATAAAGGCCGACCAGCGTGGCCAGCGCGCGGCTGAACAACAGCCCGCTCACGTAGCTGCGGGTGGCCGACTTGGGCTCGGCGGCACGTTCAGGCGCGCTGCCCGCGCGGTTTTTCCAGTCCAGCATGGCGATATCCTTTCAATCACTTGGGTTCAACGGTTCGACCACAACCATACAACAACGTGCCTTGGCCTAGCACTGGCCGGTTGCGATAAGCCGCAAATGATACGGGCGAACGACGCTTCAATCGTGACTAAGGGATTCCCCTAGACCACCACATCCCTGCCGATTGGGGCAGGGTTTTGAACATACTCGCAAACACGCGACACCAGTGCGGGCGAGAATCTGTGAAATCCAGCTTGTTAATCAGCAATGCCCCCGAGGCTCGGGGATTTAAGCCAAGATTGCGGCCGAAACAGAACCGACGGGTCAGAAACTGAATGGTGTCGCACATCAGATTATTGACGTACGACACTCGTCTAAGGGAAAAGAGGTGCTAGCATAGAGCCACCAGTCGACCTCAGCATGCAGCCTAACTAGTAGTCAGGATATGACCGAGCCAGAAGACCCCAGCCGTGAGCGTCTCAAGCACCACTTTGCCCAGCGGGTAATTCATCAGGCGCGGCAGATTCTCGAGATATGGCAGCGCCTGCAGCGCAGCGAATGGTCCACCGTCGACCTCGCTGAACTGAGCGAGGCCAACCTGCGCCTGCTGCGTTTCGCCGAACGTTTCGAACAGCCTGAGCACACACAACTGGCGCGGCATATCAGCCAGTCGCTGGAAGCGGTGGACGCCAATCGCGGGCGCCTCAGCAGCGGGCTGATCACCGACCTCAATCGCTTGATGCAGCGATTGTCACGCACCGGCCTGCGCCATGGCGATCAGTTCGAGCAGACCTTTCTGCCGCCGCTGCGCAAACCGATTTACGTGTTGCTGCAGGATCATGACCGCGCTGAACGACTGGCCAAACAACTGGAATTCTTCGGCCTGAGCGCTCAGGCGCTGGACAGCGTTGCGGCGTTTCGCTCATCGATGATCGAGCGCCTGCCGGCGGCAATCGTCATGGACGTGGACTTCAGCGGTCCCGGCGTCGGCCTGAAGCTTGCCGCTGAGGCCCAGGTCGGTCTCGACGAGCCGTTGCCGCTGCTGTTTTTCAGCCTGCATGAAACCGATACGCCGACCCGCCTCGCCGCCGTGCGCGCCGGCGGCCAGGAATTTCTTACCGGCACCCTCGAAGCGTCGAGCCTGCTGGAAAAAATCGAAGTGCTCACCTGCGTCGCGCAGTACGAGCCTTATAAAGTGCTGATCATCGACGACTCGCGCGCCCAGGCCTTGCATACCGAACGCCTGCTCAACAGCGCCGGGATCGTCACCCGCACCTTGATCGAGCCGATCCAGGCGATGGCCGAACTGGCGGACTTCCAGCCCGACCTGATCATCCTCGACATGTACATGCCGGCCTGCACCGGCACCGAACTGGCCAAGGTGATCCGTCACAATGACCGTTATGTCAGCGTGCCGATCATTTATCTGTCGGCCGAGGACGATCTCGACAAGCAGCTCGACGCCATGAGCGAGGGCGGCGATGACTTCCTGACCAAACCGATCAAGCCACGTCATCTGATTACCACGGTGCGCAACCGTGCCGCGCGCGCGCGCAATCTGAAAGCACGAATGGTGCGCGACAGCCTCACCGGCCTGTACAACCACACGCACATCCTGCAGTTACTTGAGGACTGCTCGTTCCGCGCCCGCCGCGAGAACAAGCCGCTGAGTTTTGCCATGCTCGACATCGACCACTTCAAACGGGTCAACGACAGCCATGGCCACCCGATGGGCGACCGGGTGATCAAGAGCCTGGCGCTGTTTCTCAAGCAGCGCTTGCGCAAGACCGACTTTATCGGCCGTTACGGCGGTGAAGAGTTCGCCATCGTCATGCCCGACACCGACATTGAAGCGGCGCACAACGTGCTTGATGAGATCCGCCAGCGCTTCGCCGAAATCCACTACCCGGCGCAGCCGCAGGATTTGTGGTGCACCTTCAGCGCCGGCGTGGTGGAAATGCACGACGACTGCGACAGCCTGATGATGGCCAGTCAGGCCGATGAAGCGCTTTACCGCGCCAAGGGTGCCGGACGCAATCGGGTGCAGACCGCGCGGCACTCAAAGCAAAGTGCCACTTTTTCATCGGAATCCACTGGTTCGGTCATAACCTTGTAACAGAACCGCAATAAATTCAGGCGCTTACCATTTCTGCCGTTGGTAGCCGTCATGCGCCTGAAGTTGCTCACCAATCTCAATACGCTGCTGCTGGTCGCCGTGTGCCTGGCACTCGGCGCCACGCTGTGGTGGTCGCAAAAAGCCCTGGAGCGCCCCTATCTGCTGATGGAGCGATACCTGGGTCTGTCCCAGCAATTTCAGAACGAGGTCGCGCGCAACGTCGAGGATTACCTCGCCAGCGGCGACGCCTTGCGGTTGAGCAGTGCCAGCCAGGCTATCGACGACTTGCAAACCCAGCTCGCTGAACTACCGCCGACCTTGGCCGAGTCGCTGCGCCCGAGCCTGTCCGGGCTGGCCGAGTTCAGCAAGACTGACCTGCTCGCCGCCGGCAAACTGGCCGGTGATCCGCAGGCCTTGCTGCTACAAGCCGAGCGCGAATTGAGCGCCAGCCTCGAACAATTGAGCACCTACGCCAACGGCAACGCGAGCTACCTGACGCCGCTGCTGGTAGCGTCGCAGCATCTGGGCAAGCTTTCGCTGGCACGGGACAAACTGGTCAGCAGCGGACGCAGCGAACTGGCCGCGGATGTCGAGCGCGAAGTCAGCAACATTCGCGCCCAGGCGCAAGCCATCGACGCCCTGCCCTTGCTCGGCGTGGTCAGTCAGAGCGCCTCCGACAGCGACGACTTCGCCGCCATGATGGGTATCGAGAACAGCGAAAAAACCGTCGCCGAAGACGCTGGCGTCGGCCTCAAACGCGAACTCAACAGCCTGCTCGGTCGTTACCCGGCGGAGCTTGAGCGCACCCGCGAACAAATCCAGAAACGCACCGACTTGAGTGTCGCGACCCGTCAGAAAATCGCTGCGGTGCAACAAGCCATCGCTGCTCTGGAACCGGCGGTGCGCGCCCAGCACGGCCAGATCCAGGGCGAAGTGCGCCTGATGCAAGGGGTGATGATCGGCCTGATTCTACTGATTGCGCTACTGATCGATACCTTGCAGCGGCGCCTGGCGCGCACCCTGACCAACCTCGCACCGGCGCTTTCAATTTGGGCCGAGGGCGATTTCAGCAGCGACATCCGCTTGGGCAAGACCAACCGCGAATTGCATGACATTGAAGCCTCGCTCAACCGCTTGCGTGCCTATCTGGTGGATCTGGTCGGGACCATTCGCGGCAATGCCGAGCAAGTGGCGGGCAGCAGCCGCACCCTGGCCGAGCTGAGCAATGACCTGCACAGCGGTGCCGAACATCAGGCCGGTGATACCGCGCTGATCCGCGATTCGCTGGGCGAACTGGAGGCGACCATCCAGCAGGTTGCCGGCGATGCGCAGCAGGCAGCGGACGCCAGCCGTCACGCCGGGCTGGCCGTCGAGCATGGCCAGACGGTGATCGGCCAGAGCCTCACCGGTCTGCATGCGTTGGTCGGCGAGGTACAGGGCAACGCGCAGATGATCGAGCATCTGGCCGAAGAGTCAGCCACCATCGGCGGTGTGCTGACGGTGATTCGCTCGATCGCCGACCAGACCAACCTGCTCGCCTTGAACGCGGCAATTGAAGCGGCGCGCGCCGGGGAAATGGGTCGCGGGTTTGCCGTGGTGGCCGAAGAAGTGCGCTCACTGGCGCAACGCACCGCCGGCGCCACAGCCGAAATCCAGACGCTGATCGCCGGCCTGCAAACCGCCGCCCGGCAATCGGTCGAAGGCATGCGTGCGCAGGTCGAACATGCCGAGGCCACGGCCAATCAGGCGCAAGCGGCGGACGGTGCGCTGGACAAGATCGTCGGGGCGATCCAGACCATCTCCGACACGGCGATCCGCATCGCCGACGTGACTGCGCAGCAGAGCGGCGCCGTCAGCGAAATCCGCGATCACAGCGAGCGGATTCATCAGTTGGGCGGGGATAATCTGCTGCGTATTGGTCGCGGACGCGAGCAAGGCGAGAACTTGCTGGTATTGGGCGGACAACTGCATACCGCCGTCCAGGCCTTCCGCGTCTGATAAACCGCTTTCGCGAGCAGGCTCGCTCCCACAATGGAAACACAACCCCCTGTGGGAGCGAGCCTGCTCGCGAAGACGTCAGCCCAGGCGCCACAAATGACCGGATCAGAGCACTTGGTCACATACTTCGCGCAAACATCGGCCATCGTGCTGGCTATTGCATAGAACTGGACAGTCACAAAGCCTTTGCGGCATAGTCGCCGGGTTCTGACGATTGCTCATTCATGACAAGGACTCCGCAGATGGCGACCCTACTGGTGCTGCACGGCCCCAACCTGAACCTGCTCGGCACCCGCGAACCCGGCACCTACGGTTCGACGACACTGGCGCAGATCAACCAGGATCTGGAGCGTCGCGCCCGCGAAGCCGGCCATCATCTGCTGCATCTGCAAAGCAACGCCGAGTACGAATTGATCGAGCGTATCCACGCCGCCCGCGGCGAAGGTGTCGACTTCATCCTGATCAATCCAGCGGCTTTTACGCACACAAGTGTCGCATTACGTGACGCGCTGCTGGGAGTGAGCATCCCATTCATCGAAGTGCATTTGTCCAACGTGCACAAACGCGAACCTTTCCGCCATCACTCCTACTTCTCCGACGTAGCGGTGGGAGTGATCTGCGGCCTTGGCGCCAGCGGTTACCGACTGGCCCTGGAGGCCGCGCTAGAACAGCTTGAAACACAGGCAACGACTTGAACAACAAGCGTTAAACGCCCCTGACCGACCCTTGGGAGTTGATGATTCATGGATATCCGTAAAGTTAAGAAACTGATCGAATTGCTGGAAGAGTCCGGCATCGACGAGCTCGAGATCAAGGAAGGCGAAGAGTCCGTACGCATCAGCCGTCACAGCAAGACCCCGGCTCAGCAGTACTACGCGCCGGCCCCGATGCAGGCTCCGGCTGCCGCACCTGCCGCCGCTCCAGTCGCTGCTGCCGCCCCGGTTGCCGCTGCTGCCCCGGCGTTGAATGGCACCGTTGCCCGTTCGCCGATGGTCGGCACCTTCTATCGCAAATCTTCGCCAGCCTCGCCAGCCTTCGTTGAAGTCGGCCAGACCGTGAAGAAAGGCGACACCCTGTGCATCGTCGAAGCCATGAAGATGATGAACCACATCGAAGCTGAAACCAGCGGTGTGATCGAGTCCATCCTCGTCGAAGACGGCCAGCCGGTTGAGTACGACCAACCGCTGTTCACCATCGTTTGAACTGCGGAGAGCCTTTGATGACTGCGAAGTTGGAAAAAGTTCTGATCGCGAACCGCGGTGAGATCGCCCTGCGGATTCTGCGTGCCTGCAAAGAGATGGGCATCAAGACCGTCGCCGTTTACTCCAAGGCCGACAAAGAGCTGATGCACCTGGGTCTGGCAGACGAATCCGTCTGCATCGGCCCGGCGTCTGCCTCTCAGTCTTACCTGCACATCCCGGCCATCATCGCCGCCGCTGAAGTGACTGGCGCTACCGCCATTCACCCAGGCTACGGTTTCCTCGCGGAAAACGCCGATTTTGCCGAGCAGGTCGAGAACTCCGGCTTCGCCTTCATCGGCCCGAAAGCCGAAACCATTCGCCTGATGGGTGACAAGGTCTCGGCCAAGCACGCGATGATCGAAGCAGGCGTTCCTACCGTTCCAGGTTCCGACGGCCCACTGCCGGAAGACGAAGAAACGGCGCTGCGCATCGGTCGCGAAGTCGGCTACCCGGTGATCATCAAGGCCGCTGGCGGCGGCGGTGGTCGCGGCATGCGTGTCGTGCACAAGGAAGAAGACCTGATCGCCTTCGCCAAACTGACCCGCACCGAAGCAGGCGCGGCGTTCGGCAACCCGATGGTCTATCTGGAAAAATTCCTCACTAACCCGCGCCACGTCGAAGTACAGGTACTGTCCGACGGCCAGGGCCACGCCATCCACCTGGGCGACCGCGACTGCTCGCTGCAGCGTCGTCATCAGAAGGTTCTCGAAGAAGCGCCGGCACCGGGCATCGACGAGAAAGCGCGTCAGGAAGTACTGGCTCGCTGCGTCAAGGCGTGCATCGACATCGGTTACCGTGGCGCCGGCACTTTCGAGTTCCTCTACGAAAACGGTCGTTTCTACTTCATCGAAATGAACACCCGTGTTCAGGTGGAGCACCCGGTTTCGGAGATGGTCACCGGTATCGACATCGTCAAGGAGATGCTCAGCATCGCCGCTGGCAACAAGTTGTCGTTCACTCAGGATGACGTGGTGATCCGCGGTCACTCGCTGGAGTGCCGGATCAACGCCGAAGACCCGAAAACCTTCATGCCGAGCCCGGGTACGGTCAAGCATTTCCACGCACCAGGTGGCAACGGCGTACGCGTCGATTCGCATCTGTACAGCGGTTATGCCGTTCCGCCGAACTACGACTCGCTAATCGGCAAGCTGATCACTTACGGCGCGACCCGCGACGAAGCCATGGCGCGCATGCGCAATGCCCTGGACGAAATCGTGGTCGACGGGATCAAGACCAACATCCCGCTGCACCGTGATCTGGTCCGCGACGAAGGCTTCTGCAAAGGCGGTGTGAACATTCACTACCTTGAGCACAAGCTGGCCAAACAGTCGTAAGACTGCACCGGCGTGAAAAACCCGATCCTTGCGATCGGGTTTTTTATGCCTGCAACAAACACATCAGTTCATCAATACCGTCGAGAAAGCCTGCTCCTCGATCATCGCCGCGGTGGCGCGACGGCCGGCCTGATCGACGACGTTGCCCGAGCCATTCTCATACAACGGCTTGCTGCGCACCCGCTGCATAAAGCTCGTCGCGCGCGTCGAGACCGCGTCATTGGCATACCGCGCCCGCTGCAAAACCGGCGTATACAACCGCTCAACCTGACTGGCGGAAGTCTTGAACACGGTGGACACACCATTACGCAAATTCAACGACACGGCATAGTTGTTACCGAGGCAAGAAGAATACGACCAATAATCCCAGGTCGGCCGCAGCCCTTGCTGGCGTAATACGCTCCTGACCGATCCACCGATGTCCGCGCCAGTCAGCCAGTCTCCGCCCACCAGCGTGGCGCGAACATTCTTGGCGGAGCCTCCCAGGCGCGTCATCACATCCCGGACGGCGCGTTCGATCAGCGAGCGAATGTTGTGATCGAAATGGATAACCGCGCCAACCTTCGTCAGCGGGTTGTACAGCGAGGCGATCACACAGGTCTGCGCGTTCAACGAAAACAGATAATTGTCCCCGGACCCGGCAATGAACTTTGCCACCACAGCCTCCCCCTGCATCGCCCCGCGGTTGAGCACCGGTTCGACACGCCCGGGAAACGCGCTGCGCAGATTGCTCACATGGCCAAGGTTGCGCACCTGATCATTGCCGCCCCGCAGCCCGACCCGGTCATGTGTCCACTTGCCGCTCGCGGTCAATCGGATGGGCCGCTGATAGAAGGCAGTGGGACGCCGGGCATCAATCAGGCTGAGCCCGCCGAAATGCGGGTTTTCCCTGACCTGGAAATACCGGCCTCTGGTGCGGATGTAATAGGTCGGCTGAGGCTGTCCAGCACTTGGCGGACTGCGCCAGGTGCCGAAAAAGACGCCTTCTTCAATGACCTGCTGCAAATGTTCGGGCGCCTTGCTGACTGCCTGCCCGGCGCGAAAACGCACTTGCCGAACCGTCGGCAGCGCTTCCTTGCGAATTGGCGTCAGGGCTTGAAAGCGTTCGGCCAACAAGGAGACCGGCCGCGTCGTGTGCTTCAAATTTCTGGCCGTGCCGGCGAGCAACTTGACTGAACTGCCGGCGCCAACCATGGCAAACAGCGCTCCCCAGGATGCCTCTAGCCAATGACCGAGCGCGCGATCGACATCCCCCTCCAGGTGCGCCGCGACTGCCTGGCTGGCGCTGACCGCGATGAACACGATATCCAGCAGCAAGGCAAACGGCGGAAACACCATGCAAAACGGTGCAGCGCCGAACATCAGCCCCTTGACCACTTGCCTCTCGATCATTTCCGCGCGGCTGGTGGTGATGTCCTCCACGTCGGTGACCGTGCGTTCGATGTAAGCGTTGAACTCGCCGCGTGCATCCCTCAGTCGCTGCGCTTCGTACAGTGTGTCGACGCGCTGTTTCTTTGCCGCGATGGCATGCAATGAGCGCGACACAGTATTGCGCGCAGCGACGGGGCTGCGCGCCATCAGATAGTCATGCAATGTAGCGGCAACGTCGCCCTCCAGTGACAGATACGGACGCACCGTCAGGCCGTCGGGCGCGTCCGGCGTGTACAGCCACCGGGACGGTTCGGGGTGGGAGCAGATAAAAACGTACACCCCGAGCACGACGTTATGGCGCACCGTAAACCTGAACACGCCGTCACTCATGGCAATGTCGGCGCCCGGCAAACGTGCTCCCGGCGCAGGCAGTTGACTCAACAGCGAAACCTGACGAACCAGAGCTGAATACACCGCGTCGCTTAATCGCGCCTGACTCCTGGCAATACGTAAATCACGATCCATCTTCGAGAGCAGCACATTGCGGTAGCCGAACCGACGCGATTCGTAGACTTCATCGCGAGCGTCCAGATATTGGCCGCGGATCTCTTGTGCGTACCTTTCACCCAGCCAGGCTCCACGCATGTACCGCGCCAGATCGGCGCTGCGGACCTGGCTCAGATCCTGGCCGACTGACGAGCGCACACCTCTTTTCGGATGTTCGATGCCAGCGTTGTCATCGTAGCCGTAGATCGCCAGATCGAGCAGGCTGGCTGATGTCTGCTTCCTGCGGTCGGCAACGCCGGGGCTGTAATCGATCAATACGGTCGCCGGGTCTACCGGCTCGAGCACATTCTTGCTGCGCATGTACGGCGCAATCGCCGCGGCAACCGTGCGCCTGGCGAAGTCGACGAAAACCTCGAAACCGCCCAGCAATTCATTGAAAGCCTGCTGATGCACCACCAGCTCCTGATTCAGACTGCTGATACGTCGGCGAGCTTCAAGGCCAAGCGTCGCATACCGGCGCAGCGAATTGTCTTCTTCAACACGCTGCAGATTTTTCGCCAGCCCCATCTTGACCGCTGCCTCGACGCATTCGGCGAACGAGGTTGGGGCACGGCGGATGTCGCTGGTCATTCCCCAGAGAGCCGGGCTCGCCGACGCGGCCAACAGGTAATCCCGCGCTGCGCGATGTGCAGTCGGCGAAAGTTGCTGCAACAGGTATTCGCGCCCGGATTCGTTCTGCGTCCAGCTCCAGACTTCGCCGCTCAATGCCGCCAGCGAACGCAGCCGCACCCACTCCTGGCCATCTGGCTTGTTCGGCGCGTACAGCAAGAGATCCTCCACCGATTGCGCAGTCTGCTCGCGATAACACACCAGCAGGTCAGCGCAGTGCATGCCGTTGGGCAGCGTCAGCGCGGCGAATTGCAAAGTTGCTTTCGTGACGCCCGCCGCCCACGCCTGCTCGAGACGCTCATGGTCGGCCACCGTCAAATGCCCCGCGCAACGCGCAATGAAAGCGCTTTGCTTGAGCCGCGCGGCAAACCAGTCGAGCGAGGCTGCCTGTACGTCATCGCGCTCATACTGTTCGGCGAGGACTTGCAGGTAATCCGCCGGATAGTCCTGCTCTGCCAGCATGTCGGCAACAAACGTCGGCTCCAGAGGCTGATTACGTTTGGCCGGACCACTGGTAACGTCCAGCACCGCAGCAAAATCCTTACCGATCGGCCCCGCTGCGAGCAATTCGCTCAGGCTGCGGTTCTGCGTCGGCTCGCCAACGGCCGAACGCCATTTCAAGCGCACCTCGATCCGGTCTGGCTCCACTTCCATGTCGAGCTTGAGCAGGACGTAATCGATCGTTTGTTGACGGGCATAGGCGCGCAACGATCCGTAGCCTTCCAGCAGACCATCGAGCGCCGTCTGCGCCAGCGCCGTCTGTTGCTGATACATGCGCAACCTGGTGCGATCCGGTTCGTTCAGCACTCGCAGCCAATGCGGTAACTGCGCGAATGACTGCGCCTGAAGCATCTTCTTTTCCGCACCGGTGGCCAGCGAGGTCAATCGATACCGGCGAGTGCTTCGTTGCTCGAGTTTTTCGATGTGCCTGTACAATTGATCCAGTGTCAGCGCCGCGAGCCGGTCTGCCTTGAACAGCGCGTCGATGTCGTCGATAAAACGCTGCAGCTTGCGCAAGACCAAACGATCGAACGCAGCCTCAAGCCCCTTGGTTTGCCAGTGTTCTCGCAGATAGCTTTTGTACTGACCAAGGAAATGTCCGGCAACGCGTTTCACTGTCTGGGTGACCGCTTCACGATGGCTGGCTGGCAGTGCCCGGTCGGTAGCACCCGGCCAGCGGTACGGCGAATCGCGGATCGCCAGGTACATCAGCGGTTTGCCATCGATGATTTTTTGCAGAATCGCATCGAGCAGGGCCTGCACAAATCCCGGATCGATATTGCCATCAGGGTAATGACTGCGCAGTTCGGTCAATGCGAAATCTTCCATGGCCTCCAGCAAGCTCATCTGGCTGCTCAGACGCTTGTCGAGCAGCACCTGCCAGCGCGTGATGCGCAGCAGAACCTCCTGCACCGTCCCGGTGGACGCAGCGGCGCTTGCCGTTTCTTCTACAATCCCTTGTTGACTCGCCATATCCCAGCCCGTCGTTGCGTAGAAATGAGCCTTTACTGTATTTGCCGGCAAACGCGTCAAGGCGATACACGGGTATATCGCGCCGGCCAATGTGTAACAGCAAAGCGGCTTGTCCACTTTGCCGGCGACCTGGCGTA
Source organism: Pseudomonas retamae (assembly GCF_043496865.1). Lineage (NCBI taxonomy): Bacteria > Pseudomonadati > Pseudomonadota > Gammaproteobacteria > Pseudomonadales > Pseudomonadaceae > Pseudomonas > Pseudomonas retamae. Next base: position 81,645 of record NZ_JBIEIL010000004.1, read on the forward strand.
AACTGCGCGCTTTTGCAGCTTCGGGCTGCTCCACAGATTTTCGAAGGTAACCGCCATGCCCTGGCTGCAAGTCCGTCTCGCCATCACCCCGGAACAAGCCGAAACCTACGAGGATGCATTCCTTGAAGTGGGCGCCGTGTCGGTGACTTTCATGGACGCCGAAGACCAGCCGATCTTCGAGCCGGAGCTCAACACCACCCCGCTGTGGTCGCACACCCATCTGCTGGCGCTGTTCGAAGGTGGCACTGAACCGGCGCCGGTTCTGGCTCATCTGGAGTTGCTGACGGGCAGCCCGTTGCCCGAGCATCACAGTGAAGTGATCGAAGATCAGGACTGGGAACGCAGCTGGATGGACGGTTTTCAGCCGATGCGTTTCGGCCAGCGCCTGTGGATCGTGCCGAGCTGGCACGCCGCGCCCGAGCCTGATGCGGTCAACCTGCTGCTGGACCCGGGCCTGGCTTTCGGCACCGGCACGCACCCGACCACCGCGCTGTGCCTGGAATGGCTCGACGGCCAGGACTTGAAAGACTGCAACGTGCTCGACTTCGGCTGCGGCTCGGGGATTCTGGCGATCGCGGCGTTACTGCTGGGCGCGAAACAAGCGGTCGGTACCGACATCGACGTGCAGGCGCTGGAAGCGTCGCGCGACAATGCCGGGCGTAACCATATCGCCGACGAACTGTTCCCGCTGTATCTGCCGCAAGATCTGCCGCAGGTCAAAGCCGATGTGCTGGTCGCCAACATTCTCGCCGGCCCGCTGGTTTCGCTGGCGCCGCAACTGTCAGGGCTGGTCAAGACCGGTGGGCGTCTGGCGCTCTCGGGCATCCTCGCCGAACAAGGTGACGAAGTCGCCGCCGCTTATGCACAGGACTTCGACCTCGACCCGATTGCCAATCGCGACGGTTGGGTGCGCATCACTGGCCGTCGGCGCTAATATGAGCGCCTGCATACACCGGATCGCCGCATGACCGACAGCTTCGTCACTCAGTGCCCGCATTGCCAAACCAGCTTCCGCGTCAGCCATGCCCAATTGAGCGTGGCCCGCGGGGTGGTTCGCTGCGGCTCCTGCCTGCAAGTGTTCAACGCCGCCAAACAGCTGCTTGAACAACACGCCGGCAAGGATGCGCTGACGCCCGTTGCGCCGCCGCTGGCTGAAGCGCCATCGCCTTCTATCGATAAAACACCAGCACCGCGCGCGATCAGCCAGAAACAATGGAACGCCTCGGAACTGGATCTCGACAATCTCGACCTGGATCAGGAACTGGCCCGCCTCGAGCAACGCGAAATCCAGCCAACTACCGAACTGGGGCGTTCGCGCGAGGACGCCCTGAGTGCGCGCCGCGACAGCCCCGAACCGGATGACGCGGCATGGCCCGGCAGCCTGTTCAGCGAACCTGCCGATGAGCGCACACCGCTGTCGGAGGTCGAGCCGGACATCGAAGACATCGAAACCCTCGAACCCGAGCGCACCGAACCCTCGCTGTCGCTGGAACCGGTGGATCTCGATGACGAGCCGCGCATTCCGCAGTTGCGCCTGCACGACCCGATCGACCCGAATGCCCGCCGTGAACGGCTGTCGACCAGCGACGACAGCGATGATGACGATTTGCCGTCGATCGCGCCGCTGCGCAAAAAGCGCGAGCGCGCAGAACCCGGTGTACGCGCCGAAGTTCTGCAAGACCTGACCGACGACCCGCTGCAACTCGACTGGCAAAAACGCCGTTCGCCCTGGGGCCGGCGCCTGCTCTGGCTGCTGCTGGTGCTGATCGCGGCGGGCGGTCTGGCGGCGCAATACATCGCCTACCATTTCGACGAACTGGCACGGCAGGATCAATACCGCCCGTGGTTCCAGCAGATCTGCCCGCAGCTCGGCTGCACGGTGCCGTCCAAGGTCGACATTGCCAGAATCAAGAGCAGCAATCTGGTGGTGCGCAGCCATCCGGAGTTCAACGGTGCGCTGGTGGTCGATGCGATTATCTACAACCGGGCTACCTTTTCCCAACCGTTCCCCTTGCTGGAGCTGCGCTTTGCCGACCTCAACGGCCATCTGATCGCCAGTCGTCGCTTCAAACCCGGCGAATACCTCAAGGGCGATCTTGAAGGCCTGCCGGAGATGCCGCCGCAGACGCCGATCCACATCGCACTGGACATCCTTGATCCAGGCCCGAAAGCGGTGAATTACAGCCTGAGCTTCCACTCTCCAGAGTGAAGTCCGCGCAGCTTGTGCGTTGACGGCGGTTTTCTGACTTCGCCGCGCTCGACCAAACCACTGGCGATAACAAAATTACTGTTCAGATTTTGTTCAATTCAGCCTTTAACCAGTCATCGAGAGCGGGTATCATGCCAACCCTTTTTCGAACTCTCATGATCCGGCCCCACCTCAGGGAAGTCCTATGTCGGCGGTACGCATCGGCCCATACACATTGCAGAACGGCTTGATTCTCGCCCCGATGGCGGGCGTCACCGACCAGCCCTTTCGTCAGCTGTGCAAGCGTCTGGGCGCAGGGCTTGTAGTCTCGGAAATGGTCACCAGTGACATGAGCCTGTGGAACACCCGCAAGTCGCGCATGCGCATGATCCACGAAGGTGATCCCGAGCCACGCTCGGTGCAGATCGCCGGTGGCGATGCGCAGATGCTGGCGGATGCGGCCCGGGCCAACGTCGAGCTGGGTGCGCAGATTATCGATATCAACATGGGCTGTCCGGCGAAGAAAGTCTGCAACAAGGCCGCCGGCTCCGCGTTGCTGAAAGACGAAGCACTGGTGACCGAGATCCTGCAGGCCGTGGTGGCTGCAGTGGATGTGCCGGTTACGCTGAAGATTCGCACCGGCTGGGATCGCGAGAACAGGAACGGCCTGACCGTGGCGAAAATCGCCGAACAGGCCGGAATCACCGCGCTGGCCGTGCATGGCCGCACGCGCGCCGATCTGTACACCGGGGAAGCCGAATACGACACGATTGCCGCGATCAAGCAGGCAGTGTCGATTCCGGTTTTCGCCAATGGCGATATCGATTCGCCAGAGAAGGCCCGATACGTGCTTGATGCCACCGGTGCCGATGGCCTGTTGGTGGGTCGCGCCGCTCAAGGGCGGCCATGGATTTTTCGCGAGATCGATCATTTCCTGCGGACCGGCGAGAAATTGCCGGCGCCGGAGCTGATCGAGGTGGAACGCATTCTGCTGGAACATCTGGCCGCCCTTCACGCTTTCTATGGGGATGTGATGGGCGTGCGCATAGCGCGCAAGCATGTGGGCTGGTATCTCGCAACCTTGCCGGGCGCCAGGGAGTTTCGCGCCCGTTTCAATCGTTTGGATGGTACGGAAACACAATGCGCCAACGTTCGGGAGTTCTTCGCCGAGCGTTACAAGAGCCTGACAGGGGACGAAGAAGGGGTGGCCGCATGACGATGATGACCGAGACTTTAGTGAGTGGAACAACACCCGTGAGCGACAACGTGAATTTGAAACAGCACCTCAACACGCCGAGCGAAGAAGGCCAGACCCTTCGCGGCAGTGTCGAGAAGGCGCTGCACAATTATTTCGCCCACCTTGAGGGCGCGTCCGTCACGGATGTGTACAACCTGGTGCTCTCCGAAGTCGAGGCTCCCCTGCTCGAAAGCGTGATGAACTACGTCAAGGGCAACCAGACCAAGGCCAGTGAGCTGCTGGGACTCAACCGCGGCACGCTGCGCAAGAAACTCAAGCAGTACGATCTGCTGTAAGCATTCAATCAAACCAGAAAGGCGCCCGCGTAAAAAACGGTCGCCTTTTTTGCTGACTTCCTTTGCTTTTGATGGAAATTGAGATGACCGACCAGACTACCCGCCTGCCGATCCGCCGCGCCTTGATCAGCGTTTCCGACAAGACCGGGATCCTCGAATTCGCCAAGGAGCTGGAAGCGCTCGGCGTCGAGATCCTCTCCACCGGCGGAACGTTCAAGCTGCTGCGCGACAACGGCGTTGCCGCAGTGGAAGTCGCGGATTACACCGGTTTCGCCGAGATGATGGACGGCCGGGTGAAAACCCTGCACCCGAAAATCCACGGCGGCATCCTCGGTCGTCGCGGGATCGACGACGCAATCATGAGCGAGCACGGCATCCAGCCGATCGATCTGGTCGCGGTCAACCTGTACCCGTTCGAAGCCACCATCAACAAGCCAGGCTGTGACCTGCCGACCGCGATCGAAAATATCGACATCGGCGGCCCGACCATGGTCCGTTCGGCGGCGAAAAACCATAAAGACGTGGCGATCGTGGTAAATGCCAGCGACTACGCCAGCGTGCTCGAAAGCCTGAAAGCCGGCGGCCTGACCTACGCCCAGCGTTTCGACCTGATGCTCAAGGCCTTCGAACACACAGCGGCCTACGACGGCATGATCGCCAACTACATGGGCACCGTGAATCAGGCGGCTGAAACCCTGAGCACCGAAGGCCGCAGCGAATTCCCGCGCACCTTCAACAGCCAGTTCATCAAGGCGCAGGAAATGCGCTACGGCGAGAACCCGCACCAGAGCGCGGCGTTTTACGTTGAAGCCAAGCCTGCCGAAGTCGGCATCGCCACCGCGACCCAACTGCAGGGCAAAGAGCTGTCCTACAACAACGTGGCCGACACTGACGCCGCACTGGAATGCGTGAAGAGCTTCGTCAAGCCGGCCTGCGTGATCGTCAAGCACGCCAACCCGTGTGGCGTTGCCGTGAGCCCGGACGCTGAAGGCGGTATCCGTCAGGCCTACGAACTGGCCTATGCCACCGACACCGAATCGGCCTTCGGCGGGATCATCGCCTTCAACCGTGAACTGGATGCCGAGACCGCTAAAGCGATCGTCGAGCGTCAGTTCGTTGAAGTGATCATCGCCCCGAGCGTGAGCGCAGAAGCCCGCGCCATCGTCGCCGCCAAAGCCAACGTGCGCCTGCTGGCCTGCGGCGAATGGTCGGCAGACCGCGCCGCCGCGTGGGACTACAAGCGCGTCAACGGTGGCCTGCTGGTGCAGAGCCGCGATATCGGCATGATCAGCGCCGATGACCTGAAAGTCGTGACCAAACGTGCCCCGACCGAACAGGAAATCCACGACCTGATCTTCGCCTGGAAAGTCGCCAAGTACGTTAAATCCAACGCCATCGTCTACGCCAAGAACCGTCAGACCATCGGTGTCGGCGCCGGCCAGATGAGCCGCGTAAACTCGGCGCGTATCGCCGCGATCAAGGCTGAGCACGCAGGTTTGCAGGTGGCCGGTTCGGTCATGGCCTCGGACGCGTTCTTCCCGTTCCGCGACGGTCTCGATAACGCGGCCAAGGTTGGCATCACCGCGGTAATCCAGCCGGGTGGTTCGATGCGTGATGCTGAAGTGATTGCCGCAGCCGACGAGGCCGGTATCGCGATGGTCTTTACGGGCATGCGCCACTTCCGTCACTGATTATTTTGCTTGATCGTGCCCACGCTCTGCGTGGGCACGCAGCCCGGGACGCTCCGCGTCCCTCGGACGCAGAGCGTCCGTAGAGGCATTCCCACGCAGAGCGTGGGAACGATCAGCGTCCCTGCGGCGCTCAACAGAATTAGCGTCATCCGAGGTTTTTGAAATGAATGTTTTGATCATTGGCAGCGGTGGCCGTGAACACGCTCTGGCCTGGAAAGTGGCTCAGGATCCGCGTGTGCAGAAGGTTTTCGTCGCGCCGGGCAACGCCGGTACGGCAATTGAAGCCAAGTGTGAGAACGTCGCCATCGACGTGCTGGCCCTTGAGCAACTGGCCGACTTCGCCGAGAAAAACGTCTCCCTGACCATCGTCGGCCCGGAAGTGCCGCTGGTCGCGGGCGTCGTCGATCTGTTCCGCTCCCGTGGCCTGGACTGCTTCGGCCCGACCGCCGGTGCTGCGCAGCTCGAAGGCTCGAAAGCGTTCACCAAGGATTTCCTCGCCCGCCACAAGATCCCGACCGCCGACTACCAGAACTTCACCGAGATCGAGCCAGCGCTGGCCTATCTGCGTGAAAAAGGCGCGCCGATCGTGATCAAGGCCGATGGCCTGGCGGCCGGTAAAGGTGTAATCGTCGCCATGACCCTGGCTGAAGCCGAAGAGGCCGTGCGCGACATGCTCGCCGGCAATGCGTTTGGCGATGCCGGTTCGCGCGTAGTCATCGAGGAATTCCTCGACGGCGAAGAGGCCTCGTTCATCGTCATGGTCGACGGCAAGAATGTCCTGCCGATGGCCACCAGTCAGGACCACAAACGCGTCGGCGACGGCGACAGCGGCCCGAACACCGGCGGCATGGGTGCTTACTCCCCGGCCCCGGTGGTCACCGCCGACGTGCACCAGCGCGTGATGGACCAGGTGATCTGGCCGACCGTGCGTGGTATGGCCGATGAAGGCAACGTCTACACCGGTTTCCTCTATGCCGGCCTGATGATCGACAAGGCCGGTCATCCGAAAGTCATCGAGTTCAACTGCCGCTTCGGCGATCCGGAAACCCAACCGGTGATGCTGCGCCTGCAATCGAGCCTGGTGCTGCTGGTCGAAGCCGCACTGGCGCAAGCGCTGGACAAGGTTGAAGCGCAGTGGGATCCACGTCCGAGCGTCGGCATCGTGTTGGCAGCCGGTGGCTACCCGGGCGACTACGCCAAGGGCGCGGCGATCAATGGTCTGGACGCGGCAGCGAAGCTGGAAGGTAAAGTCTTCCACGCCGGTACCGCGCTGCAAGACGGCGCCGTCGTCACAGCCGGCGGTCGCGTGCTCTGCGCCACTGCCATGGGGGCGACCGTGGGTGAAGCGCAGCAGCAGGCGTACAAGCTGGCAGCGGCCATCGACTGGGAAGGCTGCTTCTACCGCAAGGACATTGGCTATCGCGCCATTGCCCGTGAACGTGGCGAAACCCAGCAATAAGCTAAGGCCCACGCCCGGCGAGGGATGCCGTTCCTCGCCGGGCTGTTCCGCCGCCGCGCATCGTTATATTCTGGCATCAACCTACGAAGGGATTTCGCCGTGCGCTGGCTCAGGATTGCCATAAGCTTCACCGTCACGTTGCTGACCTTGCTCTGCATGCTCCCGGCCCTGGCCGGACAAGGCAGTGGCTGGTCGGTATTGCTTGACGATCAGGGCAGTCTGCAACTGAGCGATATCCGCTCCGCTCGCTACACCAATCAATTTAGCCCTATCGATCTCGAGCGCCTCACCGCGTCCGCGCCCGATGGCGCCTTGTGGCTGCGTTTCAGGTTGGCGCCGGGCAAGCACGAGCAAGTGCTGCGCATCTTTGCCCCCGACCTTTCACAGCTCAATCTGTATGTGCTCGACGGCGACAAGTTGATCGAGCAACGCAACACCGGCACCGACCAGCCTCAAGCCGAGCGACCGCTGCCGAGCAGCGACTTCATGCTGCCGCTGCCGCAGAGCGATAAACCGCTCGATGTCTATCTGCGCATGGTCTCCGATCATCAATTGCGCCCGCACGTCACCCTGCAATCGGCGGTGATGAGCGCGGCCGATCACAATCAGACGCTGCTGTTCGGCCTGCTGTTCGGCTGTCTGGCCATGCTGCTGTTGCACAATCTGGTGCGCTACGCCTATTCGCGTTCGCGCAGCAGTCTGTGGCTGGCAGTCTGCGAGGGCTTGCTGGGCCTGAGCCTGTTGCTGCTGCTCAACCTCGCCGGGCCGTGGCTGCCGAACTGGCATGCGGTGCAGACCCCTGGCGCTTACCTGGCGCTGCTGCTGACCGCGCCGGCCGGGTTGATGTTCGCCTACCGTTACTTCGCCCCGCTCGGCCCGCACCCGCTGAACAAACTGTTGCTCGGCGACATTTTGCTCATCGTCACGTGCAGCCTGCTGCTGTTGTTCGTCAACACCTTGCCGCTGAACATCATCACCTACGCTTTGGTGGCACTGGCCGGCCTGAGCATGTTGTTCGTCGGCTTCTACCACTGGCAGAAAGGCTACCGCCCGGCGCGGCTGTTCGTCGCGGCAATGGTGGTGTTCAACATCGGCACACTGATCATTCTGCCGGCGCTGCTGGGGCTGACGCTGGTGTCGCCGCAAGGCTTGATCATGACCCTGATGGTGTTCATCTGCATCAGCGGTCTGCTGATGAGCATCGCCTTGGGTGAGCGTCAGCGCAGCATCACCGAAAGCCGATTCAGCGTCAGTCGCGATCTGGCCGCGAGCAATGCCGAGATCAACGCCAAAGCCGAGTTCCTCGCCAAGATCAGCCATGAAATCCGTACGCCGATGAACGGTGTACTGGGCATGACCGAACTGCTGCTGGGCACCCCGCTGTCGGTCAAGCAGCGCGACTATGTGCAGACCATCCACAGCGCCGGCAATGAACTGCTGACGCTGATCAACGAAATTCTCGACATCTCCAAGCTCGAGTCCGGGCAGATCGAACTGGACGATGTGCAATTCGACCTCAATGCCTTGATCGACGACTGCCTGAGCATCTACCGCGCCAAGGCCGAGCAGCAGAACGTCGAGCTGATCAGCTTTATCCAGCCGCAAGTGCCACGAGTCATCAGCGGTGACCCGACGCGTCTGCGCCAGACCCTGCTGAGCCTGCTTGAGAACGCGCTGAAGAAAACCGACGAAGGCGAAGTACTGATCGTTGTCGCCCTTGACGAGCGCAGCACCAAGCCGCGTCTGCGCATAGCCGTGCAGGACAGCGGTCAGCCGATGGAGCAGGAAGAACGCGACGCGCTGATGCACGCCGAACTGCACAGCAAGCACTTCCTGTCGGCCAACCGCCTGGGCGGCAATCTGGGTCTGGTCATCGCGCGGCAACTGATCCGCTTGATGCACGGCGAATTCGGCATCAAGAGCGGCGCGACGCAGGGCAGTACCTTGTGGCTGACGCTGCCGCTGGATCCCGATCGCCTCGAACACCCGACCTCGGACCTCGACAGCCCGCTGCAGGGCGCGCGGGTGCTGGTGGTCGATGACAACGATACCTGCCGCAAAGTGCTGGTCCAGCAGTGTAGTGCCTGGGGCTTGAATGTCAGCGCTGTGCCGTCAGGCAAGGAAGCGCTGGCCCTGCTACGCACCAAGGCGCACCTGCGCGATTATTTCGATGTGGTGCTGCTCGACCAGAACATGCCGGGCATGACTGGCATGCAGCTCGCCGCCAAAATCAAGGAAGACCCGAGCCTCAATCACGACATCCTGCTGATCATGCTCACCGGCATCAGCAACGCACCGAGCAAGATCATTGCGCGCAACTCTGGGATCAAACGCATCCTCGCCAAACCGGTGGCAGGCTATACCCTGAAAACCACCTTGGCCGACGAACTCAACCAGCGCAACAAAGGCCAGACCGTGTTCCAGCCACAAGTGCTCACGGCGGCCACGGCGGCGAAAGTACCCAGCGATTTCCGCATCCTCGTGGCCGAGGACAACACCATTTCGACCAAAGTGATTCGCGGCATGCTCGGCAAGCTCAACCTGCAACCGGACACCGCCGCCAACGGCGAAGAAGCGCTGCAAGCGATGAAAGCCCAGCGCTACGACCTGGTGCTGATGGATTGCGAAATGCCGATCCTCGACGGTTTTTCGGCGACTCAACAATTGCGCGCCTGGGAAGTCAGCAACCAGCGTGTTCGCACGCCGATCGTCGCGCTGACCGCGCACATTCTCGCTGAGCACAAGGAGCGCGCGCGCCAGGCCGGCATGGACGGGCACATGTCGAAACCGGTCGAGTTGTCGCAGTTACGCGAATTGATCGAACATTGGGTGGCCCAGCGCGACCAGCAGAACCGCACCTCGACGCAACCTTCGTAAGCCGACAGGCTTTGCGGTGCCTGATAGACTCCTTACGATTCCCCCGCCAGTGAGCCTGCACCCATGCTCCATGTGTTGTTCAGTGTTTACCTGAAGATGCTTGTGCTTTACAGCCCGTTCTTCGTGTTGTCCTGCTTTATCAGCCTGACCCGCGGTTATTCGCGCAAGGAGCAACGGCGTCTTGCCTGGAAAGTTGCAGTGGCGACGCTGGTCTCCAGCGTCCTGCTGTATCTGTTCGGGCGGGTGATCTTCGATGTGTTCGGCATCACGGTTGATGCGTTCCGCATCGGTGCCGGCAGCGTATTGTTTATCTCGGCACTGGGCATGGCGCAGGGCAAACCGGCGGTGCAGGCCGACAACGTGCAGCAGGACGTCACCATCGTACCGCTGACCATTCCGCTGACGGTCGGTCCCGGCACCATCGGCGCGTTGCTGGTCATGGGCGTCAGCCAACCGCACTGGGACGACAAGCTCACGGCAATCATGAGTATTGCGCTGGCCAGTTTCACGGTCGGCGTCGTGCTTTATCTATCGAACCGCATTGAGCGAATTCTCGGCGATCAGGGCTTGCAGATCGTCAGCCGCTTGATGGGCCTGTTTGTTTGCGCGCTGGCGGCGCAGATCATTTTTACAGGAGTCAAAGGCTATCTGGTGCCTTGAGCGCCGACAGCTGTAATTACAGGGTTCGATAAAACGCCGCGAACGGCTACGCTCGCGGCGGTTTATTGTGCAGGCTCAGCCAGTCAAGGCAGCTGTTCAGTCACAGACGCCAGCGTGGCGATGGCGTCGCTGTCCTGAACGGCTTCAAACGCCAGCAGCCATTGCTCCAGCGCGACCAGGTATTGACGACCCGACACACTGAGGGCCAGCTCGCAGGCGCTCTGTTCCTGGGCGTTGCGCACGATCAGACTGCGGCCACTGTCCGGATCGGCGAGCAGCAACTCGTCAGCGACCCGCGACATCAACCAATGCCCACACTCCCCAACGTCGAGCACCAGCAAACCTGGCTCCGCCGTGTCGCTGCCTGACGGACGCCGCACATCGACGACAATGCAATCCAGACGCTGCCAGCCATCAGCCGAAATCCGATAGCCCTCCGTGTGCGAACCAAAGCTCAGGATCAGCTTGTCCACGCCGTCCACCAGCAATGGCGAGACCTCGGTGAGGTCGTCGCTCACCTGCAGCGCCATGATCTGTGCTTCACGCTGAGCATGGCTGCCTGGCAACCAGACGCCATCGAGCGTCCCGGCACTGAAAAGCAATACGTCAATCGGGTCGAGCAGTAGCGGATTGTCTGTATCGCGCGTACCGAGGAACGTCGCCCATTGGCCATCGTCCCGCGCGGACACATCGAACAGCCGATTCAGCGTCGGCACGTAATATTGGTAACGATTACCGGTATTTTCGATGGGCAGGAAGGCGGCATGGGCTTGCCCGTCCAGCAACTGCTTCAAGCGCTCGCACAATTGCGCAGGCGTTTCGCCGAGACGACAGGACCAGCGGTTTTCCGTGCCGACGATCCGCGCCGGTTGCTGATCCTGCAGTTGCAGCGTCACGCCTTCGCGGGTGCGCCCGAGCAAGCCATCGCCCCGCGGCAGAACTTCGCCGAATGTCCACGATGACCAGACCGGTTCGGCCTGTGGCAAGGCCTGGCGATGCTGCACGATGCTGCTATTGCCGAACGCCGCGCGAGCTTCGTCGATGGACACCAGCGTCTGCCGCCAGAGTGTTCCGGCTTCGGTATCCAGCAGCCAGACGGCCTGCCGGTCCGGCGTCAGGCCCAGTAATGTCAGCTCGCGTTTGCCAGGCGTTTGCGCCAGTATCAGCTTTTCGTCCACGCACCACGCAGCCAGAAAGGGCTGGTTTGCCTGGGCGCGTAAACCGATGATGGCAAATGCTGCGCTGTTGTACTTCCTGGCCAGCGCCGGCAGTGCGGCCAGCCAGTCGGGATGTTGTTGCAGCCAGCGCTGGCCGAGGCCGACGAACTGCAACACATCCCTGTCTAGTTCCGATAACCAGTTATCGTTCTTGCCGTCCAGATCGATCTCGAACAGTCGCCCATCACTCAACGTGGCGAGGTAGCTATCGCCGACACGTCGTACATCAACCACATCCCTTGCCAGCGCTTGCTGCACGAACACACTGTCGCGCAGTTCGATGCCATGGCTGAGCATCTGACGTTGCTTGCTGAAGAACAGCAGTGCTGTGGCCGGATCAGCGGATCGTGGCATGAGCAACACTCGGTCCGCGTCACTGTCAGGGTCTGCGCGGAAATAGCGCCCGTTTTCCGCTGCGATCCAGGCTCGCTCGAGCAGTTGATCGAAAGAATAAGCCTGCGCATGAATATACGGTGCGTAGCGCCAGGTGCTGATGGCAGGAGCCATGCCGGGGGTTCCGTCGGTATAGGCGCGAGGCGGTTTCTGGCGATGTCGAAAAAACGCGATCCGGCTGCCCTCTTCAGGTTTGAGGAGGGAATTTTCCAATCCGGGCGACCATAGAGTGATGTCGGTCAGCGTCACGCTCTTGTCAGCCAGATGAAACTCCAGCGTGGTCCGCACGTTAAGGTTTTCCGGTTCAACCAACTGCTGCGAGACACGCAGAGTGCCGTCTGCGAGTTGCCCGAAAGCAGTGATTTTTGTGCCAGATTCCAGACTCGGCAAACGATAGCGCTGCACGACTTGCCCGCTGAGCACAGCGACGCGCCAGACGGTGGCGTGATCGGGATGATAAAACCACGCTTCATCGGCAGTGGCGGCGCCCAGCAGCAAGCCATCGTTCACCGCGCCGGGCAGATTGCGCGCGTACAACAGGCGTCTGCGCGGGCCATCGTAAAAAGCCGTGGTCCTCAGCGTCTGGCTGGCCGGAGTGAACGGCACGTTGAATCGCTCAAGCCGCAGATAGCCGGCCGCCAGACGATCCTCGTCACCCAGTTTGCGCAGTCGCGCAAGGACATCGCGCGGATGGTTGATCTCGACAAGCGTAACGGATACCAGGCGCAATGCATTCTGTTGCCAGTCCAGTTCGTACAGTTCCCCCCCGGCGAGTTCGATCAGCCCCTCGAAAGCCGACAGCACGATGCCGTCAACCGTCAATTGGCGCCCCGCCAGATGTAACCGTGGGCCGTCGTCATCAGCAATCACAGCATCAGCAAAGTTGACCTGCTCGAGATTGGCCCAGGGCGCATGCACCAGCCATTTGCCGAAGCCGTTGAATGTCACTTCGCGCAAACCGGGAGTCAGGCGTAACTGACAGTGCCCGGGCGTGGCGGTGATTTCATAGGAAAGTTTTTGCTGCCACTCCACCGGCAGCGTCGGGACCGCCAACTGACGAACCTGATCGTTGATCTGCACGCGGATCGTGGTCGGTTTATAGACCGGATGCAGCTTGTAGAGAATGTGTTTGAGCGACGGCGTGCTGTGCAGATAGAAACGCCGGTTGCCGTGTTCATCGTATTCGAGCTTGTCCGCCGCACTGTTGCGCAATTGCGGGTAGCGGGTGTGGATACGCTCGTCCCGTTGCGTCGCTAGCATATCGCCAAGGTCGGCGAACGGATGAAACGCTGCGTACCAGTGCGGCTCGGCATGTTCACTGGAGCTGCGCGGTTCAACCCGCTCGCCCGCCGATGGCTCATAGACATAGCCGGCGCCCCCCAGTTGATATTCGTAACCGTAATAGCAAAGCGGCGTGCAGGGCAGCACCACGGTATGCAGCGCAGCATCGTCGCGGATATCCAGTGTTGCGCTCTCGGCCAGACCGAAGGCCTGGCGAATGTTCAGCGAGCGGTGAATCTGCTTCGGGTCATCGTTGTACTGCGGCAACTCCAGCGGGCCACCGCCCCACGGATAAAACCGCTGGCTGTCGAAACGGATCTGTCGGTTTTGCAGGTCAAGTTGGGTAATGACGGCTTCGGGCGGAAACTGCAGCGTCCCGTCTGCAAAGGTAAAAGCGCCTGGCTGGTAAGCGTTGTAAATGGCACGCAAATGCTTGCCGACCGCAGTGGCCTTGTCGGCGATTTGCCCGAGATTGCTGGCTATCGCGGTAGCACCGATGCCGATACCGAGCAACGGCACGGACAGAATGGCCGCCGCCGCACCGACCGTTCCTCCGACCGCCAGCGCGGCAATGTCCAGCCCCAACGCCGCCACGTTGAACGCCAGCGAAGTGGAAAAACGAGAGCGCTGCTCGTGGTTCTGCGCCAGCGAAAGGTTGTAGATGTCGAAGCCGATGTTGACCAGCGAGAACGCAAAGCCGACACCGGTAGCTGCCGGCCCGAGCACGCGGCCAGCCAGTGACGACTGACGCAGCAGCGCTTGCTCACTGGCGGCCACCTGCCGCACCAGGTTGATCACCTGAGCGGTATCGCTGACCACACCGAACCCCAGTTGGGCATAACTGACGTAGACCTGCACTTGCAAAGCGATCGACAGAGCTGGCAACTGATCGCCAGCCTGGTAATCGCGCTGGCGCATTTCGGTGATCAGGGTCTGGATCGCAAAGGCAAAACTCAAGCGACTGCCGCCGTCAGACTCGGCCGAAGCCAGCGGTTTTGCCGCTTTGACCAACTGCTGCAGATGCGCTTTGAGCTTGTTGAAGCGCGGGTCAATGGTGCTGACCGTTCGCGCCTGATGCGGATGTTGCGCATCGGCCAGCGTCAGCGAAAAAGCGCCATCCGCCTGCGGCTTGAGGGTGTCGAGCAACGGCAGATATCCGCGCCCTAGCGAGTGTTCACTGCGCAACTGCTGCGTCGCTTCGCCAAATGCCTGCGCCCAATACCGCGCGTCCACCTGCGCCAGGCTTGTGCCCATGCGCGCGTTTTCGCTGAGCGAGCGCTGGCGCGCCAGCGCTTGTCTGGCCCAGACCGAGGCACGTCGCGAATCGCTCGAAGGCGAGTGTAAAAAGCTGTCTACGCGCAACCCCGCCGACAGCTTGCGCGCGGCGATTACCTCGGTGTTCAGCTCGATCACATTGAATTGCGCACCCGCCATGTCACCCAGCCCGTAGAGCCTGGCCAGCGCGCTATCGCCTGCACTCAGATAACGCTCCATGCCGAGCCTGGCCTGGGCACCTGTGGCGAACCCGTAAATGGCGAAGTTCGGATCGTAGAAGCGGTAGACGAACCGGCCGTCTACTTGCACCTTGGCCATCAACAACGCGTGATCGCCGGTGTCGAGCAACAGGACGGTAGAAGCCGTTTTCGCCTCCAGCTGCTGCATCAGCGAGTCCAGATTCTGCACGCCAAGAGGCCTGCCAATGGTGTTGGTCGGGACAGTCCGCAATTCGTTCAGCGCACTGAGCAACGCCCGGGAACTGGTGTGTTCAGGATCGATGTTGGCCGTAGCGACATGCCCGACCAGCGTGCGCTCGGCCGACTCGCCGGCGACCACTGCGGCGCCCATCAACAGCGCCAGCGGATAACACCGTCGCCCTGGGTCGCTGGTCGTCTGCATCAGCAAATCCTGCGACAGTTGCCGGGCCGAGGTTGCGCCGGCACTGATGAATATTTCTCGAACTTGCGCACTGTGCTGAATGATCCGGGTGCGGTATTCACGCTGCGCGGTGCGCTTGATCTGCCCGATACGTTCGCCCCACTGCCGCACCGTCAGCGCTTCGAAGAGCGCCTGGACCTTGAGTTCGCGCGCCGTCAGCCGAGGATGCGCCTCACCCCGCGCCAGCGCCGTCTCGAATTCCGGGCGCTGATGAATGGCTTTCTCGATGGCGTCGAAACGCGCGAAAGTGCCGTCGCCATCGGTTGCCACGGCAAGCTCACGCACGCTTTTCCAGACATCCGCAAAGCCCGCATCGTCCAGACTGCCTGCTCCGAAAATCCCACCGAGCGTGACCCGCTGAAGCGGACTGAGTTGTTGCAGCGGCAGGGCGTCATGGGCAATCCGACTGAACAGTTCGTTGAGGTTGCTGGACGTTTCGGCACCATGGGAAACCGGCAGCTCGTTCTGCGATTGCGCAGCAATCAACTGCCGCGTGTCGAAGCCGATGGCGAAAGCATCGGTGAAGCTGATTTCACCGCTGAGTTTTTCGCGCATGGCTCGGATAAAGGGCTCGCCCAGGTCATCGACCCATCGCTGCAGGACCGACGTCAGTAAAACCGCCTTACCACCCACCACCGGCCAGCCCTGCTTGAACGTCAGCGTCTGTTGCGGTTTGAGCAGATCCGCCAGTCGCCCGGTATAACGCGACTTGAGTTTGCCGCTGCGCCATTTTTCCTGCTCCTTGGCCAGCCATTGCGCCTCGTCGTCATTGACGGTCCAGCCGGAGATCATTTCCTCCTCGGTATGGACGTTGTAGCCCTCTACCAGTTTCAGATGATTGCGAATCTGATCAATCTGGTCGGGCAGCAAGTGCTCTTCGATGTATTTGGTCAGCCCGGCTGCCGCTGCACCTGGCCCGGTAAGCGTGATCGTGCTGCGCGCCCCAACCCGGATCCCGTCCTGATAATAGGAATGGATAGCTTCGATGAGCTTGCCTGCGGCGAAATGGATCGGTGAGGCTGGAAACCGCTGTTGCGCGAGCATTTCATTAACGACGTTCTGGATAATCGCGACCACCCGCCCCTCATCTTGGGTATCGACGCCGGCGGCTATCACACGACGCTCCACCTCCAGCAGGCAGTCATAGTTCAAGCGGATCATTTGCATGTACGCCAGGGTCATGCCACTTCTCGCGTGGGCAAGGATGTGCGCGTTCATTTCGCCCGTCACGGCAACACCGTGAGCTGTCCCCAGACGCATCGCATCCCGCGGTACGGAGCGCTCCCTGGGGGTGACAAAGATTTCCCCGACTCGATGATTGTCGCGAGCAAACGTCTGCAAGGCTTGCAGATCCGCAGCAGGAATAGTCCCGACTCTGTCGAGATAGCGATGGCGGTCGCGACCTGGCATCAGTGACTTGTCGTTATTGAGCAACACCTGCAATACGCCAATACGTTGTTCTTCGCTGTACCCACTTATATCGACGCCGCCCAACTTTTCAGCCAACGGCGGTAAGTAATCCATGTCGCTGTAACGACCGCCCTCCAGGTATTGCGCCTGCAAGCGCACGACATCACTGGCGGCGGCGAAGTTGCCACGCATCGCCACTTCACGCTGATAAACATCGGCCAGAAAATGCCCGTGAAACTCTTGACGAACGTCGCGCAACTGCAAGTCGCCGCCGGCCATTTGTTCATGGGTCTGCAAACATTGCTGGCGAAAGTTCTCCAGTGTCACCCGGTCTTTACCGTAAGCGCGCACCATCAAATCGATCCGGGCCTGATCGGCTTTGCCTTGCCATTGTGGTTGTTGCAGAAACTCGAACATCTCGCGTTTCAGGACTCGCGCACGATCTTCGATCATCTTTGCCAGCGCACCGGGGCGGCTCACGGTGTCGCCGCCCGACTCCATTGCATCCACTCGCGCGCTTTCGGAAATGACCCGATTCATTTCGAAAGCCAGCAAGGCATCGCTGTCGTACCAAAGATTGAACTGGTAGCCCTCCGTGGCCAGAACCTGGCGCCAGACATTCATGTAATCACGCTGGATAGCGCCGACCTGACTGCCGCCGACCCAGACAAAGTGCATTGTCTTCGGCACTGGCGTGGGCAGGTCACTGAGCATGCTTACCGTTGCTGCCAGGCGTGCCGCGTAATCGCGCAGCCTGGTTTCGATCCGATCAATGGCCGCCGGCATGGGCGTTGTCTTGCGCTTGGCCAGACGTTCGAAGTTGTCGAGGAAAAGCGTTACGACTTGCAGTTTTTCAGTGAACTCCGAGGCCCTGCTGACCCTCTCGTAAAGCGCTGCCAACTCGGCATATTCGCCAGTAGTGGAAAACTCCTTCAAGGCGCGTTGCAGCGCTGAGTAATCGTCGGCAGAAATAAAATCCGCCTCGCCGACATACTGTTCCATGACACCCATTAGCCTTCATCCCTGATTCATTAAAGTGAACCTGGACGAAGTTATGCCGCCGACGCAACGACTTCAAAAAACACAAAACTCAAATGATTACTGGAGAAACATCGAATAACAGTCACGTGGCTGACGCGCACCATCCGGCAACATATAAGTTGCCCACCAGTCATTACCCGGACAGCCAAA
Organism: Pseudomonas retamae; assembly: GCF_043496865.1. Lineage (NCBI taxonomy): Bacteria > Pseudomonadati > Pseudomonadota > Gammaproteobacteria > Pseudomonadales > Pseudomonadaceae > Pseudomonas > Pseudomonas retamae. The sequence continues at coordinate 99,480 of NZ_JBIEIL010000004.1, forward strand.
GTGGCGTTCTTGACGCATGCATCGTCCGGTTTCAAAAGGAAATATTCAGACAGGCACTTTGACCGGATGTCACGCCGAGACAAGTTGCTTACAACTTGCCTCGGCGCGCAAGTCAGGAAAGCGGCTTTTCGCCGTACCAACGCGGCGTATAAACCCATTCACCACCGCTGGCGCGGGGGAAAGTGCAGGTGGTGGAGGAGCCGATCAGCACCATCGTGCGCATGTCGACCTGATCCGCCGTCAGCGCGCCGAGGGTGGTGGTGCGCAAGGTCTGGCCCGGACGTCCGATGTCGCGGCCCAGCACGACCGGTGTTTCAGGGGTGCGGTGCTGCGCAACGATCTCCAGCGCCCTGCCCAATTGCCACGGTCGAGCACGGGAAATCGGGTTATAGAACGCCAGGGCCAGATCCGCTTGCGCAGCGAGATCCAGACGTTTCTCGATGATCGACCACGGCTTGAGGTTGTCCGACAGCGACATCACGCAGAAATCGTGGCCCAGTGGCGCACCCGCCTGCGCGGCGGTGGCCAGCGACGCGGAGACGCCGGGCAGGATTTGCAGGTCGACGCTGTGCCAGGCCGGGTCGCTCGATTCGTGCAACGCTTCAAGCACCGCGGCGGCCATGGCGAACACACCGGGATCACCCGAGGACACGACGATTACCGAACGCCCCTCGGCGGCGAGGCGGAAGGCGTGACGGGCGCGCTGCATTTCTTCGCGGTTGTCGGTGCAATGCTGCACCTGATCGTCGCGGAAAGGGCCGGCCATGCGCACGTAGGTTTCGTAGCCGAGCACGTCGGTGGCGCGCGCCAGTTCGGCCTTCACCGCCGGCACCATCAATTCGGCAGCGCCGGGGCCGAGGCCGATCACGGCGAGACGACCGCGAGGACGGCCGACTTGCTCGATGTCCAGCGGCTCGGCGGCCACTGCAATGGCCAGATTCTGCACGAGGTAGATGTGCGCTTGCGGTACGGCAGCCAGCGCGACGGCCTGCAGATCACTTTGCGCCGCGACAAAGCGCAGCGGCACGTCCAACTCCTGCGCCGCTTCGCGCAATTTTGCCGAAGCCATTTCGCTGTCAGCCGCCAGCAGGCAGGCCAACGATTGCACGGCGATTTTCGTCTGCTGCAACGCGCTGCGCACGGCATTCGCCAGGTCGGCTGTTTCTGCACTCACCGCCACCGCGACGCTGCGCGGGTAAATCAGTAATTCATCGGCGCTCGCTTGACGCTCGGCACTGCCGACATGAATCGCGCGTTGCGCCTGTGGGTCCTGCGGCAACTGCGCCTGATCCAGCCACGGCGCCGCGCCTTCGATGCGCACGCTGTGGCCGGCGAGCAGGTCGGAGACAAAGCGCTTGCCCGATTCCAGATCGCCCAGCGCATAACCGCTCGGTGGATTGAGCAGGCAGGTACCAAAGCGCAACTCGCCGCTGGTGGTGATCGCCGCTGCGACCTGCAATCCGGCAGCGATGTCCCGCGCCATGACGTTGACCCCGCCGAGGCCGCCCAGCAACGGCACTACCGCGCTGCCATCCTCGGCGACTGCGAGTACGGGTGGCTCGGCGCCCTTTTCCAGCAACAGCGGCGCCAGCGTACGAATGACAATCCCCGCCGCACACAGGGCAATGATCGGCGTGGCCTGCTGATACAGCGCGCGCAGGGTCGCGCCGAATTCCTGATAGGTGCAATCGGCACCTTCTACGCGCCCGGCGAGGCCGTGAATCTGCGCCGCCGGATACACCTGCTGGATGCGCCGTGCGGTAGCCAGGCTGCCCTGACCGAGAATGACAATGGCGGGAGTGATCGGCGTCATCAGCCTTGCCACCGTTCGCCGGGCACGATGATCAGCGAGAAGTATGGCGAGGACATCGGCTCGACCTGATCCATCGGCACGATCTTCTGGTTGGCCATTGTCGCGCGCTCGACATACAGCGCACGCTCAGCGAGGCCGAGTTCTGCGAGTACCTGACGCACTTTGGGAAAGTTGCGCCCAAGCTTCATGATCACCGCCGCGTCGGCATCAGCCAGGCGGCGTTTCAGCTCTTCGTGCGGCAACACACCGGACAGGACCGACAGGCTTTGGTTGCGATACACCAGCGGCGCACCGAGCACCGAAGCGCCGCCGAGCATCGAGCACACACCCGGCACCACTTCGGCCTCGTAACGGCTGGCGAGGCGATCATGCAGGTACATGTAAGAGCCGTAGAAGAACGGATCTCCTTCGCAGATCACCGCGACGTCGCGCCCGGCGTCCAGATGTTCGGCGACCGCCACGGCAGCTTCGTCGTAGAAATCGCTGATCACCTGCTCGTAGGACAGCGGTGCCGGCAACGCTTCGGTGGTCACCGGGTACACCAGCGGCAGCAGGTTCTGCGCCTCGACCAGATGCGCTTCGATGATGCCGAACGCGTTGCCCTTTTTGCCTTTGGCGACGAAGTACGCCACCACCGGCGATTCGCGCAGCAGGCGCAGGGCTTTGACGGTAATCAGTTCCGGATCACCGGGGCCGACACCGAGGCCGATCAGACGTCCTTGGGCCTGCATCATTCCACCTCCGTGGCGAGCGCGTTGACCGCGGCGGCAGCCATGGCGCTGCCGCCGAGGCGGCCCTGCATGATCACGAACGGCACGCCACGGCTGTCGGCGGCGAGCGCGGCTTTCGATTCGGCGGCGCCGACGAAGCCCACCGGAAAGCCGAGAATCAGCGCCGGTTTCGGTGCGCCGGCATCGAGCATTTCCAGCAGATAGAACAGTGCAGTCGGCGCGTTGCCGATCACCACTACGCTGCCCTCAAGGTGCGGACGCCACAGCTCCAGCGCCGCGGCAGAACGGGTGTTGCCCAGCTCGCGAGCCAGATCCGCCACGCTGTCATCACGCAAGGTGCAGATCACCTCGTTGTTGGCCGGCAGGCGCGCACGGGTCACGCCTTCGGAGACCATCCGCGCATCACACAGGATCGGCGCGCCAGCCGCCAGCGCATCGCGCCCGGCCTTGCCAGCACCCTCGGAAAATTGCAGGCCATCGACGGCTTCGACCATGCCGCAGGCGTGGATCACCCGCACCGCGAGTTTTTCCAGGTCGGCCGGAATGCGCGCCAGATTGGCCTCGCGGCGAATGATCGCGAAGGAGTTGCGATAAATCTCCTGACCGTCGCGGATGTAATCAAGCATCAAGGGGGCTCCGGGCGCGGGCGGCGAGCAAGGTCGCGGCCGCTTCAATAGTAAGGTTGCAGGCGTGCAGCGCGCCGAAACCCGGCAACGCTGCATCGCGAAAATAGAGATCGTAATGACCGGGACTGACGGCCAGCAGCGTCGCCGCGGCACAGTGCGCCGCCGCGCAGGAACGCGCGCAGCCGCTCAGATGCACCTCGACCGCTGCGGGCAACAGCGTCGCCAGTTGTCGGGCGTCGCCCTTGGTGTCGGCCAGACCTTTGCCGCAACCGCTGGCACCGGTGCAGGCGATCAGCCGCGCCAGCGGTTCAGTGGCCTCGGTCAGCAGACCCAATGCCTGTAATCGACGCAGCACCTCTGTAGCGTCCGCCGCCGTGACATTCGGCAGCAGTAGGCTTTGCCAAGGCGTCATGCGCAGGCTGCCATCGCCGAACTGACGGGCCAGTTGCGCGGCACCGCGCAGCATCATCGGATCGAGGCGGCCCAGCGGCGGCACCGCGCCGACATACACTCGCCCGGCCATGCTTTGTGGATGCTCGCCGATGTGCAGATCGTCCTGCACAGTCTGGCGCTGCCAGCCACTGATGGCTTTGACCGGCACGCGGCTTCTCAACTGCTCAAGAAATGCCAGCACGGGAAGTTCTTCAAGCACATGGCGCATGCGGGTCTGCTCGGGACGCGCCAGGTCGAGAAACAGTTCCAGCACCGCCACCACCAGCGCGTGGCCGTTTTCCACCGCCACTGCACCCAGCGCACGATCGGTCGGGCAGCCGGCCAGGCCGAAGGCCAGCCAGGTTTCGCCGTCACGCTCGAACGCCGACAACCATAAGTCGTGGGCATGCTCGAGCATCGCCAGCGCCTCGCCGCCGTCCAGTTGCACAGCGAATTTGGCGCTCAACTCATGGAACCGCGGATGGCTTTGCAGGGTGTCGAGGATTTGTTCGGCGAGGGCGCGGGTATCGAAGCGCATCTGCCGATCGATCCCGGCGGTGGGACTGAGCATCAGATTGCGCACGTCGTCGCCGGCAGCGGTACGTGGGCCAAGGCTGGCAGCGAGCAGGCTGTCGATCAATGCCGCCGACTGCGCGCCGATTCCGCGAATCTGCAGATTGGCGCGGTTGGTTGCCTCGATCGCGCCGCTGGCAAAGCGTTCTGCGGCGTCTGCCACGGCGTCGGCCTGATCGGCGCTGATCGAACCGCCGTTGAGTTTGATCCGGCAGATCCCGCCATCCAGCGCCTGGACGATACGCAGCAACCCCGGACAGGCCGAGGGGCGTAAAGCGGTGGAAATCGGGCGTTCGTTCAAGGGGCTGACCGGTTGCGTGGCAAAGGCGCTTCGCAAGCGAAGGCGCGGTATTATGCCTGCTTTGTCCGCCGGCATGAAAAGTCTGCCCGTCGGAACGCAACATGGACGGGCAGACACACTGGCTGAGCGCTCGAGCTACAGCGGCTCAGGTCAAGCCAATGATTTGCTCCAGACACCGCTCTCCCAATAACGAAAGTACCGCTGCCCGGGAAAAATCATAATCTTCCGGCTCCAGCAGCGCCTTGCTTGCGCTGACAGACATGTTGCCGGCTATGGCTCCTCCACTGAAACGACGCTCAATAGCCGACGCGTCCATGAGGCCGACTGCCTGAAAGCAGATGACCACCGTAGTGATACTGGCTTGCGCAGAGACGAGCGTGAGCAGGAAACGGACCCACTTGTCCTGTTTCACGACATGCTTTTCAAGCACTTCGAGCGCAGCAGGTGTTTGCTCCAGTTGCAAACCTTGAAGCCAGTCATCGGCGATAACAGCCATATCCGGATTCGCACGGTGCATGGCCTGCTGCGCCAGTTCCAGCACGTTGAAACTGGACGGCATTGGCACGGGAAAATGTATCTCCGGTTCCCCCAGCAACAGTGCTCCGGTCACACTCATCGCCCTGTTTCTGGCCTGCGTCCATAAACTGGTCGCCGAAAGATCCGCTACGTTGCGGTCGGCCACTGTTTGTGCGTAAAGCAGCGCATTCAGTACGTCAGTCTTCTGCGCATCAGGCAACTCGCTTGCCACCAGAACCAACGTTCCAGCGCAAACGAATGCATTACAACCCAGTCCGGTACTCATTTGGCTTCTCCTGAAAAGCCAGAGGTTCGCACCTCTGGCCTTAAGCGAAATCAGGCCTCGGTGCCAAATTCGATGCTCAACGCTTTCTCGCGCATGGCGGTAAGCGCCTTGACGATCAGCGGCTCGGCGATCAGATAGTCTTCTTCATCCATTTCCATAGTGGCCGCGCCGTTGTAAACCTCGACGCTGGTAGGCGCCCACTCGATGAACAGCACTTTGGTCTGCTGAGCCTTGGCAAAATACTGTACCGCCGCGACCGCCATGGTGATCCCGCCCTCGGCATCCTGCAGGGCGCTGGTCATGCAGAAATTGCCGCCTTCGGCTTTCTTCGAGTTTTTTTCGAAGAGTGCCAGCGCTTCTGGCTCATTCTTGAGCGCCTCCATGGTCGAGTCCGCCACGGTCGACAACACTTTCAGGGCTGCCTGTCCCTGGCCGACAGCAGCACCCACCGCGCCGTGAATAATCGATAGCGCAATATTGTCCATTGTCACTCTCTGGGATTCGGCCTGATAGCGGTTATAGGGCTGGCTGAACGCGAACCAGCCCGCCAGTTTCATCAGACGCATGAATTCATTGTAACGCTGCTCTTTTTGCGTAGCCGCCGGATACTTCAACAACGCTGCGAGATCGGCGTACATGTAAGTGTTCTTGACGATCCGCTTACTGCGTTTGGACATGCTTGCATCAAAACCGGCAATACCCGAGCCCATAATGGCCGCATTAAGTTCGTCCTTATCGATTGGCAGGGCAACACCCACGCTGGCCGCTCGCGCACTCCGCACAGGTTGTGCGGCAATAAATGCATTGCACTCTTCAATTAAAGCGATGCGCTCCGCAGCGCACATTAATTGTTCAGATTCCATATTCATTACTTAGTCCTTTTAAATATCAATTGCGCCCCTATGGCGCAAAACAAAATTACCTGCCAAGTACAGAACAATCAAACTACACTTCATTCAACTTGTTTCCACACCCACAGACACCCCCCAACTAACGCATTAACCTGCCAATTCAATCTCCTTCACCCGCAGTTCGGCTACAGCAGCATTAAGACGTTCTCGGTACTTGTCGATCTGCGCTGGCTTGATAACGAAGCGCCTGGACTGGATGTCCAGTTGCGAGCCGTTGTGCTGCAGATTCCAGAACAGATAGGTCGAGGCCCACTCAGAACTCAGCAAACGCACGTTACTAATGACTATCTCCAGTTCCGTGTAACGGTTGTACTGCGCCGGTGAAAACCGGAAATCACCAAACTTGCGTGTACTGCTGGTAAACACCTCGATGGCCGCTGGATCGAATTCCAGCAACTGAAATGATGCCTTCATGGCTCTTACTTTCTCTCGACTCAGGAGCGTAGAGAGTGACTTCGCCCAGATTTCGACAACATCGCCGGTGATGCTTTTTTCAGAAACAATGACGGGCTCATGCTCAAGCCCCCAACCCACCGACCAGAGCTGGCCCGAATAAAATTCAAACCAGTTAGCGGACTCCAGCTTTCTATTGAAGCGCAGGTCTGCATTATGTTCCGCCCAGCGCATGCTGTTCTTTATGAAGCGTTTATCTTCTCTGCTCACTTCAGAAAAAAAAGACAGAAGATTGCCACCCTGCACCGCACTATTACGTTCATCAGACAAGACCTCATTAATTTCACTCACCGAAAACCTCATTGATTAGTTCATTTTATCTGCCTGACGTTATTCGCAGGCGCCTGAGCAAACTAACAACAAGAAAACGAACTTTCTAAATACAACCGATACATTTGATTTCTACCGAATGACAAACAGAAAGCAGTCAGTGCACTGCCATCGCGTTATCATGTCGCCCGGTAAAGACCTGCAGATATTTGAGGATCGGAATGAGCCCTTGGCTGACAGTGGTGGGAATCGGTGAAGACGGCTTCAAGGGTTTGGGCAAGCAGGCCCGGCGTGCCCTGATGGGCGCCTCGCGGATCGTCGGCGGTCAGCGCCAGCTGGATCTGTTGCCGCCGTGCATTGGGGGCGCGCGGCAAGTGTGGCCGAGTCCGTTTTCCCTGGCGCCCGTGCTGGAACGTCGTGGTGAGGCGGTGTGCGTGCTGGCCAGCGGTGATCCGATGTTCTACGGCGTCGGCGCCAGTCTGGCGCGGCAGGTGGCGAGCGACGAGATGCTGATTCTGCCCGCACCGTCGTCCTGTTCGCTGGCGGCCGCGCGCCTCGGCTGGCCGTTGCAGGACGTAGTGACGCTGTCGCTGGTGGCCCGGCCGCTGGCGGCGCTGAATGCGCATCTGGCCAGCGGCGTGCGTTTGTTGCTGCTGAGCAATGACGGTCAGAGCCCGGCGGCGGTCGCACAGCTGTTGCGCGAACGTGGTTTTGGCGCCAGTCGCATGAGCGTGCTTGAGCATCTGGGCGGCGACGCCGAGCGACGCGTCGACGCGATGGCCAGCGGCTGGCCTGATGCGCCGGTAGCCGACCTCAATGTCATCGCCCTCGAATGCCTGGCGGATGCCGAGACGCGCGGCTTGTCGCGTCTGGCCGGGCTGCCCGATTCAGCATTCGAACATGACGGTCAACTGACCAAACGCGACGTGCGCGCCGTCACCCTCGCCCGCCTCGCCCCGACGCCCGGTGAATTACTCTGGGACGTCGGCGCCGGCAGCGGCTCGATCGGCATCGAATGGATGCGCGCGCACCCGAGCTGTCGCGCACTGGCCATCGAAGCCGATGATGGTCGCCAGCAACTGATCGAACGCAACCGCGATGTGCTGGGCGTACCCGGTTTGCAACTGATTCGCGGCAAGGCACCGCAGGCGCTGGCCGGGCTTGAGCGCCCGGACGCGGTGTTCATCGGCGGCGGCGTGACCCGCGAAGGCGTGTTCGAAACCTGCTGGCAACAGCTCAAACCCGGTGGCCGTCTGGTCGCCAATGCGGTGACGCTGCAAAGCGAACTGACGCTGATGAACTGGCGCGAGCGCTACGGCGGCGAGCTGACGCGCATTCACGTCGCCCAGGCCCAGCCGCTCGGCGACTTCGACACTTGGCGTCAGGCCTTGCCGATCACTCTGCTCGACTTGGTCAAACCCTTCGATGCGTGACGAAACCGCCGAACAACCCGCGCCCCTGCGCAGCGGCCTGACCACCGGCAGCTGCGCCACCGCCACCAGCCTCGCCGCCGCGCGCCTGCTGCTCAGCGGCACGGCGGCCGATGCGGTGCAGATCGTCTTGCCCAAAGGCAAACAGGTGCAGATGCGTCTGGAGTTCTGCCGACTGAGCGCGGACGGCGCCGAAGCCGGCACGATCAAGGACGCCGGCGACGATCCCGACGTAACCCACGGCGCACTGCTTTATTCGCAGGTGCGGCTGCTGACCGAGCCGGGCGTGCGCTTCATCGCCGGTGCCGGCGTTGGCACCGTGACCCGCCCGGGTCTGGTGCTGGCAGTGGGCGAACCGGCGATCAACCCGGTGCCGCGTAAAATGATCAGCGACCATTTGAGCCTGCTCGCGGCGGAGACCGGCTACGGCGGCGGGTTCGAAGTCACGGTGAATGTCGAAGGTGGCGCAGAACTGGCGCTGAAAACCATGAATCCGCGCCTGGGCATTCTCGGCGGGCTGTCGATCCTCGGCACCAGCGGCATCGTCCGGCCGTTTTCCTGCGCGGCCTACATCGCCTCGATTCATCAAGGCATCGATGTGGCGAAGACCAACGGCTACCTGCACATCGCCGCCTGCACCGGCAACGCCAGCGAAGACACCATGCGCCGGGTCTACAACCTGCCGGAAATTGCCCTGATCGAAATGGGCGATTTCGTCGGTGCGGTGCTCAAGCACCTGCGCAAAGTGCCCGTGGAAAAACTCAGCCTGTGCGGCGGTTTCGGCAAGATCAGCAAGCTGGCAGCCGGGCACATGGACCTGCATTCGCGGCACTCGAGCATCGACTTGCCGCAACTGGCTGACTGGGCGGCGGCGATCGGCGCAGACGACGCTTTGCAGCAAGGCATTCGCGCGGCCAACACCAGTCAACAGGCGCTGGCCATGGCGGCTGCGGCGGGGATCGCGCTCGGCGATGAGGTGTGCCGGCATGCGCTGAACTTTGCGCGCAGCGTGGTCCCGGCGCAGGTGCAGGTCGAGGTGTTTGCGATCGATCGTCAGGGCGGCATTGTCGGACATGCCGGAGGTTTTGCATGAAGCGGATTTTGCTGCTGGGCGGCGTGACTGAAGCGCTGGCGATTGCCCGAACGCTTGGGCCGGAACACATTTACAGCCTCGCCGGGGTTGGCCGGGTGCCGAGCGATCTGACTTGTCGGGTGCGCGTCGGCGGCTATGGCGGCGCCGAAGGTCTGGCGCGATTCATTACTGATGAAGGCGTCGATCTGCTGCTCGACGCCACGCATCCCTATGCCGCACAGATCAGCCAGAACGCTGCGACTGCCGCGCAACTGAGCGGTATCCCCTGCTGGGCATTACGACGTCCGGCGTGGCAGCCGCAGGCCGGCGATGACTGGCGCGAAGTCAGCGACTGGGCCGAGTTGATCAGCGCGCTCAAACCGTTTCGCCGGCCGCTGTTCACCCTTGGCCGTGAACCACTGCAGCACCTCGATGAAATCCCCGCCGACCAGTTCTGGACCCTGCGCGCCCTCGACGTTTACCCCGGCAACGAACGCTGCGAAGTCATCGGCGCCCGTGGGCCGTTTCTGCTGGAGGATGAGCGAGCGCTGTTCGAACGCCGGCAGATCGATGTACTGATCAGCAAGAACAGCGGCAGCAGTGCTACCGAGCCGAAGCTGCAAGTGGCGCGCGAATGCGGGGTGCCGGTGCTGGTGTTGCAGCGGCCGGGGTTGCCAGAAGTTGATCGGGAATTTCGATCAGCGTCTGAAGTCCTTGAAGCCCTGACGACGTCAGACTTTTCCTGACTTCGAATTTATTTGCGAATTTACCTGCAATTTTTGAGGACGCAGCCGACTGTTTTTCACTACATCCTCACCCCAATACTTCGGTTCCTTCAATCCCGACAAGCAGACAGCCAAGAAAAGCGGCTTGCCAGCTTGTATCCCAAGGAATACGATCCCAACATGATCGCTTTTGAACGATCCCGCATATTTTCCGAATGGCTCGACGCCTTGAAAGACATCAATGGGAAAGGCCGAATCATCTCCAGAATCAAAAAAGCCGAAAATGGCAACTTCGGTGATTGCGGGTTCGTCGGTGACACTGTTTATGAAATGCGTGTTCATTATGGCCCTGGTTACAGGATGTACTTCACACGCAAAGGTGAAGTGATTTATCTGCTGCTGATCGGGGGCGACAAATCGACACAAAAAAGAGATATCAAACGCGCCGTGCAGATGGCTCACACATCGGAAATGAGGAGTAGATCATGAGCGAAGAATTCGCCCGTTTTGATGCCGCCGAGTACCTCAAAACTCCCGAGGACATGGCGGCGTATCTGGATGCCTGTTTTGACGACGATGAAGGTGACGGCGTCCTTATCCGTGCAGCGCTCAATGACATCGCCCGGGCTCAAGGCATGACGCAAGTGGCACGGGATGCAGGTTTGGGCCGCGAAAGTCTTTATAAAGCGCTGAGCAGCACTGGCAATCCCGAATTCGCAACTATCATGAAAGTCATGAAGGCTCTTGGCTTGAGATTGCATGCCGTAACACTTTAAAAGCACTGCGACACCAAACCGCACGACGCTTTTTTACTTATCGGCCCTGATCAGGCTAAATAGCCCGCGCCTGATCGCCCACTCCAACGGATCTGTCCCATGAACCGACACCGGCTAGCATTTGCCTGGATCGCCTGCTTTGCAGTGCTGTTCAACATGCTCGCCATGCCGATGAGCGGGGCGATGGCGCAAGCGGCCAGTTCACCGGCCGAACAATTGCTCTGGAGCACTTTCTGCACCGGCAGCGGTACGAAGATGGTCGCTATCGATATCGGCGCCAGCGATCAGCAAGCGCCGCTCAACGACACTCATTCGAACATGCAGCATTGCTGGTGTTGCTCGGGCTCGGCGCCGTTGGTGGCGCTGCCGGGACATTCGCCACAGCTGTATTTCGCCCGCTTTGACAGCAATCGCAGCGTCGCGCCCGCCTCGTTGCAAACACCGACACCGCGCCAGCAATGGCCGAGTCTCAATCCCCGAGCTTCCCCTCTGGTCTGATTTGTTCGCGCAATAACCCGCGTTTCAAATCGTTCTGGAGAACTGCCATGTTGAACAAACTCATCATCGTCGCTGCGCTGTTGTTGCCGGCGTGTTTTGCCCATGCCCACGAATACAAGGCCGGCGCGCTGGAAATCGCGCATCCGTGGTCGCAGGAACTGCCGCCGAATGCGCCAACGGTCGCTGCCTATTTCATCATTCACAACGCAGGGAAGACCGACGACCGCCTGTTAAGCGTCGATTCGCCAATCGCCCCCGAAGCGCAACTGCACGAACACATCATGCAGGGCGATCTGATGAAAATGCAGCAGGTGCCGAGCGTGGCGATTCCGGCGGGTGGCAATGTGACCTTCGCACCGATGGCCTACCACGTCATGCTGCTCAACCCGAGCGATCGCAGCCTGCTCACCGATGGCAAGCGCTTCCCGTTGACCCTGCATTTCGAAAAGGCCGGTGACGTCACCGTTGAAGTCGCCGTGCAGAAAAAACCGCCGGAAACCACCCAGACGCACGCGCACGCTCAGTAAGCCATCCGGCAGACCTCGCCCATGCGCTCGCCAGGCAGCAGGCCCACCCCGCAACGCCGTCAGACTGAACACCTGACCCGCGGCAGCTGGATTGCCCTGTTCGCCATGTTGATGATCTTCATCGGCCCACTGATTTCTCAGTCGATGCCGATGGAGCAACACGCCTCGACTTCGATGCCGATGAGCATGGACATGTCGAGCGACATGCCCGGCATGGACCACAGTAGCCATGACGCGCAACCGGCGGCCGAACACTGCCCGCCGCAATCCTCGCACCATGTACTGTGGGAAAAATGCGGCTACTGCAGCCTGCTGTTCAATTGCCCGGCGCTGACCGGCGCAGGCGACTTCGTCGCGTTGAACGTCCCGCCGCAGAATACCTTTATCCCGCCCTCGCCACGCCTGGGTCACGCCCGGCAATCCTTCTTCCCCGGCGCCCGTACCCGCGCCCCGCCCATCGCCGCATAAACAAGCACCGCTGATTGCACACGGTTGAGAAGACAGCTTCAGGCTGCCGGCCGTGTCGTTTACGACTGTTCGATGGAAATTGTCATGTCCAGGTTTGTTGCTGTTTCACGCTTGGGGGCTGCCCCGGCGTCTTTCGCTTTGCACGAATCATCGATTCGTTTCAGGCATGCTACCGCCGTGCTTTGCGGCGTCCTGCTGTCCCCGCTGGTACTGGCCGATGAACACGCCAGCCACAATCAGGAACTGAGCCCGACGGTGATCACCGCGATCGCACCGAGCTCGCCGCTGACCATCGTTACCAACCCCAAAGACCCGCGCCAGCCGGTGCCGGCCAGCGACGGTGGCGATTATCTGAAGACCATTCCCGGTTTTGCCCTGGTGCGCAATGGCGGTACCAACGGCGATCCGGTGCTGCGCGGCATGTTCGGCTCGCGCCTGAACATCCTCACCAACGGCAGCATGATGCTCGGCGCCTGCCCCGGGCGGATGGATGCCCCGACCTCGTACATTTCCCCGGAAACCTACGATCAGCTCACAGTGATCAAAGGCCCGCAAACCGTACTTTGGGGGCCGGGTGCATCGGCCGGTACGGTGCTGTTCGAGCGTGAACCGGAAAACTTCGGCGAACTCGGCACACGGGTCAACGCGAGCATTCTCGCCGGCTCCCACGGGCGCTTCGACAAGGTCATCGACGCCGCGGCCGGCGGCCCGTTGGGTTACGTGCGGGTGATCGGCAATACCGCGCATTCCGACGACTATCGCGACGGCAACAACGACATCGTCGCCTCGCGCTATGACAAGTGGAACGGCGATATCGCACTCGGCTGGACCCCGGACGCCGACACCTTGGTCGAGCTCACCGCCGGCAAGGGCGATGGCGAAGCGCGCTACGCCGGACGCGGCATGGACGGTGCGCAATTCCTGCGTGAGAGCCTCGGCCTGCGCTTCGAGAAATCAAGCATTACTGACGTGCTGGAGAAATTCGAAGCGCAGGTCTACTACAACTACGCTGACCATGTGATGGACAACTACACCCTGCGCACACCAACCGGCACCGGCATGATGGCCGGCCCGATGGCGTCGAATGTTGACCGCCGCACCCTCGGCGCGCGGATCAAGGCGACCTGGCGCTGGGCCGATATTCAGCTGATCACCGGCCTCGACGCGCAGACCAACGAACACCGTCAGCGCAGCGCGATGGGTATCGATACTTACAAGGGGTTGCCGTACAGCAAGGACGCCGACTTCCATAACTATGGCGTGTTCAGCGAAATGACCTGGTACGCCGCCGACCGCGATCGACTGATCAGCGGTGCCCGGCTCGACCGCGCCTCGGCCAGGGATTACCGGCAAACCATCGGTTCCGCAATGATGTCACGGCCCAACCCGACCGCCGACGATACGCGCGCCGACACCCTGCCCAGCGGTTTCGTGCGCTACGAGCATGACCTCGCCGACAGCCCGACCACGCTTTACGCCGGTTTGGGCCATGCCCAGCGCTTCCCGGATTACTGGGAACTGTTTTCCGCAAGCAATGGACCGGTGGGTTCGGTCAATGCCTTCGATGCGATCAAACCGGAAAAGACCACCCAGCTCGACTTCGGCCTGAACTACAAGCGCGCCGACCTCGAAGCCTGGGCGTCCGCTTACATCGGCGTGGTGCGCGATTACATTCTCTTCGATTACTCCCCGGCGATGACGGGCATGAGCACCTCGCGTGCCGAGAACATCGACGCGCGGATCATGGGCGGCGAAGTCGGCGCCGCCTACCGGCTCACTGACAACTGGAAAGCCGATGCGACCCTCGCCTACGCCTGGGGCAAAAACAGCAGTGACGGCACGGCGCTGCCGCAAATGCCGCCGCTGGATGCGCGTTTCGGCCTGACCTACAGCGAGGACGACTGGAGCGCCGGAGCCCTGTGGCGGGTTGTGAGCGCGCAACACCGTATCGATGAAAACAAGGGCAACGTGGTCGGCAAGGACTACGACCAGAGCGCAGGTTTTGGCGTGTTTTCGCTCAACGGTGCCTACCGGATCAACAAGCACTGGAAGGTCAGCAGCGGCGTAGACAACCTGTTCGGCAAGGCGTACGCGGAGCATCTGAACCTGGCCGGCAACGCCGGATTCGGCTACCCGGCCAACGACCCGCAAGCCATTAATGAACCGGGGCGCACGCTCTGGACCAAAGTCGATATGAGTTTCTAACGGTCAACACCACCCTATGTGGGAGCGAGCCTGCTCGCGAAAACGGCGGCACAGTCAGCATCAATAGCGACTGACCAACCGCTTCGCGAGCAGGCTCGCTCCCACAGGTAAAACAGACAACCAGAAGAACCAAGCCAAGCGGAGCAAACCTGATGAAACAGCCCCAACCGAATTTCTACAACCTGGCCTGGCGTTGGCATTTTTACGCCGGTCTGTTCGTCGCCCCGTTCATGGTCATGCTGGCACTGACCGGGATCATTTACCTGTTTAAACCACAACTCGATTCGCTGATGTACAGCAGTCTGCTCAATGTCCCCGCCGGCCATCACACGGTGCCGGCCGATGACCTGCTGCAGCGGGTCAAAAACGCTTACCCGCAAGGCCAGGTCACTCAGTACCTGCCGCCGCTGAACGCCGAGCGCAGCGCGCAGTTCGTGGTCAACAACGCCGGCCACGAACTCAACGTGTTCGTCGATCCGTACCACGGCGACATTCTCGGCGAGCAGGATGCCAAGCAAAACCTGCAAGCTATCGCCCGCGCCATTCACGGCGAATTGATGATCGGCACCGTCGGCGACCGGCTGATCGAAATGGCCGCCGGCTGGGGCGTGGTGCTGGTGGTGTCGGGGCTGTTCCTGTGGTGGCCGCGCGGTCAGGCGGCGGGCATTTTGTGGCCGCGTTTGAACACGCGCGGCCGCGTACTGTGGCGTGACCTGCACGCCGTCACCGGGTTCTGGGGCGCAACATTGCTGCTGGTGATGCTGCTCAGCGGCATGACCTGGACCGGCTTCTGGGGCAAACAATATGCGGCGGTGTGGAACGTATTCCCGGCAGCGATGTGGAACAACGTGCCGACCTCCGACGTTGAAGCACGCAGCCTCAACAGCGCCACGCGCCAGACCGTGCCATGGGCGATGGAAAACACGCCGATGCCGATGTCCGGCGACCACGCCGAACACATGGCGCACGCGGGTGCCCACGCCGGTCCTGCCGCGCCGACCGTCAGCCTGCAAGCCGTACAGGACATCGCCACCGAGCGCAAAGTCGAACCGGGCTACAGCATCACCCTGCCGACTACCGCCACCGGCGTGTTCACCATCGCGGTGTTCGCCGACGACCCACGCAACGACGCCACCCTGCATGTCGATCAGTACACCGGCAAGGTCCTCGCCGATGTGCGTTTCGAGCAGTACGGCACGGTGGCCCGCGCCACGGAAATCGGCGTGATGCTCCACGAAGGCAAGATGTTCGGCACCTTCAACCAGATCGTCGTGCTGCTGATCTGCCTGATGATTCTGCTCAGCGCCGTCAGCGGTGTGGTGATCTGGTGGAAGCGTCGGCCCGAAGGCAAGTTCGGTGTACCGCCGCTGCGCCATGATCTGCCGAAATGGAAAACCGGCGTGGTGATCATGCTGGCGCTGGCGGTGATTTTCCCGCTGGTGGGGGCATCGCTGGTGGTGGTGTGGATGCTTGACCGGTTTGTGCTGCCGAGAGTCGCCGGCAGCACCGCAGAGTTACCCCGCTGACGGGAATGGCGCGGGTGGGCTTCAATCGCCCGCGCCAGTTGTTTCCCTGACTTACAACTCGTCCCGCCACCTGACAGTTGCGGGGCTCGGAGATTGCTGGCGGCGGGTTCGCCAGGCACTGCCCATTCTTCCGGACTGACGCCAGTAGTAACCTGCGATCAAGACCCTGAATTCCCCCAGATCCACCAGCCGCGATAAGAATCCACCCGGGCTCAGTCGGCTTACCCATTTCCCGCCCTCAAACGTCACCGTCCGGGTCGACAACAGGTTTTTTTCCGCCGCCGAATACACAGGGGTGTATTTGAGCAGCACAGCGTGCGGCGTCGAGTAGTAATAATCGCGGATTTTCAAACCTTTCTCGGCAGGTTCATGGGTATGCGCAAGCACCAGCGCGGGCGAGGCGAAATTTGCGTAGACCTGATCGGTGTCCGGCACCAGCAACGTGTTGCCCGATACGTGAAACTGATGGCTGGCCACCAGTGCGTACCCTTGCGGATAACGCGGCACCGGGTTGCGCCAACTGACGGAAGAATCGGTGGCTGTGCGAAATATACGCGACAGCGGGTCGTCCTTTCCCACGACATAGGCTATGGGTTCCAGTGGCACAAACCGGCCGCTGGTCTGCTCTGCCAGCACCGCCCCCTCGTAACCTGTTTCGGTCACTGCGGTGCCGGTTCGCTGATGAGCATAGCGAGCTGCATCGTCAGAGTGCTGGAAGATCGGCCCCAACGCCGGGACGTGATCGTCCCGCCAGCGTTGCTCGGCGGATACATCGGCCTGGCGCGGCTGCCATCCCTGCGTCACCTGACCGTGACGCGACCAGTACTCGCTGGTCTCGATCACGTCGAGCTGACCGGCGTGCGCCATCCGGCGCACGTAATCGAGAAAGCTGAAAGTGCCTCGGGCAATGTCGCGTTCATCGATCACCGCCTGATCCTTCGATACGAAGGCATTGGGGCGCAGTTGGATCTGGCCAAAATCATCAAAGAACTCACCCGGTTCAAACGCGTGGAGTTGCAGACGCAAGAGCGCGCCGTCGGCGCAGGAAAAATAGATCGGCCAATAACCTTGCGGCGTAGACGCCCGTATACAGGCCTGCTGCACGTCGCCTGGCGGGAAGCAGAAATACTGGAAGTCATCGTTCGGCGCGCCAAGTGACGGCAACGCCGAGCGCAGATAAATCGCGTGCAGAGCAAACCCGTCAGTGGGCTTGCCTTGTTCGAATACCCGATCCAGTGCCAGGTGCGAGCCCTGCACCTCGACCGCCAGGCTGGCGATGTACACATCCTGCGGCGAGCGCGAGATGAATCCGAAGGTTTGGCTGGCGCGACTCACCGCGGCCTCATGAACATACCGTGCGGCTGCATCGGCCTGCACAAACGCCGGACTGCACGCTGCAACACTGGTGGCCTTGGTGTAACCCGGGGTCGGCGACAGCCTGACCGAAGCGTCCCCCCACTCGCTCACCCGACCGGGCAAGCCCCACAATGGGCTTGCGATCACCACATGCAGATCGCCAGCTCTGGCCAGCGCGTCAAGCCAGGCCGAGGGCTGCAATTCGCCAAGAGATATGCACTGCTTGATTTTTTTTGCGTCGAAGGACTCGGGCACCGCCTGGTACTCGGCCAGAGTAAACAGGAAATCGATGAACAACTGCTCCCAGAGCCCGGCGTCATAGCGAATCAGCGAACCGTCAGGCGCGAACAGGTATTCACGCAATTGCCGGTCCCGCAGGCGGACGAATGCCGAGTACAACGTTTCGACCGACAGCATGTTCACGTAGATCTGCTTTTGCACTGGCGACAACAACAAGGAAAATTCACTGGCGACTCTTGAGCGATAACGTGCCATGACCCGACAGCCTGCCGGAAACAAGCCGAGAGCCGGGTTTTCATCCGGGTAGATTTCGCTGATGTCGAAGTCTTCACGAGAGACTTCAATGGGCGTGGTGGCGACATACAAGCCGTCAGCCCTTTGCAGAATCACCCCGCCAAGGGTCTTTTGCGTCATGCCGGGTAACAACCCTTTGGCATACACCGCCGCATCGTCAGCACTTTGGAAAAGCGGCGTCAGTTCCCGGCGTTGCGCGTATGAGATCGGTTGCCAGTCCATCGTTACCAGCCCCGCCCTGTCCCAGCAGCGACTGGTGCGCATGACCGTCAGCTCACCACTGTCGGCAACCATCCGGACAAATTCCGCAGGCGACAGCCTTCCGCCAGCGATCCGGCGTTTGAGGGTGTCGAGCGTCAGATCGGGCGTGGCGTCATCGAACAGTTTGCTGGCGCGGTGCATTACGTACTTCAGCAGCGCGCCGTCATGAGTGGCCAGATAAAGCGCAACCAGTGGCTGTGCTCCGGCAACCGGGCGGCGGCGCGCGTAATACATCGAGATGGCCAGGTCATCCGGCGGTATGAAATATCGCGCCAGCCAGGCGTCGGCTGCGCCTGACGGAAATTTCACGCGCTGACGTGAGTAGAAAAACGCATGGGGGGAGAAACCCTCGGGAAACTGGTACCACGGCGGTGACCGTCGAACATTGAACAGTGCTTGCAGTTGAAAAACGTTGTTGCGCTGGTCGCCGACCGCCACCAACTCCGTGGCGACATGATCGTCGCGGCTCTGGTGCTTGAGAATGAAGCCGAACCACGCTCGCTCCTGATCGTGCATTCGGCTATCGCGCGAATAGCGATCCTGCGCCGCTTCATCCGCCGAGGCGAAGAGCGCTCCGAACATCAGCGGATCCGGGCGGCTGCTCGGCAGGGCCCGCACCGGCATGACCCAGGTGGCTGAGACCTGCCCGCGCGCGCCCCATAGGTCGTTGTTGGTCAGGATCATCAAGCGTCCTGCTGCCGCCTGCTCGCGGATCAATTGCTGCGGCCGGATGGTCCCGTTGCCCAGGCCCTGTGCCAGTGGCCCCGGATGTTCGGCGGTGCCAAGACCAATGACGAGGGCGCGGGCGGACGTGCTCTGTCCCGGCTCGTACCGCAGCAGACTGTTCTGCGCACCGGATGAATACACAGGCTTTGCGTCCAGCAAAGCCTGCCTTGTCTCCTCGACGCTGAGCATTTGCAGACTCAGCACAGCCTCCTCGCGCGTCCACTTCAAGCGCTCGACCACGGCTGGATCGAGTCGCGACAACGCCTCGTGAGAAACATAATGCGCGTGCACTGAATGGTCGTCAGGCAATACGGGACGGCCGTCATTGTCACTCGGGAAAAACGTTCCGCGGCTGAGGGCGACGATGCCGCCTGCCAGAGGTTCGGTGACCACGAAACGGCCGTCGCTGCGTTCCAGCACATAGCCCGCGTATTGCCGATCACGGCGCTTGCCGACTTGTTCATGGGCATAACGGGCCGCGTCGTCCGCAGACAGGAAATCGCGACTCAACACCGGCCAGGGAAAATGCGCAAAGGGTTGCCATTCCAGCGTCACGCGCCCCAGACGCGCCCACAACGCACTGCCGCGCAGCACCTCCAGTCTGCCGGCCAATACCAGCATCGAAACGAATACGCGAGGACGCAAGGTGCCGGCCAATAATCGCGCCTGCACACCGTTGTCGCCGACCGTTCCGTCAGCGTCGACCACGCTCAGCGCCGACTCGACCGGGTCACCGCTGAAGCTGTACTTCAACATCGAATGGTCTTGCGCCTGCATATACAGGGATAACACTCGCCCGACCGTGCCGAGATGTTTATTGCGTCGATGGGCCTCGATAGCCAGTGCGACTTCCTGCGGGGTAAAAAAATTTGCATGGAGCCACTTTTGAGTCGGCGGGAACGCCGTCGGATCTGGCCGGGAGGAAAAGTAAAAACCCTCCAGCAGATAGCCTCGTGGCAGTTGCGACTGTCCTTTGGCATCCACTGGAAACAGCTGTTCGGCGTCCCACGCCGCCAGACCGGTCGGGCGTGCATGGGTCGCGACGTATTCTTCCCCGGAAAGTTTTTTCAGCACCAGCCCGGCGGTCTGCGCACCTCTGGATTTCAGCGCGGCGAGCACGGCGCGTTCGGCGCTGGCGCAGACGCGGGTCAGCAGCGGTAGCTCGCGCACGATGTTCTGACCAAATGCCTTGCCGCGCTGCCAGTCTGAAGGCACGACACCGATCGAATGCCCCCAGTCCGCATTGGAAACGATCACCTTGAGTTCACCCACCGAAGCAAATTTCCTGATGATGCTCGGCACGTCATAGGTCCCGTCTGGATGACCGGGCGGCGACCCCGCATCGTGCCAGCTGTAATACAGAAACTCTGCCTCGGAACCGCTGGGCGAATACTTGAGCAAGGTGCCATCGGGGCCGGAGAGGTAGGCACTGGGAAAGACTTCCTGGTTAGCCACATCTCCGAGAAAGTCATCACTGGAGAAGAAATTGACGAACAGCCGCAGATTCATTTCATCCAGGTCTGGATAGAGCTTGCGAAAGACATCGTGACGCGGTGGATGGCTATGAATGTTCGCTGCGAACGTGTAGCCCTTGGGCGGCACCAGTGACCCCGACGCGTCGAGTTCGACAATGCTGCTCAGGTCGAAACTGCTGACGCCGCCAGGCACGGGGGCCGTAGCGACGAACTTTCCGTCCGGGCGTCGCAGAATCACGCTGCCATGCTCCCTGTCCGAGCCGAGTGGAATCCGGCTGTGAACCCAATAAGCAGCGTCCTCTTGGGACAGGAAAGCGGGACTCAGGGTCGGAAGTCGTTTTTTAGCGGGACTTGCCGCACGGCCAGAGCGGCCAGACACATCATTCATAAAACATCCTGTTGGAAATCGGATAACGATCGAATGAGTCTGTGCCTGCGATGCCTGCGAACGGCGGTACATGTATATCGTTTCTGTATCACGCTCCGGGCACCTGCCACGCGCCAATCGGGCGCCCCAATCTGGCGCACCTCGGCGCACCATCGCCCGCAACCCGTCCACTCGTGGTGCACACCTTCGGCGAGCGAGCGCTCTGATACGACATTTTCTTGCTGAAACCCGACCAGGCACAGCCCTTGCAAAACACCCTTCAGTCGTCCGCATCTGCCAACCATAAAAACTCAATGTTCATGGAGATCGCACAATGAAGCGTCGCAGTTTGATCAAGGCTTTCACACTCACGGCATCCATTGCCGCGATGGGCATGACCTGGACTGTCCAGGCCGCCGAGACCATCAAGGTCGGGATTCTGCATTCGTTGTCCGGGACCATGGCGATCTCCGAAACGTCGCTCAAGGACATGGCCCTGATGACCATCGATGAGATCAACGCCAAGGGCGGCGTGAACGGCAAGATGCTCGAGCCGGTGGTGGTCGACCCGGCATCGAACTGGCCGCTGTTCGCCGAAAAGGGCCGGCAGTTGCTGACCCAGGACAAGGTTGCCGTGGTGTTCGGCTGCTGGACTTCGGTGTCGCGCAAATCGGTACTGCCGGTGTTCGAAGAACTCAATGGCTTGCTGTTCTACCCGGTGCAATACGAAGGCGAAGAGATGTCGCCGAACGTCTTCTACACCGGCGCGGCGCCGAACCAGCAAGCGATCCCGGCGGTGGAATATCTGATGAGCGAAGAAGGCGGCAGCGCCAAGCGGTACTTCCTGCTCGGCACCGACTACGTCTACCCGCGCACCACCAACAAGATCCTGCGCGCGTTCCTGCACTCCAAAGGCGTGGCCGACAAGGACATCGAAGAGGTGTACACGCCGTTCGGTCACAGCGACTATCAGACCATCGTCGCCAACATCAAGAAGTTCTCGGCCGGTGGCAAGACTGCGGTCATTTCGACAGTCAATGGCGACTCCAACGTGCCGTTCTATAAAGAGCTGGCCAACCAGGGCCTGAAGGCCACCGACGTGCCGGTTGTCGCGTTCTCGGTCGGTGAAGAAGAGCTGCGCGGCATCGACACCAAACCGCTGGTGGGCAACCTCGCGGCGTGGAACTACTTCGAATCGGTCGAGAATCCGGTGAACCAGAAGTTCGTCGCGGACTGGAAAGCCTACGCGAAGAAACACAACCTGCCGGGCGCCGACAAAGCGGTGACCAACGACCCGATGGAAGCCACCTACGTCGGCATCCACATGTGGGCGCAGGCGGTCGAGAAAGCCAAATCCACCGACGTCGACAAGGTCCGCGAAGCCCTCGCCGGCCAGACCTTCGCCGCGCCGTCCGGTTACACCCTGACCATGGACAAGACCAACCACCACCTGCACAAGCCAGTGATGATCGGCGAGATCCAGAGCGACGGTCAGTTCAACGTCGTATGGCAAACCGAAGGGCCGGTGCGCGCCCAACCGTGGAGCCCGTTCATTCAGGGCAACGACAAGAAGCCCGATTATGCGGTGAAGAGCAACTGAGTCATCCCGCTCAACCTGATCGTTCCCACGCTCTGCGTGGGAATGCCTCGACGGACGCTCTGCGTCCGCGCATGGGACGCGGAGCGTCCCGGGCTGCATTCCCACGCGGAGCGTGGGAACGATCACTATGCAAGGCCAAGCATATGCCCACTGCCCTTTACCGATTTATCTATGCCATCGCACTCTTGCTGCCGCTACTGGCCCACGCCGGCGACGCCGAAGACTTCGTCGCGGCCAACCCGACGCAACAGGCCAGACTGCTGGAAACCTGGGCCGCGCAGCCCGATCCGGCGCGCATCGAACTGCTCGGTGCCTTGCAGCAAGGCGAGCTAAGCATCGACGGCCAACCCAAAACCTTGCGCCTGAACAACCGCCTGCGGGGTCTGATCGACACCGCCATGGCCAGCCACCAATTGCTCGCCGCCGACGCCAATATCCGGATGAGCGCCGCGCAGCAATTGCAGAAAAGCGCGAAACCCGCGCAGCTGAAATTCCTCGACCGGCAACTGGCTGGCGAACAAGACGAAAGTGTCCACGCCGCGCTGAGCCTGGCGCTGGCCAATCTGCAACTGGTCGACAGCGACCCGGCCGTGCGCCTCGCGGCGGTGCGTTTGCTCGGTGAAACCGGCGATCCGCTGGCGCGCACACGCCTCGAAGGCCTGCTCGAACCGGGTGTGGAAAGCGATGCCGGCGTGCGCACCGCCGCTGAAACCAGCCTTGCCCAAGTCAAACGCAAACTGCTGATCGGCGAAGTCCTCGGTCAGGCATTCAGCGGCATGTCCCTCGGCTCGATTCTGCTGCTCGCGGCGCTCGGTCTGGCGATCACCTTCGGCCTGCTCGGGGTGATCAACATGGCCCACGGCGAAATGCTGATGCTCGGTGCCTACTCGACCTACGTGGTGCAGTTGATGTTCCAGCGCTACGCACCGCAAGCCATCGAGTTCTATCCGTTGATCGCGCTGCCGGTGGCGTTTTTCGTCACGGCGGCGATCGGCATGGCGCTGGAGCGCACGGTGATCCGTCACCTCTACGGCCGCCCGCTGGAAACCCTGCTCGCAACGTGGGGCATCAGCCTGATGCTGATTCAACTGGTACGTCTGATGTTCGGTGCGCAGAACGTTGAAGTCGCCAACCCGGCGTGGCTGTCGGGCGGGATTCAGGTGCTGCCGAATCTGGTGCTGCCGTACAACCGCATCGTGATCATCGCGTTCGCGCTGTTCGTGGTGGTGCTGACCTGGCTGCTGCTGAACAAGACCCGCCTGGGCCTGAACGTGCGCGCCGTCACTCAGAACCGCAACATGGCCGCCTGCTGCGGCGTGCCGACCGGGCGTGTCGACATGCTCGCGTTCGGCCTCGGCTCGGGCATCGCCGGCCTCGGTGGTGTGGCGCTGAGCCAGATCGGCAACGTCGGCCCGGATCTCGGCCAGAGCTACATCATCGACTCGTTTCTGGTGGTAGTGCTCGGCGGCGTTGGGCAACTCGCCGGTAGCGTGCTCGCCGCATTTGGCTTAGGCATCGCCAACAAGATTCTCGAACCGCAGATCGGTGCGGTACTCGGCAAGATCCTGATCCTCGCGCTGATCATTCTGTTCATTCAGAAACGTCCGCAAGGCCTCTTCGCACTGAAAGGACGGGTGATCGACTGATGAACCAGCCTCTGTTAGTCACGGCCACACAAAAGGCCGGGCCAAAAGTCACGATCGCGGTCGGCGCGGTAGTTCTCGCCTTGCTGATCGCCCTGCCACTGCTGTCATTGTTGCCGGCGGAAAATGCCCTGTCGGTCTCGGCGTACACCCTGACGCTGGCCGGAAAAATCCTCTGCTACGCCATCGTCGCCCTGGCGCTGGATCTGGTCTGGGGTTACGCCGGGCTGTTGTCGCTGGGCCACGGTTTGTTCTTTGCCCTCGGTGGTTATGCGATGGGCATGTACCTGATGCGCCAAGCTGCTGGCGATGGTCTGCCGGCGTTCATGACTTTCCTGTCGTGGAGCGAATTGCCGTGGTACTGGACCGGCACCAGCAGCTTTGTCTGGGCGCTGTGTCTGGTGGTATTGGCGCCGGGTCTGCTGGCGCTGGTGTTTGGTTTCTTCGCCTTTCGCTCGCGGATCAAAGGCGTGTATTTCTCGATCATGACCCAGGCCCTGACCTTCGCCGGCATGCTGTTGTTCTTCCGCAACGAAACCGGGTTCGGCGGCAACAACGGTTTTACCAATTTCCGCACGATCCTCGGTTTCGGCATCACCGAACCGGGCACCCGTGCGGTGCTGTTTCTGGCCACGGTGCTGTTGCTGGTAGCGAGTCTGTTCATCGGCTGGCGTCTGGCGCAAAGCAAGTTCGGCCGGGTACTGACGGCGCTGCGCGATGCGGAAAATCGCCTGATGTTCTGCGGCTACGACCCGCGCGGTTTCAAGCTGTTCGTGTGGGTGTTGAGCGCGGTGTTGTGCGGCCTGGCCGGGGCGTTGTATGTGCCGCAGGTGGGCATCATCAACCCGAGCGAAATGTCGCCGACCAACTCGATCGAAGCCGCGGTGTGGGTCGCTCTTGGCGGGCGCGGCACGCTGATCGGGCCGCTGCTCGGTGCCGGCGTGGTCAACGGCATGAAGAGCTGGTTCACCGTGGCCTTCCCGGAATACTGGCTGTTTTTCCTCGGCGCGCTGTTCATCGTCGTGACCCTGTACCTGCCCAAAGGCGTGATCGGTCTGCTGAAGAAACGAGGTGAACAATGAGAGTAACCGCCAGTGCTGAATTCATGCTCGAACCGGCATTCTTCCCGGTCGAGCCGAACAAGGACGAGGGCACCAGCCGCGACTCGATCGGCCTCGGCCAACGCGTCGGCCCGGGCCTCGACACCCGTCACGGCACAATCCTGACCCTGGAAGACATCAGCGTCAGCTTCGACGGCTTCCGTGCGCTGAACAATCTCAACCTGTACATCGGCGTCGGCGAACTGCGCTGCATCATCGGCCCCAACGGCGCGGGCAAGACCACGCTGATGGACGTGATCACCGGCAAGACCCGGCCGAGCCACGGCAAGGCGTGGTTCGGCGAAACGCTGGATTTGACGCAGATGAGCGAAGTGCAGATCGCCCAGTCCGGGATTGGCCGCAAGTTTCAGAAACCGACAGTATTCGAAGCCTTGAGCGTGTTCGAGAACCTCGAGCTTGCGCAGAAAACCGACAAGTCGGTGTGGGCCAGCTTGCGTGCGCGCCTCAGTGGCGAGCAAAAAGATCGCATCAGCGAAGTGCTGGAAACCATTCGCCTGACCACCTCGGTCAATCGCCAAGCTGGGTTGTTGTCCCACGGCCAGAAGCAGTTTCTGGAGATCGGCATGCTGCTGATGCAGGACCCGCAATTGCTTCTGCTCGATGAGCCGGTGGCGGGCATGACCGATGCCGAAACCGAGTTCACTGCCGAGCTGTTCAAGTCGCTGGCGGGCAAGCATTCGCTGATGGTGGTCGAGCATGACATGGGCTTTGTCGGCTCGATTGCCGATCACGTCACCGTGTTGCATCAGGGCAGCGTTTTGGCGGAAGGCTCGCTGGAGCAGGTGCAGGAAAACGAGCGGGTGATCGAGGTCTACCTCGGCCGCTGAACATTGCGAATACAAAACCTGTGGGAGCGAGCCTGCTCGCGAAAGCGGTGCATCAGGCGATGAAGATGTTGAATGTCACTCCGCATTCGCGAGCAGGCTCGCTCCCACAGGGTTCTGTGTGAAACAGAAGGAATTGGAACATGCTGCAAGTCGACAAGCTGCACCAATACTATGGCGGTAGCCACATCCTGCGCGGCCTGAGCTTTGACGTGAAGGTCGGCGAAGTCACCTGCCTGCTCGGGCGTAACGGCGTGGGCAAGACCACTTTGCTCAAATGCCTGATGGGCCTGCTGCCCGCCAAGGAAGGCGCGGTGAATTGGGAAGGCAAACCGATCACCACGCTCAAACCGCACCAGCGCGTGCATGCCGGAATTGCTTATGTGCCGCAAGGCCGCGAGATCTTCGGTCGTCTGACCGTGGAAGAAAATCTGCTGATGGGCCTGTCGCGCTTTCCCGGCAGTGAAGCCAGGGAAGTGCCAGGTTTCATCTACGAGTTGTTCCCGGTGCTGCTACAAATGAAGCAGCGCCGCGGCGGTGATTTGTCCGGTGGGCAGCAACAGCAGTTGGCGATTGGTCGCGCGCTGGCCAGTCGTCCACGGTTGCTGATCCTCGACGAGCCCACCGAAGGCATTCAGCCTTCGGTGATCAAGGAGATCGGCGCTGTGATCAAGAAACTCGCGGAACGCGGCGACATGGCGATTTTGCTGGTCGAGCAGTTCTACGATTTCGCCGCAGAACTGGCCGATCAGTACCTGGTGATGTCGCGCGGCGAGATCGTCCAGCAGGGTCGCGGTGAAAATATGGAGGCCGAGGGTGTACGCGGGCTGGTCACGATCTAACGCGCCGGTCTAATCTGTAGCTTCCTAACGATAATCACACACCATGAATTCGACTGTTGCACCTGCCCTGTTTACCCCGAGCTGGCACGCCGAGCTGGAGCTGGCCTACGCGCGTTTCGGCGATTGCACACGGCCGGTCATGCGCCGGCACCTCGGACCGCTGCGTGTGCAAAAGCATCTGTACGCCGAAGGCCCCGAAGTCTGCCAGCACATCATCGTCCACCCACCGGGGGGAATTGCCGGCGGTGATCGCCTCGACATCAGTGCCCGCGTCGAAGCCAACGCCTGGGCGCAGATCACCAGCCCCGGCGCCGCCAAGTGGTATCGCGCCGGTGGCCCGGCTTATCAGCAACTCGATTTACAGGTTGCAGCCGGGGCGACGCTGGAATGGCTGCCGCAGGAAACCATCGTCTACAGCGCCGCGCAGGCTGAACTGACCACGTCCATTGATCTTGAAGGCGATGCGCGGCTGTTCTACTGGGATGTCGTGGCGCTGGGAAGGCCGGCCAGTGGCGAGCGCTTTGACCTGGGGCACTTTCAGGCGCATCTGGATATTCGCCGCGACGGGCGCTTGCTCTGGCATGAACGCCAACGCATCGTCGGCGGCGATGGCTTGCTCGATTCGCCGATCGGTCTGGATGGCCAACCGGTGTTTGCGACGTTGCTGGTGAGCGGTGAAATTGATGCTGAACTAATGGAGCTCTGTCGCTCGCTGGGCCACGCAGTGCGCGGGGATCTGACGCAGTTGCCGGGGTTGTTGGTGGCGCGGTGTCTGGCGAGCGAGGCGTTGCTCGCCCGTGCCTGGCTGATTGATTTGTGGCGACTGCTAAGACCTGCGTTGCTCGGTCGTGAGGGCATGCCTCCGCGAATCTGGAACACCTGAAATGCAATTTAATGTGGGAGCGAGCCTGCTCGCGAAAGCGCCCTGTCAGCCAATACATGTGCAGCATGTGAGCCCGTATTCGCGAGCAGGCTCGCTCCCACAGGGATTTGTGCCAATAGTCCCGACTCTTTTCAATCTGCCCTGATGGAACCCGAACCATGGACCTGACTCCACGCGAAAAAGACAAGCTGCTGATCTTCACCGCCGGCCTCGTTGCCGAGCGGCGTCTGGCCCGTGGCGTGAAACTCAATTACCCGGAAGCCATGGCCTACATTTCCGCTGCGCTGCTCGAAGGTGCGCGTGACGGCCAGACCGTCGCCGAGCTGATGCACTACGGCACCACCCTGCTCAGCCGCGAGCAAGTGATGGAAGGCATCGCGGAAATGATTCCGGAAATCCAGGTCGAAGCGACGTTTCCCGACGGCACCAAACTGGTCACCGTTCACCAACCGATCGTTTGAGGCGCGCCATGACCTATTCCATTCGCGATGCCGTCCACGCTGACCTGCCGGCGATTCGCGAGATCTACAACGACGCAGTGCTCAACACCACGGCGATCTGGAACGAGCAAGCCGTCGACCTCGGCAACCGCCAGGCGTGGTTCAGCGCGCGGCAGGCTCAGGCCTACCCGATTCTGGTAATCGTCGACCGCGACGACGCGGTGCTCGGCTACGCATCGTTCGGTGACTGGCGCCCATTCGACGGCTTCCGCCACACCGTCGAACACTCGGTTTACGTGCGCAGCGATCAGCGCGGCAACGGCCTCGGCCCGCAACTGATGACAGCGCTGATCGAGCGCGCGAAAACCTGTGGCAAGCATGTGATGGTCGCCGCTATTGAAAGCGGTAACGCCGCCTCGATTCGTCTGCATGAACGCGCTGGTTTCAGCATCACCGGGCAGATACCGCAGGTCGGCACCAAGTTCGGCCGCTGGCTCGACCTGACCTTCATGCAACTGACCCTCAACCCTGGCGCCCAGCCGCCTGACGCCGACAAGGAGTGACCCTGATGAACGCCGCCCAGTTGCGCCGCGTCAACGCGGAAAGCTTTGCGCATTACCGCCAGGGCTTGATCGATCTGTTGCTCGACGCCGTCGGTTATGGCGCCAGCGTCGGCTTTATGGCCGACCTCGATGCGGCGCAGGCGCGCGTCTATTTCGATGAAGTTCAGGACAACGTCAACAAAGGCAGCGTGCTGCTCTGGGTGGTGGTCAAGGACGAGCAAGTGCTAGCCAGCGTGCAACTGGGCCTGTGCCAGAAAGCCAACGGCCGCAATCGCGCCGAAGTGCAGAAACTGCTGGTGCGCGAACACGCGCGCCGGCGCGGCCTCGGCCAGCAACTGATGCAGGCGCTGGAACTCGAAGCGCGCAAACACCAGCGCGGCCTGCTCTATCTCGATACCGAAGCCGGCTCGCCAGCGGAAGATTTCTATAAAGCGCTGGGCTACAGCCGCGCCGGGGAAATCCCCGACTACGCCTGCGACCCCCACGGCACGTATCGCCCGACCGCCCTCTATTACAAGATTCTGCAAGGAGCCCAGTGATGATTCCTGGCCAATACCAGATCCAGCCCGGCGACATCGAACTCAACGTCGGCCGCCGCACCGTCAGCCTGAAAGTTGCCAACAGCGGCGACCGGCCGATCCAGGTCGGCTCGCACTATCACTTTTTCGAGACCAACGACGCACTGCTGTTCGACCGCGCCGCCAGCCGCGGCATGCGCCTGAACATACCGGCCGGCACGGCGGTGCGTTTCGAGCCGGGGCAGAGCCGCGAAGTCGAGCTGGTGGATTACGCCGGGCATCGCCGGGTGTTCGGCTTTGCCGGACGAATAATGGGCGACCTTTAAATAACACGGTGCCCGCTCTGGCCCCTTCGCGAGCAGGCTCGCTCCCACATGAGAACGCGATCAAATGTGGGAGCGAGCCTGCTCGCGAAAGCGAGTATTGCGAGCGATATCAGCCCCCATTGAATCTCAAGGCATACCCCATGAAAATCTCCCGTCAAGCCTACGCCGACATGTTCGGCCCCACCGTCGGCGACAAGGTGCGCCTGGCCGACACCGAGCTGTGGATCGAAGTCGAAAAGGACTTCACCACCTACGGCGAAGAAGTGAAGTTCGGCGGCGGCAAGGTCATCCGCGACGGGCAGGGTCAGAGCCAGCTGCTCGCCGCTGAAGTGGTCGACACGCTGATCACCAACGCGCTGATCATCGACCACTGGGGCATCGTCAAGGCCGACGTCGGCCTCAAGGACGGACGCATTGCGGCAATCGGCAAGGCCGGTAACCCCGACGTCCAGCCCGACGTGACCATCGCCATCGGTGCCGGCACCGAAGTGATTGCCGGCGAGGGCATGATTCTCACCGCAGGCGGCATCGACACCCACATCCATTTCATCTGCCCGCAGCAGATCGAAGAAGCGCTGATGAGCGGCGTCACCACCATGATCGGCGGTGGCACCGGCCCGGCGACCGGCACCAACGCCACCACTTGCACATCCGGCCCTTGGCACCTGGCGCGCATGCTCCAGGCGGCCGATGCCTTCCCGATGAACATCGGCCTCACCGGCAAAGGCAACGCGAGCCTGCCGGAGCCGTTGATCGAACAGGTCAAGGCCGGCGCCATCGGCCTCAAGTTGCACGAAGACTGGGGCACCACCCCGGCGAGTATCGACAACTGCCTGAGCGTTGCCGATCAGTTCGACGTACAGGTGGCGATCCACACCGACACCCTCAACGAATCCGGTTTCGTCGAAACCACCCTCGGCGCGTTCAAGGGCCGCACCATCCACACCTACCACACCGAAGGGGCTGGCGGCGGCCACGCGCCGGACATCATCAAGGCCTGCGGCTTTCCCAACGTCCTGCCGAGTTCGACCAACCCGACCCGGCCGTTCACCCGCAACACCATCGATGAACACCTCGACATGCTGATGGTCTGCCACCACCTCGACCCGAGCATCGCCGAAGACGTCGCGTTCGCCGAAAGCCGTATCCGCCGCGAAACGATTGCCGCCGAAGACATTCTTCATGATCTTGGCGCGTTCTCGATGATCAGCTCCGACAGCCAGGCCATGGGCCGTGTCGGCGAAGTCATCACGCGCACCTGGCAGACCGCCGACAAGATGAAAAAACAGCGCGGCCCGCTGCCGCAGGACGGCGAAGGCAACGACAACTTCCGCGCCAAACGCTACATCGCCAAGTACACCATCAACCCGGCGATCACTCACGGCATCAGCCATGAAGTCGGCTCGGTGGAAGTCGGCAAATGGGCCGATCTGGTGCTCTGGCGTCCGGCATTCTTCGGTGTCAAGCCGACGCTGATTCTCAAGGGCGGCGCGATTGCCGCGAGCCTGATGGGCGACGCCAACGCTTCGATCCCGACCCCGCAACCGGTGCATTACCGCCCGATGTTCGCCAGTTACGGCGGCTCGCTGCATGCCACCAGCCTGACCTTCATCAGCCAGGCGGCGCAGGAAGCAGGCTTGCCCGAAGCGCTGGGATTGAAGAAGAAAATCGCCGTGGTCAAAGGTTGCCGTGACGTGCAGAAAACCGACCTGATCCACAACGATTACCTGCCGGACATCAACGTCGACCCGCAGACCTATCAGGTCAAGGCCGACGGCGTACTGTTGTGGTGTGAGCCGGCGGAAACGCTGCCGATGGCGCAGCGCTATTTCCTCTTCTGACGACTCTTGCGCTGCCGGGTACGGACGCTCGGATCCGTTCCCGGCAGCGCGGGTTGATCAATCAGGAAACGCCCACGACATCTGTTGCTCGCTGTAGTTATAGTCCAGGCGCAGCTCGGTGCCTGCCGGGATGTCCTGCGAAGCGAACACCGCGTTGAGAATAAAGTCGCGGGACACCTGTTTATCGCCGACCCACTGTTGCGCCTCGATATCGAAAGGCACGGTTTCTACGTTATAGCCACCCGGAGCCTGACGAATCGGCCTGCCTGCTTCGTTGTATTCGAAATTGGAATTGATCCGGGAAATGATGTTGTCGCCCAGTATGGCCAGCGGGTCCGGCAGCATCTGACCCGGGCCGTACTGCAGGCGCACCCCGGCGAGCATGCTGAACGTTTGCTCATAAGGCCGTACGAATCTCGCCGGCATGATGACACCGCCGTACACGCCGATGGCCTCGCCCTTGGCAATGCGCCGGTTGGCCACCACCATCGACTGGCCGATCAACGCCTTTTCGCCAGGGACTTTTACATCGGTCTCGGTGAATACGCGCCATTGCAATTTCTGTTCATAGAGCATCGCCACATCTTCATGACCTTCAAACTTGATGTAGGGCTTGATCTGTTCAGACGTATAAAGCTCACCCTCTGCCAGACGCACTTTGGTTTCCAGCTTGCGAATGCGGATGGGTCTGCCGGCAATGTCCCGTAGCGGATACTTGCCATTGTTTGCGCGGTTGTATGTGCCGAGCTGATTGCCGAGAAACGAGTAACGCGTTTCGCTGCGCATCGCCCGCAGTTCGGCCGCTGTGTAGGGCTTGATCGGCATGGATTCGGAAGCAAGGTAAAACTGCTCCGAGGCCCCATCGTCATTGCGCGGCAGCTCCTCCAGGGCCATTTCGAACTCATCGTCACTGCGGCGAGGTGAGCGGCGACTCTTGCGTGGCATGACCGCCTGGGGCGCGGAGACTGCGAAATCCTGCAACGGATACCAATGGTTGCTCGCAGGGTCATGCGCCAGCACCGGCCCCGAGGGCTGCAGTTCGCTCGACAGCCGCGCCCGGTGCAGACCGGTTTGTGCATCGACGGCGAGCAACACCGTGCCGCCACCTCGAACATCGGCGTACTGCCGGCCCTTGAACGTGCGCAAGCCATCGGCATCGGCGCCGGGCAGGGTGATCGACGCGGGAATCAGGTATTGCTGCAGCGCAGGGACGTCGGCGCTGGCGCCTTCGGCGGAAGCGGACGTCGATGCATGTACCTGGACCCGCGAAGTGGTTGGTGCCGGCGAAGAGTCGGCTGTGCTGCCAGCGCTTTCGGGCGTCTCGCCCGGGATTCTCTGAGTCACCGGGTCGGGCGTGAAGCGGGTTGTTTGCGGTGCGGGCGGGGTCGAATCGGTGGGTGTGCGTGGGCGCGCATCAATGTTGCTCGCGCCGGGCCTTGGCGGTTTAGGGCTGGATTTGACTGGCATGCGTACGTTTCCTTGTAAGAACGGCGCAGCGCCACGCTAAGCGTCGCGCTACGTGAATCGGCGTCCATTGCCGATCCTCAGCGCAAACTAGCAGACCGATCCGCCCGTTCAAACCAGAAAAACATGTGCAAACAAAAACCCTGGATGGCGACTCTATTCGACCAGCAAACGCCCCAACCGCTGGCGCAACATGCGGTTTTCCGCGCGCAGTTCGCGCACTTCTTCGAGCAGGTCCAGCGCCAGGGCGACGCCTTCCCACTCCAGTTCCAGATCGCGCCGCAGCTTGGCGGCGCGTTTGGCCAAGGCCAATTCGTAATCGGTGAAGCGCCATTCACGCGGCTGCCCGCCCTGAGGTTCGAGGATGCCGTGCTCGACGATCTCGATCACGTAGACGTCCGTCAGATCGGCCGCCTCACAGAATTCTGCCATGTCCAGTTGAACGCTCAGGGGGGTGCTCATGATGGGCTACTCCGTCGTCGAATTCAGAAGTTCTCTCGCGGGTCGAACGCAGCTTTTTTCGCCAGTTCCTGCCACAGCGCCTTGACCTCATCGTCGGCCGCTTTCGGCATCACAGCCTTGAGTTGCACGAACAGATAGCCGCGCTCGCCGCTCTTGCTCTTCAGGCCGTGCCCCTTGGCACGCATGCGCTGGCCGTTCTGGCTGCCGGCCGGCACCTTTAGGTTGATCTTGCCGGTCAGCGTCGGCACCGCCACTTCAGTGCCCAATGCCAGCTCCCACGGTGCCAGCGGCAAGGTGATGATCAGGTTGTCGCCTTCGACATCGAATTTGGGGTGCGGCGCAAAGCGGATGGTCAGGTACAGATCACCATTCGCCCCGCCACCGACGCCCGGCGCGCCCTGGCCCTTCAAGCGAATCCGCTCGCCATCGGCAACGCCCGCCGGAATTTTCACGTTGAGGCTCTTGCTGGTGTTGCTGACGTGCTGGCCATGCGCGTTGTATTGCGGCACCTGGAAGGTGACCTTTTTCGACTCGTTCGACAGGGTTTCCTCAAGAAACACCGGCAATTCCATTTCCACGTCCTGCCCTCGCCGCCCACGGGATTGCCGGCCCTCGCCGCCACCGAAACCGGGGCCGCGATTGCCGAAGATCGAACTGAAGAAGTCCGAGAAGTCGCCGGTATCGGCACCGCCACCACCGAAGCCGCCACGGCTCTGCCAGCCCGGTGGCCCCTGGAAGGGCTGACCGTGCTGACCATAACGGCGCAGCTCATCGTATTCGGCGCGCTTGTCGGCGCTTTTCAGTGCTTCATAGGCTTCCGAGGCGTCTTTGAACTTGGCCTCGGCGTCCTTTTCCTTGCTGACATCGGGGTGATATTTGCGCGCCAGCTTGCGATAGGCCGCCTTGATCGCCTTGTCGTCCGCTGTCGGCTCCACGCCGAGTATCTTGTAATAGTCTTTGAAGTCCATTGAAGGATCACCATCCGTTATCGATTTCGCGCCGTTGCCAGCCTGCGCCCGATTGGCACGTGCCGGGTTGACCGATCTCAAGATTGTGACCGGGTGGCGCCGCAGAAGTTTATCGGCAGTGGACGGCGGTTCTGCTGACCGCCGGTGTATCTGCCGGCCCATGCCAGCAAGTTTGGGGCAAACCACTGGGTTTCAAGGTGGCCGGGATGCGAAATAGCAGATGACCGGCCTTCGAATCTGGCGCGCACTGACATACACTGCGCGGCCGTTTTTTTGACCGGAACCGAAAGACATGAAAGACGCCTCTCCAGCCCGTGCCTGCGGCATCGACTTCGGCACGTCCAACTCCACCGTCGGCTGGCTGCGCCCCGGCATGGACACCATGATCGCGCTGGAAGACGACAAGATCACCCTGCCCTCGGTGGTCTTCTTCAATATCGAGGAACGTCGCCCGGTCTATGGACGCCTGGCGCTGCACGAATATCTGGAAGGCTACGAAGGCCGGCTGATGCGCTCGCTGAAAAGCCTGCTCGGTTCCAAGCTGATCAAGCACGACACCAGCGTGCTTGGCACGGCGATGCCGTTCAAGGACCTGCTCGGGCTGTTCATCGGCCAACTCAAGAGCCGCGCCGAAACCGCCGCCGGTCGCGAATTCGAGCAAGTGGTGCTGGGGCGCCCGGTGTTCTTCGTCGATGACGATCCGCTGGCCGACCAGGAAGCCGAAGACACCCTGGTCGAAGTGGCTCGCAAGATCGGTTTCAAGGACGTGTCGTTCCAGTACGAACCGATCGCCGCAGCGTTCGACTACGAGTCGACCATCGAGAAAGAAGAGCTGGTGCTGATCGTCGACATCGGCGGTGGTACATCGGACTTCTCGCTGGTGCGCCTGTCGCCCGAGCGCCGCGCGCTTGATAACCGTCACGATGACATCCTCGCCACCGGTGGCGTGCACATCGGCGGTACCGACTTCGACAAACAGCTGAGCCTGCAAGGCCTTATGCCGCTGTTCGGCTACGGCAGCCGGATGAAGAGCGGTGCGTACATGCCGACCAGCCATCACATGAACCTGGCGACCTGGCACACCATCAACTCGGTGTACTCGCAGAAATCGACGCTGGCGCTGGGCAGCATGCGCTATGACATCGAAGACACCGGCGGCATCGACCGTCTGTTCAAGCTGATCGAGCAGCGTGCCGGGCACTGGCTGGCGATGGAAGTGGAAGAAACCAAGATCCAGCTGACCCACACCGACAGCCGCCATGTGCCGCTGGACCGCATCGAAGCCGGTTTGAGTGTGGAACTGACGCGGGCGCTGTTCGAATCGTCGATCGATGCGCTGCTGGAGCGGGTGCGCGGCAGTGTCACACAACTGTTGAGCGATGCCGGTGTGGCGGTGGATCAGGTCGATACGGTGTTCTTCACCGGCGGCTCCAGCGGCATCCCGGCGCTGCGCAACAGCGTCTCGGCGATGCTGCCGAAAGCGCGGCATGTCGAAGGCAATATCTTCGGCAGCATTGGCAGCGGCCTGGCGATTGAAGCCATGAAGCGCTATGGCGCGATGGCCTGATCCATAGCCGGCGGCGCGTCCTTCGCGAGCAGGCTCGCTCCCACATTTCGAGCGCATTCCTACAGTTGAAATGCTATCCAGTGTGGGAGCGAGCCTGCTCGCGAAGAGGCCCGCTCAGTCGCTACGAGGCATGGATCAAACCATTCCGCCCAGCTTCAGTTCGCTCTTCAGGTACGCGTAATAAATCGGCCCCGCCACCACCCCCGGCAAACCGAACGCGGCTTCGAACACCAGCATCGCCAGCAGCAACTCCCACGACTTGGCACTGATCTGCCCGCCGACGATGCGCGCGTTGAGAAAGTATTCAAGCTTGTGGATAAAAATCAGGTAGCCCAACGCTGCAATCGCCACCCAGATCGACAGCGACAGGCCGACGATGGTGATCAGCGTGTTGGAAATCAGGTTGCCGATCACCGGCAGCAGGCCGAGCAGGAACGTCAGCACGATCAGGGTCTTGGTCAGCGGCAGCTTGATCCCGAACATCGGCAGGACCACCGCAAGAAAGATCCCGGTGAAGAAGGTGTTGAGCAGGGAAATCTTGATCTGCGCGAAGACGATGTTGCGAAACGCCTGCACCAACAGGTGCAGACGATCGAACAGCGCGGCGGCCAGTGGCTTGCGTTTGGTCACGTCGGGGATGCGTTGCAGCGCAATGATCGCGCCGAGCACCATGCCGATCAGCAGCGTGACGAACATGTGCGCGGCGTCCTTGCCGACCAGTTGCAGGTCGGACAGGTGCTTGCCCATCCATTCGCCAATCGCTACGCGAAACTCCGCCGCACTGGCCGGCAGATAGGCGTCGATGAACGGCGGCAACTGCCCGCGCGCACGGTCGACCACGCCCATGAATTTATCGAGGGATGCGCCCGGGTTTTCGGCTTCGTGCAACAGAAAACTGATCGCGCCGGCGAAGAGCAGAGCCAGCACACTCACCACCAGCGTGCCCAGCAAGGCCACGGCCAGCCAACGTGCCCGGCGGCCTTCGATCAAGCGCTGCAACTGCGGGGTCAGCATGTTGACCAGCTCGAACACCAGCAACCCGGCCAGCAGACTCGGCAACAAGCGCAGCGGCAGCACCAGCAGCAGACCGCCGAAAATGATGACGCAACTGACCCAGAACACGACATGACGCTGAGAAAACGTTGGCATACAGCCTCAAAACGAACGGCGTAAAAGGATGGGCAGTCTGCCAGCGATCCGGGGAGAGCACTAGGGATATGCGGGGTTAGAGATTGGCGGTGCACTCAGCGACGCTTTCGCGAGCAGGCTCGCTCCCACAGGGGAGTGCATTTCAATTGTGGGAGCGAGCCTGCTCGCGAAGGGGCCGGCACGCTCACTACGAGATCTGGCGGATTATTTTTTCTTCAGACAATCACTCATGAACGCCTTGCGCGCATCGCCGGTCAGCGCCTTGGTTTTCGCGTCGGCATTGCAGGTGCTCATTTTCTGCTGTTGCGGGGTCAGGACCTTGCCGTCATTGGCCGCCGGGGTGGCCTTGAGGCAAGTGCTCATGAAGGTTTTGCGCTCGTCGCCCTTCAGACTCTTGGCGGTCGCATCGGCATTGCAGGTGGTCATCTTGTTCTGTTGCGCCGTGGCGGCGAAACCCTGGGAACACAGGAACAGACCGATCATCAACAAAGGCACACGCAACATCTTCATGGAGTTTTCTCCTGGTTGCCGCACCGATGGATGCGGCCTTGGCTGGAGTGTAGCCAAATCCTGTTACACCTTCCTGCCTTCCAGGTGGCTACGACGATATTGCTCCGGCGTGCACCCGGCCTGACGCGCGAACATGGCGATGAACGCCGAGCCGCTGCTGTAGCCGAGATCGAAGGCGATTTCCTGGACTGAGCGCGACGTCTCCAGCGCCTCGATCGCGGCCAGATAGCGCAAACGCTGGCGCCACTCGCCGAAACTCATCCCCAGTTCGCGGACAAACTGCCGCGCCAGCGTGCGCTCGCTGACATGCACCTGCAGCGCCCAGTGGGCCAGCGGCTGATTGTTGCCAGGCTCCGCCTGCAAGGCGTCGAGAATCGCCAGCAAGCCGGGGCTGCTGGCGTACGGCAGGTAGCACTCATGCACCGGCGCTTGTTGCAGTTGATCGACCAGCACCTGGGCCAGGCGCTGATCGGCATCGAGTTGCGGGATCTTCACATCGCGCGCGGCGAAGTCCTTCAGGATCGCCTTGAGAATGTCACTGATCGCCAGGGTGCAGGCCCGCGTAGGCAGCCCGGCGCACACCTTGGGTTCGAGGCACACCGCGCGGTAGTTGACCGGTTGATGGCTATAGAAACTGTGCTCGACCTGCGGCGGCACCCACACGGCGTATTGCGGCGGTGACATGAAGCGGTTGCCGTCGACATCCATGTGCAGCACACCGTGCGCCGCGTATTCCAGCGTGCCCCATGGGTGCCGATGCGGTGCGGCAAATTCATGAGCGTTGAAATCGGCGTAGCGAAAGTACACCGCCGACGGCAGTTCGCTGAAATCCAGCAGATCGATGTGTTTGCTGTTCATGCTGTCCGGTTAC
Source organism: Pseudomonas retamae (assembly GCF_043496865.1). Lineage (NCBI taxonomy): Bacteria > Pseudomonadati > Pseudomonadota > Gammaproteobacteria > Pseudomonadales > Pseudomonadaceae > Pseudomonas > Pseudomonas retamae. Next base: position 137,930 of record NZ_JBIEIL010000004.1, read on the forward strand.
AGAGGCAGGTTGTCCGGTTCGCAGTATAGGGCTGCATCCAGACAAGGGATAATCGCCGTTCATCAACGTACTGGTTTCAACTTATGCAATACGCTTTTCCACTGCTGGCGATTTTTATCTGGGCCGGCAATACCGTGATCAACAAACTGGCGGTCGGGGCGATTTTCCCCGCCGAGATCGGTTTTTACCGCTGGCTGCTGGCGGGCCTGCTGTTCACCCCTTTCATGCTCAAAGCGGTGATCGCGCACTGGCCTCAGATTCGGCCGAACCTGGGCAAGATTTTCGTTCTCGGCGTGCTGGGCATGGCGGTGTATCAGAGCCTCGCCTACTTCGCCGCGACCCTGACGACCGCCACTAACATGGGCATCATCCTGTCGCTGATGCCGTTGATGTCGCTGGCCATGGCGATCATCAGTCTCGGGCAACGCCTGACTGCCGGGGCGCTGGTCGGCGCGGTGCTGTCGTTCACCGGGGTATTGGTGGTGGTGTCGTCTGGCAGCCTTGGCAGCCTGCTGCAACACGGGGTGAATCTGGGTGATGCGATGATGCTGATCGCCACGCTGGCCTACGCGATCTACAGCACGCTGCTGAAAAAATGGCAGCTGCGTTTGCCGCCGCTGGTGTTGCTGTACTTGCAGGTGCTGGTGGCGATCGTTGTGCTGTTTCCGCTGTATGCCGCTTCGCCGAAAACCGGGTTGACCGTGCAGAACATCCCGCTGGTGCTGTACGCCTGCCTGCTGGCATCGATGCTCGCGCCGCTGGCGTGGATGCAGGCGGTGCAGCGTTTGGGGCCGAGCCGCACGACGCTGTTTTTCAACTTGCTGCCGTTGATTACCGCGCTGATTGCTGCGGTGGTGTTGAAGGAGCAGTTGGCGATGTATCACCTCGTCGGCGGGTTGCTGACATTGGGTGGGGTGGTGTTGTCAGAGCGTTGGACCACGGTGCTGGGGCGCAAGATCAGTATTGCCTGATCAGGCCTCTTCGCGAGCAGGCTCGCTCCCACATTCAAGCGCATTCCTTCAATGGCAATGCAACCCACTGTGGGAACTGGCTTGCCAGCGATGAACGATAACGCGGTCTGCCTGCTAACAACCCTTCGCCTCCAGCCGCGCCGCATGCTCGACAAACAACCGCACCGGGTCCGCGTCCTTGCCAACCAGCCCCAACGACTGATTGACGATGTCGAAATGGTCCAGCGGATAGTCATCGCCAATCACCGTGCCCAGATGCGAGCTGTAGCGCCCAACCATGCCGTCGCACTGCCCCGGCTCGCGCACGAAGGTTTTCGCAAACAGGCGACAGCTGCGATTCGTCCCGTCGAACAGATTGCCGCCCCGATCAGTCTTGCCCGGCTGCAACGTGCCTGACCACGAGTAATAGCGCACACCATTGACCTCCTCCGGCCCCTGCCCGCCCCAGGTTTGCGGCAAGCCTTGTGGATAACGCTGATTGAACAGCGCCACGCCGGCCGTGGTCAGCGAATGGTGGGAAGCGTGAATGTCCACCGGCAGTTTCGGCCCGTGGTAGCCGCTATCGAGCAAGGCCATGACCCAGCCGACCAGGCGCAGCAGGGCTTCGAGCAGACGGCCCCGGGCGCTGTCGGCGGGATAATGTTTTTCCAGATGGTCTGCCAGTTCCGAACCGTGATTCGGCCCGGCCACCGACGTCACCGAGGCGACCAGATCCGGGCGTTTCGCCGCCACATAACGCGCGGTCAGCGCGCCCTGGCTGTGGCCGAACAGGTTGACCTTCGGCGCACCGGTCTCGCGCAGGATTTCATCGATTCGCGCCAGCAACTGCTCGCCACGCACCTCAGTGGAATTGAGCGGCGATACCTGCACGGCAATCACCGTTGCACCCGTGCGGCGCAACGCCTTGAGGATGCCGTACCAATACGGGTACAACACCAGCCGGACAAACCCGAGCATGCCCGGCACCAGCACCAGTGGATAACGTGTCGACATGGGGCAGACATCCTTGTAGTCGGTGAGTGAATGCAAGGCGTGCAAAACGCCCGCCAAGCATCCACGCAGATCATGACAACTCGACCACCCGCCTACTTCAGGCCCACCACCCCCGCCACGATCAGCCCCACCGAGAGCAGTTTGACCAGCGTCAGGCTCTCGCCCAGCAGGGCGAAACCGAGAAACACCGTGCCCAGCGAGCCAATTGCAGTCCAGATCGGGTAAGCGATGCTCACCGGCAGGTCACGCATCGCCAGGGTCAGAAAATAAATCCCGCCGACCGCAGCAATCACGGTGATCAACGACGGCCATGGCCGAGTGAAGCCTTCGGCGTACTTCATGCCCATGGCGAACGTCACTTCAAACCCGGCAGCGATCAGCAAGAACAGCCAGGCCATCAGAATGTCCGGGCGAGGTCGAGCAGCCGATGCTCGGCCTCGGCCACCGACACCGCAAAGGTGCGTTCGGCGGATTCCTCGCCTTCGGCGGCGACAACCGTGACGTCGCTGATGCCGATGAAACCCAACGCCGTGCGCAGCCACGGATCAGCATGGTTCAAGGCTTCGAGCTCGCCGCCCGGACCGAAGCCAAAGCCGCCGCGACTGGTGACGATCAGGGCTTTCTTGCCCTGCAACAATGGCGTGTACTGGGCGACGCCGTTGTCCAGCGTGTGGTCGAAGGTCAGCCCCAGACGAACGATTTGATCGACCCAGGCCTTGAGGCCGCTGGGCACATTGAAGTTGTACATCGGCGTGGAAATCAGCAGCAGATCGTGTTCGAACAGTTCCGCCACCAACTCGTCACTCAGCGCCAGATCCGCCTGCATCACCAAGGGTCGCGCCTCGGGCTCGGGATAAAACGCCGCCGCCACAAACGCCTCGCTGACCGCTGGAATCAACGCCCGCCCGACCTCACGGCGAGTCACCTGCGCCCCCGGATGACGCGCCTGCCAGGCACTCAAAAACCCTTCCGCCAGCCGCCGCGAGGTCGATCGATCGCCCCGCGGACTGGCATGCACCACAAGAATCCTGCTCATCTGTAGTTCCTCCGACTAGAATCAATTCACTTGTGGCTTGCAGCTTGAGGCTCATCACTGCACGTCTTCAAATGAGCAAAAATCAGTCGGGATGAATTGATTTCATCCATGGAGTTACACATGTTTGCCTCGTTGCCGCTGACCGCTCTGCGTGCCTTTGAATCGGCTTCGCGGCTGCTGAGTTTCAAAGCCGCCGCTGAAGAACTGTCCGTCACGCCCACCGCTATTTCTCATCAGGTCCGCGCGCTGGAGGACTGGCTTGGCGTCGCGCTGTTTGAACGCCTGCCGCGCCAGGTGCGCCTGACCGAGGGCGGCGAGCGTCTGTTTCGCAGCCTGCACGGCGCGTTGCTGGAAGTGGCGCAAAGCGTCGATACCTTGCGCCCGCAACGCAGCGGCAGCAGCCTGACGCTGTCGACCACCGCCGCGTTCGCCGCGCTGTGGCTGGTACCACGGCTCGGGCGTTTCTATGCGCAGCATCCGGACATCAACGTGCGCCTCGACACCCATTGCGAAGTCATCGATCTGCATCAGGACGCCAGCGTCGATCTGGTGCTGCGCTACAGCCTCGACGACTACCCGAACCTGTACGGTCTGTGCCTGTTCGATGAGTCGTTCGGCGTCTATGGCTCGCCCGAGCAGGTGGCGCTGGCCGCCCGGCGCACGCCGACGCTGATCAGCGTGCACTGGTACAACTCGAAGCTCTACGCGCATGGCTGGCATGCGTGGTGCGCAAAGTCTGGCGAGAACTGGCTGAACCCGCCGCCGGCGATCCGCGAATACGATGAAGAGCATTACGCCCTGCAAGCGGCGATCGCCGGGCAAGGCCTGGTGCTGGCGAGCAATATTCTGGTTTCGCAGAGCGTCGCCAGCGGTGTGCTGGTCCCGTACCGCAGCGAAATTCAAGTCGATGGCGCCGGCTACAGCGCCTTGTGCGTGCCGGGCCGTGAGCGGCATCCGCCGGTGCGGGCCTTTTTCGCCTGGCTGCGTGAAGAAGCGCAGCGCTGCGGGTTGACGCCACGGTCGGCGCAAATCGCATAAAACTTTTCGCCGCGCGCGTCACTCACAGCATGGGTAGCGACCGCGTCAGCAGAACGTGGCGCCCATCGGATTAGCCTCCAGGAGAGACCCACATGAGCGACGACCTGCATTTGTCAGATGTACAAACCCTGCGTGAACGTGCGCGCCAACACGTCGAAAACGGCGCCGTCACCGAGAGCTACAGCGCCAACCGCGAAGAAGTGCTGCGCCTGCTCAACGAATCGCTGGCCACCGAACTGGTGTGCACCTTGCGCTACAAACGGCATTACTTCATGGCCACCGGCCTGAAAGCCAAAGCAGCCGCTGATGAATTCCTCGAGCATGCCAATCAGGAATCCGAGCACGCTGATCGCCTGGCAGAGCGCATCGTGCAACTGGGTGGCGAGCCGGAATTCAATCCCGACCTGCTGAGCAAGCTGTCCCACGCGCAATACGTGGCGGGCAATACGCTCAAGGAAATGGTCTACGAAGACCTTGTTGCGGAGCGGATCGCCATCGACAGTTACCGCGAGATCATTCAGTACCTCGGCGACAAAGACCCGACAACCCGACGCATTTTCGAAGACATCCTGGCCCAGGAAGAAGAACACGCCGATGACATGGCGGACATTCTGAAAGACCTGTAACCCCAAGCTGATGCAGATCGTTCCCACCCTTGAACGCATTTCAACTGAAGGAATACGTTCAAATGTGGGAGCGAGCCTGCTCGCGAAGGGGCCGTCAAAGGCAACCGGTTACCGGGTAGGTTTAACAGTCACCGGCGCCTTGCCCTGCTTCATCTGCTCCAGCAACGGCGCACACTGGTTCGGCTCGCCACCGCTCGGTGCGACCAGCGCCAACAGCCCGGCCGCCGGAGCAGCGATCACACCCAATGCAACCATGCCCGCGCCACGCAACATCAATGGCACAGCCTTCACCCCGGCATCCGGCTTGATGAACTTGCCGCGCACATACAGCGGCGAGCGCAGGGAGATCAGGCGCCAGCCCTTGGATTCCGGCGTCACCGTCAGGTCGAGTTGCTCGGTGGCCATGTTCGCCGTGCCGTCGATGTAGATGATTGCGTTCTCGGTATCGAAAACAAACAGCTGCGTGGTCGCCAGCCCGGTCTTGATATCGAAGTCGGCAGCAGCGCAATTGATCTTCACTTCCTTGTCGCCAAAGATCTTGCCGACCACGTAATTACCAACGTTGAGCCCGGCCAGCTCCATCAGCTCGCGGCTGATCGCACCGTCGTTGATCAACATTTTCAACTTGCCGTTGGCGCCGCCGAGCAGCTTGGCCACCGAGTTGCCGCGTCCGCTGATATCGGCGTCACCGTTGAGCTCACCGAAACTGGTCTTCATCGGTTCGAAGGTCGGGAACAGTTCCTTGAGCTTGAACTTGCGCGCGGTCAAGCGGGCCCGGCCTTCCAGCGGTTCTGTACGCCCGTTGAGGCGAATCTGTGCATCCAGATTGCCGCCGGCCACGCCAAAGCGCAGCGGCTCGAGGCTGAGTTCGCCGTCGTCGAGTTTCAAGTGGGTATAAAGGTCGGTGAACGGCAGCTTTTCGCTGTGCACGATGCGCTTGCCGGTGAATTCGACGTCGGCGTCCATGGCGCGCCAGCGATCGGTCTTAAACTCCTCGACTGGCAGCACCTTATCGGTCGGTTGCTTGCTCGCGCCGCCACGGGCCTTTTGCTCGGTGTTGGAATCGGCGCCAATCAGCGGCGCGAGATCGGCGAACAGCAATTGATTGGAGAGCAACGCGCCGCTGAGTTTCGGCCGTGGCTGGCTGGCGACATAGGTCAGGTCACCATGAATGTCGCTGTCGCCGATCTTGCCGTTGAATTTCTCGTAGGTGAATTTCGCCCCCGCCTCGTCATGCAGCTTGGCGATCAGATGGCCGTCGGTGGAGTACGGCGGCGTGTCCGGCAGGGTCACGCCGGTCAGCGGGTAGAGGTTGCCGAGGCTCGCGCCGGCCAGCTTCAGGCGCAGGTCGAGAGCGCCGAGGTTGAGCGGGTCGGTCAGGGTGCCGGCCAGTTCAATGCGGGTATCGCCGATCTGCGCTTGCGCCTGCAACGGGAAGGGCTTGCGCGCATCCTGCAATGCCAGCAGCCCGCCGATCTTGCCCTGGCCAGTCAGATTCTGGCCGTGGTACTGGCCTTTGACTTTCAGCGCAAACGCATAATCCTGCGGCGCGCCGCCCTTGTCCTGCGCGTTTTTCGCCGCTTTGGCGCCGACAATATCACTGTACGGAATCGGCTTGCCGAGCGGATCAATCAGCACTTCGAGACGGGTCTTGAGAGTCTGGTCATCGAGCGTGACGTGGCCCTTGTCGAAGCCGATGGCGCCGATGTCGACCACCCAATCCGACGGTTCGGCGTTCGGGTCTTTCGGGTCGAACTTGAACACCCAGTTGGCGCGACCGTCGGCCAGGCGTTGCAGCTCGGCGTTGGGTTCGGTCAGGTCGATACGTGGGATCACTACGCGCTGCGCCAGCAAGGCCAGCGGCGAGATGCGCAGCTCGACCTTTTTCAGGGTGACCATCTGCCCCTGCTTCGACCAGTCCGGGTTACCCAGGCTGAGGTCTTCGGCGACCACATGCGGCCACGGCACCCAGGCGCGCCAGCCGCCTTCTTCAGGCTCGCGCTGCCAGATCACCGCCAGGTTGCCATTGATGGCAAACGCCCGGTGCAGTTCTTCGGAGACTTTGCTGTTGATGGTGGGTTTGATCCGGTTCCAGTCGAAAAACACGATGATCAGAATCAGCACTGCCAAAAGCAGTACGAGCGTGGCGAAGGTCCAGCTGAAGATTTTTCCAGTGCGCGTCATGCACAAAGCTCCTGATCACGGCTGCACGGCCCTGTCCAGACGCGCAGTTGAAACGGCAGACCGAAGCGGCCCTCATGCAGTCTGTGACTGGCGAAAGGCCCGCAGGTTTAATTGAAAGGCAGTTTAAGCCATAAAAAGACCAGCAAAACTGACCGATTGGTCGAGCAGTGTTACCGCGACCCGCACTTTTGCGAGGCGCGAGTGAGTCGAAAATACCCACCTCGGTGCAAAACCATCGGCCGCAAAGGCCCGGTCTAGAGCCGTCGCCGCGAACAATCAATTCTGTTGATTATTACCATTGCGTTTATGAACTTTTATATCGACTTATCGAGAGTAGCATTGCCCTCGTACCCACTTTATCGCCCTCCCAAGGAGCAACCCATCATGAAACGCCAATTACTGTTCAGCCTTACCCTGTCGATGCTAGCCAGCACTGCTTTCGCCCTGCCCGCTGCCGATCAGGCTACTCCGCAAGTCAAATCCAGCCACTCGGTGTTCAGCCAGACCGTAGCCGCCGATGGTTCCGACCGTACCCCACAAGGCCAGACCCTGGCTGAAGGCGGTCGTGATCGCCTGGAAGAGAAAGGTCTGGTGCAGGACGGTTCCGATCGCACCCCACAAGGTCAAGCCCTGGCTTCCGACGGTAGCGACCGCACCCCACAAGGCCAGACCCTGGCGTCCGACGGTAGCGACCGCACTCCACAAGGCCAGACCCTGGCGTCCGACGGTAGCGACCGCACTCCACAAGGTCAGACTCTGGCGTCCGACGGTAGCGACCGCACTCCACAAGGTCAGACCCTGGCGGATGACGGTTTCGATAAAACCCCACTGGGTCAGGCAATCGCTGAAGGCGGTGGTGACCGTGTAATCGAACGCAACAGTGCCTTGAGCTAAGCCCATGGTGGCCTCGAAAAAAAGCCCAATCCCCGGATTGGGCTTTTGACTTTTCTGCCCCGCTGAAACTTCTGCCTCACCTTCTCCCGTTCGACGCCGGCAAAGCCGATTTGCTAGAGTGCGACGCTCGTCCTGCCAAAGAACACCCTGCGATGCTGCCCCGCGCCGAACAGAAACAACAGACCCGCAACGCCCTGATGGACGCCGCCCGCCACTTGATGGAAAGCGGCCGCGGTTTCGGCAGCCTGAGCCTGCGTGAAGTCAGCAAAACCGCCGGCATCGTGCCCACCGGTTTCTATCGGCATTTTGCCGATATGGACGAACTCGGGCTGGTGCTGGTCAGCGAGGTCGGCCAGACCTTCCGCGAAACCATCCGCCTGGTGCGCCACAACGAATTCGTCATGGGCGGCATTATCGATGCTTCGGTGCGGATCTTTCTCGACGTGGTCAGCGCCAATCGCTCGCAATTCCTGTTTCTGGCCCGCGAACAATATGGCGGCTCGCTGCCGGTGCGCCAGGCGATTGGCCGCTTGCGCGAGAACATCAGCGCCGACCTCGCCGCAGACCTCGCGTTGATGCCCAAACTGCAACATCTGGACATCGCCGGCCTGAGCGTGATGGCCGACCTGATCGTCAAATCGGTGTTCGCAACGTTGCCGGACATCATCGACCCGCCCGCCGAAGCCTTGCCCGAGCATCTGACCCCGCAGGCGAAGATCACCCAGCAGCTGCGCTTCATCTTTATCGGCCTCAAGCACTGGCAAGGGTTGGGCAGTACCGAGTAAACCCATTCTCGTTCTGACACACCGCACATCCCTGTGGGAGCGAGCCTGCTCGCGAATGCGCCCGACCAGTCGACATCTCCGCTGACTGATCCACAGCTTTCGAGAGCAGGCTCGCTCCCACATTTGGTTCAGCGCTAAAGCCTCCATTTGGTGCATGACAAATTCTTCACGCACCAAAAGGTTCCAGAAACTTCCCGCCTGTTGAAAGATCAGTCGCGCGCCGACAGTCATTTCCTACAGATCGGCCGATTGGCGCGGCCCTTGCTCTAGCCTGATCATTGTCCATTGCTGGAAGACTTCCGATGCTGGTGATTCACCACAGAATCGACCCTCAACCCGTCTGGGCCGCCGAGTTGCACCTGACCTTCGAAGCGCGCAGCAAGAGCCGTTTGCGCTGTTTCAGTGCCGAGGGCGAAGACGTCGGGTTGTTTTTGGAGCGCGGCCAGCCGCCGCTGTTTGACGGCGAGTGCCTGCAAGCCGAAGACGGCCGCATCGTGCGGGTCTGCGCGCGCCCCGAGCAATTGCTGCACGTCACCTGCGCCAACGCGTTTGAACTGACCCGCGCCGCCTATCACCTGGGTAATCGTCATGTGGCCCTGCAAGTCGGCGATGGCTGGTTGCGCCTGCTCGATGACTACGTGCTCAAAGCCATGCTCGAACAACTGGGTGCACAGGTCGTCGCCATCGAAGCACCGTTCCAACCGGAACACGGCGCCTACGGCGGCGGACATCACCATTCACGCCATGGCGACGAAGATTTCAACTACGCGCCGAAACTCCATCAGTTCGGCGTTCGCCTGTGAATCCGGCCTGGGCGCTGTTGCGCCTGGCCAGTCCGCAGTTGCCAATTGGCGGCTACAGCTATTCGCAGGGCCTGGAAATGGCGGTGGACAACGGCCGGGTCAACAACCCCGACAGCGCGCGCCGCTGGATCAGCGATCAGTTGCTGCTCAACCTCGCGCGCTTCGAAGCGCCGCTGCTGCTCGCGCATTGCCAGGCGGCCGCCGATGAACACTGGGCTGAGCTGCTGCAGATTTGCGAATGCCATCGCGCCAGTCGCGAAACCCGTGAGCTGCATCTGGAGAGCCGACAGATGGGTTACTCGCTGCAGCAACTGCTCAATGGCTTGCCGGAGCTCGACGCGCCCGGGCGTGCCTTTCTTGAACAATGCGCCGAACCCCATCTGGCCCTTGGCTGGGCGCTGGCCGCGCGCGCCTGGCAAATCAGTCCGCAGGATGCCCTCGCTGCGTGGCTGTGGAGCTGGCTGGAAAACCAGCTCGCGGTGCTGATGAAAACCCTGCCGCTGGGCCAGCAAGCCGCGCAGCGCCTGACCAGCGAACTGCTGCCGCTGCTGCAACAAGCGCAGCAGGACGCGACCCGCATTGATCCTGATCACCTCGGCAGCGCCGCATTCGGCCTGTCCCTGGCGTGCATGGCCCATGAGCGCCAGTACAGCCGCCTCTTTCGCTCTTAGGAGAAACATCAAATGAATACACAACCTCTGCGCGTCGGCATCGGCGGCCCGGTCGGTTCCGGCAAAACCGCATTGACCCTCGCCCTGTGCCTGGCCCTGCGCGAGCGCTACAACCTCGCCGTGGTGACCAACGACATTTACACCCGCGAAGACGCTGATTTCCTCGTACGCAATGAAGCGCTGGCTCCGGAACGGATCATCGGCGTGGAAACCGGCGGCTGCCCGCACACGGCGATCCGCGAAGACGCCTCAATCAACCTCGAAGCGGTCGACCAATTGAACCGGCGTTTTCCAGGCCTCGATCTGATTCTGGTGGAGTCCGGTGGCGACAACCTTTCGGCGACCTTCAGCCCGGAACTGTCCGACCTGACCATTTACGTAATCGACGTTTCGGCCGGCGACAAGCTGCCGCGCAAGGGTGGCCCGGGGATCTGCAAGTCCGACCTGCTGGTGATCAACAAGATTGACCTGGCGCCGCTCGTGGGTGCCTCGCTGGAAATGATGGACAGCGACACCCAGCGCATGCGCAACGGCAAGCCGTTCGTCTTCAGCAACCAGAAAACCGGTCAGGGCCTTGAGCAGATCATCGCTTTCATCGAACGCCAGGGCCTGCTGAGCGCAGCCTGATTCACTTATCAACAAGGAAGCTTATCCATGACATTCAAACGCATTCTTGGCGCGCTCGCGCTGCTGCTGACCCCGGCGCTGGCCTTTGCTCATCCGGGCCATGGCGACAGCGGTCTGATCGCCGGCATCAGCCACCCGATCGGTGGCCTCGATCACTTACTGGCAATGCTCGCCGTCGGTTTGTGGGCGGCACAACAGCAAGGCGCGGCACGCTGGGCGCTGCCGTGCACCTTTGTCGGCACGATGCTGATTGGCGGCCTGTTGGGTTTTGAAGGGCTGGAATTGCCAGCGCTGGAAAGCGGCATTGCCGCCTCGGTGCTGGCGCTGGGACTGGCGGTGGCGCTGGCGGTGCGTCCGCCGCTGGTCATGGCAATGGTCGCGACCGCGCTGTTTGCGTTGTTCCACGGCGTAGCGCATGGGTTGGAATTGCCGGAAATGAGCAGCCCGTGGGCGTATGCGGCCGGTTTCGTTGCGGCGACCGCAGCGTTGCATGCCGCCGGTTATGCCGTAGTGCGCTTCTTGCCGCAGGCTGCGGCGCCGCTGGTGCGACTGGCGGGTGCGGCGTCGGCGGCGACTGGCGTGTGGTTGTTGGCAGGATGATTTTTTAGCGCCTGCGCTGGCCCCTTCGCGAGCAGGCTCGCTCCCACAGGTTTGGTGTACGCTGCAAATCCACTGTGGGAGCGAGCCTGCTCGCGAAGGCGGCCGATGAGACACCGCCTCTCTCAAGCGGTGCTCTCTGCTACCATGTCGCGCAATCGCCCCAGCCCGTGACGCCCGCCCATGCCCCACGCTTCCCGTTCCACCGCCCTGCCCGAATTGACCGCCCTGTTTGCCGAGGTGCAGCAGCATTTTCTGCATGTCATCGTGCCGCTGTGGCAAGAGCCGGGCTGGAATGCCGACATGGCGTTGCCGTACGAGGCGTTGGACGCCGCACAGCAACCGCTGCCCGTGCAGCGCTATCGGGCCATGGCCTGCGCACGGCAGCTGTACCTGTTTTCCAGCCTGATCGGGGTTGTGGATAACGCTGAAGTTCGCGCGGCGGCGCTGTTTCGTTCGCTGCAACGGCATTTTCACGATGCCGAGCACGGCGGCTGGTTCTACAGCATCGATGCCCAAGGCAAGCCGCTGGATCAGCGCAAGGACCTCTACACCCATTCGTTCATCCTGTTCGCCTGCGCGCATTACTGGGCAAAATCCGCTGATCCGCTGGTCGAGTCGACATTGAATGCCGCGCTGGAAATCATTGGCCGCCGCTTCGCTACCGGCGATGGTTTGTACGAGGCGTGTCTGGATCGCGACTGGATGACGCTGCAAACCGGTCCGCTGCAGAACCCCTTGATGCATCTGGCCGAAGCGTTCCTCGCGACGCTGGCCGTGCGCGAAGACCCGCAGACGCAAAAGGACCTGCTCGCGTTATGCACAGCGATGCACAAGCACTTCGTCGATCCACAATATGGCGTGCTGATGGAAAAGCCGCTCGGTGCTGTGGATAACTGGTACGAGCCGGGCCATCAGTTCGAATGGTATTTCCTGCTGCAATCCTCGCCGCTGCTACGCGACTCGAAATTGCACCGGGTACTGGATCGCGCGTTTGCCTTTACCGAGCAATACGGTGTGCTGGAAGCCTGCGGCGCGGTGCGCGCCATGCTCGATCTGGAAAGCAACGGCCGGCCGCGGGACTCGACCCAACGAATCTGGGCTCAGGCAGAATACCTGCGTGCGCTGACATTGCGCCCTGACAGTGAAGCGGCGGTGCTGCGCCAATTGCAGGCGTTGCAGCAGCGCTTTCTGCATGCTGGCGGCTGGTATGAGTGTCGGGATGAGCAAGGGGAAGTCAGTCGCAAGGACATGCCTTCCACCACGCCGTATCACTTGGCGACGTGCTACAGCGGCCTGGCTGAATATCTGCGCTGATCTATAGATCGCTTTCGCGAGCAGGCTCGCTCCCAAAGTAGATTGTGCTGCTCACACATTTTGTGTTCGGCGCACTTTCCATGTGGGAGCGAGCCTGCTCGCGAATAGCTTTAGCGCGGTCTCAAGCCTTGTTCCGCTCGATCGCAAACCCGGCCCAGGTCTGGCTCACCGGCATCAGCTCCAGGCTGTTGATGTTGATGTGCGCTGGCGTGTTCATCACCCAGAAGATTGTCTCGGCAATGTCCTGCGGCTGGATCGGCTCGGCACCGGCGTAGGTCGCGTTGTAGCGCTCCTGATCACCGGCGAAACGTACCAGCGAGAACTCGCTTTCACACAGTCCCGGCTCGATGTTGCTGACCCGCACACCGGTGCCCTGCAAGTCGCAGCGCAGGTTCAGCGAGAACTGTTTGACGAAGGCCTTGGTCGCGCCATACACGTGGCTGCCCGGATACGGGTAGTTACCGGCGATGGAGCCCAGGTTGATGACGCCAGCGCCGCGGCCATGACCGATCAGGCGTGGCAGCAACAGGCGGGTGGCGTACATCAGGCCTTTGACGTTGGTGTCGACCATGGTGTCCCAGTCATCCAGATCGCACTTCGGCGCCGGGTCGACACCCAGGGCCAGCCCGGCGTTGTTGATCAGGCCGCGCAGGGTGGCGAACGACGGCGGCAGATTGGCAATCGCCTCCTCCATCGCTTTGCGATCACGCACATCAAGCACCAGACCGTGCACTTCGGTCTGTTTCGAAAGCTCGGCGCACAGCGCAGTCAGGCGTTCTTCACGACGGCCGGTCAGCACCAGTTTCCAGCCAGCCTCGGCAAAACGACGGGCACAGGCTTCACCAAAACCGGAGGTCGCGCCGGTGATAAACAGGGTGTTGGACATCGTGTTCTCCTTGCTTCGGCCACCGCAGCAGCCCTTGGAATAGAAAATCAGCAGGCAGCATGCCCGCCCGCGCTTTCACGGGCAACTGTCACATTCTGTGCAAAAAACAACCAAGCGTGCCAACACCACAGCCGGCGCGGCCTGTAGCCATGTACGCGCATGTTATCCACAGCCCGTTCCACAGTTTCCGGGGGCAAGTGGAAATGCGCAAAGCCACGCCACACAAGGCTTTGCGGGCGAAACAGAAAGTTTTTTGCTTGACCCGGCAGCGGCAGTTATGCCGGACAGGGCATTGTGCACGATCAAGCGCTCGGTGCAGTGATTGCGCAAGGCCAGTGTGGACGGCCCTTGGCGCGGTCTTTCCAGAGTTTAATCACAGACTTATCCACAGGCGCGATCAGAGCAGAGGGGCCAGCCCAACTGAACGATAAAAGGGTTGACAATGACGCTTGTCGCTATCAGCAAATCGCCTGATCAAAAAACAATCAAGCCGCTGCAAGCCACGTAAGTTATGGCCTCCAGCCGAATACACCCACGTTATTCACAGCCAGCTCCACAGCAAACGGGGACAAGTCAAAACTGTGGAAAAACAGCTGTTTGCAGCGTCTATATGTCGCGCCTTGGCAGCTTGGTGGATTTGTTTTCCACAATTCTGCCGAGGGTCACTGCGTTACCTGTGGGAGCTGGCTTGCCAGCGATGAGGCCGGCACGCCCGGCATCAGTGTCGAATGATGAACCGCTATCGCTGGCAAGCCAGCTCCCACAGAGGTATCGGTGGATTAAAGAGATAAAAAAACCCCGACATTTGCGTGTCGGGATTTGTGGACAACTTGAGATTAATCAGTGCCCGCCCAGATAAGCGTTACGCACCTCCTCATTCACCAGCAGCTCTTTACCGGTCCCGGACAAGCGAATCTCGCCGTTGACCATGACATACGCGCGATCCGACAGCTTCAGCGCGTGGTTGGCGTTCTGCTCGACGAGAAAGATCGTCATGCCGGTTTTCGCCAGCTCACGCAGCGTTGCGAAGATCTGCTTCACCACGATCGGCGCCAGCCCCAGGCTTGGCTCGTCGAGCAGCAGCAACTTCGGCCGGCTCATCAATGCCCGGGCGATGGCGAGCATCTGCTGTTCGCCACCGGACATGGTCATCGCCCGCTGGGTGCGCCGTTCTTCGAGCCGTGGAAACAGCTCGAACATGCGCTGCATATCCTCTTTGGCGTACTTGTCGCCAATCGGGATAGTGCCCATCAGCAGGTTTTCCTCGACGGTCATGTCGGGGAATACCCGCCGCCCTTCCGGCGATTGCGCAATGCCGTTGGAAGCGGTGTAGTGCGATGACTTGTGGGTGATGTCGACGCCCTGGTAGAGAATCTGCCCACCCGCTGCGCGTGGCTGGCCGAAAATCGACATCAGCAAGGTTGATTTACCGGCACCGTTGGAGCCGATCAGGCTGACGGTCTCGCCTTCGTTGATCTGCAGCGAAACGCCCTTGAGCGCCTGAATCGGGCCGTAGAACACATCGAGGTTTTTCAGTTCGAGGATGGGTTGGGTCATGCCACTTCCTCTTCGTCGGCGCCCAGATAGGCCGCGATCACTTTCGGGTCGTTGCGGATCGCTTCCGGCCCGCCTTCGGCAATCACGATGCCGTGGTCCAGCACCACGATGTGGTCGGAAATGCTCATCACCATGCCCATGTCGTGTTCGATCAGCACCACGGTCAGATCATGCTCGTCGCGCAGCAGCCGGATCATCGCGCTCAGCGCTTCGGTTTCCTGAGGGTTGAGGCCGGCGGCCGGTTCGTCGAGGCAGATGATCTGCGGCCGCGTGCACATGGCCCGGGCGATTTCCAGACGACGTTGCTGGCCGTAGGACAATTCCCCGGCGAGGCGGTTGGCGCAGTCGACCAGGTCGACCACTTCCAGCCAGTAGAACGCGCAGTCCAGCGCATCGCTCTCGGCCTTGCGGTAGCCCTTGGTATTGAGGATGCCGGCGAGCATGTTGCGGTTGACCCACATGTGTTGGGCCACCAGCAGGTTTTCCAGCACCGACATTTCCTTGAACAGGCGAATGTTCTGGAATGTCCGCGCCAGACCGGCACGGTTGACCAGATGGGTGCCGCCGAACATCTTGTAGTACAGGCGACTGAGGAAGGATTTCGGCGAGACGAAATCGGTCGGTTTGAACGACTCGCCCAGCAACTGGATGACGTTGGTCTGCTGGCCGCGCACGTTCAGTTCGATCTTGCCGCCCGAAGCCTTGTAGAACCCGGTCAGGCAGTTGAACACTGTGGTCTTGCCGGCGCCGTTAGGGCCGATCAGGGCGAAGATCGAGTTGCGTTTGACCTTCAGGCTGACATCGCTCAACGCCTTGATGCCACCGAAGTGCATCATCAGTTTTTCAACGGAGAGTACGACTTCACTCATGGTGCAGCCCTCTCGTAGTGAATGGCACCTTTGCGTGGTTTGACCCCGGAGCGGCTGATGCGGATCAGCCCACGTGGTCGCCAGATCATCATCAGCACCATCAGGATGCCGAACAGCAGCACGCGGTATTCAGCGAAGCCACGCAGCAGTTCGGGGGCAACGGTGAGCACGAACGCGGCGATCACCACGCCGATGGTCGAGCCCATGCCGCCGAGCACGACGATGGCGAGAATCAGTGCCGATTCGAAGAAGGTAAATGAGGTCGGGTTGACGAAGCCTTGATAGGTGGCGAAGAACACCCCGGCCAGGCCCGCTGTCGACGCACCGATGGTGAATGCCGAAAGCTTGACCAGTACATGGTTGAGGCCCATCGAGCGACAGGCAATCTCGTCTTCGCGCAACGCTTCCCAGGCGCGACCGACCGGCATTTTCACCAGACGATGTTTGATGTACAGCACGGCCAATACCACGAGGAACAACACCGCGTAGATAAAGTAGTACTTCACATCCGGGTTATACGAGAGGCCGAAGAACTCGTGAAACGGCACCCCGCCATCCTTCGCGCGCTTGCCGAATTCCAGACCGAAGAAGGTCGGCAGTGGTGCCGGCATGCCGTTAGGGCCGCCGGTCAGCGACAACCAGTTGTTCAGCACCAGACGAATGATTTCACCGAAGCCCAGGGTCACGATCGCCAGGTAGTCGCCGTGCAGACGCAGCACCGGGAAACCGAGGATGCAACCGGCAAGGCCAGCGGTGATTGCCGCCAGTGGCAGCACCGTCCAGAAGCCCAGACCGAGATACTGGTAACCCAGCGCCAGGCCATAGGCGCCAATGGCGTAGAACGCCACGTAACCCAGATCGAGCAGACCGGCCAGACCGACCACGATGTTCAGGCCCAACCCCAGCAGCACGTAGATCAATCCGAGAATCACCACCCCCAGCAGATAGGAGTTGGAAACAAACGGCACGATGATCGCCAGCACAATCATCAGCGGAATGATCCAGCGCAGCCGCGACTTGTAATCCGGCGGCAGCACATGCACGCCGGAACCGCTGCTTTCGAAGCTGTCGAGGATCTTCAGGCCCTTTGGCGTTTGCAGGAACAGGCTGAGGGCGAAGCGCCCGGCCATGACGATGGCAATGATCCAGGCCACGCGGGTCGATTCCAGATTGAAGCTGTAGCCGTCGAGCACCACGCCAACAATCGGTCCGAACACGATCAGGGCAATCAGGCCGGCGAGAATCGCCTCGACCAGGCTTTTTTTGATATCGATGGATTTTTCAGTGGTTGTTGAAGACATCGCTTACACCTTCGACACAAGAGGACGGCCCAACAGACCTTGCGGTCGGAAGACCAGAACAAGTACGAGCAGCGAGAAGCTGAACACGTCTTTGTAGTCGGAGTTGACCAGGCCGGAGAACAACGACTCGGAGATGCCGAGGATGATCCCGCCGAGCATCGCGCCGGGCAGTGAACCGATCCCGCCGAGTACCGCTGCGGTGAACGCCTTGATGCCGATGATGAAGCCGGCATAGAAGTCGAAGGTGCCGTAGTTCATGGTGATCAGCACGCCGGCCAGTGCGGCCATGGCCGCACCGATGATGAACACGTAGGAAATCACCCGGTCGGTGTTGATCCCCAAGATGGAGGCCATCTTGCGGTCTTGCTGAGTGGCCCGGCACATGCGCCCCAGCTTGGTGTATTTGATGATGTAGGTCAGCAGCCCCATGCCGACGAAAGCGGCAATCAGGATGAAGACTTTGGTGTAGGTCAGTTGTACGAAGCCGGTGCCGACTTCGACACGCCAGGCACCGGTCAGCAGGGTAGGCACGCCCTGTTGTTTGGCGCCCTGGGCGATCTGAGCATAGTTTTGCAGAATCAGCGAAATACCGATGGCGCTGATCAGCGGTGCCAGTCGGGTCGAGTTGCGCAGGGGTTTATAAGCGACGCGCTCGATGACCCAGCCATACACCGCCGTGACCACGATGGTGAAGATCAGGGTGCCGAGCATCAGCAGCGGGAAGGATTCGATACCGAAGTAAGCCAGCAGAGCCAGACTGATCGCCGCCAGGTAAGCGGAAATCATGTAAACCTCGCCGTGGGCGAAGTTGATCATGCCGATGATGCCATAGACCATTGTGTAGCCGATGGCGATCAGGCCATAGACCGACCCGAGGGTCAGGCCGTTGACCAGTTGCTGCAGGAAAATACCATCCATAACGCAATCTCACGCAGTGAGAACCTGCGCGCCCTGGGCGCGCGGCTCTTCTAGGAAAAATACAGATTTACGTCGGAGCAATGTCGGAGCGCGATCAGCACGTCCCACGCAAGACCCTTTGTGGGAGCGAGCCTGCTCGCGAAAGCGGTTGAACATTCAACACAACGGTTGCTTGTCAGTGCGTCTTCGCGAGCAGGCTCGCTCCCACAGGGATTCTCGGGATCAGATGATCACCTCAGCCCTTACTTCTGTTTTTCCAGCTGGTGGTATTTGCCGTCCTTGTCCCACTGGTAAACCACGTAGTCGGAGACTTTCAGGTCGCCCTTGGCATCCCAGGTCTTCTCGCCCATCACGGTTTTCACCGGGTTGGCTTTCAGCCACTTCGCCGCCGCTTCGCCGTCGTTTTTCTTCGCGCCGTTGAACGCCGCTGCCAGGGTCTGCACCGAGGCGTAAGCGTACAGGGTGTAGCCCTCAGGCTCGGTGCCAGCCTTGCGGAAAGCATCCACTACGGTTTTGCTGTCAGGCAGCAGGCGCGGGTCGGCGCCGAAGGTCATCAGAACGCCATCGGTGAATTGCGGGCCGCCAGCGGTGGTGACCAGTTCGTCGGTGACGATGCCGTCATCGGACATGAACTTGACGTCTTTCAGGCCTTGTTCGCGCAGCTGGCGAACCAGTGGACCGGCTTCCGGGTGCAGGCCGCCGAAGTAGACGACGTCGGCGCCGGCGCCACGGATCTTGGTGACGATGGTGCTGAAGTCTTTCTCGCCACGGGTCAGGCCTTCGTACAGCACTGGCTTGACGCCGCGTTTTTCCAGCTGAGCCTTGGTGGCATCTGCCAGGCCTTGGCCGTAGGTGTCCTTGTCGTGCAGCACGACGACTTTCTTGCCTTTGAGCATGTCGACGATGTAATCGCCGGCGACGATGCCCTGCTGGTCGTCACGCCCGCACATGCGGAACATGGCGCTCAGACCGCGCTCGGTGACCTGCGGGTTGGTCGAGCCCGGAGTGATCGCAATGATCCCGGCTTCGTCGTAGATTTCCGAGGCTGGAATGGTCGACGAGGAGCAGAAGTGACCGACCACGCCGGCGACTTTCTGGTTGGTGAGGTCCTTGGCGACCGTCACGGCCTGCTTCGGCTCGCAGGCGTCATCGCCCTTGACCAGAACGATTTTCTCGCCGTTGACGCCGCCCGCCGCGTTGACTGCGTCAGCCGCTGCCTGTGCCCCTTTCATGTACTGCTCGCCAAACGCCGCGTTGGCGCCCGTCATTGGACCCGCTACACCGATCTTGATATCGGCTTGAGCAAACGCAGAAACACCCAACGCAGCAGCTACTGCGAGGGCCAGAAAGCCTTTCTTGTAAAACGTCTGGGACATGAGGTGGTGCTCCAAGGTTTTTTTAGTTGGCACTGCGACTTCACTTCACTCAAAGCTCAGAGCAAGGCCCGTGCCAGCGGTTTTTTATTCTTCAAAAAGTCGCTGCTTTCTTGTTATTTCGACTGTTTCGTTCCCATTTTCATTGGGCGTGCAACCGTCTAAACCGCGGAAGGTGAAACCATTGTTTTTTTCAGGCGCAACCTGTGTGCGCCATCATTGCAACCGCAGCGGCAAACGACGTGCAACCAGCCTGTAACAGCCCGCGTCACCGAACTGCACACTGCTGGTGCGGGACTGCTACAACCCGCACCATTACAGGCTAGTCGCTCGATTCAAAAGCGCCGCTTCCGGCAACAAATTTCAACACTCAAATGACGATGCGCAGGCACTGGCCCGCGTGATAGAGCGAAAAACCGGCCTCGTACAGGCAACTGCGCAAGCCGACGCCGGCCAGGGGCTGCATCGGTGCAAAGGGAATCGGCAATGCCTGCGGATCGCTATGGCACAGGTAATCGGCAAAGGCTTTGCCGACAACCGTGCCGGTGGTGACGCCGCGGCCGTTATAGCCAGTGACGGCCACCAGGCCCGGTGCCGGTTCGAACAGGCGCATCAGGTGATCGGGCGTAAAAGCAATGCGCCCGGTCCAGGTGCATTCCCATTCGACCGGCTTCAGATTGGGGAAGTAATGCTGCTGCACCCGGTCGGCCCAGGCCTTGAGAAACCAGGTCGGTTTCTGGTTGCCGTTGCCAAGGCTGCCCAGCAACAAACGCCCTTCCCTGTCACGGCGGATGCTGCTCAGCACCTGGCGGGTGTCCCACGAACCCTGCCCGCCGGGGAGAATTTTCTGTGCAGCGTCTTCGCTGAGCGGGACGGAGGCGACCTGATAGTAATAACCGGGGAAAAAATTGCGCTTGAGTTCGGTCCAGTCGCCTTCGGTGTAGGCATTGGAGGCGATCACCACTTGCTCGGCGAGCACCGAGCCTTGTCCCGTCTGCACCGACCATTGCTGGCCGACGCGTTCGAGGCGGGTGACCGGTGAATGATCGAACATCTGCCCGCCGAGCCCGAGTACAGCGTTGGCCAGCCCGGTCACATAGGCCATCGGATTGAGCGTGCCGGCGCGACGGTCGAGTAGCGCGGCGGCGATTTTCTGCGTGCCTGTGGCTTGCTCACAGGCCTTGCCGGTCAGCAGTTCGACCGGCGCGCCACGGCGCTGCCATTGTTGCTCGCGACTGCGCAGATCCGCCTCGCCCTTGGCGTTATGCGCCATGTGCAAGGTGCCTTCGCGGCGCAGCTGACAATCGATGTTGTACTTATCGACAAGGCTGAATACCAGCGCCGGCGCCGCACCGAGCATGCGGTTGAGCTGGCTGCCAACCGCCTCGCCGAAGCCGGCTTCGATCTCGTCCGGTGGGATCCACAGGCCGGCGTTGACCAGCCCGACGTTGCGCCCGGAACCGCCATGCCCGGCGCGATGGGCCTCGACAATGCAGACGCTTTTACCTTTTTCCAGCAAGTGCAGCGCCGCCGACAACCCGGTGAACCCGGCGCCGATCACGCAGACATCAACCTTGACCTCGCCCCTGAGCGCGGAGTGATCCGGGCGGTGTGGCGTGAGCTTTTCCCACAGACATTCTTCGCGTAACGGCATTGCCAGACTCCAACAGAAACCCAACAAACACACTGCAGATCCTGTGGGAGCGAGCCTGCTCGCGAAAGCGGCGTATCAGCCAACATTGATGTCGACTGACCTGGCGCACTCGCGAGCAGGCTCGCTCCCGCAGGGGATCACATCGATCCTCCAATCAGTCGAACGTGATGCCCTGCGCCAACGGCAGCTCAAGCGAGTAGTTGACCGTGTTGGTCTGCCGGCGCATGTAGGCGCGCCAGGCGTCGGAGCCGGATTCGCGGCCGCCACCGGTTTCCTTTTCGCCACCGAACGCGCCGCCGATTTCCGCGCCGCTCGGGCCGATGTTGACGTTGGCGATGCCGCAGTCGCTGCCCACGGCCGACATGAACCGCTCGGCCTCGCGCACATCGGTGGTGAAGATGCACGAAGACAGGCCTTGCGGCACCGCATTGTTCAGGCGCAGTGCTTCCTCGAAATCGCTGTAGCCAACCACATAGAGAATCGGCGCGAAGGTTTCGCTGCAGACCACGTCGCTCTGCTCGGGCATTTCGACGATGGCCGGCGACACGTAATAGGCGTTGGGGAACTGATCTTCAAGTTGACGCTGGCCGCCGAACACCCGACCGCCTTCGCTCAACGCCTGCTCCAGCGCGTCCTGCATGTTTTCGAAGCTGTGCTTGTCGATCAGCGGGCCGACCAGATTGCCTTGCAGCGGATGGCCGATGCGCACTTTCGAATACGCGGCTTTGAGGCGAGTGACGATTTCTTCTTTCACCGACTCATGGGCGATCAGCCGGCGCAACGTGGTGCAACGCTGCCCGGCGGTGCCAACGGCGCTGAACAGAATGGCACGCACGGCCATATCCAGATCGGCGCTCGGGCCGAGAATCATCGCGTTGTTGCCACCCAGTTCAAGAATGCTGCGGGCAAAACGTGCGGCGACCTTTGGCGCCACTTCACGGCCCATCCGCGTGCTGCCGGTGGCACTGATCAGGGCGACACGCGGGTCATCGACCAGCGCTTCCCCGGCATCGCGACCACCAATGATGACCTGGCAAAGGCTCGCCGGCGCATCGCTGAAGTTCTTCACCACACGATCGAACAAGGCCTGACAGGCCAGCGCGGTCAGCGGGGTTTTCTCCGACGGTTTCCACACCACCGGGTTGCCGCAGACCAGCGCCAGCGTGGTATTCCACGCCCACACCGCGACCGGGAAGTTGAACGCACTGATCACCCCGACCACGCCGAGCGGATGCCAGGTTTCACGCATGTGGTGGCCCGGACGCTCGGAAGCGATGGTCAAACCGTACAACTGACGCGACAGGCCGACGGCAAAGTCGCAGATGTCGATCATCTCCTGCACTTCGCCCAGACCTTCCTGAGTGATCTTGCCCGCCTCCCACGACACCAGCTCACCGAGGTCAGCCTTGTACTCGCGCAACACTTCACCGAATTGGCGCACCAGCTCGCCGCGACGCGGGGCCGGCACGTTGCGCCATTGTTCGAATGCATGATCGGCGCGACTGATGTGCTGCTCGACTTGCGCCGCACCTTCCCAGTTCACCGCCGCGATGCGGCTGCCGTCGGTCGGTGAATGCACCGGCACTTTGCCGTTCTGATACAGGGCCGGGTTCACACCGAGACGATCAAGCAATGCGGCAACCATGGGTCACTCCTCAAGCGAAAAACTGAATGTGTGCAGTCGCCTTTTCGCGACCGGGCAGGCCTTTAGTTGTAGCGTCCAATGGCGGCGGCAACAAACGACCTTTACGCCAGATATCATTCCGTTTATTCATGCTGAGCATAGAAAGACAAGAAAAGGACTGGCCATGCTGAACAAACGCCACTTGCCCTCGATCACTGCGTTGCAGTGCTTCGAGGCGGTAACCCGGCACCTGAGCTTCACCCGCGCCGCGGAAGAGTTGAATCTGACCCAGAGCGCCGTGAGCAAACAGGTCGCGCAGCTCGAAGAGTTGCTGCAGCATTTGCTGTTTCGCCGCGTGCGTCGGCGCTTGCAGATGACCCCGGCCGGCGATCTGTACCTGGTGGAGGTGAGAAAAATCCTCACCCAGGTCGAGATGTCGACGCACTACCTGCGTTCCTACGGCGGCGAAACCGAAGTCCTGCGCGTCTCCACGCCGTCGACCTTCGGCGCGCGCTGGCTAGTGCCGCGCCTGAAAGGCTGGCGCCTGCGCCATCCGTCGATCCATCTGGACCTGTGCAACGAGCAGGAGGCGGACGATCTGCTGCAAGGGCGCAGCGACCTGGCGTTCTATTTTGGCCAGGGTGCGCGACCGGGGACTGAATGCCTGAAACTGTTCGGCGAAGAGCTGGTGCCGGTCTGCGCACCGGGCAGCTTGCCGGACACGCCATTGACTGATCCGACGCAACTGACCGATCTGGTCCTGCTGCAAAATGCCTCGCGTCCGCAGGCGTGGCACGACTGGTTCGACAGCCAGGGTTACCAGACCGAACACAGCTATCACGGGCCGCGTTTCGAGACTTTCTATATGTGCATTCGCGCAGCCCAAGTGGGCTGCGGCGTGGCGTTGTTGCCACGGTTTCTGGTCGAAGAAGAATTGGCCGACGGCAAACTGGTCATTCCATGGGCGCATGCCATGCCCAGCACGGACGCCTATTACCTGGCGTATCCGGAACACGCTGCCGAAGTGCCCAAGGTGCGGGATTTCGTGAAGTGGATGCTGGAGCAGATTGATAGCCCCTGAACACCTCCCTGTTAAAGCTGTCGAGTGCAACGAGGCTGCGAGCTTTTGATCTTGAAAACAACATCAGAAAATCGAAGCTCCGCTCCACTCGGAATTTTTTACAGGATGGTTATCCAGCAATAACGAACAGGCCTTCCACAATCCTGGATTGGGCCAGGCGTGCGCGCAGATCATCATCAATGGCGCAATCATCAGGCTCATACAACCGAACACGGCGATACGCGTCGATGGGATTGATTTCCTGCCCCAGATATTCCCACACAACCCTGGAGCACGCGGGAGCGCGATGATCCGCAGCGGAAACGCCCATCTTCAACCCATTGAGCCGCGTAATGCAGCTCTTGAAGCTTGGAATAAGAATGGTCTGGCAAATTTCGTTAGAGGTAAGCGATTCATAATCTATAAAAAACAAACGATCCCGAAGGTGATAGGCAATACCCAGATATTGGTAGCGCTCGAAGTCCTCTGCTGTTTGAGAAATCTGCAAGCGCTCGTTTCGCTCATATACGATTTCATCGCCCTCTGCCCGCACATGTACCAGAGAGCACAAAATAGAGCCGGGCTCAGTCATCGCGTGGTAGTACTCGTAGTAATAACCAATATGCGCCTTTAACTCCGGCGAAGACTGCTTGCGTAGATGTTCATGCATCATTTGTGAAGCAGCCATTTCCCCTGAAGATTTATTCTTACCGGCCTTCAGGCCCGTCAATGCGATGAATTGCTCGCCAGGCAGTATGATTTCGCACTCTTCGACCCCAAAAAAATCACAGATGCGCTTTAGATTAAAGGGCGTAGGGAAACTTTTCCCACATAGATATTTATTGAATTGCCCACGATTTATGCGAATCTTCCTACAAACCTCCGCGACAGATCTGTAATGACTACATAGCAGTTTTAAGTTAGCCGGAAGAAACCCGCTCATACAACAACCTAATACAGACGAGAAAGGCGCAACCATAGCAGCAACTCGCATCACATTTAAGCAACTTGCGAGATTGCATCAAATCAAATATGGCGGGATATTACGACGCCTGAATGACTTCAGGACTGACCACACCACTGATTTGCCAGCACTCTAAATAGCAAGGAGCTTTGAATGCTAGATGTCATCAACGACTTTCTTTCCAGCAGGGTATTAATACCTTTTGTTCTTGGTCTAGGGGGTTATTTCACGGTTCGATCGAGGTTTGTTCAACTCAGATACCTCCCTCATATGTTCGGTGTTTTGCACGGTAGCTGGCGCGCAGGCGGCCACCATTTGAGCTCACTCCAGGCGCTGACACTCAGCCTTGCCGGGCGCGTAGGTACCGGAAATATCGTCGGGGTCGGGATAGCAGTGAGCTTGGGTGGTCCCGGCGCCGTATTCTGGATGTGGATGACTGCACTTCTTGGCATGTCCAGCAGCTTCTTCGAATGCACGCTGGGCCAACTCTACAAACGCAGCGATAGCCAGGGTCTCTATAGAGGTGGCCCGTCCTGGTACATACAGCATGGTCTGAACAAACGCTGGCTCGGGCTGATCGTAGCCATGTTGATACTGGTGACATTCGGATTTGCAATCAACGGCCTCGAATCCCATGCGGTATCACACTCGCTAAAAGATGCATTTGACTTGCCGCCCATGTGGTCAGGACTCGCACTGTCCTTGCTGCTGGGCATCGTATTCATCGGCGGCATAACGCGCATTGCATCAGTAGCCGACCTGCTGGTTCCGCTCAAGGTCCTCGCCTACATCGGTGTGACGGCGTACGTGCTGGTTCTGCAGTTTGAACAAGTACCGATAATGCTGATGACCATTGTCAAAAGCGCATTCGGTCTTGATCAGGCATTCGGCGGTCTGGTCGGCAGCGCAATCATCATGGGAGTCAGACGGGGAGTATTCTCCAACGAAGCGGGGCTCGGCAGTGCCCCTAATGTCGCGTCAGTGGCGCAGGTCGGTCATCCCGTTGCACAAGGTATCGTCCAGGCATTGAGCGTTTTCATCGATACCTTCGTGATCTGCACCTGCACCGCACTGATGATCTTGTTATCCGGCTTTTACACTCCGGGGTTTGAGGGCGACGGAATTGCTTTGGCCCAAAACTCGCTGGCAGCAGTTGTAGGCGAGTGGGGACGAATGTTCATAAGTATGGCGTTGGCGCTATTTGTATTCACGGCAATGCTCTACAACTACTACCTAGGAGAAAACAGCTTGCGGTTCATGTTTGGCGAACCTGCAAAAACGCTAATAATCTACCGACTGATGGTTTTAATAATGGTGTTTTGGGGTGCCAACGAAGATCTAACCACCGTTCTGGCTTTTGCCGATATCACCATGACCTTACTGGCGCTCGTAAACCTGATGGCGATGGCCCTCCTGTTCAAGATATGCCTGCGCGTCTTGCATGATTATGAAACCCAACGTCGGGACGGAATCAAGACACCTGTCTTCAATTCAAAGTTATTTCTTGATCTAGACCTCGATCCAGGTGCGTGGCCGCCGCCACCTGCTTCCAGAACATAACAAGGTTTAGCGATCCGGCTCCTATCGGGAGCCGGTGGAAAGCCCTCCAGGGCCAAGCACTTGAAATAAAGCCTTGAGTAATAGCTGTACGGAAAACCTGGACTTTCACAGCAGCAACATCAAAAGCAACGAATTCTTCAGCACCGTACATCAGATCACTTTGACGGACGTAATGGCATGAATCGTTTTTATCCGCTGAAAGCAAACGCAACCAACACTCCCACTTTTTTCATAGACACATATGCCGCGCGCGATCAATTATTCGAAGATGCCTGCTTCAGAATCCGCGCTGCCACAAGTCTCCTGGAAAGTTTCACGTCCATCACTATCAAAGGCACTAACGACTCTGACTTTTACCGCCTCATACTTCCTGCCTACCTGTTGCTTCAGGACGGCGTAGATACGCTGGAACAGATTTCTTTCAAAGGAGACGGCCTACATGCATAAGATAGCGACCGATGAGATGATCAGAGCAGCGATGTTCAAGGCGGTGGAAACAAGCTTGATACCAAGGCACTCGTTACTCGTCGAGTATTTGAAAAGCTGGGAGTGCATAGAGCAAGTGCTTCACGCTGCGCTTGAGGTGCAACCGAAAATGAACAATTTTTGCGGCTTGAGATGTATGGCCTCAGAGGATCTATCGCCTGAAAGCAAAAAAGCGCTGGCAATCCCCACCGCCGATATGCGCCACTAGTGCCATCGATATAGACCGCGCCACGGCGCGGCGCACCTGGAGACCCCGTTATGAGCGAGAGTGTGTTTGCCGATCGCATCGTGCAGAACCTGCTCGACACCGACTTCTACAAGCTGACGATGATGCAGGCGGTGCTGCACAACTACCCCAACGTCGAGGTCGAATGGGAGTTCCGCTGCCGTAACAGCGAGGACCTGCGCCCGTATCTGGCCGAGATCCGCTTTCAGATCGAGCGCCTGGCCGAAACCAGCCTGAGCGGCGATCAGCTGAATTTCCTTGAACGCATCAGTTTCCTCAAACCGGACTTTCTGCGGTTTCTCGGGCTGTTTCGCTTCAATCTGCGCTACGTGCAAACCGGCATCGAGAACGGCGAACTGTTCATCCGCCTGCGCGGGCCGTGGCTGCATGTGATTCTGTATGAAGTGCCGCTGTTGGCGATTGTCAGTGAAGTTCGCAACCGCCATCGCTATCACGACATGTCCCTGGAACGCGCGCGCGAGCAGCTGTACCGCAAGTTCGACTGGCTCAGCGCCAACGCCTCGGCCGATGAGCTGTCGCAGCTGCAGGTCGCTGATTTCGGCACGCGCCGGCGGTTTTCCTACGGTGTGCAGGCCGAAGTGGTCAATGTGCTCAAGCACGACTTCCCTGGCCGCTTCGTCGGCACCAGCAACGTGCACTTGTCGCGCGAACTCGACATGAAACCGCTGGGCACCATGGCCCATGAGTGGATCATGGCGCACCAGCAACTAGGCCCGCGCCTGATTGATAGCCAGATCGCCGCGCTCGATTGCTGGGTCCGCGAATATCGCGGCCTGCTCGGCATCGCCCTCACCGACTGCATCACCACCGATGCTTTCCTCGGCGATTTCGATCTGTTCTTCGCCAAGCTGTTTGACGGCTTGCGCCATGACTCCGGTGACCCGGTGGCCTGGGGCGAAAAATGCATCGCCCACTACCACAAGCTCGGGATCGATCCGATGAGCAAGACCCTGGTGTTTTCCGACAGTCTGACGCTGCCAAAATCGCTGGAGATTTTTCGCGCGTTGCACGGTCGCATTAATGTGAGCTTCGGCATTGGTACCAACTTCACCTGCGACATCCCGGGTGTCGAACCGATGAGCATCGTGCTTAAAATGACCGCCTGCAACGGCCAGCCGGTGGCGAAGATCTCCGACGAGCCAGTCAAGACCCACTGCAAAGACCCGAATTTCGTCGCCTATTTGCGACACGTGTTCCAGGTTCCTGCCGATTCCAGTCTATCTAGCAAGGAGTGAATTCATGCAAGCCGTACAGCGTGAGATTGCTGAGCAGCTCAAGGTGCAACCGCCATTCGCCGATGATCAGGCCCTGCAGGCCGAAATCGCCCGGCGCCTGACGTTCATTCAAGATTGTCTGGTCAATTCCGGGCTCAAGACACTGGTGCTCGGCATCAGCGGCGGCGTCGATTCGTTGACCGCTGGCCTCCTCGCCCAGCGCGCCATGCGTGAGCTGCGCGAGAAAACCGGCGACAGCAGTTACAAATTCATCGCCGTGCGCCTGCCGTACGAAACCCAGTTCGACGAGCATGACGCCCAGGCTTCGCTCGACTGCATCGCCCCGGACGAAATCCACACCGTGAACATCGGCCCGGCGGTCAAGGCGCTGGCTGCGCAGGTGGGTGCGTTTGAAGGCAAGCCGGCGGCGTCGGTGGATTTTGTGCTGGGCAACACCAAGGCGCGCATGCGCATGGTTGCGCAGTACACGATTGCCGGTGTGTCGGGCGGCTTGGTGATTGGTACCGATCATGCGGCAGAAGCAGTGATGGGTTTCTTCACCAAGTTCGGCGATGGCGCTTGCGACCTCGCCCCGCTCAGCGGTCTGGTGAAAAATCAGGTTCGCGCCATTGCCCGCAGCTTTGGCGCGCCGGAGTCGCTGGTCGAGAAAGTGCCGACGGCGGACCTGGAAGATCTCTCGCCGGGCAAACCGGACGAGGCGGCACATGGCGTGACCTATGCCGAGATCGATGCGTTTCTGCACGGTAAAACGGTACGTGACGAAGCGGCGAAGATCATTGTCGACACGTATAACAAGACCCATCACAAGCGGGTCATGCCGTTTGCGCCTTGATCTTTTGAAGGCATGAAAAAGCCCGCTGGGGAGTGATCCTCAGCGGGCTTTTCTTTGGCCATCGATATTCAGTGAGGCTGATGGCCTCTTCGCGAGCAGGCTCGTTCCCTCAAGGTTCTCTGTAGTTCACAAAATGTGTGGCCGACACAGCATCCTGTGGGAGCGAGCCTGCTCGCGAAGAACGATGACGCGGATTACTTGACGACGATGGTGCCTTTCATCATCGAGATGTGGCCCGGGAACGAGCAGAAGAAACCGTAGCCGCCATCAGCCACTTTCGACACGTCGAAAGTCACCGAGTCGGTTTCCTTGGCACCGATGATCTTGGTGTGCGCGATGATGCGTGCGTCACCTTCCGGCAGGTAATTTTTGTCGATACCGGCGGCCAGACCAGCGGTAGCGATTGGCTGCATGTCGGCTTCTTTGCTGATCACCAGGTTGTGGCCCATGACGTTCTTCGGCAGGTTGCCGGAATGGGTCAGCTCGACGGTGAAAGTCTTGCAGCTCTTGTCGATCACGATTTCCTTGGTGTTGAAGGACATCTGATCGGTGGAGTCAACGGTGGTTTTGCACTCGGCGGCCATCAATTGGCTGCTGGCCAGCGCCAGCAGGGATACCGCAACAACTTTGGAAAACATGGTGAATCTCCAAGGCAGGGTTAACAAAAGCACTAGTGGTGGAAAGACTGCCTGAAATCTTCGCAAGTTCCTATGACTTGTGTCAAAAATTGTATACAACTTTCAGGCTATGACACTCATGGAAACAATCTAACGGCCCTTCCAGGCAGCACCACCTATGATCGGCCCATCAACCGAGACGGAGTACGATCATGTTTATCAACGGTCTGTTACGCAGCTTGCTCGCCGCCTACGCCTGTGGCGCCAGCGGCACGTTTGAATCACCTGAGCGCGAAGTTTAGCCCTTGGATCAAGGCGTGCCAGCCATTACCCTGTGACGGATCGACTCAGGAGTAAGGCATGTCTCTGAAATCCGTTTGTGTATTTTGCGGCGCCAATGCGGGCGCTGATCCGGCTTACAGCGAGGCTGCCGTGGCCCTCGGCCGGGCGCTGGCCGAACGGCAACTGACGCTGGTTTACGGCGGCGGTGCCGTCGGTTTGATGGGCATTGTCGCCGACGCCGCGCTGGCCGCTGGCGGTGAAGTGATCGGCATCATCCCGCAGAGCCTGATGGACAAGGAAATCGGTCACAAAGGCCTGACGCGCCTGGAAGTGGTCGACGGCATGCACGCGCGCAAGGCGCGGATGGCTGAACTCAGCGATGCATTCATCGCCCTGCCCGGTGGCCTCGGCACGCTCGAAGAGCTGTTTGAAGTCTGGACCTGGGGCCAGCTCGGCTACCATCCCAAGCCGCTCGGTCTGCTGGAAGTGAACGCTTTCTACAGCAAACTCACCGATTTTCTCGATCATATCGTCGGCGAAGGCTTCGTTCGCGCGCCACACCGTGACATGCTGCAAATGAGCGAATCGCCGCAAACCCTGCTCGACGCCCTTGATCAATGGCGGCCAACCGTCACGCCCAAATGGGTCGACCAGAAACCCGGTTAACCCCCCGGCACCGATACAGGGCAGAATATGCGCCGCTCAACCTCACCTTCGACCTAGAGGATCGCCCATGGCCAAACCCAATTACTCCTTCGCCAAACGTCAACGAGACCTGGCAAAGGAACAGAAGAAAGAGGAAAAGCTTCAGCGCAAGAAACAAACCGCTGAAGAAGCGGCACTGAACCCTGACGGTGAAGTGGCGACGCAAGATGATGTTGATGCACCCGATGCACCCGATGCACCGAAAGACCAGGCGCCCGACGCCTGAGCCCCACCGGGTTTGATCAGCGCATCGAACCCTGCGGATGTGTGACAGGGCTGGCGGTTCTGCTGCCGGCCCTCACAACCCTGACTTTTCAGAATTCAATTGGAAACCTTGTGGGAGCGGGCTTGCCCGCGATGGCGGCGGCACATCCGAAAACGTCGTCACAGACACTCCGTCATCGCGGGCAAGCCCGCTCCCACAGGGTTCACCAGCATTCATCCAGCGGCATCACCGTGACACTCACTTCCGGATCATGATTGCCGCCACCGAGAATCACCCCCCGCAGCGGCGAGACATCCGAAAAATCCCGCCCCCACGCCAGGGTGATGTGCTCCAGCGCCGGCTGCACATTGTTGGTCGGGTCGAAATCCACCCAGCCCAGCACCGGACAGAACACCGACACCCAGGCATGCGAAGCATCCGCGCCGATCAGCCGTGGCTGTCCCGGCGGTGGCTGGGTCAACAGATAGCCGCTGACATAACGCGCCGCCAGCCCTCGCGAGCGCACACACGCCAGCATCAAGTGCGCAAAGTCCTGACAGACCCCGCGCCGGCGTTCCAGCACTTCCACCAGTGGCGTCGCCACCTGGGTTGCCTCGGCATCGAAGGTGAATTCGCTGAAGATTTTCTCCATCAAGTCCTGCACGCCCAACAGCAACGGCCGACCCGGCGGAAAACAGCTGTGTGAGAACTCGACGAAGCTGCGTTTCAGGTGCACATAAGGCGACTGGAACCGATAACGGCACGCTTCGAGCACATCGGCAGGCAACGGCTGGCTGCTGTAGGTCAGCGCATCGCGGGTCGATTCCCAGGCCGGTGACTGGTTGAAATCCAGCACCGGCCGCGCCAGCACCTCGACGGTCAGCCGTGCGCCGACCTGCAGTTGGTCATGCGGGCGCTCGAACGCCAGACGGGTCAGCGGATTGCCGAATACATCCTGCTCATCGCGACGTGCCGTAGGCTCCGGGCTGATCAGCAGTTGCTGTTCAGTGCAACGCTGCCAGGCGCACTCACGCGGCCACAAATGCGCGAGTTGCTGCGCCAGCGAAACCGGGCTGTCGTAGTGATAACAGGTGTCGTGGAAAATCTGGTAGCGGGCGTTCATCAGACGGACACCGTGCGTTGGCTGACATCATCGACGTGAGCAAAATGCCGCAGCGCCAGACGATCGGAAACCTGGCCGCTGGCCTCGGCGATGTCCTGCAGCAGATCGGCCAGTCCCTCGAGCGCAGCGCGCACACTGGATTCGCCAAACAACGGATTTTCCAGACAACCCAGATCGAACCGCGCCAGACGCTCGACCAGTTTCGCCAGGCCGGCTTCCCGTGGCGCGCCGAAATCATCGTTCAGGCGTTTCAACGTGCGCGTCACCAGCTTGAGCTGAAACAACACCGCGTGCGGGTTCTGCTCATCGAGCAGGAGCAAGTCGAGTACCGGGATCAACTGCGCCACGGCCAGATAACGTGAGCGGTATGTGATGCTGCTGTTGCCCAGTTCCAGCAGCCATTCCAGCCCCGCCTGATCATAGGCCCCGGCGCCGCGCAAAAATGCCGCGAGGCTACTGCTGAGAAACTGCAGACGCTCGATGCGCCGGCCGATCATCAGGAAGCGCCAGCCCTCATCGCGGGTCATGTCATCCAGAGCGAAACCGGACAGCGCCGCCAGCGACATCACCAGCCGGTTGAGGAAATCCAGCAATTCGGCGAAGTCCGGCGCATCGGTCTCCAGTTCCATCGCTTCGCGCTGCAATTCCACCAGCGCCTGCCAGTTCTCCCGCGAGAGCTTGCCGCGCACCTGTGACGCCGCCCACTGCAAGCGCTGCAGGTTGGAGCGCAGGCTGAATGACCAATCGTCACCGAGCAGCGCCGCGAGCAGGCGTTCCGACAGCTCGCCTTCGTCGGGCAGCAGCGATAGCCGCTCGCCGAGGTCGACCGCGGCCTGCAGGGCCTGCGGGTCATCGCCATCGACATGACGGGCGAGCATGATCCGCAGCAAACGCGCGCTGTCATCGCAGCGCTCGCAATAACGACCGAACCAGAACAGATTCTCCACCACCCGTGATGGCAGGTAAGGATCACGCCGCACCAGATCATGGACCCCGACATTGCGCTGGCTCTTCCACTG
Source organism: Pseudomonas retamae (assembly GCF_043496865.1). Taxonomy (NCBI): domain Bacteria; kingdom Pseudomonadati; phylum Pseudomonadota; class Gammaproteobacteria; order Pseudomonadales; family Pseudomonadaceae; genus Pseudomonas; species Pseudomonas retamae. The sequence continues at coordinate 170,989 of NZ_JBIEIL010000004.1, forward strand.
TTCGCCATTCGGCGGCCGGTCACCGAGCACCCAGGTATCCTTGCTCGCCCCGCCACGCTGCATCGACACCACCTCGGCATCGGCTTCGGCGGCGACCCGGGTCAAGCCGCCGGGCAGCACCCGATAGCCATCAGCGCTGGCCACCGCGTACATGCGCATTCCGATGGCCCGCGGCTGCAACTGGCCTTCATCGGCTTGCCAGACCGGCGCCTGGGACAGTTGTGCCAGTTCCTGCGCGACATACGCGTACGGCCGGGCCTGCATACGCGTGGCCAGTTCCTGACGTTGCGCCTCAGTCAAATCGCGACCGAACACCGGGGCAAAACTTTGTGAGGGAAACGCCGGTTTGATCAGCAGCTCCGGCAGTTTCTCCAGCGCCTGCGCGAGCACCGGCGCTTCGCCGCACCACCACGTCGCAATCGACGGCAGGATCAGTTCTTCGCCAAACAGGTATTGATTGATCTTCGGCAGAAACCCCAGTAATCCCGGCGACTCCAGCACCCCGCTGCCCAGCGCATTGGCCACCAATACACGGCCCTGCCGCACCGCTTCGAGCAGGCCGGGCACGCCAAGCGCCGAATCCGTACGCAGCTCCAGCGGATCGCAGAAATCATCATCGAGCCGGCGCATGATCGCGTGCACCCGGCGCAGACCGCTCAGGGTTTTCAGGTAGACCGTGGCATCACGCACCGTCAGATCGCCGCCCTCGACCAGGGGATAGCCGAGCTGGCGCGCCAGATACAAATGCTCGAAATAGCTTTCGTTGAAGCGCCCCGGTGTGAGCAGCACCACTAACGGCGCGTCATCGTCACACGGCGCCTGCCGCGCGAGGGTCTCCTGCAAGGTGCGGAAAAACCCGGCCAGATGCTGCACCTTGAGATCGCGGTACAACTCAGGGAATGCGCGCGAGACGATGGTGCGGTTTTCCAGCGCATACCCCGCGCCGGAAGGCGCCTGGGTTCGATCAGCCGTCACCCACCAGCGCCCGTCCGGGGTCCGCGCCAGATCCACCGCGTACAAGTGCAAAAAGGTCTGTTCCGGGGTGGTGACGTGCTGGCACGGCCAGAGGAAGTTGTTGTGGCCAAATACCAGTTCCGCTGGTAGCAGACCTTCGCTGATCAGCCGTTGCGGGCCGTACAGGTCGGCCAGTACCGCGTTGAGCAGCCGGGCGCGTTGGGCGATGCCGGCGGACAATTGCTGCCATTCATCCGCCGCAATCACGTGTGGCAGCAGGTCCAGTTCCCACGGACGGTCCGCGCCTTTGGGGTCGGCATAGACGTTGTAGGTGACGCCGTTTTCCTGAATCTGCCGGGCCAGCAGTGCCTGGCGCTGAATCAGTTGCGCCGGGGTGCTGCGCTGCAATTGATCGAACAGCCGCTGCCAATGCGCGCGCACCGCTCCGCTGCCGTCGAGCAGTTCGTGATAAGTGCCCGCATTCAGCGGGTAGCGGTCTAGCAGGTCAGGCATGGAAAGCTCGGCAGACAGCAAGGAACGGTCAGACTAACGCAGGCACATGACACCCGGATAGGCGAAAAATCTACTCGTCGCGCAGGTTCTGGAAACGTCGCAGATCGAGGGTCATCGGCAACTCGTCAGTGATTTCGATGGGGGGTGTCGGAAGTTTCCCCGGCGTGTGTCCGACGCGGAAGAACCGCGCCATGCGCCGGCTCTCCGCTTCGTTGGCGTTGACCGGCAAAGTCTCGTAATTGCGCCCGCCGGGATGGGCAACGTGATACTGGCAGCCGCCCAATGAACGGCCCATCCAGGTGTCGAGAAGGTCGAACACCAGCGGTGCGTGCACGGGGATTGTCGGTTGCAGGCAGTTGGCCGGTTGCCAGGCGCGATAGCGCACGCCGGCGACGAACTCGCCGACACGCCCGGTCGGGTGCAGCGGCACGGCAACGCCGTTGCAGGTCAGCAGATAGCGCTGCGGCGGCAGGCCTTTGAGTTTGACCTGCAAACGTTCCAGCGACGAATCGACATAACGCACCGCGCCGCCCGCCGCGCCCTCTTCGCCCAGCACATGCCAAGGCTCCAACGCCTGACGCAGCTCGAGTTCGATGCCGTTGACTGCATAATCGCCAACCTTGGGGAAACGAAACTCCAGGTGCGCAGCGAACCATTCGGCGCGCAACGGATACCCGGCGTTGTTGAGTTCGACAATGACGTCGGCAAAGTCCTGCTCGATAAAATGCGGCAGCAGGAAACGGTCGTGCAGTTCGGTGCCCCAGCGTGCCAGTTTCGGCGGTGCATAAGGCTCGCGCCAGAACCGCGCCACCAGCGCCCGCAGCAACAATTGCTGCGCCAGGCTCATGCGCGCATGCGGCGGCATTTCAAACGCGCGCAGTTCCAGCAGGCCGAGGCGCCCGGTGGCGCCGTCCGGCGAATACAGTTTGTCGATGCAGAATTCGGCGCGATGGGTATTGCCGGTGACGTCAATGAGCAAATTGCGCAGCAGACGATCGACCAGCCACGGCGCACAGGTTTCGCCCGGTTCGGGCATCTGCGCGAAGGCGATTTCCAGCTCGTACAGTGCATCGTTGCGCGCCTCGTCGACCCGCGGCGCCTGGGAGGTCGGGCCGATGAACAAACCGGAGAACAGATACGACAACGACGGATGGTTGTGCCAGTAACTGATCAAGCTGCGCAACAGGTCCGGGCGACGCAGGAACGGCGAGTCCGCCGGCGTCGCGCCACCGAGCACGAAATGATTACCGCCACCGGTGCCGGTGTGGCGACCGTCGATCATGAATTTCTCGGTGGTCAGCCGGGTTTGCCGCGCCTGCTCGTAAAGGAATTCGGTGCGCTCGACCAACTCGCTCCACGTCGCCGAGGGCTGCACGTTGACTTCGATCACGCCGGGGTCAGGGGTGATACGGAAATTGCTCAGGCGCGGATCGCTCGGCGGCTCATAACCTTCGAGCAGCACCGGGCAATGCAGCTCTTCGGCGGTGGCCTCGATGGCCGCGACCAATTCAAGATAATCCTCGACCCGCTCCAGCGGCGGCATGAACAGATACAAACGCCCTTCGCGCGCCTCGGCGCAGAATGCTGTACGGGTCAGCCAGTCGGCGGACTCGTCGATACTCGGCGCACGTTCATCAGTGGCCGCAGGCTCCCCGTGCCGGTTTAGCTGCGCGGCGTCTGGCAATTCGGGGAAGTCCTGATTCGGATCCTGCGGATGAATGAACGGGTATTCGGCAGCCTTGACCCAAGGCTGCGAAGCCAGCGGCAGACGGTAGCCAAGCGGCGAATCCCCCGGCACCAGCCGGCAATGTTCCTCGCGCAGATACCAACGCCCGCTCTGCCATTGATCACCCTTGGCGGTACGCGCCAGCGGCAGCACCTGGCCGATCACCTTGTTCAACCCCTGACTGAAGACTTTGCGCAGGCGTGCGCGCTCCAACGGCTCCTCCAGACGCGAATCTTCGGCGCTGACATTGCTCGGCAACGCACCCTCGCGCCACAGGTAATAGAAATTGTCCTCGTAGGCCGGAAAGACAAACCGCGGCGGCAGTTTCAGCCGTTCGGCGACGCTCGCCAGAAAGCGCCCGGCCAGTTCGCCGTCGGCGCCGTAGTCCTGCTGCTCGTCAGCGATCAGCGCGTTGTTGTGCCAGATCGGCACGCCGTCGCGGCGCCAGTAGCAGTTGAGCGACCAGCGCGGCAGTTGCTCGCCGGGGTACCACTTGCCCTGGCCGAAATGCACCAGTCCCTGCGGCGCGTAGTGCGTACGCAGGCGCTCGAACAGTTCGGCGGAAAGACGCCGTTTGTCTGGCCCCAGCGCGGCGGTGTTCCACTCGGCGCCGTCCGGGTCGTCGATCGAGACGAAGGTCGGTTCGCCGCCCATGGTCAGGCGCACGTCGCCTTCAAGCAGGTCGGCATCGATCTGCCGGCCCAGCGCCTCGATCGAGCGCCATTGCTCATCGGAATAGGGCTTGGTGACCCGCGGCGCTTCCCAGACGCGCTCGACCGACATTTCGTGGCTGAACTCACATTCACACGGTTCCACCAGACCACTGATTGGTGCCGCCGAGGACGGATCGGGACTGCAGGCCAACGGGATATGTCCTTCTCCGGCAAACAGCCCTGACGTCGCATCCAGGCCGATCCAGCCAGCCCCCGGCAAATACACTTCGCACCAGGCGTGCAGGTCGGTGAAATCCACCTCGGTGCCGGAGGGGCCGTCGAGGCTTTTCACGTCGGCGGTGAGCTGGATCAGGTAACCGGACACGAACCGCGCCGCCAACCCGAGGTTGCGCAGCAACTGCACCAGCAGCCACGCCGAATCGCGGCAGGAGCCGGAGGCGTGTTCGAGGGTGTGCTCCGGGGTCTGCACGCCCGGCTCCATGCGGATCAGGTAGCCGATGTCCTCGCTCAGGCGCTGGTTGAGCGCGACCAGAAAGTCCACCGCTGGCAACGGTGTGCGATCGATGGCGTCCAGATAGGCTTTGAATCTGGGCGTCAGCGGCAGGGTTTCGAGGTAAGGAGCCAGCTCCTTGCGCTCGTCGGCGGCATAGGCGAACGGGATCTTTTCGGCGTAGGGCTCAAGAAAGAAGTCGAACGGATTGAAAACGGCCATCTCGGCGAGCAGGTCGACTTCGATGCGCAGCTCATCGGTCTTCTCGGGAAATACCAGACGCGCGAGGTAATTGCCCTGGGGGTCTTGCTGCCAATTGATGAAATGCTGCTCGGGCGAGACTTTCAGCGCATAGGACAAAATCCGCGTGCGGCTGTGGGCAGCCGGGCGCAAGCGTACGATCTGCGGGCCGAGTTCGACAGCGCGGTCGTAGCGATAATGCGTGACGTGGTGCAATGCGACATGAATCGACACGGCGTGCCTCCTGCGAGCCTGGGCGTATGAGAAAGCGCGCAAGACTTATGCCATGCACAGGCTTGCGCGCTTTCGCGGAATGCTCAGGGCAGTACAGCACCAAAACCGGGCGATGGGAGGAAATGCTTTGGCGAGTGTGCTTCTATTTGTGGCAGGCCTGTAAGAATGGCCGAGTGTTGCGGCCCCTTCGCGAGCAGGCTCGCTCCCACATTTGGAATGCGATCCCCTGTGGGAGCGAGCCTGCTCGCGAAGGGGCCAGCTGTATCGACACAATTGATCGTTCCCACGCTCTGCGTGGGAATGCAGCCCGTGTCGCTGCGCGTCACAACCCTGTTCGACAATACTGCGAGTAACGGCTGGAACGCAGAGCGTCCCTTGAGGCATTCCCACGCAGGAGCGTGGGAACGATCAGCGCGCCCGGTCTTGAATCGAGCTGCGAGTTTGAAAAGCCTGGAGATCTGCTCCCTTCCCCCTCGCCCCCTTTGGGGGAGAGGGCTGGGGTGAGGGGGAAGCGATGATCCTGACACCACATTTCTCGAGGCCTGAAACGCAAAACGCCAACCCGAAGGTTGGCGTTTTTCTTTTTAGCGCGGTACGACCGGTTTACGCGTCGGCTTCGGCCCTTTGCCTTTTGCCGCGTCCTTGCGTTCCTTGGCGGCCTGCTGGTTGCGGGCGAATGCCGCGGCCTTGGCCTGTTCACGCTTGTCCCAAGGGTTGCCGCCATCACTGGCACGCGGCGGCAGGCCGTTGTGCTGGGTGAGGATTTTGGTGGTCTTCTCTTTGCCTTCCTTCGCCACTTTATGGCTGCCGGCCGGCGTCGAGTTCTTGCGACGCGCGCTCTGATAACTGTCGGTGGCCGGCTGATGGGCCGGGATCAGTTGATCCTTGCCCGGGCCGATCAGGTCGCCACGGCCCATGCGGATCAGCGCTTCGCGCAGCATCGGCCAGCCTTTTGGGTCGTGATAACGCAGGAACGCCTTGTGCAGGCGACGCTGATCCTCGCTCTTGACGATGGTCACGCCGTCGCTCTTGTACGTTACCTTGCGCAGCGGGTTCTTGCCCGAGTGGTACATCGCGGTGGCAGTGGCCATCGGCGACGGGTAGAACGCTTGCACCTGGTCGGCGCGGAAGCCGTTGCCCTTGAGCCACAGCGCAAGGTTCATCATGTCTTCGTCGGTGGTGCCCGGGTGCGCCGCGATGAAGTACGGGATCAGGTACTGCTCTTTACCCGCTTCCTTGGTGTACTTCTCGAACATGCGCTTGAACTTGTCGTAGCTGCCGATGCCCGGTTTCATCATCTGGTTGAGCGGACCTTCCTCGGTATGCTCCGGGGCGATCTTCAGGTAACCGCCAACATGGTGAGTCACCAGCTCCTTGACGTATTCCGGCGACTCGACCGCGAGGTCGTAACGCAAGCCAGATGCGATCAGAATCTTCTTCACGCCCGGCAAGGCACGGGCGCTGCGGTACAGCTGAATCAGCGACGAGTGGTCGGTGTTCAGGTTCGGGCAGATGCCCGGGAACACGCACGACGGCTTGCGGCACGCGGATTCGATTTCCGGGCTCTTGCAGGCGATGCGGTACATGTTCGCGGTCGGACCGCCGAGGTCGGAAATGACCCCGGTGAAGCCTGGAACCTTGTCGCGGATTTCTTCGATTTCGCGAATGATCGATTCTTCGGAACGGTTCTGGATGATCCGGCCTTCGTGCTCGGTGATCGAGCAGAAAGTGCAGCCGCCGAAGCAGCCACGCATGATGTTCACCGAGAAACGGATCATGTCGTAGGCCGGGATTTTCTCCTTGCCGTACGCCGGGTGCGGAACACGCGCGTAAGGCATGCCGAACACGTAGTCCATTTCTTCAGTGGTCATCGGAATCGGCGGCGGGTTGAACCAGACGTCGATCTCGCCGTGCTTCTGCACCAGCGCGCGGGCGTTGCCCGGGTTGGTTTCCAGGTGCAGCACGCGGTTGGCGTGGGCATACAGAACCGGGTCGTTGCGGACTTTTTCCATCGACGGCAGGCGGATCACGGTCTTGTCGCGGGTCATGCGCGGGCTGGCCAGGATCTGCACGACCTTGGCTTCCTGCGGATCTTCAACCGGGCCCTTTTCCTGCTCGATGGCGCAGGCCTGAGTGTCCTGAGTGTTGACGTACGGGTTGATGATCTTGTCGACCTTGCCCGGACGGTCGATGCGCGTGGAATCGACTTCGTACCAGCCTTGCGGCGTGTCACGACGGATGAACGCCGTGCCGCGCACATCGGTGATGTCTTCGATCTTGTGGCCGTAGGACAGACGCTGGGCCACTTCGACGATGGCCCGCTCGGCGTTGCCGTACAGGAGAATGTCGGCGCTGGCGTCGATCAGGATCGAGTTGCGCACGCGGTCCTGCCAGTAGTCGTAATGGGCGATGCGACGCAGCGAAGCTTCGATGCCGCCGAGCACGATCGGCACATGCTTGTAGGCTTCCTTGCAGCGCTGGCTGTAAACCAGGCTCGCGCGGTCCGGACGCTTGCCGGCCATGCCGCCGGGCGTGTAGGCGTCGTCGGAGCGGATTTTCTTGTCGGCGGTGTAGCGATTGATCATCGAATCCATGTTGCCAGCCGCGACGCCGAAGAACAGGTTCGGCTCACCGAGCTTCATGAAGTCGTCTTTGGACTGCCAGTTCGGCTGGGCAATGATCCCGACGCGAAAGCCTTGCGACTCCAGCAGCCGGCCAATGATCGCCATGCCGAACGATGGGTGATCGACGTAGGCATCACCGGTAACAATGATGATGTCGCACGAATCCCAGCCAAGCTGATCCATCTCCTCCCTGCTCATCGGCAGGAATGGCGCGGGTCCGAAACATTCGGCCCAATATTTTGGATAGTCAAATAACGGCTTGGCTGCTTGCATGTCGACGACCGGTGTTGAAGTGAAAAATCGCGGGCGCGGAATATAGCACAAATTTTGACCAACTCCGACGACAGTGGTCGGTTTCTCTCGCAAGCTGCGCCACGCACGAGTAAAGCATTTTCAACCCCGCCGTTTGCACCTGACACACCTGGCAGCGCAAGACGCTGCCCGCATGACCGCGTCCACTGGCAGGAAGCCAAACGACACCCCTCCCCGATTTTTGCCGGGGATTACTGATCAAGGATGGAAAACATGCCCAGCAAAACACCCACTCGAAGCACCGTTTCGGTCGATATCCACACACGTCCGAATTCAACGCCGCAGGGGCCAACGCCCAACCCCGGCGGCACACCGCGATTCACTCCAGGCGTGGAGAGTCGAACGGGGCAAACCGGCAGAACCCTTGCCGACAGCGACCTCGACGCAATCCACCCGGCTCCCGCGCCCGCCATCAAGGTGCAGCCCGGGCCACCTCTGACCGAAACCCGGGCATCCTCCCTGGAACCGATCGACCATTACCGCCTGGCCGCTTCTGATGCGCTGCCGGCAGCCGACGCATCGGGCTTGCGCACGCACAAGGGTCGCCGCTATGCCGACATGGCCGACGGTGGCATCGTGCTGGTCGGGCTGGATGCTGAGAGCGGTTTGCTGCGCGCGGGGCTGGCCAGCGAGCGCAGCGCTTCCGGTCCGGTCTTGCTGCGCGATGCCGAGAGCGGGCTCTGGCATGCAGCCGATGAAGGCGAAATGACTAGCCTGCCGTTGACCGAAGCCGGTCTGCGCAACTGGCGCACGGAGCTGGATTTCAGTACCGGCCAACCGGACAGCGACGGTTTGTTCAGTCACGATGGCAAACGCTACGTGGTCGTCCATGACCATGCCTATCAGGCGTTGCTCGATACCCAGGCCTCGACGCCCGCGCAAAAGGTCTGGCGCATCGTCAAAGCCGGGGACCCGGTGGCCGCGGACACCGAAAACGTTTACCACGCCAGCCGCAGCGGCGAGTCCCGCGCCATCACGCGCAACGCGCAAAACGCCTGGGTGCTGGTTTCCCCGGGCCTCACCGGGGGCATGCGCCGCCGAGATATGGCTCAGGTCAACCGCGAGTTATTGATGCAGCGCTACGTGCCGTTCGCCGCCACGCATCGGGAACTGGTCGACTCCGCAAGACGTTACGACAGCCTCTGGAGTGAGGCACGTGCGCAAGCAGAGGACAGCCCGGGGAGAACAGCAGCGCTGATCGCCGTGGAAGTCCATCTGCTCAAGCACATCAAAAAGCAGACGGATTTCATCCAGTCCCTGGTCGATAACAAGGACTGGATAATTCATATGAAGGCTGGCGGCATGTACAAGGAAGAACTGCACACGTTCCGCCTGGACCGCGTGCGCTATCTGAATCGACTCATGGCCGTGATGGACTTTCGCATCGCTCCGCTGTTCGCGAAGACGAGCGCAGAAAACTGTAAAAAAATGATCACGCACCTGAACAAGAAACTGAAGCTGATCGAAGACCGCCAAGGCGTCATGGAACAGGTCAGGAAAGCCTCACCCGGCGCAGAGCCCACATTGATCGAACTCAGCCAGGAAGTGCCCTCGGCCGAACGTATCAACCTCAACAAACTGGTGCTCTACGTCCACCTGTTTGCCGACACGCCAGACCATTCGCCCAATGCCATCATGCCCTCGCTGGCGTCCATTGACCTGGTCACCGGCGAATTGAAGAACATCCCGGAACGCTCGCACCCACTGGCGCTGATGCTGACGCTTGATCAGATCAGAAGCGACAGAAGCCGTTTCGAATCCCAATTGTCTACCGAGGGCGAGAAGGCCGAATACGCCCGGCAAATCATCGCGCTGGTCGACCCGATCGAAACCCGCATCGACGCCAGGCTGAACGAACTCTTCGCCACGTTCGATCGCCATACCGAACTGCCGAGCCTGGACCAGGACATCGACTTCAGCTTCCTGCCGCCCCGGCCGAGCGACAACGTCACAACCGCGCCGCCAGCGACGCGCAAGGTGTTCCGCACCCGCCGGCACGGCACTTCAAGAATACTGATTGGCGACACCGAAACCGCCACAGACGGCAGCATCGTCATCAAGGTGGCCAACCCGCTGCAACCCGACGGCCCGGCCGAACGCTATGAGCAGCGCCACGGCGAGTGGCTGCCGGTTCGCCCGCCGCTTGCTGTTACACCAAAACCGCAACTGATTGCCGAAGCCAATCGGCTGTTGGCGGAAGTCGAAGCACACATCGCCGAGGCCAAGGCCCGAGAAGCGCAAAAGGATAATCCGACGAACATTGTCGAGGATCTAGGCAAACCCAGCGAAAAGCTCAAGGAACAGGCGAGACACCTGCAGAACCTCGAAAAAGCCCAGGAAGATGCTGAGGTCAAAGTCCTGATCGAGCGCTTGCAAAGCGCCGCCGAAACCTTGTCTGCGCAGGGGCAGGCCGTGCTGGTGCGCATGTACAAGAACAAAGACGTGCTGGACATCATGCGCCTGAACTGGCTGATCGATCACGCTGAGCTCAAAGCATTGAAAACGGTTGACCGCAAACAGCTGGGCAAAGGCCGGGACAAATCCTTTCTCGACGTTTACTCGATCAGGGATAGCGCTAGCGGTGCGCCGTTGTGGGAGGCGCATTTTCACTATGAAAAACAGAGCAGCGAGGCACTGAACTTCACCATCAGGGGCAGCCATCTGAAAACCCTGGAACAGAGCAAGCGCGGCAGCGAGTCGCAACGCCGCGACGAGCAGGCCGGGCTGCCCCACGTGGCCATCTGGCGCCAGACCTTCGATAGCAAGACCGCGAAAAGGATTTTCGCCCTCGCCAGTGAAGCAGCCGCAGCGACCCGCTGATTCAATCAAACCGGCAATGACGCCGAACCGACCAGCCACTGCCCGTTTGCGGCAGTGGCTGGCAAGTACTACAGGGAAGTTACCCATGCCAATCAAGTCGCCGCCAAAAGGCAACATCTCAGGCAACACCCATGTTCGCCCGACACCGACACCGGACGTGACTACACCGCGTACCGATACGATAGTGCGACCGGGCTTTGACAGCCTCGGCCTGCCAGCGCAATCCTCCCGGCCCGCCGGCGCCGGCGACGCCGACCTCGATGCGATCACCCCGGCGCCCACCGTCACCGTGCATCCATCGACGACGCCGAATGAAACACCACGCGCAGCTATTCTGTCGCTGGAGGACTATCGCGTGATGGCCGCTGTCGGTTTACCAGCAGTCAATGCCGAGGGCTTGCGCCTGTTCAAAGGCCGCCAATATGTCGATGTGGCTGAGATTGGCACCGTACAGGTGGCTCAGGACACCGACAGCGGTCTGTTCCGCGCCAGGCTGCCCAGCGAGTCGAAAGCTTCCGGCCCGTTTCTGCTGCGCGATCCGGACAGCGGCTTGTGGCATCCGCTGGAAGATTTCGAACCAATAACCTTCGCGCTGAGCAATAGCCGCCTGGCAGCGTTTCGCACAAACCTGCAATTGCACAACGTGGAACCCGGCAGTGACGGGCTTCACCGCTTCGACGGCAAGCTGTACGCACAGATCGACAACCATGCTTATCAGGTCCTGCACGATCCGGACGCCTCGACACCGGTGGCCAGCGTGATGCGCATCGTGCGCAGCGAAGATCCGGTCGCACGTGACCAAGCCAACCTGTATGTCGCGACCCGTCCGGGCCGTTCAGAGCCGGTTGTATTCGATACCATACAAGGCTGGGTTGGCACTACCGTGGCCGGCGCCGGCGGCATGATGCGTGGCGACGGCGCCGACGCGCCTGTGCGTTCGGGCATGCGCGAACGGCTGTCGCAGGCTTTGAACCGGCTGCGCAGCCCACAGTCACGGGCGCGAAAGCTGTTCCCGGACCACACCGATGAAGAAATCAGCCGCTTCATCAAATCCTTGGGCGATGACGTCGCTGGCGGTCTGACCCAGCGCGAAAGCGCCTACAAATCGCTCAAAATCGAGCTGAATGCCTGGCTGCGGCAATCTGCCAACGCAGCGCCGCCGGGCACTTCGCCGATCCACGCGCAGCAGATCGCACAAAGCCTCAAGCGCTGTTGGCGCCATCAGAGCGGCGCCATCCTCTGGCTCGAGGCCGGCAACGGCACATTGCCGGCGTTGCAAGCGGACTTCAGCCATGTCCGGCAGCTGACGCTGCAATCGGTTGCCTGGTCGGAAGCAGCGGGTATTTTTCTCAGCAATTTCTCTGGCCTGGAGGGTCTGCACATCAGCGGTTCGACGCTGGCCACGCTACCCGCATCCCTTGCCCGGATGTCCAGCCTGAACAGCCTTGACCTGAGTTCGAACCGGATCGTCCTCAACGAACAAACGACTGCGGAACTGGGTTCGCTGAGCAAACTCAAGCATCTGGATCTGTCCGACAACCCTTTGGGTCAAACACCGGACTTTTCCGCCATGCCCGATCTCAAGACCCTGAACCTGAGCAACGCACAACTGGATCAGTGGCCTGCGGGGCTGCACCAGCAGTCCCGGCTGACGCATCTGGACTTGCGTAACAACCGCTTGAGCGCGGTTCCAGAGGCGAATCTCAATCCGCCCACCGATCAGTTCGAAGCGCTCGCCCGTATCAATAGTGTCACGCTGCTGGAAGGCAATCCCTTCCCTCCCGGCTACTGGACGAAACTGGAAGACTTTTGGCAACGGGTGGCGACCGATCAGCCGGAGCTGGGCAACAGCGCTCTGGCCGATGCATTCAGACTACCCAGTGACATGCCAGAAACCCCCGATGTGAAGCGGGTCTACCCGAACCAGAATCCTCAGCAGTTACGGGCATTTCTCCTTGCGCTGAACGACGACGGCAAAGCGCAACTGGCGCGGCGGGTCGCAGCGCTGGACTCACTGGAATCGCAGCTTGAGTCTTACGTCAACAGCGGCCAAACCGATACCTCCGCGCCAGACACACCGGCCAGAGTCCAGGCGCGCCGTGCGGCGGATGTCATCAAGGCCTGTTGGCTGGACTCGACGCACACGTTAAGACTGCCCATGCTCAAAGCACCATTGCCGCCGCTCAGCGCCGACTTCAGCCATGTCAAATCGCTGTTTATCAACGCCGCTACGTGGTCAGGCGACGCCGATACTTTCCTGTCCGGTTTCGCCAGTCTGGAACGCCTGGTCATCAACCATTGCGCGATGAAACGCCTGCCCGCGCCAATCGCTGCCATGCATAACCTGGTCGACCTGGACCTGGCCAGTAACCGTCTGCACCTGAAGGAAGACAGCGCGGCACTGATCAGTGCCATGAGTCAGCTCGAAGCGATCAACCTGAGCGACAATTCGGCCCTCGGTTCGACGCCTGATTTCAGCGCCATGACCCGGGTAAGGCAAGTGTTGCTCAACAACACGGGCATCGATCAGTGGCCGAGCGGGCTGCAGGACAAGGCCGAGCTGATCATGCTGGATTTGAGCAACAATCGATTGAAGGAAGTGCCGCCGACACTCCTTGATCCGCCGGCCGACCAGCTGTTGACGATCGCCCGAATCAACGCCGCGACTGCACTCAACGGCAACCGTTTCGCTGCCGGTTACGGAAAGAAATTCGACGCCTTCTGGCAGCGCGTCAGTACAGTCGCCCCCGATCTGCTGGCTCACCCCAACTTCGACAGCGACAACTCGCTTGCGCGGCGTTACCAAAGGCTGTTTCCAGGCAAGAACATGAAGCAGTGCAGAGAATACCTGTGGAGTCTCGACGCGGACGTCGTCGTTACCAAGGTGCGTAGTCTCGAACGAGAATTCAAAGCTTTGAAACGCCAGCTCGACGATTGGGTATTTTCCGGCGGGGGCAATCTGGGCGGGTACATTCGCGCCGACCAACTGGCGCTCAATGCGCAGACCCGCCCTGACCGGGTGACCGCCAGCAACCGGATCATCAGTTGCTGGCGGCGCGAGACGTCGCAGAAACTGGCCCACGACCGGACGCCAATCGGGCTGGAGCTGGACCTCAGCGGCTTGCGCCTGCCAAGCCTTCCAGACATTGACGTCGACTTCACTCACGTCGGCTCGCTCAGACTCAGGAACATGAATCTGAGCACTTCGCCGGAAGGTTTTCTGACGCGTTTCCGCCATATTCGCTGGCTGGATCTGGGGCTGAATCAACTGCGCGAACTTCCCCCGGCCATTGGCGAAATGCATGGCCTGACGCGCCTGTCTCTGGAAAGAAACCACATCACCCTGACCGCCGATACTGCCCGCGTTCTCGCGGGCCGTACGACCTTGCGAGCATTGGAGCTACAAGGAAACCGGCAATTGGGTATCGTCCCGGATCTGAGCCAGATCATCGACCTGCGCTCTGTCAGTCTGGCTCATACAGGGATCGACACCTTTCCCTCTGGCCTCATCCATCAGCCGCTGCTGGACACCATCGAGCTGAACAGCAACCGCATCACGGAAATCCCCGACGCCGTCATCGCGCCGCCGAACGATCAACTGGCGAACACCGTGCGCATCAACAACATCACCGATATTTCGAATAATCCACTGTCGGACGCGACATACAGCCGCCTGATCAACTACCGCAGTCGCCTGAGAGCAGCCGGCACACCGCTGACAGGCTTGAGGAACATCATCGACACGGCGAGCGCCAGGCCGCCGCCCTTTCGCCTGGCCCCGGCTGACCCGATAGTGCGCTGGACAGCGGGCTTCACCGAAAAACAGCTGACGACACGAACACGGCAATGGCAAACCCTGCGCGACCAGGCGCGCTCGGACGGCTTGTTCAACACCCTGGAACGTCTGAAACATACGAGTACCGGCCACCAGGAACTTCAGGCGCGAGTCTGGAGGCTGATCGACAGCATCACCGAAAATACACCGCAGTCCGAACGCTTGCGCAACGAAGTCTTTGATCGCGCAGGCGAAGCGGCCTGCTGTGACCGGGCGGCCTTTACCTTCGCCAACCTCGAAGTCCTGTCAATGATGCACAGCGCGGTAGCCCGCGCCGGTGACAAGACGCAGGGGCCGGAACTGTTCAAGCTGAACAGGGCATTGTTCCGTTTGCACGAGGTCGACAAGATCGCCTCGGCGGACATCGCCCAACGCGAAGCAGCCATTGCCGCCGCCCGAACGCCACATGAGGCCGCGAATATGCCACCGCCCCATGTGCCGGAGGAAATTGAAATCAGGCTGTTCTATCGCCATGGTCTGAAAGACCGCCTGCAACTGCCCGGGCAACCGGAAGAAATGGGGTTTGCCCACCTGGCCGGCGTCTCCAAAGCGCAATTGGACAATGCTTACCAAACCGTCATTGCGCGGAATAACTCAGCCGAGGAGTTTCAGGCCCTGGTGTCGAAAGAGTTCTGGCAAACATACCTGACCACTCACTATCAGGAAGTCTTCGAAACCCAGCGTCAGCCATTTCAGGATCGGCAGGCGGCCCTGGATGATTCATTCAACGCGAATGAATTGTCGTTCGCCGACTACGACGCGCAATCAAAAACGATGCAGGCAGAGTGGATGATCGAAGAAGCGGCGCTGATCGAAAAACTGAGCCGCCAGGAACTGGCGCAATACAAGGCCAGCGGCATCGACGAGGAGGCCGCCGGCACAAGTGCGTAGCTGAATCAGACGAGTGCTGGCCGCCGGTGTGCGGCCAGCCTTTACTCGTCGTCGTCGAAGTTGTAGCTGCCCGGTGCGAGGTTCTCGAAACGGGTGTATTTACCGATGAACGCCAGGCGGATAAAGCCGATCGGGCCGTTACGCTGCTTGCCGATGATGATTTCGGCGATGCCCTTGTGTTCGGTTTCCGGGTGATACACCTCATCCCGGTAAACGAACATGATCACGTCGGCGTCCTGCTCGATTGCACCGGATTCACGCAAGTCGGAGTTCACCGGGCGTTTGTTCGGACGTTGCTCAAGGGAACGGTTGAGCTGGGACAGGGCCACTACCGGGCAGTTGAATTCCTTGGCCAGCGCTTTCAGGGATCGCGAGATCTCGGAAATTTCGTTGGTGCGGTTATCACCGCTGGAGCCCGGAATCTGCATCAACTGCAGATAGTCGATCATGATCAAGCCGATGTCGCCGTGCTCGCGCACCAGTCGTCGGGTTCGCGCGCGCATCTCCGACGGGCTGATGCCGGCGGTGTCATCGATGAACAGCTTGCGGTCGTTGAGCAGGTTGACAGCCGAGGTCAGGCGCGGCCAGTCATCGTCTTCCAATTGGCCGGAACGCACCTTGGTCTGGTCGATGCGGCCGAGCGACGAAAGCATACGCATGATCAGCGATTCGCCTGGCATCTCAAGGGAATACACCAGCACGGCTTTCTCGCTGCGCAACACGGCGTTTTCCACCAGGTTCATCGCGAAGGTGGTCTTACCCATCGACGGACGGCCGGCGACGATGATCAGGTCGGACGGTTGCAGGCCGCTGGTCTTCTCGTCGAGGTCGGTGTAACCGGTGGACAGGCCGGTGATGGCGTTGTCGGTGTTGAACAGGGTGTCGATGCGATCGATGGCCTTGGTCAACAGCTCGTTGACGCCCACCGGGCCGCCGGTCTTCGGCCGCGCCTCGGCGATCTGGAAGATCTGCCGTTCGGCTTCATCGAGGATTTCTTCTGCCGTACGGCCTTCAGGATTGAAGGCACTGTCGGCGATTTCGGTGCTGATGCCGATCAACTGACGCAACGTCGCACGCTGGCGGACGATTTGCGCATAGGCCTTGATGTTGGCGACGGACGGCGTGTTTTTCGCCAGCTCGCCAAGATAACCGAGACCGCCGACCTGGGACGTCTGGCCTTCCTTGTCCAGTTGTTCGGACAGGGTCACGACGTCGATCGGCATGTTCTGATCGGCCAGTTTGGCGATCGCACGGAAGATCAGACGGTGGTCATGTCGATAGAAATCGCCGTCGGAGACTTGATCGAGCACGCGTTCCCAGGCGTTGTTGTCCAGCATCAAACCACCGAGTACGGCCTGTTCGGCCTCGATGGAATGCGGCGGCACCTTCAGGGCAGCGGTTTGCAGATCGTATTGCTCGGGAGCGGAGATATCGTTCATGGCCACTTGAGAATTAGGTGAAAAGCAGGGAATTCAGAAAGACAAAGGGCACGACCTGTAAACAGGATCGTGCCCGATGTTAACCGCCTGACGGACAAGCCGCCAGCCGATCCGGTGTTGCTTAAGCTGCTACCACGACAACGCGTACGGTGGCTTCAACTTCGGCGTGCAGGTGCACGGCTACGTCGAATTCACCCACGTTGCGGATGGTGCCGTTCGGCAGACGAACTTCGCTCTTCTGCACTTCAACGCCGGAAGCGGTCAGTGCGTCAGCGATGTCGTGAGTACCGATCGAACCGAACAGCTTGCCTTCGTCGCCAGCGGTGGCAGTGATAGTCACTTCCAGCTCGGCCAGTTGGGCAGCACGGCTTTCAGCCGATGCCTTACGGTCTGCAGCGGCTTTTTCCAGCTCGGCGCGACGCTCTTCGAACGCAGCCAGGTTGGCAGCGGTCGCAGCGGTAGCCTTGCCGAATGGCAGCAGGTAGTTACGACCGTAACCGGCCTTAACGTTTACTTTGTCGCCCAGGTTGCCCAGGTTGGCGATTTTTTCCAGAAGGATCAGTTGCATGTGAAAATCCTCTAACTTTTAACCTTCACCGTTCGCGCTGTCGGTGTCTTTCGACACGTGACGACCGCGAAAATCAATCAGGCTGTCGACAATGGCCAGAACCACGAGCAACGGATAGATCAGCTGCATGAACAACAGCAGCGTGACGTACAACCCCACCAGCCAGAAACCGGCCAGTCGCTTCTGCCCGACCAGCCCGTGAATCAGGGCCAGCCCGGCGAACACCAGCGGTACACTGCACAACGGCGTCAACATGGCCATCTGTGCACCGAGATTCGGGCCCAGAAGCATCAACGCCAGCAGTAACATCGCCGGCCCCAGCGGAATGCGGATGGCGCGAAACTCGCGACCAAAACCGCCCGGGTTGTACAACAACGCCTGCCAATGCCGCCCGACAATCAGGCTCAGCACGCTGACGATTTGCAACAATGCCGCAATCAGTCCGGTCAGGACGGGTGCGATCAGGGACGCGAAACGCGCTTGCTCATCCACCGACAATTGCTTGTAGGTTTCACCGAGAAGCGCTGGCATGACCTTTATCAAGGCCTGCGCGAGCATCTCGATCTGGGCCGCAAACGCGGCCCCGAGCACCACTGAAAACACCACGCCCATTGCTACGCTGACCAGCAGCGTACGGACCCAGGACTCGCTTGCGCGCAAAACCAGCGCAAGCCCCGAAGACCCCAGTAGCACCAGAAGCGCCCGTGGGTCATCGGCATACAACCACCAGATCAACGCCGGCAGCAGCCCCAGAGACAGAACACCCAGGGCGTCCGTCAGTCCGCGCCGCAGCAGCACAAGGCTCCCCGCGGCAGCACCCAACCAATACAACAACGGCAATGTTGCACATCCGGCCACCACGAGAGTGGCCTGCATACGGCCGCGCATGATGAACTCAGCTAAGGCGCGCATGCATTCAATCCTTTGCTACTTGTCGACTGCCCGGTCTCAGCGGCCGTGGCTGTCGGTGTAGGCCAGCAGGGCCAGGAAGCGGGCGCGCTTGATAGCGGTGGCCAGCTGACGCTGATAACGAGCTTTGGTACCGGTGATGCGGCTTGGAACGATTTTGCCGGTCTCGGATACGTAGGCTTTCAGAGTGTTGAGATCTTTGTAATCGATCTCTTTCACGTCTTCAGCGGTGAAGCGGCAGAATTTACGACGACGGAAGAAACGTGCCATTTGATAGGCTCCTTAATAAGGTCCGTGGATTACTCGTCAGCGTTATCGCTGTTGTCGCTGTCATCACTGTCGGTGCCTTCGGCGCCTTCGTGCTCAGGACGGTCGCGACGCTCACGGCGCTCACTGCGGTTTTCTTCAGCCTTGAGCATCTCGGACTGGCCAGTAACGGCTTCGTCGCGACGGATGACCAGGTTACGGATCACTGCATCGTTGTAGCGGAAGTTGTCTTCCAGCTCGGCCAGAGCCTTGCCAGTGCACTCAACGTTCAGCATCACGTAGTGAGCCTTGTGAACATTGTTGATTGCGTAGGCCAGTTGACGACGGCCCCAATCTTCCAGACGGTGGATTTTGCCGCCGTCTTCTTCGATCAGCTTGGTGTAACGCTCAACCATGCCGCCGACTTGCTCGCTCTGATCCGGGTGGACCAGAAAGATGATTTCGTAATGACGCATGAATGCTCCTTACGGGTTGTAGCCTGCCGCTCAAAAACGGTCAGACAAGGAGTGAATGACACTTATGGACTTGCTGGCCCGGGGCACATGCGTGCCTGCCGCCACAGCAAGGGGCGCAATTGTAGAGAAGGGACTGCGGGGGTGCAAGGTAATTGGTGATTATTTGAACAACCACCAATTCATGCCACACCACAAAAACACTGTGGGAGCGAGCCTGCTCGCGAATGCGGTCTGGCAGGCAACAATTTTGTCGACTGACACGCCGCTTTCGCGAGCAGGCTCGCTCCCACCTTAGATCGCGTGAAACTTATTTTTTCGTGGCAGCCTTGGCCTTGGCGCCACGCTGGCGCTGGGCTTCGAACAGGCATACGCCGGTAGCCACGGAGACGTTGAGGCTGCTGACGCTACCGGCCATCGGCAGGTTCACCAGATAGTCGCAGTGTTCGCGAGTCAGGCGACGCATGCCTTTGCCTTCGGCGCCCATGATCAGGATGGTCGGGCCGGTCAGGTCCTGGTCATAAATGCTGACCTCGGCCTCCCCCGCTGTGCCAACTACCCACAGACCACGCTGCTGAAGCTTCTCCAGCGTACGGGCGAGGTTGGTCACCGCCACCAGCGGGATGACTTCCGCCGCGCCGCAAGCAACTTTGCGCACCACCGGGGTCAGGGTCGCCGACTTGTCTTTCGGCACGATGACTGCCAGCGCGCCGGCCGCATCGGCCGAGCGCAGGCAGGCGCCGAGGTTGTGCGGGTCAGTCACGCCGTCGAGCACCAGCAGCAGCGGCGCGCCTTCGGTGCGATCAAGCAGCTCGTCGAGCATCGCTTCGCCCCAGACCTGGCTCGGGCTCACTTCCGCTACCACACCTTGATGGACGCCCTCGACCCAGGCGTCCATTTCGCGGCGCTCGGCCTGACCAACCTGAACACGATTTTCGTTAGCCAGCTCAACCAGGGTCTGCACCCGTGGATCGTTGCGGCTTTCCGCCAGCCAGATCTGCTTGACGCGTTTTGGGTGGTGACGCAGCAACGCTTCTACCGCGTGGACGCCGTAGATTTTTTCCAACTGACTCATGACTTCGCCTTCGGTTTACGGGCTCCGCCACTTTTGGCTGGAGCGGAACCCGCTTTTGGCGGGCCCTTGCGGTGCTTGCTCGGTTTGGCTGGCTTGCCGCCGGAAGCCTTTTCAGGCGCCGACCGTCCGGTCTTTCCCGCAGACGCCGCTTTACCACCGCTTTTCGCATCGGCGAGCAAGGCCTTTTTCATTTCGCGGCTTTTACGCAGCTCGGCATTTTTTGCCACGGCGTCGCTTGGCCGATAAGCCTCGGACACCTTTTCCTTTGCCGGACGACGGCTGGCGCTTTTCGCCGGAGCCTTGTCTTCAGCAGCCTTGGCAGCCGGTGCGGCCGTTTCAGCGCCACGTTTTTTACGGCCGATCGGCGCGCTGATGGTTTTCTCTGCCATCTCGAAATCGATCTTGCGCTCGTCGAGATCGACGCGCATGACCCGCACTTCAACGGTATCGCCGAGGCGGAAACTGCGCCCGGTGCGCTCGCCAGCCAAGCGGTGATGCACAGGATCGAAGTGGTAGTAATCGCCCGGCAGCGCCGTGACGTGGACCAGACCCTCAACATAAATGTCGGTCAGTTCGACGAACAGGCCAAAACCGGTCACCGCGGTGATCACGCCCGGGAACGACTCGCCGACGCGATCCTTCATGAACTCGCACTTGAGCCAGTTCACTACGTCGCGGGTCGCTTCGTCGGCACGGCGTTCGCTCATCGAGCACTGCTCGCCGAGTTGCTCCAGCGCCGCTTCGTCGTACGGATAGATACGTGCCTTCGGAATGGTCATCGCACCGGCACGGCGAACGTGCGGGGTGTCCTGTTTCGAATGGATCACGCTGCGGATCGCGCGGTGCGTCAGCAGGTCCGGATAACGACGGATCGGCGAAGTGAAGTGGGTATAGGCTTCATAATTCAGGCCGAAGTGGCCGTCGTTTTCAGCGCTGTACACCGCCTGACTCAGCGAGCGCAGCATGACGGTCTGGATCAGATGGAAGTCCGGACGATCCTTGATGCCCGCCAGCAAGGCCTGATAGTCCTTCGGCGATGGACCGTCCTTGCCTTTATGCAGGGACAGGCCAAGCTCGCCCAGGAACGCGCGCAGTTTTTCCAGACGCTCCGGTGGCGGACCGGCGTGAACGCGATACAACGCAGGAATTTCGTGCTTCTTGAGGAATTCGGCAGTGGCCACGTTGGCCGCCAGCATGCATTCCTCGATCAGCTTGTGCGCATCGTTGCGGATGGTCGGACGGATTTCGGCGATCTTGCGCTCGGAACCGAAGATGATCCGGGTTTCCTGCGTTTCGAAATCAATCGCACCACGCACATGACGGGCTGCCAGCAGCACTTTATACAGCGCATAAAGCTGCTTCAGGTGCGGTACGACGTCGGTGTATTCGCCGCGCAGTTTGCGCGCTTCGGCCACCTTCGGCGTTTCCAGCATCGCGCTGACCTTGTTGTAGGTCAGACGGGCGTGAGAGTGAATCACCGCCTCATAGAAGCAGTAGTCGGTCATTTCGCCGGACTTGGAGATGGTCATCTCGCAGACCATAGCCAGACGATCGACATGCGGGTTCAGCGAACACAGACCGTTGGACAGTTGCTCCGGCAGCATCGGGATTACGCGCTCGGGGAAGTACACCGAGTTACCGCGCACCTGCGCTTCGTTGTCCAGTGCCGAACCGATTTTCACGTAGCTGGAGACGTCGGCAATCGCCACGTACAACTTCCAACCACCCGAGAACAGGCGCAGCTTGCCCGGTTTGGCTTCGCAATAAACCGCATCATCGAAGTCGCGGGCATCTTCGCCGTCGATGGTGACGAACGGCAGATGGCGTAGATCGATGCGCTTCTCTTTGTCTTTTTCTTCGACTTCCGGCTTGAGCTTGCCGGCTTCCTTCAGTACGGCTTCAGGCCAGACGTGTGGAATGTCGTAGGTGCGCAGGGCAACATCGATTTCCATGCCCGGCGCCATGTAGTTGCCGACCACTTCAACCACGTCGCCTTGCGGCTGGAAGCGCGGCGTCGGCCAGTGGGTGATTTTCACCTCGACGAACTGACCGATCTGCGCGTTGGCGTTGCGGCCCGGCGTGACCAGCACTTCCTGCTGGATTTTCGGATTGTCGGCAACGACGAAGCCGATACCGCCTTCTTCGAAGTAGCGACCGACGATGGTTTCGTGAGCGCGGGACACCACTTCAACGATCACACCTTCGCGACGGCCGCGACGGTCGAGGCCGGAAACACGCGCCAGCGCACGGTCGCCGTCGAACACCAGACGCATTTGCGCCGGGCTCATGAACAGGTCGTCGCTGCCGTCGTCCGGCACCAGGAAGCCGAAACCGTCACGGTGACCGCTGATGCGACCAAGGATCAGATCGAGCTTGTCCACCGGCGCATAGGTGCCGCGTCGGGTGTAAATCAGCTGAGCGTCGCGTTCCATGGCGCGCAGACGGCGACGCAGGGCTTCAATCTGGTCTTCGGTGGTCAGACCGAACTCTTCGACCAGTTGTTCGCGGGCAGCCGGCGAACCACGATCGGCGAGATGCGCCAGGATCAGTTCGCGGCTAGGAATAGGGTTTTCATATTTTTCCGCTTCACGAGCGGCCTCGGGATCGAGGGACTGCCAATCGGCCATTAGAGAGTTTTCACCTTGTCTATATGCGGGTTAGTTTGGCATAGGCGCCATGAAACGGGAAATTTCCGGCTATATAAGGCGCAACGGATGCCATGATCTGCCGTCCGAAAGGCATTTTGACCACCGCCGGTAAAAAAAATCATATTTTTTGCTGACAGGGGTTTACAGCTAAAAAGACCCTCCGTATAGTGCGCGCCATTGACGACGCAGATGCGTTGACGATACTGCCCAGATGGTGAAATTGGTAGACACGCCAGCTTCAGGTGCTGGTGACCTTACGGTCGTGGAAGTTCGAGTCTTCTTCTGGGCACCAATTTCGAGTTTGAGACTAGATCAGTTTCAAGACTCACACAAAACCCGCGAAAGCGGGTTTTTTGCATTCTAAGCCCGGGTTTTCTTAAAACCGATTTATTAAAATTAAATCAGGGGTTTACAGATCAAAATGCGCTCCGTATAGTGCGCCACATCAACAGCGGCAACGCTTGCGATGATTGCCCAGATGGTGAAATTGGTAGACACGCCAGCTTCAGGTGCTGGTGACCTTACGGTCGTGGAAGTTCGAGTCTTCTTCTGGGCACCAATTCAAATTCAAGGTTCAGGCCTTGGATCTCACAAAAACCCGCGAAAGCGGGTTTTTGCGTTTCTGGCCATCAGAAACCTGAAACGTCACAGCCGCTATCAAAACGCCAATGCCCGCGCAAGGCGCATCTGAGAACCAATATCGTTTATCATTGTTGCAAGTTTTTGCAATGCGACAGTGAGGAACCCTGCGAATGACGTTTCGAAATACCCTGCGCCGAGGCCTGACCTTCACCATCCTTGGCCTGGCGCTCGCCACTCCCCTCACCCAGGCAGCCGATGCGGCTTCCCTGACGTTGTACAACGGTCAGCACAAGGAAGTCGGCGATGCGATAGCCAAGGCTTTCGAAGCCAAGACCGGCATTCATGTCAACGTGCGCAAAGGCAGCAGCAATCAGCTCGCCAGCCAGATCATCGAGGAAGGCGACCGCTCCCCCGCCGATGTGATCTACACCGAAGAGTCGCCACCGCTGAACAACCTCGGCGAACAAGGTCTGCTGGCCAAGGCCGATGACGCGACCCTCGCGGTATTGCCAGAAAAATATGTAGCCGCCAACGGTACCTGGATCGGCGTCACCGCGCGCGTGCGCGTGGTTGCGTTCAACCCGAAACTGATTGACGAGAAAGACCTGCCGAAATCGGTCATGGAGTTCTCCGAGCCGCAATGGCAGGGCAAGGTGGGTTTCGTGCCGACCAGCGGTGCATTCCAGGAACAGGCCGTGGCGATCATCAAGCTGCACGGGCGTGACGCCGCCGAAGAATGGCTGACCGGCCTGCGCGCGTTCGGCAAGACGTACAGCAACAACATGGTCGCACTCAAAGCCGTGGAGAACGGTGAGGTCGCTACCGTGCTGGTGAACAACTACTACTGGTTCGCCCTGCAACGCGAAAAAGGCCAACTCGATTCGAAACTGCACTACTTCACCGGCGGTGACGCTGGCGGCCTGATCACCGTGTCCAGCGCCGCCGTGCTCAAGTCCAGCAAACATCCAAAAGAAGCCCAGCAATTCCTCGCTTACATGGCCAGCGAAGAAGGTCAGCGCGTGATCACCCAGACCACCGCCGAATATCCGCTGCACAAGGGCATGGAATCGGATCGCGGGCTCAAGCCGTTCAGCGAACTGGAGGCACCGAACGTGACGCCGGCCGATCTGGGCAATGCTGAAGAAGCGCTGGAACTGGAACGCGAAGTTGGCTTGAACTGATGAGCGCATCGTTATCCGCCCCCGCCGCGCGCGGGGGTTACGTGCCAAAACGCAAACGGCCATCAATCTGGCTGCTGCTACCGGTGTTACTGCTGGTGGTGCTGAGCCTGCTGCCGCTGGCCTATGTCGGGCTCAAGGCCTGGCAGGCAGGTTGGGCCGAAGCGCTGCATTTGCTCTGGCGACCGTATGTTTTTGGATTGTTGCGCAACACCCTGGCGCTGATGGTCGGCGTAACGATCACTTGCGGCGTGATCGGCTTGTCGCTGGCCTGGCTGCTGGAACGCAGCAATCTTGCGGGGCGACGCTTATGGGGCGTGATTCTGTGCCTGCCGTTCGCGGTGCCGGCGTTTGTCAGCAGCTTCACCTGGGTTTCGCTGAGCGCACAGTTCGAAGGCCTTGGCGGGGCCATTCTGGTGATGAGCCTGTCGAAGTATCCGCTGATCTTTTTGCCGGTCGCGGCGACGTTGCGCAACCTCGACCCTTCACTCGAAGAGTCCGCTCGCACGCTGGGGCAGAATCGCTGGGGCGTGTTTCTCCGAGTGACCCTGCCACTGCTTTGGCCATCGCTATTGGCCGGCTCGCTGTTGATTGCCTTGCACATGCTGGTCGAGTTCGGCGCGCTGTCGATCATTGGCCTGCAAACCTTCACCACGGCGATTTATCAGCAGTTCGAGCTGGAATTCAGCAACGCCAACGCGGCGATGCTCTCGGCAGTGCTGCTCGCGCTGTGCCTGCTGTTGCTGTGGCTGGAACTGCGCGTGCGTGGCAAGGGCCGGCATGTGCGCACCGGTCAAGGCGCAGCGCGTCAGGCCGAACAGGTCCACTTGGGACCCTGGGCTGCGCTCGGTCAGTTGTATTGCCTGGCGCTGGCGATTGTCGGCAGCGGAATTCCACTGGGAATGCTCGCCTACTGGCTGGCGGTTGGCTCTTCTGCAGCGTTTCCGGTAGCGGCGATTAGCGAAGCACTGGTGTCATCACTGGCATTGTCGCTGGGCGGCGCGGCGCTTTGCCTGCTACTGGCGGTTCCGGTGGGACTGCTGGTGGTGCGCTACAAAGGTCAACTGGCGATCTGGGCCGAGCGTTTGCCGTATCTGCTGCACGCGCTGCCGGGGTTGGTGATTGCTTTAACGCTGGTGTATTTCGCCCTGCACTACGTGCCTGTGCTGTATCAGACCTCGGGGCTGTTGCTGATCGCTTATGCGCTGCTGTTTCTGCCGTTGGCCCAAGCGCCGATTCGCACCGCGCTGAACAAGGCTGCGCCACAGTTGGAAGAGGCGGCCCGCACGCTCGGGGCCTCGTCGTTCACGGCGTTTTGTCGAGTGACATTGCCGATCATTTTCCCGGCCTTGGGCGCCGCGTTTGCGTTGGTGTTTCTCGATGCGATGAAGGAATTGACGGCGACGCTGCTGCTGAGTCCGACCGGGCTCAATACGCTGGCGACGGAGGTCTGGGCGCATACGGCGAATGTCGAGTTCGCGGCGGCGGCGCCTTATGCGGCGTTGTTGATTGTGGTGTCGGGGTTACCGGTTTACTTGCTCACGACGCGGATGTATCTGAGCCGTTGATACCGCTTTTCGCGAGCAGGCTCGCTCCCACAATGGATTGAGTTTCCCTGTGGGAGCGAGCCTGCTCGCGAAGAGGCCAGCCCGGCCAACATCAAGCCCGGAACTGCCCCAGACTCGCCTTCAACTGCGCCGCCAGACCATCCAGCACCTTGCCACTGGCCGTGGTTTCCACCACCGCCTGCGCGGCTTTTTCAGCCTGGGCGTGAATCGTCTCGACCCGCCCGCGCACAGCCTGCGCACCCTGCGCCTGATGCGCTGCCGCTTGTGTCGCGAGGCCGATCGCTGCGTGCACCTGCTCAACCGAAGCCTGCACCGATTGCTGCAGCCGCGCGCTGTCACGCAGCACCAGCAAGCCTTCGCTGGCCTGGCGCCCGGCCTGGCCGATCGCTTCGACCGCTTCGCGCGCGCCCTGCTGCAACGCGACAATGTGCGCCTGAATATCGCCAGTGGAGCTTTGCGTCTTGCTTGCCAACGCCCGCACTTCGTCCGCCACCACGGCGAAGCCGCGGCCGGTCTCGCCCGCGCGCGCCGCTTCAATCGCCGCGTTCAAGGCCAACAGGTTGGTCTGCTCAGCGATGCCGTGGATCACCGTCAGCACCACTTCAATCTGTTCACTCTGCTGCGCCAGCCGCTCGATGACTTTCGCCCCGGTGTCCACCTGCCCGGCCAGCGCTTCGATCAGGCCGCCGACCTTGGCCGAGGTACGGGTGTTTTCATCAGTGGCCTGACGAATTTCCACCACCTGCTTAAGCGCGGCTTGCATCGCATGACTTTCCGATTGCGCCTCGTCGGCCATTTGCGACAACGCGCGCAGGCTCTCGGCAACCTCATCGCGCTGCATGCCGGCCGCCGCATCAGCGCCGGCGTTGCGCAGGGTCATCGCGCCAATCTCGACACCGGTGCGCTGCGCCACATCGCCGGCTTCGCGCACGATCGGCTGCAACTTGTCCACGAAGCGGTTGACCGCCGAAGCCATGTCGCCGATTTCGTCCTTGCTGTTGATCTGCACACGCTTGGTCAGATCGCCCTCGCCCGCCGCCAGATCATCCATCGCCGCATTGAGCAATTTCAGGCGATTGACCACGCGATGGCCCAACACCACGGCCAATAACAGCAGCACCGCGCAACCGACCAGCGCCAGGCCAAGGCCGATGCGCCAGCGCAGCGTCGCCGCTGCCTCTTGAACGGTTTGCGCGGTATTGGCTTTCATCTCGCCAGCCGTGGACTGCGCCGACTGCAGGCGCGCCTGCATGGCTTTTGCGCTGTCCGCCGCGGCGCCTTTGAGGCTGTCCCCGACCAGTTGATCGCTACTGGCAATCAGCGCCGAGAAACGTTTGTCGAGTTCGACCAGATCGGTTTCCACCGACGCTGTGGAAACGCCCATCAGCACCTTGCCGATCTCCACACCGTTAGGATTGATCGACGCTTCCAGGTAATACACCGAGGGATCGTTTTTCGCTGCATCGAGGACTTTATCCAGCGCCCGCTCGCCCTGGCCTTTTTCCAGCAGGGCCTTGTTGATCGGGTTTTCACGGTTGAGGTAGCGGGTCAGGTGCTGGCCGGTGGCATCGTCATACACCACGAACAGCACGTTGGGATTGCGCTGGGCGCGACGGGCAAATTCCGACAGGGTCGGTACGTCGCTGTCCCACATCGCCCGTGGAGCAACGGAGGCGAGCAACTGCGCCATATCGTTGGCCGAATCCTTGAGGTCTTTTTCCAGCGTGGCACGCAGTTGCGCCTGCTCTTCCTTCAGGCGTGAAGACAGGCCAGCGGTAAGTCGCTGGCGAGTACTGGCAGACAACGCGTCGAGGCTGGAAGTGACTTCCCGCCCGGCCTGCTCCAGTTCGCCGGACAGCTTCTGGCTGTCGGTACCAAGGCGCGACGCCAGATCTGCTTCCAGCGCCGTAACGGTGCTCCGCGTCAGGGCGACGGCCACCAACACCTGCACCAAAAGGGCGATACCCAAGGTAACGAACACAGGCCGCAGCAAACGGCTTTGTAACAGTGAGAGAACGGCCGACACTTTGAAATCCCTCTACGTCTGACGCCATTAATTTGATGGCACTCTTGTAGACAGATTCACAGCAAAGGTCATGCCGTCCAACAGGCATTAACGACAAAGGCCCCGATTAAGGGGCCTTTGTTTTTTACATCAACGACTTATCAAGCGAACGGATGACGCAGAACGATGGTTTCGTTGCGGTCCGGGCCCGTCGAAATAATGTCGATCGGTGCACTGATCAACTCTTCAACGCGTTTGATGTAGGCGCGAGCGTTAGCTGGCAGCTCTTCCAGGGTCTTGGCACCCACGGTCGACTCGCTCCAGCCCGGCACTTCTTCGTAGACCGGCTGCAGGCCGACGTAGCTGTCAGCATCGGTCGGCGCAACAGCGTTGCCCTGTGCATCTTTGTAGCCGATGCAGATGTTGATGGTTTCCAGACCGTCGAGTACGTCCAGCTTGGTCAGGCAGATGCCCGAGATGCTGTTCACGTCGATAGCGCGACGCAGGATGACGGCGTCGAACCAGCCGCAACGACGGGCACGGCCGGTGGTGGCGCCGAATTCATGACCCTGCTTGGCCAGGTGCGCACCAACGTCATCGAACAGCTCCGTCGGGAACGGACCCGAACCTACGCGCGTGGTGTAGGCCTTGGTGATGCCGAGGATGTAATCCAGAAACATCGGACCAACGCCCGAACCGGTCGCCACGCCACCCGCGGTGGTGTTAGAGCTGGTCACGTACGGATAGGTACCGTGGTCGATGTCGAGCAACGAACCCTGGGCGCCTTCGAACATGATGTCTTTGCCGGCACGGCGCAGGTCGTGCAGCTCAGCAGTGACGTCGAGCATCAGCGGCTTGAGCAGTTCAGCGTATTCCTTGCACTCGGCCAGGGTCTTTTCAAACTCGATGGCCGGCTCTTTGTAGTAACCGACCAGCATGAAGTTGTGGTAATCCACCAGTTCACGCAGCTTGTCTTCGAAGCGCGGCATGTTCAGCAGGTCGCCGACACGCAGGCCTCGACGGGCAACCTTGTCTTCGTAAGCCGGGCCGATGCCGCGACCGGTGGTGCCGATCTTCAGCTCGCCACGGGCCTTTTCACGGGCCTGGTCCAGCGCAACGTGGAAGGACAGGATCAGCGGGCAGGACGGGCTGATACGCAGGCGCTCGCGCACCGGTACGCCTTTCTCTTCCAGCTTGGTGATCTCGCGCAGCAGGGCGTCAGGAGCGACGACCACGCCGTTGCCGATCAGGCACTGCACGCCTTCGCGCAGCACGCCCGACGGAATCAGGTGCAAGACGGTTTTCTCACCGTCGATCACCAGCGTGTGGCCCGCGTTGTGGCCACCCTGGTAGCGCACTACGGCGGCAGCATGTTCGGTCAGCAGATCAACGATCTTGCCTTTGCCCTCATCACCCCACTGGGTGCCCAGGACTACGACATTCTTACCCATAACACTTGTCCTCATTCGCGCAAACTTGGTGCCGGCGATGGCCGGCAGGAAAACTCAAGAAGCCAGTGGCGATACTTGCCAAAGCCCGTTCTGCTGAATCAATTGCCGGTCGCAGTCCGCATCACGGGCGGCGGCCAAAGGTTGTCCAGGCAAGGCCTGAACGACACGCTGACCCTCACTGCGCAACTGGCAAACCTGCTGCCAGAGTGCCGCATCCGTACTGTCAGGCATCCAGATACCGCCAGACGGTAGCTCGATCTCAGCACGCCCCAGGGTCACCAGGGTTTTCAAATCGGTGGAAAAACCAGTCGCCGGACGGGCACGACCAAAATCGGCGCCGATGTCATCGTAGCGACCGCCCTGAGCGATGGACTGACCCACGCCAGGCACGAACACGGCGAACACCACACCGGTGTGATAGTGGTAGCCACGCAATTCGCCCAGGTCGAAGTACAGCGGCAAATCAGGGAAACGCACCGACAGACGCTCGGCGATCGCCAGCAAATCTTCCAGGGCCGCCAGCACTGGCGCCGGCGCATTGGCCAGACGCTCGCGCGCAGCGCTCAACACTTCGCGACCGCCACACAGGTCTACCAATGCGCGCAGCATGTCGGACAAATCGGCTGGCAAGCCTTCGGTCAGGGTAATGACCTCGTCGATGGCCTTGCGTTGCAGCGCATCGAACAACTGCTGTTCGACTTCACCGGACAAACCGGCAGCGCGCGCCAGACCGCGATAGATGCCGACATGGCCAAGGTCCATGTGCACATCCGGCACGTCGGCCAATTGCAGCATGGCCAACATCAGGCTGATCACTTCAACGTCGCTGCTCGGGCTGGCGTCGCCGTACAACTCGGCCCCCAACTGGATCGGGCTACGCGAGGACGACAAGGCCCGCGGCTGGGCATGCAGCACGCTGCCGGCGTAGCACAGGCGGCTCGGGCCTTCGCGACGCAGGGTGTGGGCATCGATGCGCGCGACTTGCGGCGTGATGTCGGCGCGGAATCCCATCTGCCGGCCCGACTGCGGGTCGATGACCTTGAAGGTGCGCAGATCCAGGTCCTGGCCTGCACCGGTCAGCAGGGATTCCAGGTACTCGATATGGGGAGTCACGACAAACTCGTAACCCCAGCTCTGGAACAGATCCAACACCTGACGACGCGCGACTTCGATGCGCGCCGCTTCCGGTGGCAGTACTTCTTCGATGCCATCTGGCAGCAGCCAGCGGTCTACCGTTGCCATTACGCCATTCCCCTTTGATCCGGGCGGCCAGCCTGCGGGCGAGCCTTGAGTGAAGCAGAAAATGATCGATCCGTTCAAAACGCACGCGCATGAACGACGCGGCAAAAGGCCTGTTACCGGCTTCGCCCACCACTTTCCTCGAAAAACGTTCGGGCCATTCAACCCGATGCCTGCAACAAAAAACAGCAATCAAACGTGCAGACGCAAAAAAGCCGGGAATTTCCCGGCTGCCGCATCATACACACGTTTTCCCAAAGGATCACCCCGCCCGAGGATTTAGCCGCCGGGCGGAGCGATTCAGGTCAACGTCGCATCAAGGCTTGGCTTTTTCCAGGTAACGGAAGAAGTCGCTGCTTGGGTCGAGGACCATGACGTCGGATTTGTTCGCGAAGCTTTCACGGTAGGCACGCAGGCTACGGTAGAAACCGTAGAACTCCTGATCCTGACCGTAGGCCTTGGAATAGATCGCAGCGGCCTGGGCGTCACCATCACCGCGAACCTCTTCGGATTCACGATAGGCTTCAGCCAGCAGCACGCGGCGTTGACGATCGGCGTCGGCACGGATGCCTTCAGCCAGCTCGTTACCCTTGGCGCGGTGCTCGCGAGCTTCACGCTCACGCTCGGTGCTCATACGTTCGAACACGCTGCGGTTCACTTCCTTCGGCAGATCGATGGCCTTGACCCGGACATCGACGACTTCGATACCCAGCTCTTTTTCCGCCATCTTGTTCAGCGATGCAGTGATGTCAGCCATCAGTGCGTCACGCTCACCCGACACCACTTCGTGCAGGGTGCGCTTGCCGAACTGGTCACGCAGGCCCGATTCCAGACGACGCGACAAACGCTCGTCGGCAATCTGCTTGAGACCGGAAGTCGCAGTGTAGAAGCGCTCGGCATCTTTCACTCGCCACTTGGCGTAGGCATCGACCATCACGGCTTTCTTTTCCAGGGTCAGGAAGCGCTGCGTCGGTGCGTCCAGTGTCAACAGGCGTGCGTCGAATTTACGCACCTGGTTAACGTAAGGCACCTTCACATGCAGACCCGGCTGAACATCGGCCTGAACCACACGGCCGAATTGCAGCAGCACCGCACGCTCGGTCTGAGCGACGATGTAGAAGCAATTCCAGCCCACCAGTACCACAACGACGCCAACGATCAGGGCGATCAGCGATTTATTGCTCATCAGCGGGTCTCCCTTGTACGCGTCTGCGGCACGTCAGTGACATGCGGCGTGACGTCCGTGTTGTTGCTGGCGGCCGAACCGGTCACCGGTGCGTTGCCCGAGCTGTTCTGGATCATCTTGTCCAACGGCAGGTAGAGCAGATTGCTCTGGCCGTTCTTGTTGCCGGTCACGAGTACCTTGCTGGTGTTGCTGAAGACTTCCTGCATGGTGTCCAGATACAGACGCTCGCGGGTGACTTCAGGTGCCTTGCGATACTCGGCGACCAGCTTGGTAAAGCGATCGGCCTCACCCTTGGCGCGCGAGATCGTTTCGTCGCGGTAACCGTTGGCATCTTCGATGATGCGCTGGGCCTGACCACGGGCTTCCGGCACCACGCCGTTGGCGTAGGTTTCAGCCTGGTTGCGCGAACGCTGTTCGTCTTCACGGGCGCGGATCACGTCGTCGAAGGCTTCCTGCACTTCACGCGGTGCCGCTGCGCTCTGTACGTTGACCTGGGTAACGGTGATACCGGTGCGATAGGTATCGAGGAAACGTTGCAGACGCTCCTTGATTTCGCTGGCCATCAATTCACGACCTTCGGTGAGTACCTGGTCCATGGCGGTCGAACCGACCACGTGGCGCAGGGCACTTTCAGTTGCGTGCTGCAGGCTGATTTCCGGCTGATCGACGTTCAGTACGAAATCCTGCAGGTTGCTGATCTTGTACTGCACGGTCAGCGGCACTTCGACGATGTTTTCGTCTTCAGTGAGCATCTGGCCCTGCTTGGAGTACGCACGCTCACGCGTCACGTTTTCCATGTACTTCTTGTCGATCGGCGGGAAATAGATGTTCAGGCCCGGGCCGACAGTCTCGTAGTACTTGCCGAAGCGCAGCACCACGGCCTGCTCCTGCTCGTCCACCACGTAGACGGCGCTGTACAGCCAGACGGCCGCCAGCACGACCAGGCCGATGCCGAGCAGGCCGCCGAAGCCGCCACTGCTCTTGCCCGAACCACCGCCGTCATCACCACGTTTCTTGCCACCACCGAACAACCCGTTCAGGCTTTCCTGCAGCTTTCGGAAGGCCTCGTCGAGATCCGGTGGCCCCTTGCGGTCGCCGTTATTGCGGCGCTTGCCACCCCAGGGATCCTGATTGTTCGAGTTGCCACCCGGCTCATTCCAAGCCATAGCGCTCTCCATCTGATAAAGCAAAGACGCACCCACGGCGCGCCGACCAATGCTACAGAATGCCTGCCGTTGCGGCACAACCGCTTTTTCAGGCTTTTATTGCAAAGTGTGTTGCTCGATGAATTCCATCGGCTGCAATCCTTCGCGGCTTACCAGTCGATTCAACTCGATCCGGGGCAAACGAACGGTCAGCAGACTGACACCTTCTTCGTCGTGCTCTTCTTTCTGCACCGCGCCGAGTTCGAAAAACTGCGCACGCAGGCGCGCGAATCGTTGCGGCAAACGCAAGGTACCGACAAACAGATCACTGCCGAGCAATTCGGCAATCGCCTGCTCGAGCAATTCCAGACCGCTGCCATCACGTGCCGACAACCACACCCGCTGGGGCTTGCCGTCTTCATCGCGCTGGATTTGCGGCTCGACGCCTTCGAGCAAATCGAGTTTGTTATAGACCTCGAGGATCGGCAAGTCCTGGGCACCAATCTCGCCCAGCACCACCATCACTTGCTCGATCTGCAACATGCGATCCGGTTCAGCCGCGTCGATGACGTGTAACAGCAAGTCTGAGTTGCTCGACTCTTCGAGGGTAGACCGAAATGCTTCAACCAGCTTGTGCGGCAAGTGCCGAATGAAACCCACCGTGTCGGCCAGGACAATCGGCCCCAGGTCATCCAGATCCAGACGACGCAGGGTCGGGTCGAGTGTGGCGAACAACTGGTCCGCCGCGTAGACCTCGGATTTCGTCACGTTGTTGAACAGCGTGGACTTGCCGGCGTTGGTGTAGCCAACCAGCGATACGGTCGGAATTTCCGCCCGCGAACGGCCACGACGCGACTGCTCGCGCTGGCTGCGCACCTTCTCCAGCCGGCCCTTGATCTGGCGCAGACGAACCCGCAGCAGACGCCGGTCGGTTTCCAGTTGTGTCTCACCCGGACCGCGCATGCCGATGCCGCCACCCTGACGCTCAAGGTGAGTCCAGCCGCGGACCAGCCGGGTGCTCATGTGGTCAAGCTGGGCCAGTTCAACCTGGAGCTTGCCTTCATGGGTACGGGCGCGTTGGGCGAAAATATCGAGAATCAGACCGGTGCGGTCAATCACGCGACACTCGAAAACACGTTCGAGGTTGCGTTCCTGACTGGGCGTGAGGACGTGATTGAAAATCACCAGATCGGCTTCTTCAGCCTTGACCAGGTCGCGTAGTTCTTCGACCTTGCCGCTGCCGATCAGGTATTTGGCGGTTGGCCGATGACGCGGCACGTTAAAAAACGCAACGGTCTCGGCGCCGGCCGAATTAGCCAACTCCTGAAACTCCTGCGGATCTTCGCGCGCCTCAGGGTCCTGTCCATCCAAGTGAACGAGGATGACTCGTTCACCACCACCGTGGCGCTCAAAGAACAAAGGAGACTCCTATCAGGCGTTACCCGGAGCTGGCTCTGCGTCGCCCTGTTCGTTTTCGGTTGCGCTAGGCAGACGAATCGGACGAACCGGCACTACGGTCGAGATAGCATGTTTGTAAACCATCTGGCTGACGGTGTTTTTCAGCAGGATCACGAACTGGTCGAACGACTCGATCGTGCCTTGCAGTTTGATACCGTTGACCAGGTAGATGGAAACCCCGACTTTCTCTTTACGTAAAGTATTCAGGTAAGGGTCTTGTAGCGAATGCCCTTTTGACATGTGCCGCACTCCTTTAAGGATTCAATAATAAAAATAGGTAATTCAGATGGCTTCGGCCGTCACACCCCCAAGGATAGACGGCAATTGCAAGGACTCAGCTCAATATGGAGATGGTCCCAAGGTATTTCAAGGCGCGTGGCAGATTGTCGCAATCAAGACTGTCCAGCCAGTGTAAATCTTCCCAGCTGCGCAGCCAGGTGAACTGGCGTTTGGCCAATTGGCGCGTGGCGATGATGCCGCGCTCCTGCATTTCGGCCAACGTCAGCTTGCCATCCAGGTAGTCCCAGACTTGGCGATAGCCTACCGCACGTATAGACGGCAACCCGGCATGCAGGTCACTTCTATTACGCAGGGCTACGACCTCGTCGATGAATCCCTGTTCCAACATGTTTGTGAATCTTTGTCTGATGCGGTCATGCAGTACCTGGCGGTTTGCCGGGGCAATGGCCAGATTCGCGACAGTATAGGGCAATTGTTGCAGTCCCGAAGCGGCTGCTTCGGTACTTTGCGCAGATTGTTGCTGACGCAGGTCAGTCATGCTTCGACCGCTGACTCGATAAACTTCGAGTGCGCGACTGAGGCGTTGCGGATCATTGGGGTGAATCCGCGCCGCCGACACCGGGTCGATGATCGCCAATTGATCGTGCAGGGCCTGCCAGCCAAGGCGCGCGGCCTCTTCTTCGATCTGCGCACGGACCTCGGGATCGGCGGCGGGCATGTCCGCCAGGCCGTCGACCAAAGCCTTGTAATAGAGCATGGTGCCGCCCACCAGCAGCGGGATTTTGCCGCGTGCAGTGATGTCGGCCATGGCTTGCAGGGCATCGCGGCGAAAATCCGCAGCCGAATAGGCTTCGGCTGGATCAAGAATGTCGATCAAGCGGTGCGGATGTTCGGCCAGCAGCTCTTTTGAAGGCTTGGCGGTACCGATGTCCATGCCGCGATAGACCAGCGCCGAATCGACACTGATCAGCTCGCACGGCAACACCTTGGTCAGCTCGATGGCCAAATCGGTCTTGCCCGCAGCGGTCGGGCCCATCAGGAAAATCGCTGGAGGAAGCTGGCTCATCAACGACCGCGCAGGAACAGTTTGTCCAGATCGTCCAGACCCAGTTGGGTCCAGGTCGGTCGGCCATGGTTGCATTGACCGCTGCGTTCGGTGTTTTCCATGTCGCGCAGCAGGCCGTTCATTTCCGGCAAAGCCAGGCGCCGGTTGGCGCGAATCGCGCCGTGACAGGCCATGGTGCCGAGCAATTCGTTGAGGTGCGCCTGAATGCGGTCGCTGGTGCCGTATTCCATCAGGTCCGACAGCACGTCACCGACCAAACGGTTGGCTTCGGCCTGCTTGAGCAACGCCGGGATCTGCCGGATCGCCAGGGTCTCTGGACCCAGCCGCTGCAGTTCGAAGCCCAGCCGCTGGAACCACGCGGCATGCTCTTCGGCGCAATCGGCTTCGCGCTGACTCACGGCCAGCGACTCCGGCACCAGCAGTGGCTGACCACTGAGGCCCTCACTGGCCATGGCGATCTTCAGGCGTTCGTACATGATTCGCTCATGGGCAGCATGCATGTCCACCAGCACCAGGCCATGGGCGTTCTCGGACAAGATATAAATGCCTTTGAGCTGCGCCAGTGCATAACCGAGCGGCGGGATATCTTCCTGGCCGGCGGGCAGCGAACTGGCATTGGCTTCTGGCAGCGGCGCGAAAAATTCTTTGTAAGCGGCTTGAGCCTCGGCGGCAGGCACCGCCGCTTGCGGGCGCGGCGTGTACTGATATTGGTAAGCGCCGCCAGCGCTGGCACCGGACGAGGTATTGAACGCCGGCTGTGCCTGCGGTTGCTCAAGCAACGCATTGGCGGCAAGCCGCATCTCGCCTTGCGGGCCAAATTCACCCGCGTCGATTCCGCTCGGCCGCACGATGGCCGTTGTCACGGAGCCGGCCAACTGGTCCTCCGGACGCACATCGCCCAGCGCACGGTGCAAGGTGCCATAGAGGAAGTCATGGACCATGCGCCCGTCGCGGAAGCGCACTTCGTGTTTGGTCGGGTGGACGTTGACGTCGACTGCCGCCGGATCGACCTCGAAAAACAGCGCGAACGTCGGGTGGCGGCCATTGAACAGCACGTCGCGATAGGCCTGGCGCACCGCGTGGGCAACCAGTTTGTCGCGCACTGCGCGGCCGTTGACGAAGAAATACTGCAGATCCGCCTGACTGCGGTTGAAGGTCGGCAAACCGACCCAGCCCCACAGGTGCAAACCGTTACGCTCGATTTCGATCGGCAAAGCCTGTTCAAGGAAACCCGAGCCACAGATCGCCGCCACCCGCCGGGCGCGGGCCGCATCATCATGGGCCTCGTGCAGGCTGAGGATGGTTTTGCCGTTGTGCCGCAGGTGGAAGGCTACGTCAAAACGCGCCAGCGCCAGACGCTTGATCACTTCTTGCAGGTGATCGAATTCGGTTTTTTCGGTCTTGAGGAATTTGCGCCGCGCCGGAGTATTGAAGAACAGATCGCGGACTTCTACCGATGTACCGACCGGGTGCGCGGCCGGTTGCACGCGGGGCGCCATGTCGCGACCCTCCGTCTCGACCTGCCAGGCCTGATCGGCGTCGCGGGTGCGCGAGGTCAGGGTCAGGCGCGCCACGGAGCTGATCGACGCCAGCGCCTCGCCACGAAAACCCAGGCTCATCACCTGTTCGAGGTCTTCAAGGTTGCGAATCTTGCTGGTGGCGTGACGGGCCAGGGCCAGCGGCAGGTCGTCGGCGGAGATGCCGCTGCCGTCGTCGCGCACCCGCAGCAGCTTGACGCCGCCCTGCTCGACATCGACATCGATACGCTTGGCGCCGGAGTCGAGGCTGTTTTCCAGCAGTTCCTTGATCACCGAAGCCGGGCGTTCAACCACCTCACCGGCGGCTATCTGGTTCGCCAGCCGCGGGCTGAGCAGTTCGATGCGGGCGCTGTTCAGTACCTGGTTCATTCTTTCGACGCCAGTTCAGTGCCGGGAATGGTCAGGTGCTGGCCGACTTTCAGCTCATCGGTTTTCAGGTTGTTCGCGGCGCGCAACGTGGCCGGCGACACTTGATAACGCACACCGATCATCGCCAGCGTCTCGCCCGGACCGACGCGGTGATCACGCGGGCCCTGGGCAATCTTGCCGGAATCACGCAGCCAGGCGATGTAAGTGCCCGGCGGCGGATTCTGCTGGAAGAACTGGCGCACGCCGCTGCTGATCGAGCGGGCCAGCGCTTGCTGATGGCTCGACGCCGAGAGTTTGTTGGCCTCGTTGGCGTTCGAGATAAAACCAGTCTCGACCAGAATCGACGGGATGTCCGGCGATTTCAGCACCATGAACCCGGCCTGCTCCACACGTTGTTTGTGCAGCGGCGTGACACGACCGATGTTGGTCAGCACTTTCTGGCCGACGTTGAGACTGGAAGTCAGAGACGCCGTCATCGACAGATCGAGCAGCACGCCGGCGAGCATGCGGTCCTTGTCATCGAGGCTGACGTTGCCAGCACCACCGATCAGGTCGGAACGGTTTTCGCTGTCGGCCAGCCAACGGGCGGTTTCCGACGTGGCGCCGCGATCAGACAGGGCGAACACCGATGCACCAAACGCGGCAGCAGATGGCGCGGCGTCGGCGTGAATCGAAACAAACAGGTCGGCGCCCTTTTTGCGGGCAATTTCGGTACGGCCGCGCAACGGGATGAAGTAGTCGCCGGTGCGGGTCAATTCGGCGCGGAAGCCTTTCATGCCGTTGACCTGACGCTGCAATTCGCGAGCGATCTGCAGCACCACGTCTTTTTCACGCTGGCCGCGTGAGCCAGAGGCACCCGGGTCTTCACCGCCGTGGCCGGCATCGATCACCACAATAATGTCGCGCTTGCCGGCCGGGGCTGGCGGCAGTTTGATCGCCGGTTCCGTCGGAGTCACCGGCACTGCCGGAACGGTCGCCACCGATGGCGTTGGCGCAGGTGGCGGCGCGGCATCGGCCGGATTGTCGAACAGATCGACCACCAGACGGTTGCCGTATTGCGCGTTCGGCGCCAGCGAGAAGCTTTTCGGGGTGACGGCTTTCTTCAGGTCGATGACCACCCGCAGGTCGGTCGGCGTGCGCTGGGCCGAACGCATCGCGGTGATCGGCGTGTTGGCGGTCTGCACATTCAAGGGCGCACCGA
This sequence comes from Pseudomonas retamae, assembly GCF_043496865.1. NCBI lineage: Bacteria > Pseudomonadati > Pseudomonadota > Gammaproteobacteria > Pseudomonadales > Pseudomonadaceae > Pseudomonas > Pseudomonas retamae. Next base: position 209,886 of record NZ_JBIEIL010000004.1, read on the forward strand.
GGGTGGCGCCGTTGATGTCGATGACCAGCCGGTCCGGCGCGGTCAGGGTGAACACGCTGTGCTGTACCGGGCCGCTCAGGTCGAAGACCAGTCGCGTATTGTCCGGCGCCCGCCACAGGCGCACGCTGTTGACCTTTGAATCGGCCACAGCGTTGACGGTTACTGCCATCAACATCAGTCCAGCGGCAGCCACCAACGCGCGAAAGCGCATACCAAACCCCATCATTTAATTGGATTCCAATGCCAAAGCGGCACACCAGGCCTCGCCACGCGAGCCCTGGGACAAAATTTTCAGCGAACGCCCGCTGTCTTGCGGGCTAATGGTAATGGTCAGGTCAGGCTTTGGCAAAAAGCCTGCACCTTTATCGGGCCATTCGATCAGGCACAGCGCATCGTCTTCGAAGTAATCGCGGATGCCGAGAAACTCCAGCTCTTCCGGATCGACAAGGCGATACAGGTCAAAGTGGAAGGCACGAATGTCACCGATCTCGTAGGGTTCGACCAAAGTGAAGGTCGGACTTTTTACCGCGCCGACATGCCCCAGCCCGCGAATGATGCCACGCGAAAGCGTGGTTTTGCCCATGCCCAGGTTGCCTTCGAGAAAAATCAGGCCATGGCCCTGGGTCACGCGGGCGATCCGTGCGCCAAAGTCGCTCATCGCCTGTTCATCGGCCAGGTACAGGGTTACTTCAGACACGGTGATTGCTCCTCCAACAACTGACGAATGGCTGGAATCAGATCACTGGCCGCCAGCCCACGGCCGAATTTGCCTTGTTGCAAGCCGGCATTGGCGTGCAGCCACACGGCGAGACTTGCGGCATCGAAAGCCTGCATGCCCTGCGCCAGCAGTGCGCCGATCAAACCGGCCAGCACATCGCCGAGGCCGCCCGTGGCCATCGCCGGATGGCCTTGATGACACAGCGAAAGGCGCCCGTCGGGATGTGCGATCAGACTGCCCGAGCCTTTGAGCACGACCACCGCTGAGTATTTTTTGCTCAACGCCAGCGCTGCCGTAGGGCGATCCGCCTGCACCTCGGCGGTGCTGATGCCCAACAAACGAGCCGCCTCCCCCGGATGCGGGGTAATCACGCAATCCTTGGGTAATTGAACGAAGCCGCTGGCCAGCAGGTTCAACGCATCGGCGTCCCACACCTGCGGCAAGGATGCGTTGGCTGCGGCGGACAACAATGCGCGGCCCCAACTGGCCTGCCCCAGCCCGGGCCCGACGACCAGCGCCGAGACCTTTTCCAGCAAACCCATCAACTGATTGGCCGACGAGGTGCCGAGGGCCATGGCTTCCGGCACCCGGGTCAGCGCCGCCGGGACGTGTTCCGGACGCGTTGCCAGCGACACCATCCCCGCGCCACTGCGCAGCGCCATCTCAGTGCTGAGCAGAATGGCCCCGCCAAAGCCGTGATCACCGCCGATCAGCAACACATGACCAAAGCGGCCCTTGTGCGCCGTCGGTGCGCGCCGGGCCGGCAGCGGAAGATTAGCCGGGTTGAGGCGCCAGGCACGGACGGGAATGTCACGATAAATGTCAGCGCCGGCCTGCAGATCATTGAACAGCAGCTCACCGATATGATCGGCAGCGTCGCCAGTGAGCAGGCCGACCTTGAGGCCAATAAACGTCACCGTGAGATCAGCACGCACCGCAACACCCAGGGTGCGCCCGGTGTCGGCGCAGAGTCCGGAAGGGATGTCGACTGCCGTCACCGGCAGACCGCTGGCGTTGATCGCGTTGATCGCAGCCACGTAAGGTTCGCGCACTTCGCCGCTCAAGCCTGTGCCAAGCAAGGCATCGACGAGGACGCCGCGCAGTTCGCTCTCGACAGTCCAGTGCTGCATAGCAACGCCTGCGGCCAGCGCCTCGGCATGCGCGAGTGCCGCATCCCCTTGCAAGCGCTGCGGATTACCCACCGCCAGCACACGCACAGTCCAGCCAGCGCGCAACGCCAGTGCGGCGATCAGGTAACCGTCACCAGCATTGTTGCCATGCCCGGCCAGCACCGTCAGTTCATTCGCGTCCGGCCATTGCCGCACCAGCGCGCGCCAGGTCGCCCGGGCCGCGCGCTGCATCAATTCGAAGCCCGGCGTGCCGGCGGCAATCAGCCGCGCGTCGAGTTCACGCACCTGAGCGGCGCCGTACAGTGCGTCGGGTAATTCATCTTTCGTCTGCGGCATGCGTCTTCGGGCTCCGATGTCTGGCAGAATTATACGCACCTCAGCTCCGGTTTCTCTCGCCTCATGTCCGCCATCACCACAGACCTGCCCGCCCTCGCCCAATCGTTCAAGGAATGGGGCCGCGAGCTGGGTTTTCAGCAAGTCGGCATCAGCGGCCTGAACCTCGCCGAACACGAGCAGCACCTCGAGCGCTGGCTCGCCGCCGGCTACCACGGCGAAATGGACTACATGGGCGCCCATGGCAGCAAACGCTCGCACCCCGAGGAACTGGTGCCGGGTACTTTGCGTGTGGTCTCGCTGCGCATGGACTACCTGCCCGGTGACACCCAAATGGCGCAAATGCTGGCGCAACCGGAAAAAGCCTACGTGTCGCGTTATGCCTTGGGCCGCGATTACCACAAATTGATCCGTAAACGTGTTCAACAATTGGCCGACAGGATTCAGGCCGAGATCGGCCCGTTCGGTTTTCGCGCGTTTGTCGACAGCGCGCCGGTGCTGGAAAAAGCCATCGCCGAACAGGCCGGGCTGGGCTGGATCGGCAAGAACACCCTGGTGCTGAATCGCAAGGCCGGCAGTTATTTCTTCTTGAGCGAGCTGTTCGTCGACCTGCCACTTCCGGTGGATGAACCGCACAGCACTGAACATTGCGGCCGCTGCACCGCGTGTCTGGATATCTGCCCGACCAACGCCTTCGTCGGCCCGTATGTGCTGGACGCGCGACGCTGCATTTCCTATCTGACCATTGAATTGAAAAGCGCCATCCCCGAAGAGCTGCGGCCGTTGATCGGCAATCGCGTGTTCGGCTGTGATGACTGCCAGATCGTCTGTCCGTGGAACCGCTTTGCCCGGCCTACAGGAGAAAACGATTTCAAGCCACGGCACAACCTCGACAATGCCGAACTGGCGGAGTTGTTTTTGTGGGATGAAGAGAAGTTCTTGAGCAGCACCGAAGGTTCGCCATTGCGGCGAGCGGGGTATGAGCGCTGGTTGAGGAATCTGGCGGTGGGGTTGGGCAATGCGCCCTCAACAATTCCGGTGCTGGAAGCGTTGAAGGCGCGACGGGATTATCCGTCAGAGTTGGTTAGAGAGCATGTGGAGTGGGCGCTGGGCCGGCACTCCAGACCTTCAAATCCATAAACTCAGGCTGCTCATTTGCGCGTTGTAACCATACTTGCAGCAGCTTTTATTCTTCCGGGGGTTTCCGTTTTAGACCAATGGCCGCCCGCCTCTATTACTTTGCAAACTCTTGTATTACTGTCCTCTAGAAGGTAAATACGCTCCCCGCGTCCGGGCGTCCTCGTGAAATAAACATGCGTTACTCTTCTTCCAGCGCCTGCTCCTCCCATGTCACCCCAATACATGTCGGACGCCGCGGCTGCTTCACTGGGGGGCATATTTTCTTCCACTTTTGCGTAAAACTTTTTAGCCATGCCTTCCCTCGCTTCAGTCGAGATTTTGTCTTTCTTGGCCCTCTGCAATTGCCAAGGCTCTTGCGCCACTTCGTCCACAGGCGCCGGGGAGCTTTGTGAAGTGTTGCCTTTTCCACGCTTCCCTACATGTTTTGCGTTTTTGGCTACGCCGTTACGATCAGGGCTGAGCCCTTTGCTAAAGGCTGAAGCCATCTTCCTGCCAGCATTCACGGCAGCTTTCGCACCCGCAGCCAAACCTGCACCGAGCGAAGCCAGCCCAAGACCGAAACTGATCCAGCCCAATATCTCGCCTGCTGGAGAACCTGGTGCCAACTCATTGACCACTTCACCGGCAATACCGGCCAAGCCAGAAGTCACGGCAAGCCCCAACGCCGCCACTGCCCATGGCGTCGCCGCGCCCATCGTCACCACGCTGGCAACAATCCCGAGAATACTCAGCCCGATGCCCAATATTGATTGCCAGGAGATATGCCCGGTCGGGTCAACACGGTTGACAGGGTCGCCCAGGCAATAACTGTAGGCATTCAATCCGCCCGCGCCGAACGGACTCATGCTGTCGGGGGCGAGGAATCGCATCAATGTCGGGCTATAGGCTCTGTAACCGTTGCCCAGCAAATACAGTCCGGTTACCGGATCAAGTTGCTCGCCGTTGAATCCAGCCAGGCTGAACAATCCACCTTCAGCAGGACGGTGCCCGTAAGGGCTGTAGGCACAATCGTAGAGCTGTTCCTTGCCCAGCGTTGCCAGCACGCTTTGCTGCTGATCGGTGCCAAACAGCTGGGCGCCGGCGTTCAAGCCCAGTTGCTGTTGCCCCACAAGCGCGCCACCGTGACGCATGACACTGGATGAATTCTCACCACTGATCTCATGGGCGACCCGGCCTGCGTAGTAGTAACGCTGCGTAGTTACCTTGTCGGGTTGCGACAGTTCAACCAGATCGTCGAAACCGTCGTAATGGTAGCCACGAATGACTGATCCCCCTGCGCCGGATAATTGCTCAAGGCGCCCGAACGCGTCATAGGCCAGGGTTCGCGCTTGATCGTCCTTGATCATCCTGCCGTTGGCGTCGTACTCCAGCGTCACTGCCGGCGGATAGTCGACATGGGAATGTTTGACGGCGCTGAGCTGTACAGGATCTGGATTGTCATAACTGAAAGTCGTCAGATTCACGCCCAGCGGGAACTTCGTCTGCACGGTAAGAATATTATCCAGTGCATCAAAGGTGAATTTCTGCTGAACAATTTCCTTGCCATACGGATCGCGGGGCTTTTGCGTACCGGCACAGTCGTACTGGATCAAACGCCCGCGAACATCGTAGGTGAATTGCTCATCACGCAAGAGTTGCGTGCCACGCCTGGACACCTTCTGCGCGAGTTTGCCCGCAAGCGTGTAACTCGACTCCAGCGTCTGGTCAGGCTGGCCCTGGATCTCGAATGTACGGCGGACTTCTCGACCGAGATCGTCATAGGCAAACCGGGTGATCATCTGACGCTTGATCGATGTGTCTTCGGTTTTCGTCCAGCCCAGCATCCCGGTCTGGACGTCGTAATGGAATTCGGTTTTCAACGAACCCTGCGTGGTGGCCAACAGGCGGCCGTGCTCATCGTATGCGGATGTGCTTTGGACTCCGAGTACATCGACATGGCTGACCGGGCGCCCCTGCAGGGAATAGCTACTGGACGTTGCTTTCGTGATAGTGCCAAAGGTCGTCGTTTCGGATTTGACGCGTCCGGAAGGGTAATAGCTGAAACTGCGTTGCCTGCCGTTTTCGGTACAAGTCAAAGGATTGCCACTGACGCGGTCATAAGTCAGGGTGGTGACCAGTTCCCCTGCCTTGCGCTCCGTCAGTAAACCGCCCAGATCGCGCAAATAGGTGAATTCGGTTTTTTTGCCATCAGCACTCTTGTGCCACTGAGGCTGAGTGAAGCCCGCTTCATAACCTGCCTCGGACTTTCGGCCGCCCACGGTACTTTGGATCAAACGACTCAAACCGTCATAGGTTTGCTGCCCCAACGCTATGCCATCGACCTTGATACCGATCGCCAGCTGTTCGTCGCTGTGCTCGGCGTAGTCTGTGATCACCTCACTGGCGTCAGGCAGGACCGTGCGGATTATCCGATCAAAAACGTCGTACTCATGTCGAGTGGTATTGCCGACAGGATCTGTCTCGCTGGTTGTGCGTCCGAATCCGTCGTAGGCGTACACGGTTTTGCCCAGACTCTTGTTCTTCAGATTGAAGCTCTCGACACTCAGCGGTTTGCCAAAATCATTGACGAGGGTGAGTATCTTGCCCATTCCCTGGAGCCAAGTGGTTTGCTGGCGAAGGACCGGATTCGTCTCGTTGTGTTCGACTCGCCCGTCGGCATGCAGCGTCTTGCTGACTTGGCCCCAAGAGTCGAACTCGTAGCCGGTGCTGGCAGGATAAGGCGTGCCTTCACGCCAATCGGTCAGCGTCACTTTTACTTTGTGTCCGACCGCATCATGCTGAGCCGAATACAGCATGCGACTCTGAATGAGCCCGTCCTTGTCCGGATGGTCGCAGTCCTTTTCCTGAACGGTGATCACCCGCTCCAGACCGTCATAGGTCACCCGCTGTTCGCCGCCGACGGGATCGGTGGTCACCAGCGTCGCCGGCTGCTCCAGGCTGGCGGCCAGATACGCCCACTGAGTGGCAGCCGCATAAGGGGTGCCAGGAGCAACCGTTTTTCGCACCGTTCGGCCAATTGCATCGTATTCATATTCGATGCGCTCACCATCGACACCCAACTCCGACAACGGTAATCCATTGAGTGTGCAAAGCACTTTCTCAAAAGTCTGCAGCGCATTGTCAAACCCGCTCGTGCTGGATTTGATCCGCAATCCGTCGCCCTCAAGCTCATAAGAGAATGCGGTAGATGTTTTTTTATCATTGAGGGTGAAACTTTGCTCTTTCGTCGCCCCATGCTTGAGGGGGTCCTTTGGCGAGTTCAGATAACTGCGTTCGGTTTTTGAACGTAATACCTCAACACCGTCCACCACTTCAAAAAAACGCTCCCCGACCGGTATCACGCTGGCCAATTCCACGCCCTCCAGCGCGGGATGCAAGGCATAGTCGTAGTACGTGACTGTCGCAGCATCACCCGACGCGGCAGCGGTGACCGTCCTCTTCTTTGGAAATCTTGCGAAACCCAGCGGATCTTTCGGGCAGTTATCGCCACCACTTGCCGGATAAAATTCCGTCGTAGTCGTCACTCCACTTGGCTCGACGTGTTTGAGCAAATTGCCTTCTTGATCAAACTCGGTGACGGTGGTTTCCACACGCTGCTGTTGAGTGAGCCGATCAAGATGAGTCACGGTGTGGACTTTCGGCAGGCGGAACTGAGCCACCTGCTCATTGAAAGGCTTGGCGACGGAACAGTGATACTCCGTGGCTGTGGCGATCTGGGCATTGCCACAGGTTGTAACTTCAGCCACCAACAGATGGAATTTGTTGTAGGTGCGTTTAATGCGCGTATGTACTTTGCCTTTTACCAACAACTGCTCGTCCGAGGTGTAGACGTAGTGGCCGGGCGCCAGGTAGAGAGGGTCCAGGTCATTACCCTTGGCCGGGAGGAGGCCCTGCCCAAGGAAGTTATGGTCGGAGTACGTGTATGTCTTGCAGAGTCTGGGCTGGCCGCGCCCAGGGTAAGCGTCGTGAGCAATGACAAACGGCAGTGTCCTTTCCCCATCGCTTACGAAGCGGTGACCATGTCGCTTGTAGCGAATGATTTCCACGCCGCGCAATGGATTGACGACACGATGCAAATAGCTGGCCTCATCGATGACTTCATATTCCAGCTCCCAACCTTTACCGACCGGAAGCTCAATTGACGTTACCCGAGCGTTCTTCAAAATCAGCTTGTAGACGGAACTGGATGAGGTATCGGGGTGCCGGGTCAAAGTTACCTGACCTGCATTGCGAGTCACTTTCAACAGACATCGTTTGGCGTCACGGACTTCGCTCAACCGGGGAAACTGGTTGAACAACTCGTGCTTCAACGTGATGCTCACACCGTTCGCCGCTATTATTTTTTCCGCTACGGCGACCTGAGTGCCAGCCAGGACTTTAAGCAATTCACGCCGACCATCCTTGTATCGAACTTCATAGCGTCCTGGTCCAGTGACTGATACCTTCGCCGTTTGCAGTTTCATTTCCTTGAACTTCAAACCGGCAGACGTCTCGACAGCCTTGTAGCGTTCACCGTTGCACAGCGTCATGACTTTGCTGCGCAAATCGTAATTGGTCATGCTCAAGGACCAGCCAGTGCCAAAACCGGAGTCCGCCTGATTGAGCGGATTGAAGCCCAGTGAAAGTGCAAACTCAGGGCCGTTAAGATCTGACGAGTGCAACTTCCCTAATGAAAAGGCGCACGTGTACATGCCGGTGCGCGGATCAACGCCTCCGGAAACAAATTCGCCGAAATTGAAAGCGCTTGAATGAACAGCGGAAGCTAAATTACTTTCCATGGAAAAAATCTCCTTTATTCAGGTGCAGATACGGACAAAGCAAGTTAGCCAGCGAAGTTTCGCTGGCTATCAATAAAATCGGGCAAACTGCTTTGTTGAACGCTTCGATTCACCCAGAATGAAAGTCCGCTGTTCTATATCACCTTCAATCGCAAGCCAGTGCTCCGAACCGAACTCATCAATAACTGCCAATTCAAACGCACCGTCGCTGCCCGGCTTTTCCTCTGTCTGAAGCGTAGTGCGCTGCACAAGGGTCAACACCCCCGGAACATCGTTAATCGGGAAGGTAATATAACCGAGAGGAGTCTTGACCGAGGCCGATCGCCCATAGATCGGCGCCAGATAACCATAAAAACTTCTGCCGCCGCCACTGTTGTGATTTATCGTACCTGATGAGTACACCATTACCGCATCTTCAGCATCGTACGCATTAAGCGTTATGGCATTACTGTACCAATCAAGCAAGTTGATCTGACGACCATCAGCGTGAAGTCCGAGGTGAAAATATTGAATTCGCTCCTCGTACACCCTTTCGCTGAACGTACCGTATTTATGAAGAGAAAAACTGCTCTGGGTATATTTTTTCGGCGGGATCGCCTCCAGCGTAACACTGCTGTCGAAACCGATTCCGTTGCTTCGCAATACCACGCCCTCCATGGAGATCTCGGCGGCCACGTCCATGATTCCTGGTCTGGAAGCCGAAACCCAGAACTGAAAAATCTGTACCGGATCAGAGGGGTCGCTTATCCGGTGGTCCGTGCTACGCGGAACTCCTGTCAGGCGCGTTTCCCCACCAGACATTTCGTGAGCATAACGATTCTCTTGAAGCGATACACTCCAGTCTCCATCCAGCGGCCGAGCGCCGTTATAGGCAATCAATCGCAGTGATTGCAAACCGGAATGCCCGTACAGCGATGCGCCGTCACCGTTGTTATCGATGCCGTGCAGAAGCACCAATACACGCACCTGCATACGCCCGTTGGCATAAAGCACTTTGTGCTGGCCTGAACGTGTGGAGTCGAGTTTCACCTCGATACGGGAAATACCAATTTGATTATCAAACATTTGACACCACCTTGCTGACTGATAGATTTCATCCTTTAAGGACTCAGCAAAGTATTGAGTCTTAATTTAGATAAGAACAGCCGCGACATTCGACAAAGTGTGAACAGGTAATAACTCCACATCACCAGCAAAAATCCTCACAAATACTAATAGATTTGAAAAGCGCAAACCTTACGATACAGACTTTCGCAATGCCATTACTGTTCCTTTGATTCCGGCTCACGATGATCACTCTCCCCTCCTGACTTCGAGCGTATCGAATCAGTAGGGGAGCTGCCAGGCAGTTTATTCTTTTCGGGGTATGTTATAAAAACAAAGATCCCGTTACTTTCACAAATATTCAGTCGCTGTCCGAGCCTGTCGAAAATCCGCTTTCAGAGGACTCACTATCGGAGTCAGATTCCAAAACCACCTCCTCGGACTGGATTTCCACTTTGCGATCCAGACTGGAATTTTCCAAATACTGATTAATCCGTTGTTTCGAAACGTCACTTAGCGGATTACCCAACAAACCAACGAACAGCCCTTGGGTATCCGGAATTTCGAACAATTCATCTCCAATGTCGGAGATATTATTATCATGCAATGCGACCATACCCAGCTCCCTGAGCTTATCTATGCCTGAAGGGACGCTGGAAATATTTGCGTTGCTCAGCATCAATTCGGTTAAACCTGCCATGTAGCCTACATGCGGAGCGAGTGTCAGAGGGTTGTTGGCCAGATTCAACCGGGTAAGCGTTTCGATTCTAGACAATCCTTCAGCTGTGACCTCGGATAATTTCAGCGAGCACCCGTCCAGCGTAAGTTCGCTTAACCGGCGCATTTGAAATATTACCGAGGGAAATTCCTCCATTTTTATGCGGACGACCCCCAAATATTCAATATTGGGAAAGCTGTCAAGAAATGCGCCTATCCGTGCGCCCGGTTTATTTGCGGTCAATAATAACTCTGTTACATATTCAAATCGGGCGGACAACTTGGGTAGCTCACCCGAAAATTCGACGTAGTGAGAAAAACAATCGTGTCCGTCGTCCCACTTCGAAACCGACTTGCGCTGCCAGATATCCTGCAACTTTGCGCTGAACTGTTCGCGAGCCAGACGTTGGCCGGCGGCTAGCGGCGCGCCCTCCGGTTCCGCCCCCTGCGCATGACGTGACGACCCATCGGCACTCCATATCGCCAATTCATCACGCAATGTCGCGAATTCTTTTTCCAGGCGGGTCAATACGCCGGCTGGATCATTCTTTAAACGCTCGTTAACAAACGAGGTCAGCTCTTCATCCGAAAGCTGTGGATAAAGCTCACGTGCACGTTCGACAACGGACTTTATCGATTGCGGGTTAGTGTCACCACCGCCTCGCAATTGCCCCGCTTGCCTGTGTTGAGTAGTGACGGGAGTGACTGACAACGGTGCCAGCCCGAGCAATTCGCTCACATCTTGCCGCGATGGCAACGGTAGTGCTCGAACCAACTGCTGCAACGCCGCATCACCGCCGTCGGTCACACCCAGCAACCGGTGTTGCGTGGGTTGCAACAGGAACCAGACTGCCGAGTACAGGCCCGTCGTTCCTTGAGGAAACGGGGTGTCGCTGTTCCGGATGACGTAGCCTTCATGTTGACGAATCAGCACGTGCCGAACCGGCTCTTGAGCATCGCCTATAGCGCTGAAAACGTCGCCATCCGCCACGCCCTGACGAATCTCGATACGAACCTTTGACGGCCATCCGGCAAGACGTTCCATCATTTTTAACGCCAGTCGTTCACTGTCCGGGCTGGATACCGAATCCAGATAGAGGCCTTCGCAGACTCTTGCGAGACGAACATCGCGCAGCGCCACTAGCGCTTGCTCTGCCATTTGCCGCGGCATGCCAGGCTGGTTACGCATATGCAAACGCTCGGCAGCACTGGTATTACGCCATATCGCCTGTGCTGCGGTCTTCGGTAGATCAGGAAATACCCGGCGCATCTGCAAAGTGTTTTCATCACAATCGGACTCGAACGCATCCTCAGCGTCTTTGAAGCGCGTGAAACTCTCACTGGCTCCTCGGCCCTCCGCCTGAACGTGTTGATCAAGCTCGAATCGCCTGAGGGTGTCCTCCAACAAAAAAGGCACAGGGCGATCATGCGCGATCACATCGCGCAACACTGCTTCGTTGACCCCGCTCACTGCCAGGATGCGTGCGACCGTGGTGTCGGAAAACTGCGCAACAGATCGTCCAGTCCGGCGAAAAAGTTCTGCGGCCTGAGCTGTAATCGAATCGGGGAAGGTGATGCCGTCACCGTCCAGTGCAACCCAAAACCGGCCCTCGCCGTCCCGCGTCAATAGAGGTCCGGAAGGACTGCGCTCTCTGGCCAGCGTGGCACGAAACAGTCCGCTCTCGGCGTCCCGAACCACTTGCACCATATGGTCATCGGCGACCGCGAGATACTGACGCTGCTTCAACATCCGCATGCCCTGCGCATCGGCCGCGCCGAGGCTTTTGGGTGTGGGTACCCAGTAATCTGTTAGCGAAGACTTCGCGGCAAACAGCGCAAATTCGTCGATTGCGGAAGACTTTGGATTCGCGCTCACCCTGATCGCTGGGGTCACCGCGATCGGGTCAGACGTGTAGGACGGCTGCAACGGCTCCAGGCGATGCGGTGTGAACTGATGCGGCATTGCTGGAAAAGCGACCGGTGGCTGGTGAGAGCCATCCACGTTGACATTCGAAGTTTTGGTTGGGGCGGGAACAGGTTTGACCTTTGGCGGTTTGCCAGTCATGAAAGCTCATCCTTGAAGAGTGGTTACGTTGGCCCAGCCTGACTAAAGGGCCAACGATGTACATCCGTAAAAGCATTTAGGTGCGAATACCGGATAATTGAACATCTCAGCTTATCGGTCGTCGCAACGCCAACAGCATATACATGTACTACCTCCACGACATTGCATCAGTGGAGGTCAGTCTTAGCCTCGTTCCAGATATAAATTACGCTCATAAAAATTTGTGCGAATCGCCAGTTTATGCTCGGTACCGTACTGATCAATTGCACGGAAGTGAAGCACATTACCGGTTTTGTATTTCTCCGCATCTTTCGAATATTCGGACAGGGCCTGAACGACGGTCAGGTAACCGTCGCGGTCATTGACGGTTATTCTATAACCCATCTCTCTCGTTGATATGGCGTCGGCAGTAAAAGTGTAATCATAGTGCTTTCCGAAATACGGTAAGTACGTTGTGATCACAGATCGTTCGCGGCGAACGAGCGTAGCCTCCATATAATTTGTTTTTAATTCATTAAGTTTGTTACCGCCCGCAAAGACATGATCATCGCCGGGTGCTACCCCATCTACAATCCAGTCGACCAGCCTGATCTGCTGCCCCTGCGGAAACAGCCCCAGATAATAGTTCCAGATACGATTGCGGGGTTCTTCATTACCGCGCCGCGTCTGAAACCAATCGAACAGTCCAATCGAATAGGTCTCAGGTTTTTGTGCTTCGAGCGTTACGCTGCTGTCATGAACACTGGAAAGCGTGGTCCCGTTGCTGACGATCCTCACTCCGTTCAGAGACAAGCGTGCACCGATCTGAGCCGTACCAGCGCTCGATGAGGATACCCAGAACGTGCGAACCTGAGGATGAACGCTGTCATTTCCCACATCATCCTCGTCAACTTCTCTGGCTGAGAGCGGAGTTTGCGTCTCAAGGGTAAACCGTCCCTGCTCGGTGCTGGCGACCCAGCCGTCGCGCAACGTCTTGCCAGTGCTGTAGTGAACGAGTTGGATGCTGTCCATTACCTGCGCCGGTATGTGCATGATATTGCCGTCGTTATCCAATCCAGAAACCAGAACTTGCACTTTTACCTGCATCCGGCCATTACCAAAAAACGATTTGTTGCGAGCAATATCATTGGCATCGAACTTGACACTCAATCCGGCAAGGCCCGTAAGAATCGGCTCAATGGTTTGCTGACCGCGTATAGCATCTATGCTTTCGCTCATGATGTATTCCTTTGAATAGTTATATTTGTATATCGGCATCGAAAATATACCAACAAAAAAATACAGACCTTTCAAATTAACAGCAAAGCGAAAAATGTAAGAAACATACATTTGCAATGTCGCTAGCGGCTTACGATCTTCAATCCGACAAACCACTCTCTTCCAGCAACAAGCATCAATGCTCGTCGTTATAAACGAACTTGGGCATTTCCCAATGAAAACGGATGGCCAGCAGACGTAACAAAAAACCGCCGAATAGAGTGATCAGAATGGCTTGTTCGCCTGGCACATTCAGATAAAGACACAGCATGTAGCACCACGCCGCAGCGAACGAGACACTCGCATACAGTTCGCGCCGAAAGATCAGCGGAATGTCGTTGCAGAAAATATCGCGCAAGATTCCGCCAAATACCCCGGTGATCACGCCGCTAACCGACGCCACCAGCATGCCATGGCCCATTTCCAGGGCGGTCATGCAACCGATCAGTGTGAACGCCACCAGACCGACCGCGTCGAGCACCAGAAACAGCGAGCGTAAGTGGCGCATCCAGCGCGCGGTTAAAACCGTGAACATCGCCGCGACGGAAGTCAGCACCAGGTATTCCGGATGCTTGACCCACGTCAGCGGGTAGTGCCCGAGCAGCACATCACGTACCGAACCGCCACCCAACGCCGTGATGCAGGCAATCAGTACCACGCCAAACCAGTCCATGCCGCGACGGCCGGCTGACAGGGCGCCAGTCATGGCTTCGGCAGTGATAGCGATCAGATAGAGCATCAGCAACATGGTGGCGATCCAGGCAGGAAGGCGCGCAGTCTAGCCATTTCGCGCCAGTACCAAAAGAGATGACGCTAACCTTGTTCCAGTTTAAAAATGCCGTCCTTGACGACGGAACGGATAGCCAGTTGATGCTCCGTGCCGAATTGGTCTAGCGCCTTGAAATGAAATACGCCCTCGTGTAACGACGCCTGTTGATTGCGCCAAAAGTCACGAGACCACGAAACCACGGCGGTCAACTCCCCGTCCCGATCATTGACTCGGACTGTGTATTGAGCGACCGAATAAGACCTGACCGGGTCACGCGCGGTTACACGCCCTGTGAGCAGCGGTAAAACAACGCCTATTTTGCGGCGATCCGGTCTGACCAGCACGCCCTTGAGTGCATCGAGTTTTTCGCCCCCGACGTATCCGTTAATGTGGTTCCCATAGGCAAATTCGATACTGCCCGTCTGGTTGTCCTTAACCCAGTCCACCAACTTGATCTGTTGGCCCTGAACATAGAGGCCGAGGTAATAGTTGAAAATTTTGTGCCCGCTCTTCTCATCTCCGCGGATGACCGGCTCCCAGCGAAAGTTCTCGATCGCATATCGTGGCGGCGCCTGTGACTCTATCGTGACACTGCTGTCATGCATGCTGAACAACGAGCTGCTGTTGGTGTAAATAAACCGTCCATTGAAGAAAATGCGTGCGGCGATCCGGGTGGTTGCGGCGCCCTCAGCCGAGACCCATAGAGTTCGCACCTGTCGTTGAATGGATTCGCTTGCAACGACCGTAGCAGTCGAATTCATGGCCGTTCTGGCGCTCGCACCTTCGCTGGTAAATTCACCCTGCTCGACGGTGGCACGCCAGCCATCCTGCAAGGGCTTGCCCGTGTGGTAATGGACCAGCTCTATGCTCTCGAACACAGTATCCGGAATAACAGCGTAGTTCCCGGAGACATCCACGCCCGATACCAGCACCTGAACTTTGACTTGCATACGGCCGTTGCCGTATAGCGCCTTGCTCAGCGTGCTGGCGTCACCACCAAGCGTAACTTCGAAACGGGAAATTGAATCCAGAGTAACAGGTTCAGCCTGCAACTCCGGTGCCCCTTGTACAAACTCTTCCATGAAAGTTTATCCCTTTTGCATTTTAAGAAAATGCTTGAAGTATCAGCCTCGTTCCAGCCTGAAGCTTCGTTCTTTGAAGTCAGTGCGGATAGCCAGCTTATGCTCCGTACCAAATTGATCCAGAGCGGTAAAGCGGAAAACTTCCGATCTGTCGACGCGTGGTTGATCTCGTGCAGCCGGGGACAGTGCTTGGACAACAGTCAGTTCTCCGACGCGGTCGTTGACTCGAACCTCGTAGTCCTTCTCATGATAAATATCTCTGATGGAGTCTGGCGTCCATCCGACGACGTCGGTATACGGTAACGACACGTTAAGACTTTTCCGGTCCGGGCGCACCATAATGCCTGCCTGAAACGCTGCATTCCATGCGTTGATTTTATTACCAAAGGCAAATACAACGTTCTTGTCAGCCCCCTCAGCAATCCAGTCCACCAACTTTATTTGTTGCAAATTTGGATACAGGCCGAGGTAGTACTTGTAAATACGTTGATTTCTAAACCCACCGTCATACCAGACGTCTTCCCAACGGAATTGCTCCACCGCAAAGGTAACTGGCAGGATGGCCTCAACGCTGACGCTGCTGTCATGCCTGCTCGACAGCGTTGTGCCGTTGCTGCGGATAATTGTGTTATCAAACTTTATGGACGCACCGATCTGGATGGTTTCGACATTTTCGCTGGAAACCCAGAACGTGCGGACCCGGCGCTGGCCCGACGAATCCTCGCCTCCGTCAACCTCATCCTCCGCAACGGTGGCGGTCTGCGTTACCGCCAGGGTGAAACGGCCCTGCTCCGTGCTGGCTTGCCAACCGTTGCGCAAGGTCCTGCCGCTGTCATAGTGAATGAGACGAATACTCTCCATGACCTCGTCGGAAACCGCAACGACGTCACCGTCGCGATCCAGACCAGATACTACGACCTGGACTTTAACCTGCATGCGCCCATTGGCATATAGGACTTTATTCCGACTGAATCCACCTGCGTCAAACTTAACGGCCAAACCTCCTATACTTTCCGCTGCACCCGACTGGTCGGATTGTCCTTGTAATGCATCCAACTGTTCACTCACGATTTTCTTCCTTGCCAGACTTGAGCCTCGAACACTTCGCAACTCGAAATAGAGCGCAAGTAATAGCACGAGGCAAATCAAACCCGTATTGGAAATGTGTAATAAAAAACGTGAAAGCGATCATCACTTTACTAAAATGACGAACCTGAACTTAAATTACAATGCAAATCAAACTCCGCTTAACACTCAAGCCCCGCCTTTCGCAACAGTAATAATAGATAACAACTGCTTCGAAGTTTAACGGCAAGCCATTTGCGAGAAATGTCGACGATCAGCGGCAAGCGCCACCAGCCCGTTTTACGCTGGCACGACACGGCGCGAGCGACACGTTCCAATGCAGGAGCCACCCGCGGCAACTCCTGCACAAACCCCGTCAGAACTTGATGAAGTGCTTGCGGTAATGCTGCAACTCGGCGATCGATTCACGAATGTCATCCAGCGCCAGATGCGTGCTGCCCTTCTTGAAGCTGTCGCGCACATCCGGCGCCCAGCGCGCGGCCAGTTCCTTGAGTGTGGAAACGTCGAGGTTGCGGTAGTGGAAGTAGCTCTCCAGCGCTTTCATGTGGGTATAAAGGAAGCGACGATCCTGGCAGATGCTGTTGCCGCAAATCGGCGATTTGCCTTTGGGCAC
Source organism: Pseudomonas retamae (assembly GCF_043496865.1). NCBI lineage: Bacteria > Pseudomonadati > Pseudomonadota > Gammaproteobacteria > Pseudomonadales > Pseudomonadaceae > Pseudomonas > Pseudomonas retamae. The sequence goes on from NZ_JBIEIL010000004.1 coordinate 226,618, forward strand.
CCATTTTTCGAGGAAGGCGATGGTTTCGGCTTCGGCTTCGGCCATGCTGATGCGGCTGTCGCGAACACGCTGGGTCAGGCAAGAGTTGCCGTGGGTGCGGGTGTTCCACTCGTCCATGCGCGCCAGCACTTCGTCGCTGTGGTGAATGGCGATCACCGGGCCTTCGGCCAACGTGTTGAGGTCGCTGTCGGTGACGATGGTGGCCATCTCGATGATGACGTCGTTTTCCGGGTCCAGACCGGTCATTTCAAGGTCGATCCAGATCAGGTTCTGCGGGTTTTGCATATTCGGGCTCCTGGGCAATGCTGCGCAGTTTAGCCTAGGCCGCTGGCCGGGCGTGCTAAACTCGCGGCCGTTTTACCTAATCGCTGCATTCTTCAGACGGAACACCCATGGCCAAACGCCAACTCAATCGTCGTCAAAACTGGCGCATCGAAAAGATTCAGGGCGAGCGCGCCGCCCGCGCCGCCAAACGCGAGTCCTCGGCGGTCGAAGCCCTCGAGGGCGGCGACCTTGGCCCTGAACAACACGGCCTGGTGATCGCGCACTTTGGCGTGCAGGTCGAAGTCGAGGCTGTCGATGGCGAACTGGCGGGGCAGGTATTTCGCTGCCACTTGCGCGCCAACCTGCCGGCGCTGGTAACCGGCGACAAAGTCGTCTGGCGCGCCGGCAACCAGGGCATCGGCGTGATCGTTGCGCAATTGCCGCGCACCACCGAGCTGTGCCGTCCGGACAGCCGTGGCCAGCTCAAACCGGTCGCAGCCAACGTCGACATGATCGTCATCGTCTTCGCCCCGCTGCCCGAGCCGCATGCCAACCTGATCGACCGCTATCTGGTCGCTGCCGAACACGCCGGCATCAGCCCTCTCCTGCTGCTGAACAAATTCGACCTGATCGACGAGCAGAACGCCCCGGCGCTCAACGCACTGCTGGCGGTGTATCGCACGCTGGGCTACCCGGTGCTGGAAGTCTCGGCGCACCACGGCGATGGCATGGAACAGCTGCAGAAACAGCTCGACGGGCGCATCAGCGTATTCGTCGGCCAGTCCGGCGTCGGCAAGTCATCGCTGGTCAACAGTTTGCTGCCCGAGGTGGAAACCCGGGTCGGGCCGTTGTCCGAGTTGTCCGGCCAGGGCACGCACACCACCACCACCGCACGACTGTTCCACTTCCCCGGCGGCGGCGAACTGATCGACTCGCCGGGTATTCGCGAATTCGGCCTCGGTCACGTCAGCCGTGCCGACGTCGAAGCGGGTTTCATCGAGTTCGATGATTTGCTCGGCACTTGCCGTTTCCGCGACTGCAAGCACGACCGCGAACCGGGCTGTGCGCTGCTCAAGGCACTGGAAGACGGACGCATCCAGCAGCAACGGATGAACAGCTACCGCTCGATCATCGCCAGCCTGCCTGAAAACGGCTATTAAACAACCATGTCGGCAGCCCTTCGCGCAGGGTTGCCGGCTGTCGGTTCTCGCCTGATTTCTTCAAGCATTTTTAAACGTCGGAGCTTTCCGTAAGACTTTCGCACGCCTGCTTGAAGGACATTTCTGTTTTGCCGCTCAGACCTTGTGAGCGCGTTCCAGAAGCCTACATTCGGTTCCTCTTTCGCCTCTTGCGATCTCCGAGGAACGTCATGCAAACCTATCATCTGTTCATCAGTCATTCGTGGAGCTACGCCCACGCCCACGACAATCTGGTGCGCCTGCTCAATGCGAAACCGGGGTTCACCTACAAGAACTTTTCGGTGCCAACGCACAATCCGATTCTTGATGCCCGCACCGACCAGGAGCTTGAACAAGCCATCGAAAACAAGATTCGCCCCTGTTCGGCGGTGCTGATCATGGCCGGCATGTACTCGACGTACAGCAAGTGGATCAACAAGGAAATCGAGATCGCCAAACGCATGGGCAAGGTGATCATTGCGATCAAACCGTTCGGCGCCGAGCGCATCTCGACCGTGGTGCGCAACGCGGCACACGCCGAATGTGCGTGGAACACCAACAGCATCGTCAGTGCGATTCGTCTGCATACGGCGGTGTGAGCATGCGCAAGGAACTGTTTATCGGCATCAATGATTACGCGAATATTTGCGGATTGAGCGGCTGTTGCAACGACGCCATGGCCATGGCCTCGGTGCTCAAGAGCAACGCCAATGGCGACCCCAACTTCAAGAATGTCGTGCTGACCTCCGCCGAGGATCATCTGAGCCGCGAACGACTCGAGGACCAGATCCGCGAGCTGTTTTCCGGCGACTGCAATGTTGCCCTGCTGTATTTCGCCGGACACGGCGGCTTTGACGTCGACACTGACGAAGGCATGTTGATCCCGCAGGATTACCGCAACGCCAAAGACGGCATTCGCATCAGCGACATTCTCAACTGGGCGACCAAAGCCACGCGCATCAAAAACAAAGTGATCATCCTCGACTGCTGCCAGAGCGGCTCGGCCGGCGAAGTGCGCGCCTTGCGCAGCGAAAGCAGTGCCATCGGCGAAGGCCTGACCATTTTGACTGCCTGCAAGAAAGAGCAGCCGGCCATGGAGGGCGCCCAGCACGGCGTCTTTACCGGTCTGCTGCTGCAAGCGTTGCACGGCGGTGCGGCGAACATCCTCGGCAAGATCACCCCCGGCAGCCTGTATTCCTTCGTCGACAATGCGCTCGACGCCTGGGAGCAGCGCCCGGTATTCAAGACCAACGTTTCGCAGTTCATTGCCCTGCGCGAGGTCTCGCCGCTGATTCCCAAGGAAATCCTGCGCAAGTTGCCGGACTGGTTCGCCGAAGCCGAGTCGGTGTTCGCGCTCGACCCCAGCTACGAACCCACCGAAGCGACGTTTGTGGCCGAGCATGGCGAGATCTTCGCCCAGTTGCAGAAGTGCAACCGCCACAGCCTGATCGAACCGGTCGACGCCGAACACATGTACTACGCCGCCCTTCACTCCACTGGCTGCCGCCTGACGGCCCTCGGCGCCTATTACCGCGAACTCGCGATCAAAGGACATTTCTGATGCCCGTATTCATCAGCTACCGCCACATGGACCGCGCCCACGCGATCGCCATCAATACCCGCCTGACCCAGGCGAAAATCAAGACTTACCTCGACGTGCTTGATCCGGAATCGCAGACCACCGACGACATCACCGGGGTGATCACGCGCAACATTACCGAGTGCACGCATTTGCTGGCGGTAGTTTCGGAGAAGACGGCGTTGTCGTGGTGGGTGCCGTTCGAGATTGGCGAAGCGACCATCAGCAATCGCCGCATCTGTTCGTTCAAGACCGGCCCGGCGGAGCTGCCACTTTATCTGGATAAATGGCCGAAGCTGAGCACCAACAGTGATCTGGATTTTTTCATCGACGCCTATCGGGATGAAGTCTTGAGCAAACGCTCAATGGCGCTGGATTCGATCAATGAGTCGATCAAGGGCAGCTACAAGCGCAATGCCGAGTTCTTTCATGAACAGCTGAAAACCCGGATTCGGCGCGGGTTCTAGACCATTGTCATGCCTGAGAGCCCCTCACCCTAGCCCTCCCCCGGAGGGAGAGGGCTAGGGTGAGGTGTCTTGCGCTGTTCGCCGACCTTAAAGATCGCAGCGATCATGGATTCAGCAGAGCACGATCAGGTCGACGTTGAGCTCCAGCATCCCCCGATCGGCTCCCTCTCCCTCGGGAGAGGGCTGGGGTGAGGGGCTGCGACCTTCGCGGCACAGTAATCCTCAAGCCGAAAACCAGGCAAAAAAAACCGACATCACTGTCGGCTTTTTTATCCATCACTGCTTCGGCGCTGGCGCCGCCCCACCCGGCTCAGCCGGCTTCGGCGCGGCATCATCAAACAGATTCAACCGCTCACGCAGCTCATGCGCAGGCACCGGTTGCTGGTCCGCCGGCAGTGCATTCGGATCAGCAGGCGTTGCCGGCGCAGCCCCGTTCTGACTCTGATCCGCTGGCTTGGCGGCATCGGCGCCCTGTGCACCCTCGATGGCTGCCTGGGCCTTCTTGGTCAGCACGACGATATCGATGCGGCGGTTGACCGGGTTGAACGGGTTCTCGCGGTCGAACAGCGCCGACGAGGCATAACCGACCACCCGCGCCACTTGCGCATCCGGGTAGCTGCCAGCGACCAAGGCACGCCGGGCGGCGTTGGCGCGGTTGGCCGACAGTTCCCAGTTGCCGAAGTCGCCGGTGCCGATGTACGGCTTGGCGTCGGTGTGGCCGCTGATGCTGATCTTGTTCGGCACCGCTTTGATGGTGTCGGCCATGGCCAGCAGGATGTCTTCGAAGTACGGCTTCAGGCGTGCGGAACCTGAGTCGAACATCGGCCGGTTCTCGGCGTCCATGATCTGGATGCGCAAGCCGTTCGGCGTAATCTCGAAGAGGATCTGGTCTTTGAACTTCTGCAGCTGCGGGTTCTCGTCGACCTTGTTCTGCAGTTCTTGCAGCAACAGCTCCAGACGCTCCTTCTCGACCTGTTCGGCCATGCCTTCAACCTGCTCAGTGTCGACCGTGACCTTATCGGGCTGCGGCTGCGACTTCACTTCCGGGTTGAGGGTATTTTCCGGCGCCAGGGTCGGCGTACCGCCCAGATCGATGATGTACGGCGTACCACTTTCGGAGAAACCGACCGGGTCCTTGAAATAACCGGCGATGGCGATTTTCTGTTCCGGCGTAGCCGTGGACAGCAGCCACAACACCAGAAAGAACGCCATCATCGCCGTGGCGAAGTCGGCGAAGGCGATTTTCCACGCCCCACCGTGGTGCCCGCCGGCAATGCGCTTGACGCGCTTGACTATGATCGGCTGATTATTTTCCATGACTTATCGACCGCGAACCGCTTGTTCCAGCTCGGCGAAGCTCGGACGGTGCGCCGGGTACAGAACCTTGCGCCCGAACTCAACGGCCAGCGACGGCGGCATGCCGGATGCGGAGGCCACCAGCGAGGCCTTGATGGCTTCGTAGACGTTGAGTTCTTCCTTGGCATCGTGAGCCAGCGAGTGCGCCAGCGGGCCGAAGAAACCGTACGCCGCGAGAATACCGAAGAACGTACCGACCAGTGCCGCACCGACGTGCAGACCGATCGACGCCTGGTCGCCTTCGCCCAGCGAGGCCATGGTCACCACGATACCGAGTACCGCCGCGACGATACCGAAACCGGGCATGCCATCGGCGATGCCGTTGACCGCGTGCGACGGGTGCTCGAGGTCTTCCTTCAGGCTGTACAGTTCCATGTCGAACAGGCCTTCGAGCTCGTGCGGAGCCATGTTGCCGGAGGACATGATGCGCAGGTAATCACAGACGAACGCGGTCATGCGTTCATCCTTGAGCACCGCTGGGTACTTGGCGAAGATCGGGCTCGCGGCGGCGTCTTCGATGTCGCCTTCAATCGCCATCATGCCTTCGCGGCGGCTCTTGTTGAGGATCTCGTAGATCAGCCCGAGCACTTCCAGGTAGAAGGTGTGGGTAAAACGCGAACCGAACATGCTCAGGGATTTCTTGAGCACGTGCATGGTCATGTAGCCGGGGTTTGCCTGGAGGAACGCGCCCAGTGCTGCACCGCCGATGATCATCACCTCGAAGGGCTGGATCAGGGCGGCAATCTTGCCGTGGGAGAGCACGTATCCGCCGAGCACGCTCGCGAATACGACGATGATGCCGATAATTTTAGCCATAGGTAGAAGGTACTTGTTTAAGTCGGGTTCAAGGTCATATTCGGAAGTTAAAAAATCTCTTCTTCTACTTATCGGCAAAACTGCGCCAGACTATAGCCAGTTCAGGCGAAAAGCCAATTTAGCCCATGCCGGGCGCGTCTACAGTCAGTGAAGATTCCGTCCAGACATGGCTAATGAAACGAACGTCCCACACGCAAAACCGACCACTCTCGACGGCTGGGTAAAGCTGCTCGACAGCGTCCGCCTGCCCGTCCCGCAAGCCGCTCACGACAAAGTCTGCCGGGCAATCCGCGACAATCGCAGCTCGCTGCGCGACATCGCCGATCTGATGCAGGACAGCCCGGCGCTGGCCTTGAGCATCCTGCGTGAGGCGAATCGTCACACCCACGGCACGATGGCCACGCCGGCGGAAAATCTCGAGGTCGCCATCAACCGCCTTGGCCTCGCTCGAACCGAAGAACTGCTCGCACGCCTGCCCGCCGAACCGCAGATGCAGATCCCCAAGGCTCTACGCCAGTTGCAGTTGATCAGCCAGCACGCGACGCAACAGGCCAACGGTTTTTTTGCCAGTCGCCTGGCGCGGCTGTGGCAGGACATTCATTGGGGCAGCCTGCTGTTTCTGTCACCGCTGTGGCCGCTAGCGCTGACCTTTCCGCAACTGCTTGAGGAATGGGAGCTGCGGGTGATCCACAAACGCGAACCGGCGCATCTCGTTGAGAAGCAATTGTTTGGCGTGCGCCTGCTGAAAATTGCCGATGCGCTGGTTGAGGCCTGGCATCTGCCGATCTGGGTCCAGCAAGGCTATAAATTGCTGCTCAACGAACAGCGTGAACTGGTGAAGGTGTTGCGTATCGCCCGCGATAGCGAACATCCGCTGCGTCAGCAAAACCGCCTCGACGATGACCCGACCCTGCGCCGCTGGCTCAATCAGCCGGCCAACACCGTGCTGCTGGCCAACGGGTTGGCACTGTCGGCGCATCAGGCCTGGGACAGTCCGCACAGTGAGCGCTGGCAGTACCTGACCAGCCTTTATCTACAGATCCCGATGGACGAAGTGCAGCAACAGCTGCACCAGCAAGCGGCGAACAGCGCGCGCCAGCACGCCATGCCGGACTTGTGGCACCCGGCGGTTGGGCTGCTGTGGCCGTGGGGCACGCGACGCTTGCCGGCGGGAATGTTGCCTGCGGCGGCGCCATCATCCGATGACCTCAGCGAATGGCGTCGGCAATGCGCCGAGCTGCTCGCCGAACCGAGCCGCTTCACCAACGCCATGAGCCTGACCGTCGCCGCGCGCGATGCGCTGGTGGCCAGCGGCATGCGCCGGGTGATGATTCTGATGGCCGACCGCACGCACTCGACGCTGCGCGTGCATCAGACCGCCGGCCTGCCGAAGGAAGCCGGCGCGCTGAGCTTCGTCGTCAGTCAAAGCAAAGTGCTGCAACGCTTGCTGTCGCAACAGGCGCAGGTGCGCATCACCCCGGAAAACAACGCGCAATTTTCCGCGCTGTTGCCAGCGAGCCTGCGCACGCTGTTCCGTGGCGAACATTTATTCCTGCGCTCGCTGGTCAACAACGGCCGGGTGATCATGATCGTGGTTGCCGACCAAGGCGGTGGGCCGTTCGCCGATATCACCGTGCAGGCCTTCGGCAAGACCGCACAATGCATCGAAAAAGCCCTGCACAGCTTTAGCAGCCGTGGCCGATGAGCCTGCGCTACAATCCTCCCCTTTGTGCTCTGGAGACCTCACATGTCTGACTTCTCTGGCTTGCCGCTCGTCATCGAGCCGAGCGATCTGCTGCCGCGCCTGGAGTCCCCGGAACTGATTCTGGTGGACCTGACCAGCCCTGCCCGGTATGCCGAAGGTCACTTGCCCGGCGCACGTTTTGTCGACCCGAAACGCACCCAGCTCGGCCAACCACCGGCACCGGGCCTGTTGCCAGCGCAAGCCGATCTGCAGGCGTTGTTCGGTGAGCTGGGGCATCGCCCGGATGCGGTCTACGTGGTCTATGACGACGAGGGCGGCGGCTGGGCCGGACGGTTCATCTGGCTGCTCGATGTGATCGGCCACAATAAATACCACTATATAGACGGTGGCCTGCCGGCGTGGCTTGCGGATGGCATGCCCATGTCGATTCAGGTGCCGGCCGCCGTCGGTGGCCCGGTGGCGCTGACCCTGCACGACGAGCCGACGGCTACCCGCGAGTACCTGCAAAGCCGCCTCGGCGCCGCCGATCTGGCGATCTGGGATGCGCGCGGGCCGCTGGAATATTCCGGCGAGAAAGTCCTCGCTGCCAAGGGCGGCCACATCCCCGGCGCGGTGAATTTCGAATGGACCGCCGGCATGGACCAAGCGCGTCAGCTACGCATCCGCACCGATATGCCGAAGATCCTCGAACAGCTCGGGATCACCAAGAACAAAGAAATCATTACCCACTGCCAGACCCATCACCGGTCGGGCTTCACGTATCTGGTGGCCAAGTCCCTCGGTTATCCGCGGGTCAAAGGCTACGCCGGTTCCTGGGGCGAATGGGGCAACCACCCCGACACGCCCGTCGAGATTCAAGCTTCCAAGGAAAATCAATGAAAGAGCGTCTGTTTATCCTCAGCCAGTACCTGCTGCCGCATCACCTGCTGTCGCGTCTGGCTGGCTGCATTGCCGAGTGCCGCGTGCGCTGGTTCAAGAATGCCTTCACCCAGTGGTTCGCCAAGCGTTATCAGGTGGACATGTCGCAAGCGCTGGTCGAAGACCTGACCGCGTACGAGCACTTCAACGCCTTCTTCACCCGCGCCCTGAAGGACGGCGCGCGTCCGCTGGACCAGACCCCGGGCGCGATTCTCAGCCCGGCCGATGGTGCGGTCAGCCAGCTCGGCCCGATCGAGCACGGTCGCGTATTCCAGGCCAAGGGCCACAGCTTCAGCGTGCTCGAATTGCTCGGCGGTGACGCGGCCAATGCAGCGCCGTTCATGGGCGGCGACTTCGCCACCATTTACCTGTCGCCCAAGGACTACCACCGCGTGCACATGCCGCTGGCCGGCACTTTGCGCGAAATGGTCTACATTCCAGGGCGGATCTTTTCGGTCAACCAGACCACCGCCGAAAACGTGCCGGAACTGTTCGCCCGCAACGAGCGTGTAGCTTGCATCTTCGACACCGAACGCGGGCCGATGGCCGTCGTTCTCGTCGGTGCGATGATCGTTGCTTCGATCGAAACTGTCTGGGCCGGCCTGGTCACGCCGCCGAAGCGTGAGCTGAAAACCTTTCGCTATGACGAAGCCGCACGTGCGCCGATTCATCTGGAAAAAGGTGCGGAACTAGGGCGCTTCAAGCTCGGTTCGACGGCGATCGTGTTGTTTGGCCCGGATCAGGTGAAGTGGGCTGAAGAACTGGTGGCCGGTTCGCCAGTGCAAATGGGCCAAGGCCTGGCACTGCCGAAAGCCTGATTACAAAGCAGTCGGGCGCAGCGGGTGCAGCACGGTGCTGCTCCCGCACCCTGCCATTTGCTGCTATGGTTTTTGGCATGAGCCAGACCAATTCCCCACTCCGGCTGCGCGCCCCGACTCCGAGTCAGCCGCGCCTGTCATTTTGCGAAGCGAGCCCGCGCGACCTCAAGCGCTGGATCGCTCGTCTGCCCAAAGCCAACATCGGCGAAACCGCCCGCCAGTTGTATCAGTGCCTGGGCGAACTCAACCAACTGCTCACGCCCAGCGACAACCGCCTCGCGTTGCTCGAATTGCTGCGCCCGGAAGTGTATTTCGTCTGCCAGCATCTGGAGCGACACTTTCTGCATCAGGCGATCATGCTCGACGAGCGTTCGCGCAAGATCAGCAATCTGTGCCAGGCACTGCAAGGCCATTTGGCGATCGGCTACATACAGATCGTCCTGCGCATTGTGCCGAAGTACCGCAAGGAACGCGCGGCACTGGTCAGTACCGCCCTGCAAAGGGCCGCGCACGCCCTCAAAGGCCAACTGCTGCGCGCCACTCAGCTGTACAGCGCGCCACCGGAGCAGTTGTGGTTTGAACTGCATCAGCTCTATCGCAACGCGGTCGAACTGCAATTGCAACATCGACCCGTGCATGACGATCTGGCCAGCCTCACACCTGAACTGAGCCTGGAGCAGACCTACATCGCCGCGCTGCTATTGGGCAGTGCCCGGTGCAATCAGTTACGGCAGAATCAGATCGCGCGGCTGGGCGAAGCGCTGGAGCCGTGGAGCACCCTGCTCAAGTTGCAGCCCGCCGGGCCAGACACCGGTCTGTTTGCGATCAGCGCCGAACTGGACGTCGGCCCGCGTTACCGCAGCATGTTTCGCAGCGAGCAACGCAGCAGCCTGCTCAGCTTCGATCCGCAGCCGCTGGTGATCGCCCTCGAAGCGCAGCTGAATCAGCCATCGGCCGCGGCGCTGCCGATCCCCGCAGGGCTCAGCCTCGATACCCTGCAACATTTGCACGCCACGTGGGGCCAGACCGCCGAGCGCAGCTTTCAACGCACTCCCGGCCAAGGCAACCTGACCGTGTGCGTAGGCATGAGCGCCCTGCACTTCTACCTCGGTGGCGGACGCACCTTCAGCGAATTGCTCAAGCACCCCGGGGCGCGCCCGGCGAACTTCAGCCAAGTGGTCGCCAAGGGCGAGAAGGACAGCTGGAGCCAGGCTTACGACGCGGCGCCACAAAGCAACGACGAATACCTGCCCTACGAAGAAATCCAGTACGACCAATTGATCGAAGATGAAGGTAGCGAAGCCACAGCCGATTATCCAACCTACGCCCTGCCGGTGATCAATCACAGCCCCGGCGGTTATTGCCTGGCATGGCCGAACGAAGTGCCGGCCGAATTGCAGGCCGGGGAAATGCTCGGCATTCGCGACAGTGCCAGCCAAAGCTGGAGCATCGCGGTGATTCGCTGGATACGCCAGGTACGCGGTGGCGGCACGCAAATGGGTATCGAGTTGGTGGCGCCGCATGCCCAGCCGTGCGGGCTGCAACTGGTACGCTCAAAAGATGACCACAGCCAGTATCTGCGCGGCTTGCTGTTACCGGAGATCAGCGCCATCGACTTGCCGGCCACCCTGTTGACGCCGCGGTTGCCGTTCCAGGAAGGTCAGAAAGTGCTGATCAACACCCAGGGCGAAGAGCATCGCGCCGGGCTGGATCGGCGCGTGGCGAGTACGCACAGCTTCAACCAGTTCGCCTATCGGTCGCTGGAAACCGCGCAGAATGGCGGTAGCGAGGAGGACTTTGATTCGTTGTGGAAATTGCTCTAGACCGAGGCGCGGCCTTCGCGAGCAGGCTCGCTCCCACAGGAAACCTCATTCCAATGTGGGAGCGAGCCTGCTCGCGAAGAGGCCAGATCAGACGACAGAAATTTCAGTTCTGCCCGTCACGATCACGGAAGCCCAGCAGATACAGCACGCCATCCAGACCAAGCGTCGAGATCGCCTGCTTCGCCGACTGCTTGACCAGCGGCTTGGCACGGAACGCCACGCCCAGGCCGGCAATCGCCAGCATCGGCAGATCATTCGCGCCGTCGCCCACGGCGATCGTCTGCTCAAGACGCAAACCTTCCTTGTGTGCCAGTTCCTTGAGCAGGTCAGCCTTGCGCTGCGCATCGACAATCGGCTCGATCGCCACGCCGGTGCACTTGCCGTCGACCACTTCCAGTTCGTTGGCGAACACGTAATCGATGCCCAGTTTGACCTGCAATTGCTTGGCAAAGTAGGTGAAGCCGCCGGACAGGATGGCTGTCTTGTAACCCAGCCGCTTGAGTTCGGCGAACAAGGTTTCCGCGCCTTCGGTCAGACGCAACGACGCGCCGATCGAGTCGAGCACGCTGACGTCCAGACCTTTGAGCAGAGCCAGACGCTCCTTGAAGCTGGCGCGAAAATCCAGCTCCCCAGCCATGGCACGTTCGGTGATTTCCGAGACGCGGTCGCCGACACCGGCCGCCTTGGCCAATTCGTCGATGACTTCGGCTTCGATCAGGGTCGAGTCCATGTCGAACACGGCCAGACGCCGGTTGCGGCGGAACAGCGAATCTTCCTGAAAGGCGATGTCGACGTTCAGCTCCTGAGCAACGCTGAGAAATTCGGCACGCAGCGCCTGCGGATCGGCCGCTTCACCACGCACGGAAAATTCGATGCAACCCTTGCCCTGATCGGCCGGGGTGTCCAGTGCCATACGCCCCGACAAACGGTCGATATGATCGATATTCAAACCGTATTTGGCGGTGATCGAACTGACCGCCTGCAATTGCCCGGCGGTGACCTTGCGGGTCAACAGCGTGACGATGTGGCGCTTTTTGCCCTGATTGCCCACCCACTGCTGGTAATCCGCTTCGGACACTGGGGTGAAGCGCACCTGCTGGTCGAGTTCGTAGCCTTTGAACAGGATGTCCTTGAGCACGGCTTTGCCTTGCTCGGAATCGGGAATTTCAACCAGGATGCCGAACGACAGGGTGTCGTGGATCACCGCCTGACCGATGTCGAGAATGTTCACGCCACCTTGGGCCAGAACACCGGTAATGGCCGCCGTCAGACCCGGTCGGTCGACTCCCGTGATGTTAATCAGGACGATTTCGCGCAACGCGCACCCCCGCAACTGGAAAAAAACCGCATTCTACGCACTTTCAGTGACCATCGGGCACCGCCAGCGCTTTGCCGGTCTGGGGCCTGTCGCTATACTGCGCGTCAACTTCACGGACAAAGAGCCGAGCTCAGTGAACCGGCCCACGCCTGTTAAAACCGATAACTTCTTCCTGCTGATCTTCCGTGCACTGCGCCACCGCCGTGTACCGATTGCATTGCGCATTGCCAGCCATAACGTGATCCTGGTCGCTCTGGCCCTGGTGATTTATGCCGGGGTGATGGGCCTGCAATTCAAGCAGGCCATGCACCAGCAGGCCGATGCGCTGGGCGAAAGCCTGACCACGCAGACCGCGACCTCGGCCACCGACCTGTTGGTGTCCAATGACATCCTCAGCCTCAACGTGCTGCTGAACAATCTGACCAAGAACAAACTGGTGGCCCACGCGGCGATCTACAGCGTGGATAACCGCATCCTCGCCGAGTCCGGTCAGCGTCCCAAGCACAGCCTGCTGGGCGAAGCCGAAGGTTTGTACGAGAGCAAGATCACCTTCCAGGACGTGACTGCCGGACAACTGCGCATCAGCCTGGACATGGATCAGTTCCAGCAGCCGATGACCATCAGCCTGCAAAGCATGGGCATTCTCAGCGGGATTCTGCTGGCGCTGTCGCTGGCCCTGAGCTTGCGCATGGGCCGGCACCTGTCGACGCCATTGCTGCAATTGCGCGTGTGGCTGCGGCGGATCGACGAGCACACGCCGGGTATCGATCGTCAGGATGAAATCGGCGATCTGGCGCGGCAACTGCACGCCAGCTATGCCCCGGAGCCCGCGCCAGAACCGGAGCCGGTGTTTGAAGACGAAGAAGACGAAGCGGAATTCGAGGTGCGCAATCTGCGTGACTCGAGTTTCGACGAAACGCGCCCGATGGCCGCGCAGAAGCCGGCACCGCGTCATCTGGTCAGCACCGTTGAAGATGATGACGACGATGACGCGTTCGCCGATCTTCGCGATGAGTCGCTCAATACCACCGCGCAACCCCCTGTGCGCAAGCCGACGCCGAGCGTTCCGCAGCACAGCGCGGTACTGGCCGTGCAACTCGGTTCGCAGGAGCAGTTGCGCCGCTTGCCGCGCGCGCGGCTGGAAGAATTGCAGGAACGCTATCGCGATTGCCTCGAGCAGGCCGCTTCGCTGTATCAGGGCGAGATTGAAACGCTGAACGATGGCAGCACGCTGATGCTGTTCCACACCGAAGATTGCGGCGACGACTACCTGACCAACGCGATCTGCTGCGGCGAACTACTGCGCGCACTGGGTCACCAGCTGCAGATCGAGGTCGCGGACAGCGGCATCACCCTGCAATTGCAACTGGGCCTGACGCTGGGCGATGAGTTGTTCGGCCTGAGCCAGATCGATCTGCTGCTGACCGATTCGGCGCAGGATGCACTGGCGCTGTCGCAACATAGCCGCAACCTGCTGCTGGTCGAACGCAAGATCAGTGACGATGGGCTGATTCGCCAGCGCGCGCGGATTCGCCCGATCGCCAGCCCAGAGGGTGCTTGCTGCGTCGAGCGGTTGATGGAACCGTATCCGTCGATGCTGGAGCGGCAACTGGCGCGGATGCATGAGCGCCGGGCTTAAGCCTTAGGCCTGAAATACGAAAGCCCGCAGATGAGGGATTGTCTGCGGGCTTTTTTGTGGGTGGTGTTAATGAGGTCGAGTTCAGCCCTAAAACCCCCTCACCCTAGCCCTCTCCCAGAGGGAGAGGGGACCGATTGGGGGATATTCGAGAGTTACATCGACATGAACGTTTGGCTGTGAATCCATAATCGCCAAGATCTCTCAGGTCGATGTAAGACGCCAGACACCTCGGTCAGTCCCCTCTCCCTCCGGGAGAGGGCTAGGGTGAGGGGCTTTTGATCTTCCGCACCAAGGCCCCAGACACAACAAAGCCCGCACAAGGCGGGCTCTGTTCTGACTCGATCCAGTCTTAGAAGCGGAACACTTCCATATCCGTGCGAATCGGCGATGCCATCGGAATCTTCGGCTGCTTTTCAGCTTCCGCCGCCGGTGCTGCCGGTTTGGCGTCCCGCTTGCGCGGCGCTTCGGCCACCGGAGGCTGGTTGGCCAACGGCTTGAGTGCCACCGACAATTGCTCGGCCAGACGCTGCAGCAGGATGCCCTGAGCCTGCACCTGCGAAGCGGTACTGCCGGCATGCAGCTCCTGCAAATGGACGATGCGGTTATCACGCACCTGACCGCGACGGTCGATCAAGCGCCACTGCGCATCGAGAATCGCCGGTTGTTTTGCACCGGAATCCAGACGCGTAATAGTCAGCAACACTTGAACATCCGGAGTGAAACCAGTCGTCGCCGGAGCCAGCACTACACGCTGGCTGTCCAGATGACCGGCGACCTGACGCATCAGCAACTGATCGATATCCGACGAAAGGCTGCCGGCCCAACGACCGTCCGTTGCCGCCTGCAGGCTGCCGTCGGGCTGGCGCTGCAGCAAAGTCTCTCGCTGCAGGTAGTCCGCTACGACTACCGGCCCCAGTAAAACCGCCATGCCCGCGCTTTGCGCAGGCTGAGCCGGACTTCCGCTGTCCAGCTGATACAGCGACACCGGCTGGTGTACGCTGCAACCCGCCAGGCCAAGAACGCCGGCGAGCAACAAAAAAAGAGGAAGGCGCAGAGCAGTCATCATCCCGTCCAGGTGGCCGCCACAAGGCTGACCACAGTGAAAATACTCAATAAATATGAAGAACGCTCGGCCACGCCGGCGCTTGAAAGGCCATATCATCCGTGAATATGCGTTCCGACTCCAGCGCCAAAGCGTCGATCTACGTGTTTAATCGCAGATCGAGCGCTCTAGGAGGGCGTTCTCGCCTAATTGAGGTTTTCGACGAGCAGCGCATCGACCCTCTGAAAGCCCCTCGGCAGTTTATTTCCGCGACGCCCACGCTCACCTTTGTAGTGTTCAAGGTCGTCAGCCTTCAGTGACAGGGTGCGTTTGCCAGCCTGCAACACCAGGGTGGCGCCCTCCGGAAGGACGGCGATGTCTGTCACGTATTCCTCGCGGCTGGCGACGCGCTCACCGGAGATACCGATGATCTTGTTGCCCTTGCCCTTACCCAATTGTGGCAGATCGCTGATTTTGAAGATCAGCAGGCGACCTTCGGTCGTGACCGATGCCAGCCAGTTCTGTTCACGGTCGGCGACGGGACGCGGCGCGATGACCTTGGCGTTGTTCGGCAGGCTCAACAACGCCTTGCCGGCCTTGTTCTTGGCTTGCAGGTCTTCGCCCTTGACCACGAAGCCGTAGCCGGCGTCGGAGGCGATCACGTACAGCGCATCGTCTTCGGGCATCAGCACGCATTCGAACGAGGCACCCGGCGGCGGCGTCAGACGACCGGTCAACGGTTCGCCCTGACCACGGGCCGACGGCAAGGTGTGCGCAGCGACCGAATAGCTGCGGCCGGTCGAGTCGATGAACACCGCAAACTGGTTGGAACGCCCCGCTGCCGAAGTCTTGAAGCCGTCACCGGCCTTGTACGACAGGCCGGTGGCGTCGATGTCGTGGCCCTTGGCCGAACGCACCCAGCCTTTTTCCGACAGCACTACGGTGACTTTCTCGTTGGGCAGCAGATCGTGTTCGGTCAGCGCCTTGGCTTCGGCGCGCTCGACGATCGGCGAACGACGGTCGTCGCCGTAGGTTTCAGCGTCCTTGAGCAGCTCGGTACGCACCAGCTTCTTCAGCTTGGCTTCGCTGCCGAGCAGCGCTTGCAGCTTGGCTTGCTCCTTGAGCAGTTCGTCCTGCTCGTCGCGCAGCTTCATCTCTTCCAGTCGCGCCAACTGACGCAGACGGGTATCGAGAATGTAGTCCGCCTGGATTTCGCTGAGGGCGAAACGCTCGATCAGTTTGGCCTTCGGATGTTCCTCGGTACGGATGATGTGGATCACTTCATCCAGGTTGAGGTAAGCGATCAGCAAACCGTCCAACAGGTGCAGGCGACGCTCGACCTTGTCGAGGCGGAATTGCAGGCGGCGACGCACGGTCAGCACGCGGAACTCCAGCCACTCGACCAGCAGCGCGCGCAGGTTTTTCAGCTGCGGCTTGCCGTCCAGACCAATGATGTTGACGTTGACCCGATAGGTCGACTCCAGCTCGGTGCTGGCGAACAGGTGCTGCATCAGCGCTTCGTGATCGACGCGGCTGTTGACAGGGATGATCACGATGCGGCACGGGTTTTCGTGGTCGGACTCGTCACGCAAATCAGCGATCTGCGGCGCTTTCGATGGTTTCGCCTGCATCAGCGCGGCGATCTGCTCCAGCACTTTCGCACCGGAGACCTGGTGCGGCAGCGCGGTGACGATGATGTCGCCGTCCTCGACGTGGTACACGGCGCGCATGCGCACCGAGCCCTTGCCGGTTTCGTACATCTTCAGCAGGTCGGCACGCGGCGTGATGATCTCCGCTTCGGTCGGATAATCCGGGCCCTGAATGTGCTCGCAGAGCTGCTCGACCGTGGCTTTCGGCTCGTCGAGCAGGCGCACGCAGGCGGTGGCGACTTCGCGCAGGTTGTGCGGCGGCACGTCGGTGGCCATGCCCACGGCGATACCGGTGGTGCCGTTGAGCAGAATGTTCGGCAGGCGCGCCGGCAACACCAGCGGTTCCTGCAGGGTGCCGTCGAAGTTCGGGCCCCAGTCGGCAGTGCCCTGGCCCAGCTCGCTGAGCAGCACCTCGGAATAGCGCGACAGCCGCGCTTCGGTGTAACGCATGGCGGCAAAGGACTTCGGATCGTCCGGCGCACCCCAGTTACCCTGACCGTCGACCAGTGTGTAGCGATAGCTGAACGGCTGGGCCATCAGCACCATCGCTTCGTAGCACGCCGAATCGCCGTGCGGGTGAAACTTGCCGAGCACGTCGCCGACGGTACGCGCCGACTTCTTGTGCTTGGAATCGGCATCCAGCCCCAGCTCGCTCATGGCGTAGACGATACGCCGCTGCACCGGTTTCAGGCCGTCGCCGATATGCGGCAGCGCGCGGTCCATGATCACGTACATGGAGTAGTTGAGGTAGGCATTTTCGGTGAAGTCAGCCAGCGAGCGGCGTTCTACACCGTCCAGGCTGAGATCAAGGGAGTCGCTCATGCGGGCCTCATCGGTTCGTTGTCTGGCGCAGCAGCATGGTGCCACCGCGCTGAGTAAATTCAAGTCTGTTCAGGGCGCTCATGCCGAGCAGCACCTGATCGCCATGCAACCCCGGCGCCACCAGTGCGCGAACGTCACGCAAAACGATGTCGCCCAGTTGCAGGCGGGCAATTTTTGTTCGATAGCCCTGGCTCAGGCCATTGGCCGTGCTCAGGGTCACACCGAAACCTTCTTCCAGCTTCAAACGCTTGGCCAGATCCGCCGGGATCGACACATCGGTCGCCCCGGTGTCGAGCATGAACTCCACCGGCTCGCCGTTGATCTGGCCGCTGGCAACGAAATGCCCTTGGGCATTGCTCGCCAGTTTCACTTCGATAAACCCTTCGCCCTGCTCGGACGTGACGACAATGTTCGGATTCTGCTGGCGCTGTTCCCACTGGCCGAAAAATCGCGTAGCGAGAAACAGCGCCGCGCACCAGGCGAGCACCATCAGCACCCGCCCGGCGCGTTTGCCCGGTGGCTGCTGGCTCAAAGACCCGCATCCCAGCCGCCCGCGGGCGCAGCAAAGCGCCAGACGATCGGGCGAGACTCGCCATCTGCACGAGTTGCGAAATTGTTATCGACCCCGATCCATGCGCCCTGGGCATCGACCAGCAAGGCTTCGGTCATACCATGCCGGGCCGCGTACTGACGGCTCGGAAACAGCGCATCTGCTGCGAATGACCAGCAGCGTTCCTGCTTTCCTGTCAGCATTTCATGACGACAGATTTTGAAAGCATTGCGGTCCAGCAAGTACAACTTGTTATTGAACAATGCGATATCCGAAAAATCCTTGTCTACCCATTTGGAATCTGGAAATTGGGGCGGCTGTGGTGCCAGCCCTTCCTCGGTCATTACCACACAAACGGAATTGCAAAACCATGTGTAATACATGGGGCTAAGCATCCGCTTGATTTTTACCAAACCTCTTTTTTGCCGCTCTGCGGCCAGCCAGATTTCAGTGTTGGCAAGGCCGGACACGACCAGGCCTTCATAAAGCGCGTTCGCTTGCCCCAACAACCCGGCCTCCCGCGCTTTCGTCAGCATTTGGGGAGAGATGACCAACCAGCCCGTTCCACCATCTGGTCTGATTCGGAGGATGGCTGAATACGTTTCGCTCAGAATGTAACTATTTTTACCAGAGTCACAAGTGATCCCTTCAAAGTCCAATGCACCATTACCTACAAGCGCTCTGAAGAAGCTTCGGGTTTTCATGGACAAGGTCCGCCCGGGATCTCCAGGCACAGGTGGGACACTAATCAAAACCGCCTCGGCCTTCCACACCCGAGCTTGTGTATCGAGTCTGTAAATCTGGTCGTCGTCTCGATCAGACACCGCCCACAAGATCCCGTCACAGCTGGCCAGCCCTGAAAGATTACCCCCGCGCATGCCATCCACAGGATGTTCCGAAAGCATCCGCAATTCAGGGTCCGCAGTCAGTCCCAGCGAACTCCAGACAAGCAAAACAACCGCAATAGAGTGGTTGAGTTTCATCGTTGAATCTCCCGCAGTCGGCGTTTCAAGTTTCCCCGAGCCTTGCACGACATGTCGGAATTCAACGAACACACTACTTTCTCGACAGCATTGCTTCAGAGCTTCACCCCTGCCCGTGACGCAGCACGGGTGGGATGTTCCCAAAGTATTGCAGCGGTTTTCTGATTGAGCACGGACTGGGCAAAAAACCTTCTACAGCATGTTCACAAATTGCCGTTCCAGCCACGATCAGGCGCGGCGAAACGCCAGACGATCGGGCGGACCTCACCGTCGGCACGCGGTCCGAAATTATTGTCGACACCCACCCAGGCCCCATCGGCGTCGATGATCAACGCTTCTTCCAGCCCGTAGTTCTGCGCGTAACGCCGATTGGCCTGTAACAGTTCGGCGGCATACGACCAGCACTGCTCGACCTTGGCCGTCTGCGCATCGCGACGACAGATCTGGAACGCGTTGCGCTCAAGGGTAAACAGCTTGCCGTTGAACAGCGCAATGTCGGAAAAGTCGCGATCGACCGCTCTGGCGTGGGGAAACTGCGAAGGCTGCATCTCCTTGCCGCCTTCACTGAGCAGCACGCAGCGACCCTCACAATCCCACACCGTCTGCTGGCGCTTGATCATCAGCAAACCGCGGCTTTGTCGTTCGGCGGCCAGCCACATGCGATCGCCCGCCGGGTTGATCGCCAGACCTTCGAAAATTGCGTTGAAATGCAGCAGCATGCCGCTGGCCCGCGCTTCACGCACCAGCATCGGTGAAATCTTCAGCCAGTTGGCGGGACCGATGAGGGGCACCTGCAATACCGCCGCATGGCCCTCGCTGACCACGTAGCGATTGCCCGCGCTGTCGCAGCTGATCCCTTCGAAATCCAGATCGCCACCGCGCACGAACGACGCCGCCCAGTTGCGCGAGCGCAATCCCCACGGCAAACCGGTGTCCGGCACTAACGGCACGTCGATGTGCATGGCTTCGGCCTCCCAGACCTGAGCTGTGGTATCGAGTCGGTAGATCTGATCGTCATCGCGATCCGATACCGCCCACAGTGCTTCGCCGCACATCGCCAGCCCCGACAGATTGCCTCCGCGGATGCCTTCGACGGGATGCTCGGAGAGCACGCGCAATTCCTGCAACGGCTCGGCCGACACGCTCATCGCACTTAGCAGCAACGCACACGCCAGGGCCAAGCCACAACGCATCAGGCCAGCACCTCGGCGAGATTGCCTTTGGATTCGAGCCAGGATTTACGGTCGCCGGCGCGTTTTTTCGCCAGCAGCATGTCCATCATTTCCGAGGTTTCGGCGAAATCTTCGCCGAGCGTCAGCTGCACCAGGCGCCGGGTGTTCGGGTCCATGGTGGTTTCGCGCAGTTGCGGCGGGTTCATTTCACCCAGACCCTTGAATCGGGTGACCTGCGGCTTGCCGCGTTTCTTCTCGGCGACCAGACGATCGAGAATGCCATCGCGCTCGGCCTCGTCGAGGGCGTAGTAGATTTCCTTGCCCAGGTCGATGCGATACAGCGGCGGCATCGCTACGTAGACGTGGCCGGCGTCGACCAGCGGGCGGAAGTGCTGGACGAACAATGCGCAGAGCAGCGTGGCGATGTGCAGACCGTCGGAGTCGGCGTCGGCGAGGATGCAGATCTTGCCGTAGCGCAGCTGGCTCATGTCCGCCGCGCCCGGATCGACACCGATGGCCACGGCGATGTTGTGCACTTCCTGACTGGCGAGCACTTCGCTGCCGTCGACTTCCCAAGTGTTGAGGATCTTGCCACGCAACGGCAGGATCGCCTGAAATTCCTTGTCCCGCGCTTGTTTGGCGGAACCGCCGGCGGAATCACCTTCGACCAGAAACAGCTCGGAACGCATCGGGTCCTGCCCGGCGCAGTCGGCCAGTTTGCCCGGCAATGCCGGGCCTTGGGTGACGCGCTTGCGCTCGACTTTCTTGCTCGCCTTGAGGCGACGGCCGGCGTTGTTGATCGCCAGTTCAGCCAGGGCCAGACCGGTTTCCGGGTTGGCATTGAGCCACAGGCTGAACGCGTCCTTGACCACACCGGAGACGAACGCTGCCGCTTCACGCGACGACAAACGCTCTTTGGTCTGACCGGAGAACTGCGGCTCCTGCATTTTCATCGACAGGACGAAAGCGATGCGCTCCCAGACGTCTTCCGGCGCCAGCTTCACGCCGCGCGGCAGCAAGCTGCGGAATTCGCAGAACTCGCGCATCGCATCGAGCAGGCCCTGACGCAAACCGTTGACATGGGTGCCGCCCTGCGCGGTCGGGATCAGGTTGACGTAGCTTTCCTGCACCGCGTCGCCACCTTCCGGGAGCCACAACAGCGCCCAGTCGACCGCTTCCTTATTACCGGCGAACGCGCCGCAGAACGGCTCGTTGGGCAGGCGTTCGAATTCGCTGACCGCGTCGACCAGATACGAGCGCAGGCCGTCTTCGTAATGCCACTCGACTTTTTCGCCGGTGCCTTTGTCTTCGAAGCTGACCAGCAGCCCCGGGCACAGCACAGCCTTGGCCTTGAGCACATGCTTGAGGCGGCTGATGGAAAATTTCGGTGAATCGAAGTATTTCGGGTCCGGCGCGAAGTACACGCTGGTGCCGGTGTTGCGCTTGCCGACGGTGCCGACGATTTCCAGCTCAGAGGCCTTGAAGCCGTCCTTGAAGGTCATCTGGTATTCATTGCCGTCGCGTTTGACGCGCACGCGCACTTCGGTCGACAGCGCGTTGACCACGGATATACCCACCCCGTGCAGCCCGCCGGAGAACTGGTAGTTCTTGTTGGAAAACTTGCCGCCCGCGTGCAGCTTGGTGAGGATCAGTTCGACACCGGACACACCCTCTTCCGGGTGGATGTCGACCGGCATGCCACGGCCGTCGTCACTGACTTCCAGCGAGTGGTCGGCGTGCAGGATGACCTGCACCGATCGCGCGTGGCCGGCCAGGGCTTCGTCGACACTGTTGTCGATGACTTCCTGGGCGAGGTGGTTCGGCCGACTGGTGTCGGTGTACATGCCGGGGCGTTTGCGCACCGGGTCGAGGCCCGAGAGGACTTCGATGGCGTCGGCGTTATAGGAGCTAGCGCTGGGAGTGGCCATAGGGTCTCGTCGTCAGTCATTCATTGAATAGGGGCAAGACTTCACAGTGCGGTGAAATCGATTGCCTGATACGTATCGGCGCCAATGCCGGCAAAACTCAGCAATGCCGGCAATTGCCCGGCAAAGCCCTGGAAACTGTGATCGCCGCCGGCCTGGATGCGTAGGGCACAGGCGCGGTAATACTGCTGGGCGAGGCGATAATCCAGCGTTTCATCGCCGGTTTGCAACCAGACCTGATAGCGCTGCGCATCCTGCGGTGCTGGCACTTGCAGTTCGGCCAGCGCCGCGACGTGGTCGTGGGTCAGATCCCAGGTTTCATCGGTATACAGGTTTTTCTGCGGGCCCAGATAGCCGTCGAACATCCGGTGCGGGCTGACCGCCGGGTTGACCAGCAGGGCTTTCAGGCCATGGCGCTCGGCCAGGTGAGTCGCATAGTAGCCGCCGAGCGAACTTCCCACCAGCAGCGGCCGGCCCAGTTCGGCAATCGCTTGCTGCAACTGACCGATGGCCTCACGCGGATGGTGATGCAGGGCCGGCACTCGCAGTTGCTCGCTCAAACCCAGCCGCTCCATCACCGTTACCAGCTGACAGGCCTTTTTCGAGGCCGGGGCGCTGTTGAAACCGTGGATGTAGAGGATCGAACCGGACATTTGAGCTCCCTGGTGTCGGCGAAAGATAGCGGAGTTTACAGGGAGAAAGCCCCTCACCCTAGCCCTCTCCCGGAGGGAGAGGGGACCGAATGGGAGATATTTGCGCACTACATCGACCTGAACGCTGTGCTGTGAATCCATAATCGACAACGCTGCTTCAGGTCGATGGATAGCGAAAGACACCTCGGTCGGCTCCCTCTCCCTCTGGGAGAGGGCTGGGGTGAGGGGCTCTTGATCGAAAATCAGTAACCGTCAGAGCCGTAGTCGACGGTGAAGGCGAAATTGATAACGCGTTCGACACCGGTTTCCAGCCGCCCATCCGGCAACAACCGCAACCACCGATAGCCCGGAGCCTGCTCGCCGACCTTGAAGTCTTCACTCCCCGGCTCAAACTGAATGCACGTCGAAGGCGAAGCTATCAGTCTCACGCCATTGCGCTCGCGATCAATCTCCTGATGCACATGCCCCCACAACACCGCACGGGCCTGTGGAAAACGATCCAGCACCTCGAAAAACGCCTCGGGATTGCGCAAGCCAATCGGCTCCATCCACGCGCATCCAATGGACACCGGATGATGGTGAAAACACACCAGATGATGGCGCTCCGGCGCTTCGCTGAGCGAGCGGGCCAGCAGTTGCAATTGGTCGTCCTGCAAATACCCCGGCACCGAACCCGGCACCGCCGAATCCAGCATGGTCACTCGCCAGTTGCCGATATCAACCACCGGTTCCAGCAGTGTGCTCTGCACAGCGGCCTGCGCCATGATCATCGGCTCGTCGTGATTGCCAGGAATCCACCGCGCCGGCGCATCGATCTGCGCGCTCATCTGGCGAAACAGCTGATACGACTGCAGCGTGCCGTCCTGGGAAATATCGCCGGTGGCCAGCAGCAGATCGATCTGCGGCTGCTGCTCCAGTACCAGGTCGATGACCTTTTGCAGACTCTCGCGGGTTTTCATGCCCAGCAGCGCACCGTCCGCTTCAGCGAACAGATGGCTGTCGGACAACTGCACCAGCAACGCCGGATCGGCGGTGGTCAACGTGGATACGCTCGGCAAAGGCGTTCTCCCAAGGCAAAAGCACGGAATCGGTCAGGTGCCGCAATTATGCTGGGGGTTCAGGCAAAGAGGAAACCGGCGAACCGGACACAGTTCACAACTAGCGTACGACTTCGTACTCATGCCCCAACGCCAGGCAATGGCTCAGCCATTCCCCCAGGAACAGATTGAGCTGAGCCTTTTCATCCGGCTGGTACATCGAAGCATTCGGATAAGGATAGATGCCGCGAAAGCGTCGTGCATGTTCGGCGCTGACCACTTCGGCCATGCGCGCGTCGTGATAGACCTGCACTTCCAGTTGCGGCACCGGCAGCCAAGGCAGACTGTGTTCCTGACGCACCTGCAACGTCGTGGTGTACGGGCAGGTCTGCAGTACTTCGAGGGCGAGCACGCCGAGCATCTGCTCGCCCTGGGTCACGGCGATGCGCCGGGCCTCGGGCTCGCTGCGCATGTCCGGCAGCAAACGCATCAGGCGCGCGTAGTTGGCCTCGCAGGCGGCTTGCAGCCCCACGAGGTCGACTCGATAACGATCGCGCAGCTTGTTTACAACCATAACCCCCTCACTTCGGCGCGGTTCAGCGCCAGCCACTGCATGGCAATGATGCTCGCCGCATTGGCAATGCGTCCGTCACGGACAGCCTGCAAGGCATCTTCGAAAGCCCAGACCGTGACGCGGATATCTTCTGCTTCTTCTTCCAGGCCATGCAGACCGCCCACACCCTCGGTGCTGCAACGCCCCAGATACAAATGCACGAATTCGTTGCTGCCACCCGGCGAGGGGAAATACTTGGTCATCGGCCACAGCGCCTTGATGTCCAGTCCAGCTTCCTCCTGCGCTTCGCGGTGAGCAACTTCTTCCGGTTGTTCATCCTTGTCGATCAGACCGGCAACCAGTTCGACCAGCCACGGATTGTCGGCCTTGCCCATGGCGCCGACGCGAAACTGCTCGATCAGCACCACTTCGTCGCGCTGCGGATCGTAGGGCAGCACGCACACAGCGTCGTGGCGGACAAAAATTTCCCGGTTGATCTCGCGGCTCATGCCACCGGCGAACAGCTCATGGCGCAGGTGCACACGATCGAGCTTGTAGAAGCCCTCGTAGCACTTTTCGCGCCGCACGATATCGACGGCGGTCGGAATGGCGTTGGCAAAATCGGTCATGAGCATCCTCTCTACTACAAGTCCATGACGAGGTTGCGCTGGGCGACCTCGACTTCGCGCCATCCTAACGCGCCCGCACCGTTTGATGCAGCCCCTTTACCGTCAGCGGGATGGACGGTGACGGCGAAACCCACTCTAATTAGCTTAGTGGCGAACTGACTGCTTCGTTGAGAGTCGAAGCGGTAACTTTTTTGCCTTCCCCTGCTTTCGAAAGGACGCCCATGTCGCTTTTCAAAATTGCCTCTGTGGCCGCTATCGCCCTGACTCTGGGCGCCTGTGCCAGCCTGTTCCAGCCCAACTACCGCACGCCGCTGGACACCAAACGCGATGCCTCGGAACAGCTCAAACCCGGCTGCGCCAATCCTGAGTGCCCACTGGTGAACATCGATACGTTGCGGTTCCCGGACGAGCCGGCACTGGACGGCATCATCGAAAAACGCCTGCTGCAGATGACCCGCACCGAGAAGAACGCCCCGGTCGCGCCGACCCTGGCGGCTTATCGCGAACAGTTTCTGGCCAGCGCCGGCCCGCGCTACAGCAGTTACCTGCAAGCGAAAGTACGCGAGCAGCATGACGGCCTGGTGATCATCGAGCTGTCGAGCTACCTCGACACCGGCGGTGCCCATGGCACACCGGGGCGCGGTTTCATCAACTATTCGCGTCAACAGCATAAAGTGCTGAACCTGTCCGACATGTTGCTGCCGGGCCAGGAAGAAGCTTTCTGGAAAGCTGCGCAGGTTGCGCACAACAGTTGGCTGATCAGCACCAAGCTCGATCAGGAGCCGGAGTTCGTGGCGAACTGGCCGTTCGTGAAAACGCCGAACGTGGCGCTGACCTACGGCGGCGTGATCCTCAAGTACGACGTGACCACCATTGCGCCTTACGCGCTGGGCCACGTCGAATTGAAGATTCCTTACCCGCGCCTGAATGGCATTCTCAAGCCTGAGCTGTTTCCCGGCCGTAACTGAAGGCCCGGCCCAGCACCAGCTGCAACAGCCCTGCCAGCACCAGCGCCGGCAGGGTTGCGCCGACATCCGGATACAGATTCGCCAGCAAGTGGTAAGTGCTCACGCCACCCAGCCAGGCCAACAATGCCGGCCAGCGCAACGCAGCTGATGCCACTTGGGCGCTGCGCTTGCGCAGGATGAAGTGATCCACCAGCACCACGCCGAACAGCGGCGCGAACACCGAGCCGATCAGCAAGAGGAAGTTCTGGTACTGCGCCAACGGCGCCAGCAGCGCGATCAGCGTGCAGATCACGCCGATGGCCAAGGCCAGATGCTCGACTTTCAGGCGCAACAGAATCCCGCTCGATACCGCTGCCGAATGAATGTCGGCGAAGGCGTTTTCCGACTCGTCCAGCAAGATCAGCAATAGCGGAATGCCCAGCCCGGCACCCGCCAGTGCCAGCAGCAGCGCGTTGACCTCACCGCTCGGCGCGAAAGCCAAGGTGTAGGCGACGCCAAGGCTCATCAGCCAGAAGTTACCGATGAAGAAACCCACAGCGGTGCCGCCGAAAACGTTCTTCGCGCGCTTGCCGAAACGCGAGTAATCGGCAATCAGCGGTAGCCACGACAGCGGCATGGCGATGGCAATGTCGAAGCCCACGGCGAACGGCATCGAACCATCACCGGCGCGCGCCCACAATGCAGCCAGATCGGCTTTGGCGAACAGGTTCCAGGTCAGCCAGAGGCAGGCGGCGAGCAACAGCCAGATGCCCCACTTGCGCAGGATCTGCCGCACAAACGTCAGCGGTCCACTGACCGCAAGCAGGGTCGCCAACGCGCCGAATAACAGGGTCCACAGCATCGGATTGGCCCACAGCGAGCCTTCGCTGAACGCACGGGTGCCGAGCAGGCTGGCAGCGTCGCGCATGACGATGATCTCGAACGAGCCCCAACCGATCAATTGCAGCAGATTAAGCAGCGCCGGCAGGCTCGCGCCTTTGTTGCCGAGGCTGAGTTTCAGCGCCGCCATAGAAGACAGGCCGGTGTCGCTGCCGATTACGCCGACGGCGGCCAGCAACAGCACACCGACCAGCGTGCCGAGGAAGATCGCCAGCAGCGAGCCGGACAGGCCCAGACCGGGAGCGAGCAAGGCGCCGGTCTGCAAAACCATCAAGCCGATGCCGAGGGAAAACCACAGGGAAAACAGATCGCGACCGCCGAAGACACGCTTGTCAGAGGGTACGGCGAGGTCGGGGGAATAAGTGCCGGGTTGAATGCTCAAGGGTGTTATCTCAAAGGAACAATTGTTGTTGTGTTGACCCGCCGTCCGATGATCGTTCCCACGCTCTGCGTGGGAATGCCTCCAGGGACGCTCCGCGTCCAGTGACGCGGAGCGTCACGGGCTGCATTCCCACGCGGAGCGTGGGAACGATCAGTGAGAACCGGGTCAGACTTTTTTATAAAGCTGACTGCCTTCCTGCTTGAACCGCTCGGCCTGTTCCGCCAGGCCTTTGGCAACGTCCACGTCGACTGCGTCGATACGCTGGTTCGCCGCGTATTCGCGGACTTCCTGGGTGATTTTCATCGAGCAGAATTTCGGCCCGCACATCGAGCAGAAATGCGCGACCTTGGCCGAGTCTTTCGGCAGGGTTTCGTCGTGGTAGGAACGCGCGGTGTCCGGGTCCAGGCCGAGGTTGAACTGGTCTTCCCAACGGAATTCAAAGCGCGCCTTGCTCAAGGCATTGTCACGAATCTGCGCGCCCGGATGCCCTTTTGCGAGATCCGCAGCATGCGCAGCGATCTTGTAAGTGATGATCCCGGTCTTCACGTCATCCTTGTTCGGCAGGCCCAGGTGTTCCTTCGGTGTCACGTAGCAAAGCATCGCGCAGCCGAACCAGCCGATCATCGCCGCACCGATGCCGGAAGTGATGTGGTCGTAACCCGGAGCGATGTCGGTAGTCAGCGGGCCGAGGGTGTAGAACGGCGCCTCGTCGCAGCACTCGAGCTGCTTGTCCATGTTCTCTTTGATCAACTGCATCGGCACGTGGCCCGGGCCTTCGATCATGCATTGCACGTCGTGCTTCCAGGCGATCTTGGTCAGCTCGCCGAGGGTTTCCAGTTCACCGAATTGCGCTTCGTCGTTGGCGTCGGCAATCGAGCCCGGACGCAGGCCATCGCCCAGCGAGAAGCTGACGTCGTAGGCCTTCATGATTTCGCAGATTTCGTCGAAATGGGTGTAGAGGAAGTTCTCTTTGTGGTGCGCCAGGCACCACTTGGCCATGATCGAACCGCCACGGGAGACGATGCCGGTGACGCGTTTGGCGGTCAGCGGCACGTAGCGCAGGAGCACGCCGGCGTGGATGGTGAAGTAGTCGACGCCCTGCTCGGCCTGTTCGATCAGCGTGTCGCGGAACAGCTCCCAGGTCAGGTCTTCGGCAACGCCGTTGACCTTCTCCAGCGCCTGATAGATCGGCACAGTACCGATCGGCACCGGCGAGTTGCGGATGATCCACTCGCGGGTTTCGTGGATGTGCTTGCCGGTGGACAAGTCCATCACCGTGTCCGAGCCCCAGCGAATGCCCCAGGTCAGTTTCGCCACTTCTTCTTCGATCGACGAACCCAGTGCGCTGTTGCCGATGTTGCCGTTGATCTTCACCAAAAAGTTACGGCCGATGATCATCGGTTCCAGTTCGACGTGGTTGATGTTGGCCGGAATGATCGCGCGGCCGCGGGCGATTTCTTCGCGGACGAACTCAGGGGTGATTTCTTTCGGGATGCTCGCGCCAAAGCTGTGGCCGGCGTGCTGCTGCTTGAGCAGGCCGGCCGCGCGGGCCTCTTGCAGCTTCATGTTTTCGCGGATGGCGACGTATTCCATCTCGGCGGTGATGATGCCTTTGCGCGCGTAGTGCATCTGGCTGACGTTGGCCCCGGCCTTGGCCCGGCGCGGGTTGTTGACGTGAGCGAAACGCAGCTTGGTCAGCTCGGCATCGGCCAGACGCTGCTGACCGAAGTTCGAGCTCAGGCCGGGCAGACGCTCGGTGTCGCCACGGTCGTCGATCCACGCCGAACGTACATCGCCGAGGCCTTTGCGCACATCGATGACCACGTTTGGATCAGTGTAGGGACCAGAGGTGTCGTAGACGGTGACCGGCGCGTTGATTTCGCCGCCGAAGTCGGTCGGGGTCACGTCCAGGCTGATTTCGCGCATCGGCACGCGGATGTCCGGGCGCGAGCCCTGAACGTAGACTTTTTGCGAACGGGTGAACGGCTTGACCGATTGCTCGTCGACCTTGGCCGAGTCACTCAGATTGATCGCGTTTTTTTCTTTTGTCGTCATCACGGGCTCTCCAGACAGCATCCAGCAGTGGATTGTCGGAGCAGAACCTGAGAGGCACGGACGCACCAGAACCGGTGCTGTGCATTCGTCATGGGGGGCGTTCGATTGTCGAACAATTTCCCGGACGAAGCACAAGAGGACTCGCCGGGTGACGAGAAATCTTGTTCCCTACGCAGGCGCTAACCTGATCAGGTTCAACGGGATCCGAAATTATTCGATCTCAGCCTCATAGCAAGGCACCCCGACAAGAACCCGGCCAGTCTAGACACAACCGCCAAGGAACGCCAACACCGCAGCGAACGCCTTGATGAATGGCATAAATACACCGGCGTACCCGATTGTTGCCGAAGCGATGCGCAACTACACTCGCTGTGCCCTGCCCAGCCTTGACGGTGTGCGGGCTGCGCCTTACCTTTGGCGCCCGGATTACTTCCATAATATTTAATGCTAGGGATCGCCTCATGCTGCGCAAACTTTCACTGGCTGTTGCCGTGTCTTGTGCGTCCACCGCAATGGCCTGGGCGGCCGAAGCGCCCTTGTCGACCAAAACCGATCTGGTCAGCGTCTATCAGGAAGCGGTCGACAACAATGCCGATCTGGCCGCCGCCCGCGCCCAGTACGGCGCGCAGAAAGAAGTGGTGCCACAGGCCCGCGCCGGCTTGCTGCCGAATCTGTCCGGTGGCGCCGAAGTCGCCGACGTGCGTACCTCGATCGACCAGCCTTCAGCGATTGCCAATCGCAGCGCTCATTCGTATCAGGCGACCCTCGCCCAACCGTTGTTCCGCGCCGATCGCTGGTTCCAGTACCAGGCCGCCAAGGACGTCAACGAACAGGCCGCCCTGCAACTCTCGGCGACCGAACAGAACCTGATCCTGCAAACCGCCGAAAGCTATTTCAATGTGCTGCGCAGCCAGGACAACCTCGCCTCGACCAAGGCCGAAGAAGCCGCGTTCAAGCGCCAGCTCGACCAGTCCAACGAGCGCTTCGACGTCGGCCTCTCGGACAAGACCGACGTGCTGCAATCGCAAGCCAGTTACGACACCGCACGGGCCAACCGCATCGTCGCGCAGCGCCAGGTCGATGATGCGTTCGAAGCGTTGATCACCCTGACCAACCGCCAGTACAACTCGATTCAGGGCATCGTCCACAGCCTGCCGATTCTGCCGCCGGCGCCGAACGATGCGAAGTCCTGGGTCGACACCGCGGCGCGACAAAATCTAAATCTGCTCGCCAGCAACTACGCCGTCAGCTCGGCTGAGCAAACGCTCAAGCAGCGCAAGGCCGGGCACTTGCCGACCCTCGATGCGGTGGCCAAATATGAAAAAGGTGACAACGACGCTTTGGGCTTTGCCAATCCGAATTCGTTTGGCGCGCCGTATGGCGGCAACGTCGAACAGAGCACGCTGGGCCTGCAACTGAACATCCCGATCTACAGCGGCGGGCTGACCAGTTCGCAAGTGCGCCAGTCCTACGCGCAACTGGATCAGAGCGAGCAGCAGCGCGAATCGCTGCGCCGTCAGGTGGTGGAAAACACCCGCAACCTGCACCGTGCGGTGAACACCGACGTCGAACAGGTACAGGCGCGCCGCCAGTCGATCATCTCCAACCAGAGCGCGGTGGAAGCCACGGAAATCGGTTACCAGGTCGGCACGCGCAACATCGTCGACGTGCTCGACGCGCAGCGTCAGCTGTACACCTCGGTGCGTAATTACAACAACACCCGCTACGACTACATCCTCGACAACCTGCGCCTGAAGCAGGCGGCGGGCACGCTGAACCCGGGGGACCTGCAAGACCTGCGACGTTATCTGAAAGCCGACTACAACCCGGACAAGGATTTCCTCCCGCCGGATCTGGCCTCAGCGGCCGAGGCGCAATTGAAAGCCCGGCCTTGAAATGAAAAAAAAGATCGTCCAGGGCATGCCCGGACGATCTTTTTTATGCCGCGCTTATTTGATCAGCCTGCCCAACCCCTCCAGCAACCGCAGCAACGCGCCCTGGTTGCGGCGCATCACCGCCAGCCCGGCCTCGGCCATGCGCTGCGCATCGCGCGGCAATTCGAACAAACGCTGCACCTCGACCGCCAGCCCTTCGGCATCGTCCACTTCGGCCAGTGCCCCGGCTTCGCGCAGTTGCGCGGCGATGTCGAGGAAGTTGAACAGGTGCGGGCCGCTGATCACCGGTTTTGCCAGCGCCGCCGGCTCCAGGAGATTGTGCCCGCCGTTGGCGACCAGACTGCCGCCAACGAATGCGCTGTCGGCCAAGGCATAGAGAAACAGTAACTCGCCCATGGTGTCGCCGAGCAGCACGCTCGTCTGCGCATCGACAATGGTCCCGGTCGAGCGACGTACCGTGGCGAAACCTTCGCGCTGACACAGGTCGAACACCGAATTGAAACGTTCGGGGTGGCGTGGCACCAGAATCAACAATGCATCGGGATGATTGGCCAACAGGCGACGATGGGCGTCGAGCACCACTTCGTCCTCGCCTTCGTGGGTGCTCGCGGCGATCCACACCGGACGCTCCAGCGCCTGCCACTGACCGCGCAGTTCGGCGGCGCGTTGCAGCAGTTGCGGGTCGATAGTCAGGTCGAACTTGATCGAACCGGTGACTTCGACGGTTTCCGGCCGCGCGCCCAGATCGCGAAAACGCTGAGCCTCGGCCTCGGTCTGCACGGCAAACAGACTCATTTCAGCGAGCATCGGCGCGGTCAGTTTGCTAAAACGGCCGTAGCCTTTGGCCGAACGCTGCGATAACCGACCGTTGGCCAGCGCCACCGGAATCCCACGCTTGGCGCACTGATGGATATGGTTGGGCCACAGCTCGGTTTCCATGATCACCGCGAGTTTTGGCTGGACGCGATCAAGAAAACGCGTCGCCGCGCACGGCAAGTCATAGGGCAGATAGCAGTGCTGGATGCGCGGCTCATTGGCGAACAGGGCCTGAATCCGCTCCGAACCGGTCGGCGTCATGCAGGTCACGGTGATCGGCAACTGCGGATAACGCTGCAGCAAGGCGCGGATCATCGGCGCGGCGGCAATGCTTTCGCCCACCGACACAGCGTGGACCCAGATCCCTCCGGGTCGCAGCGTCGGCATGTTGCAGGAGAAACGTTCGCCAATCCGTTTGGCATACGCCGGCGCCTTACGCGCGCGCAGCCACAGCCGAATCGCCACCAATGGCAGCCCCAGGTAAAACAGCGCGGTGTAGAGAGTTCTATTCATGGCGGCGGAGTTTATCGGCTTTTGTCGCCGATCGCGCGCAAGTGCACGGCAAAACGTTCGGCCAGCCAGCGCGCGGCCGGGCCAAGCGGCTCATCACGGCGCCAGACCAGTTCCACCACCAGTGCCGGCGGCGTCCATTCGCTGGCGAGTTCGACCATCTGCCCTTGATACGCCGAATACTGCACCACATGGCGTGGCAACCAGGCCCAACCGAGGTTGCGCACCAGCCATTCGGACATCACATAGAAACTGTCGGCGCGCCACACTTGTGGGCTGGCCGCTTCGTTGCCGGGGTAGACGCTGGTTTGCGTCGACATCAATAACTGCCGATGCTGCGCCAACTGCTGGCAAGTCACGTAAGGCTGCGCTGCCAACGGATGATGGATACCGCACACCGTGACCATTTCCACGCTGCCGAGCACACGCCGCTCGAGTGCTTCGGGGATTTCATCGTGATAGAACAACAAGCCAAGATCGGCGCGGCGCTCGACCAGTTTGCGCGCGACTTCACCCTGAGCGGCGCTGGTCAGTTGCACTTCGAGGCTGGGAAACTGCTCGGCCAGTTCACCGAAACTTTCCACCAGCGCCTGATACGGCATCGCCTCATCCTGCGCCACGCGCAACTGCGCTTCCTGACCACGCAGCATCGCCATGGCGCGGCCGTTGAGGCGTTCGCACTGACGCAAGACTTCCCGCGCCTCTTCGAGCAAGGCTTCGCCCGCTTCGGTAAGGCTTGGCTGACGCCCGCTGCTGCGTTCGAACAAGCTCACGCCCAAGTCAGCTTCGAGCATGGCGATGGCACTGCTGATGGCAGACTGCGCCTTGCGCTGCTGACGCGCCACGGCGGAGAACGAGCGCTGCTCAGCGACGCTGACAAACACCCTCAGTTGCTCGAAATTCCACTGCATGCGCCGGCAACCCATCTTGATTACAGATAGGTAATGACTTTACCCCATCTGATGCTCGACTAAAATGCGCCCCCAGCAAGCCACGTTTTATTTGAGGATTTCCATCATGAACGCCTACGCCTACCTCGCTATCGCGATCTGCGCCGAAGTGATCGCCACCGTGTCGATGAAAGCGGTAAAAGGCTTCAGCACGCCGCTGCCGCTGATTCTGGTGATCGTCGGCTACGCGATTGCGTTCTGGATGCTGACGCTGGTGGTGCGCACCGTGCCGGTCGGCGTGGCCTACGCCGTGTGGGCCGGCATGGGCATCGTGATGGTCAGTGTCGCAGCGCTGTTTCTGTACGGGCAAAAACTGGATATCCCGGCGATGCTGGGGATGGGGCTGATCGTGCTGGGCGTGGTCGTCATCCAGCTGTTCTCCAAAACCGCCGGCCATTAAGTCCAAACAAATTCCTGTGGGAGCGAGCCTGCTCGCGAATGCGGTGTGTCAGGCATCAGATATATCGACTGACACGCCCACTTCGCGAGCAGGCTCGCTCCCACAATGGTTTTGTATCTGTCCGGTTGATTTTCGACAAATCCGCCCCTTTCCCGAGTCTGTATACTGCGCCCTCGTCTTGAACACTGAGGTCGCTGCATGCCATCCGTTATTTCCACCGACGTTCTGATTGTCGGCGCCGGTGTCGCCGGCCTCTGGCTGAACGCGCGTCTGCGCCGTCAGGGTTTTTCGACCGTGCTGGTGGAAAGCGCCAGCCTCGGCGGCGGGCAAAGCATGAAGTCGCAGGGGATCATTCATGGCGGCGCCAAATACGCCTTGCATGGCGCACTGACCGGGGCGTCGGAAGCAATCGCCGACATGCCGCGGCGCTGGCGCGAAGCCCTGGCCGGCAACGGCGAGCTGGACCTGACCGGCGTGCGCCTGCTGTCCGAAGCCCATTACCTGTGGTCGCCGGGCACTCTGGCCGGCAACCTCACCAGTTTCTTCGCCAGCAAAGCCGTGCGTGGTCGCGTCGATCAGGTCAAGGGCGACGAACTACCGCCGGCTCTGCAAGACAAGCGCTTCAAGGGCAAGGTCTATCGTCTGGCCGAACTGGTGGTCGACGTGCCGAGCCTGATCCAGCGGCTGGCCGACCTGGCCGACGACGGCCTGCTCGCCGGGCAAAGCATCGAGCCGCTGCTGGAGGATGGCGTACTGGTCGGCCTGACGGTCGACGGCCGCGCCATTCATGCCCAGCGTATCGTCCTCAGTGCCGGTGCCGGCACGGCGCAATTGCTCGAAGCGCTCGGCCTCAGCCAACCGGCGATGCAGCGCCGGCCGCTGCACATGATCCTCGCCAAAGGCCCGGGCCTGAAACCGCTGTATGCCCATTGCCTGGGCGGCGGCACCAAACCGCGCATCACCGTGACTACCCATCCGGCCGCTGATGGCCAATGGGTCTGGTACATGGGTGGCGACATCGCCGAGAGCGAAGGCGTGCACCGCGATCCGGCCGAGCAGATCGCCACGGCGCAAAAGGAAATCGCTCAACTGCTGCCATGGATCGACCTCAGCACTACACAATGGGCGACCCTGCGTGTTGACCGCGCCGAGCCGCTGCAAACCGGGCTGACCCGGCCGGACAATGCGTTTCTCGCCGAACAGGGCCGTCTGCTGGTCGGCTGGCCGACCAAACTGGCACTGGCGCCGGACTTTGCCGATCGCGTCATCGCGGCGCTGGAACGCGACGGTATTGCGCCGCAAGTCACCGAGCCGCTGCCCCCGCTTCCGAAACCGCCGCTGGGCGTTCCGGCCTGGGAGCAACTGCTGCCATGACCATCGCCAATTTGCATGATCTCCATCGCCCATTGGGCAGCACCGGGCTGACGGTTTCGCCGCTGGGCCTGGGCACGGTCAAACTCGGCCGCGATCAAGGGGTGAAATACCCCAACGGTTTTGAGATTCCCGACGACGACGCCGCGCGCATGCTGCTGCGTCAGGCCCGCGAGCTGGGCATCAACCTGATCGACACCGCCCCGGCCTATGGCCGCAGCGAAGAACGCCTCGGCCCGCTGCTGCGCGGCCAGCGCCAGGACTGGGTAATCGTCAGCAAGGTCGGCGAAGAATTTGCCGACGGCCTGTCGCGCCATGACTTCAGCGCAGCGCATACGCGGATGTCGGTAGAGCGCAGCCTGCAACGTCTTGAAACCGATTTTATCGATCTGGTGCTGGTGCACTCCGACGGCAACGACTTGGCGATTCTTGAAAACGAAGAGGTTTACGCGACGCTGGCGGCGCTCAAGGCCGAAGGCAAGATTCGCGGCTTCGGCTTTTCCGGCAAAACCGTCGAGGGTGGTCTCAAAGCCCTCGAGCAAGGCGATTGTGCGATGGTCACCTACAATCTGAACGAACAAAACGAGAAGGCAGTCATTGACTATGCTGCTGCCCACGGCAAAGCCATTCTGGTGAAGAAAGCCCTGGCCAGCGGTCACGTCTGTCTGAGTCCGGGCGTGGATCCGGTGCGGGCCAGCTTCGAGTTGCTGTTCGCGCACGCTGGCGTAGCCAGTGCTATTGTCGGCACGATCAATCCGCTGCACCTCGCCCACAACGTTGCGACCGTTGCTCAGGTCCTTCGTGGTCACTGACGCCGCCCCGCGGCCATAAGCAGGAGCCGATATGCCGCGCACGCTCATCCGCAAGAATCCGAGTAACTTCAAGACCCTGCCGCTGTTCGTCGAAGCCACTGCCGAAGGCCTGAGCTACCAGAGCGTCGGCATGCCGCTGAATTTCGCGCAGACCCTGCAGCGGCGCAAACCGGTGAGCGTGGCCGATGCCGAGCACTTCTCGCTGGAACTGGCCAACCTCGGCGTCTCGGTGCGCCTGACCCTGCACTGGCAGAATCGCGATTACTGGGTGCTGGTGCGCCAGCGCCGCCAGGATCGTGGCGACGTGGTGCTGAAGCTGATTTCCGGTTATGTGCCGGCCCATGAGCTGAACATTCCACTGCACACAGCGATTCAGGAAATTGCCGAAGAGTGCCTGCTGGAAACGCCGGAAGGCTGGCTCGGCGGACGCTTCAATGACACCTGGCTGCCCGCGCCCTACTCGGCGGCCCTGCATTATCGCGAAGCGCTGCCGTTTCGCCTGACGCCTGCGTCCGGTTCGGCGCGGCCGGTGCGTTGCGCCAGTCTGCAATTGCTCGAACGACCGCGGGCCTATGTGCACCTGCCGACCGCCTCCCTGCAATTGATCTACGACTTGCGTCTGGACGTGCCCAAGGAAGCCAAGTCCCTGAGCCTGTTCCACGTTGACGAGCGCCTGGAAGGTGATCAACTGGTGGCCCGCCTCGATCGCAAGCGCCCCGACCTCTACCTGATGCCGCTCAAGGACGGCGCGCCAGTGGCCGAGTTGTACACGCTCAAGCGTGACAAGCTGGTTCCAGCCGGCACTCGCGGGCTCTATCTGGCCGAGAGTTTTGCCACTCAGCAAGGCTGGGTGGTGCGCGAGGAGCGGATCCGCTGGAAAGACTGGCTGGTGCAACAGGGTCTGCAACCGGCCAAAGCCCCGCGTTCGGGGCTCAAGCAATTGAGCATCAAGGCGCTGCGACTGGTGGGTCTGGGCAAAAAGAAACCGGCCAAGTCCTGAACTATCGCCGGCGGTCGAACCAGGTGCGCAGCGTGGCGAAGAAATGGAAGTAACGGTTCTCGCGCTTGCCCATGCCACGCTTGGGCGAGAACGACTCTTCGGCGAAGGCACCGGTAATGCGCACCCGTGACGCCTGGGTCGGCAGCGTGCAGATTTTCGCGCCGGCCTGCTGCAGCGCATATTTGAGCAAGCGCTCGGAGTGCAGCTTTCTGCCAGTCGCTTCGCAGAAGTCGAAGATCCGCTCGATGCGCTTGCCATAAGCGACGTAAGTGTCGCGCCCGCACACCGCGAAGCGGTCATTGAGCCCGCCCCACCACTGCCAGTCCGGAATATAGACATGCTGGCGCCGAGCCTGGGCATGATTGAACACATAGCCGGGCAGCGCCGTGTGGAAGAAATTGTCCGGGCGCACGTAAACGACGAAGTCCGGATCGAAGGCTTCGATCATCGTGGTCACGGTGTGCAGCGAATTGAGCTGATAAATCAGATTGCGCAGCGACGCATAGTCATCGGCCCAAGTATCGCCCAGTGACTTGACCCGTTCAAAATCCCAGCGCTCCAGTACGCCTTCGGTCGAAGTCAGCGTGCCGGTCATTGCCTCGAAAGGCTGGTAGTTGTCAGCGGCCAGCGCGCCTTGTTCACCGGAGCGCGCGTTTTGTACTTCATCAATCCTGTACAGATGATAAAAGCACTGCACCTCGCTGCCTGCCGGCAACTGCGCAAGGACGTTCTGTTCAATGGAGGGGAAGCAGATCGGCGAATTTCTCGGGATACCGAAAAAAGCCACGGCGATTTTCAACACTCAACAGCACCTTTTGATAGTCGTTCGGGCCTGCCGGCATCCGGATACACGATGTCGCTTACTTTCGTCGAAACAGCTTTTGCCACCAGCGCCGCGGTTGCAGCGGTATGGCGATGATATTCGATTGGCGCAGCCAGTCGCGCTCGTAGTCCCAGGCGTGCCCACCCCAGAGCTTCCCGGCTTCGTTGGAAAAACCCAGGGTCAGCAATTGATAGGTATAACCGGCCTCACCACGCAACCAGTCGAACAGCACCAGCGTATTGAAACCGGTGGACGGCCCGACATAGCGTTTACCGCCCGGACGGTCCACCGGGTAATGCCACAGCGGCGGCAGCGGGATCCGATCCCAATACATCGCCACGCGCGGCAGCGGGCACATCGGCGCAGCGCAGCCCACCAGCATGCTGAAACAGCGTTCGCCCGAACGTTCGAACATTTGCTGTACATGAGGCCCGTAGGGCAGTCCGAAAAAGTAGGCGTCCGGCGCGTTGTAACCGTGCACGAAGACATTGACGCTCTGCTCGTTGAGCAGCGTTGCCTTGATGCAGGTATTGAAGCTGACCACGACGTCATCGGCGCCAAGGTTAAGCGCCTGAAAATCCGCGGCGGTGATGGCCGGGTTATTGGCAATCAACACCACCCGCGCCGCACGACTGAGGCAGTCGCGCAGCTCTGCCGGCAATGCCTCGAACACCGCTTGATCGCCACCTGGCAGCGCATCCAGCGCCATGGGTTGATCCTTCATTTCAGACCGGCACCTTCATCCCGTAACGCACTTTCACCCACCACTGCGTGAAGGCTGAGGGCGGTTGCCATGGGCGCATCTCGCGCTGGATTTCAGCCGCGAGGGCCTGACCGACACGGGCGAACGAATAACGGCTCTCGGCAAACGCCTGACCATTGCGGGCAATGCGTTCGGCCAGTTCGGGATCGCTCTGCAGCAGCTTGATCTTCTCTACCGCTTCTTCTTCGCTGCGATAGAACACGGTGTTGTGCATGTCTTCGAAACCGAGCAAGCGGTCTTCTTCGCCCTGGCTCCAGGCCAGCAGCACGCAGCCGCAGGCCATGGCCTCGAAGTTCTTGATCATGAACTCGTTCATGCCGATGTCGGCGCTGACGAAAATGCGGATGCGGTTGAGGGTCTGCAGGTATTCATCGCCGGATTTGGTGCGCGTTACCAGCATCCCGGTCCGCCGCGAAAGCGACTCGAGCATGGCCTTGCGCTCGGCGTATTCGGTGCTTTTCAGGCTGCCGAGAAAACCCACAGGGATGTCGCGTTCGACGCCCGTATTGTGCAGCATCTGCTCGTCGTAACCCTTGGACACGAACACCGTGTCGATGCCCTCGGCGAGCATCTTGCGCGCGACCACTGCCCCGGACACCAGCGCCCGGCAACTCGGCAACCGCCGGTACAACCGCGAATACACGCCACGATACTTACTCGCCGGCATGTAGTTCTGATAGGCGTCGTGTTCAAGGAAAACCAGCCCCGGAATGCACTTGAGCACCCGTAACTGCGGGGCCAGGCGCTTGACGCGGGAGAAGATCACCACGCGATCGAAGGTCTGATAATTCACCGAGGCCAGAAACGGCCCCAGGTTCATCTGCTGCTGCTTGCTCAAACGATGGATGACACATTCATCACAGTTCTGCTGCACGATGTCGTAGAGCCGGTCGAGAATGACTCGCTGTTCGTCCATCACCAGGAGCATGACTTTCATAAGTTATTGACCACGCGACATTGGCAGGCACGCGCAGCGGATTCAAACCTGCCAACTTCAACGGAAACGGTGAGATCCCCAAGGCAAAATCCGTTCACACGCAGTACACAACGGTAAAGATTCATCTGGTCAGCGACTGCGGATCTTCTCGACAATCGCAGTCGTCGAGCTGTTTTCCACCAGTCCCAACACCTTCACGGTGCCGCCGTAAGCGCTGACGATATCGGCGCCGACCACCTGATCGATGCCGTAATCACCGCCCTTGACCAGCACGTCCGGCTTGACCTCGCGCAGCAGGTTTTCCGGGGTGCCTTCAGAGAAACTGATCACCCAGTCCACCGCACCGAGCCCGGCGAGCACCGCCATGCGCCGGTCCACGCTGTTGATCGGTCGGCCCGGCCCTTTCAGGCGGCTGACCGAGGCATCATCGTTGACTGCGACGATCAAGCGATCGCCCTGCGCCCGCGCCTGCTCCAGGTACGTCACATGCCCGGCGTGCAGAATGTCGAAGCAGCCGTTGGTGAACACGATTGTCTCGTTGTGCGCGCGGGCATCGGCTACCGCCAGCAGCAATTGCTCAAGGCCCAGGACACCACGCTCGGAGCCTTCTTCGCGCTGGATGGCGCGACGCAGTTCCGGGGCGCTGATCGCAGCCGTACCGAGTTTGCCGACCACAATGCCAGCGGCCAGATTGGCCAGCGCGACCGCATGGGGCAGGTCTTCACCGGCAGCAATCGCTGCGGCGAGAGTGGAAATCACCGTATCACCGGCACCGGTGACGTCGAATACTTCGCGGGCTCGAGCCGGCAGGTGCAGCGCCGGTTGATCCGGGCGCAGCAGAGTCATGCCGTGTTCGCCGCGGGTTACCAGCAGCGCACCGAGCTCGAGGTCGTGCATCAGCGTGGCGCCTTTGCTCACCAGCTCATGCTCATCGACGCAGCCGCCGACGATGGCTTCGAATTCACTGAGATTGGGAGTGATCAGGCTGGCGCCGCGATAGATCGAGAAATCCTTGCCTTTCGGATCGGCCAGCACCGGAATGTTCTTCGCACGGGCGGCCTGGATCAGCGCCTGATGGTTTTTCAGCGCGCCTTTGCCGTAATCGGAAAGTACCAGCACCTTGATGCCTTCAAGCAAGTCATCGACCTGCGAGCCAAGGGCCAGCGCATCGGTGGCGAACGGCTCTTCGAAATCGATACGCAGCAACTGCTGGTGCCGACTCATGACCCGCAGCTTGACGATGGTTGGCTGGTGCGCGATGCGCTGGAACAAGGCTCGTACGCCTGCGCCCTTGAGACTGTTGCTCAGGCTGTCGGCGGCTTCGTCATCACCGGTCACACCGACCAGCGACGCCGGCGCACCCAGCGCGGCAATGTTCAGGGCAACGTTGGCGGCACCGCCCGGGCGGTCTTCGATCTGCTCGACCTTGACTACCGGCACCGGCGCCTCAGGGGAAATCCGTGAGGTTCCGCCATGCCAGTAGCGGTCGAGCATGACATCGCCGACTACCAAGACCGGGGCTTGATCGAAACGCGGCATGGACAACTTCATGGAGCAACCCACATACAAAATGAACAGGGGCGCGATATTAACACAGGGTAAAGCGCCGTCCGCCTCAATCTCAAAGGTCGCGTACCCAGAACAATTCGTGGCGCCGCACAGCCTTGCGGAAAAACTCGTTTTTGCCTGTGACAGGCCAGCGCCGACCTGCCAGGCCCTGCTGAATCCAGCGACGCAGTTTGCGCTTGAACACCTCAGCGCCCTGCAGATCATGCTCCATGGCCAGCGCCATGGCTTTATCGAGTTGCACCGGTGCCGACAGCTGCGGACTCCACAAGCGGTCGGCCGGCAATGGCTCGATCGCCGGCGGCAGCGCGATACCGCAACCTGCGGCGCCCATCGGCCAGCGATCGTTGTCGTGCAGATGATTGGCGTACATGAGCAGCGTGGTCGGCTTCCACTGACTGCGGCTGACTGCCTCGAGCAGCGCTTGCGTCGACGCCACATGATCACTGTGCGGATCAAGCTGGGGATGTGGAGTCACCAGCACTTCGGGGCGATAGTGCTCAAGCAGCGCGGTCAGATCAGCGAGCAGATTTTCCCAGGTCGGCTGGCCGTCGGCATCGGCGGGCAGGCGCATCGGATTGTGCCGCCGCACACTGCGCACGTCGCTTTCCTGCGATTCGCGGGAGCCGAACGCTGTCGTCGGCGCTGCGGCCATTGCCGGCAGCTGCAGGCAGTAGTAACCCAATTGCACGCAACGCTCGGCGGGCACGCCACCCCAGAGTGGGATCACCAGGCTGTCCCAACTGCGCAAGCGCCCCTTCAAGCTTGCCGCTGCGGCCTGATCGAGCCCCAGCCGCTGATACTCTTCGGCTTCGATTTCGCCTTGGGTCAGGGTGACGATGCTGACGTCATCGCAACGGCTGTAAAGGCCGAACGCCGCGAGTTCGGCATCGTCGGCATGCGGCGCGATGACCATGACTCGCTGCTGGCTGAAATCGGGGTTGGCCATGACCCACAGCACGCCTGTCGCCGCGGACACGCAATGATGGCCGCGCAGCGTCAGCGAACCCTGCGCCAAAGCCGCTTCCTGACCGGACAGATTGAGGAAGCGCCGACCGCGCACTCCGCGCTCGAATTCCTGACGATCATCACCGACCTGAACATACGGGTCGAGCCAGCGACCCAGCCATGTTGATTTCAGTTCCAGCTCCAGCACCAGCGTCTCGCCCGGCGCCAGCGGCTCACTCAGGCGCACCACGCCGCCGTCGACGCCCACGGTCTGGCGCGCAGTTTGCTCGGGGAAATCGTATTGATAATTGTCAGATGGCCGATAGAACAGATGATCGGCGAACCACGCCTCATGAGCGATCCAGGCCAGCACCAGCAACAGCGGCACCAGCCACCACTTGATCAGGAAACCGATCAGCAGCAGCGCCAGCACAAAGCCGATCAGGAACAGGCGCTTGTTGCGTCGGTGGGCCTTGAGGAGTTGCTGCTTGCGTGCGCTCATCGATTCAGACCTTGTAGACCGGCACCGTGTGGCACCAGCGATCCTTGTATTCTCGGTCGGCACGGCCGAACGAGTAACGCAGCGGCTTGCCCAGCGCCTGGGCGTCGGCCCACGCCTGCTGGGTGTTGACGAAACTCAGCACGCTGCCGGGGCTGAATTCGCGGCTTTGCGGATCGACGCCACCGTTGACGTATTCCAGCGAAACCCACTGCGGTGCCTCGACGCGGTACAACACCTGAATGGCCACCGGCGCCGAATCGAGCATCACCACCGAGCCGGTCATGAACTCGCGCAACAAGCTGAAGACTTCAATCAGCCCGGCCTTGCCCGGCACTTCGAACCCCCAGCGGCGCTCAAACAGATCGCCGTAAGCAGCGGCCTGTTCCTGCGCGGTCAAGTCGGCCATCGGCACC
This sequence comes from Pseudomonas retamae, assembly GCF_043496865.1. NCBI lineage: Bacteria > Pseudomonadati > Pseudomonadota > Gammaproteobacteria > Pseudomonadales > Pseudomonadaceae > Pseudomonas > Pseudomonas retamae. Next base: position 269,504 of record NZ_JBIEIL010000004.1, read on the forward strand.
AGCGACCCGCCCGCTTCTTCCAGCAGGCGCTGCTCGCGGCGCTGGTTGTAGCGGAATTTCTTCGAATACTCTTCGGGCAATCGCGCCAGAGCCAAGCCTTCAGGCTGCGGTTTCAAGGTGCTGATCTGCGCGGCATTGAGTTGCGACACGTACGCCATGCGCTGGCGCACCGGCACCACCACGTCGGCAGCAATCGGCAGGATGATTTCCGCATTGCCCAAGTCGAGCAAGCCGCGCTTGCCCTCGCGCTTGAGCACTTGTTTGGACAACGCGACGTGCCGCCCCCAGCACGGTACGGCGGCGACGATTTCACCGCCGACCAGCCAGCCCAGATAGCGCAACTCGATATCCACGAAGCTCGACAAGCGCTCGACCACGTCGGGATGCGTCGCAAAACTGCCGCCGAAACGCTGCCAGGCCTGGGCGTAACTGTCACGGTCGATCTCGGTCCAGCCGCGCTCACGAAAGCTGCGAAACACCGTCAGCATACGTCGGTCGCGTGGGTCGGCTGAGGTTCGTCACCTTCTTCGAATTCCTTGGCGTGCAGTCGTGCGTAATAGCCGTTTTGCTCGAGCAATTGCGCGTGAGACCCGCGCTCGACAATTCGCCCTTCGTCCATCACCAGAATCAGGTCGGCTTTTTCGATGGTGCTCAGGCGGTGTGCAATGACCAGCGTGGTGCGGTTTTGCACAACATGATCCAGCGCCGCCTGAATGTGCCGCTCCGATTCGGTGTCGAGGGCCGACGTGGCCTCGTCGAGAATCAGCAGCGGCGCATCCTTGAGCAAGGCGCGGGCGATAGCAATGCGCTGACGCTGACCGCCGGACAACAACACGCCATTCTCACCGACCATGGTTTCGTAACCCTGGGGCATCTTGGCGATGAATTCATCGGCGTAAGCCTCGCGGGCCGCACGTTTGACTTCATCCAGCGGCGCACCGGCCAGGTCGCCGTAAGCGATGTTGTTGGTGACCGTGTCGTTGAACAGTGTCACGGCCTGGGTCACCAGCGCGATCTGACGGCGCAGGCTGCGCAGGGTGAAGTCCTGGACTTCAACGCCATCGAGCAGAATCTGCCCGTGCTCATGCTGATAGAAGCGCGGAATCAAACCAGCGAGGGTCGATTTGCCGCTGCCCGAGCGCCCGACCAGTGCGACCATCTGCCCCGGCTCGACGCTGAAGCTGATGTCGTTGAGCACCGGTTTGTCGGTGTCCGGGTACTGGAAGCTCAGGTTGCGCACTTCCAGGCGCCCTTGAAGACGATCGCGCTCGACGCTGCCCTGATCCACTTCGGCCGGCTCGTCCAGTTGCTCGAAAATGCTTTCGGCACCGGCCACGCCTTTCTGAATCGTCGAGCTGACTTCCGACAACTGCCGGATCGGCTTGGGCAAAAGACCCGCCATGGTGATGTAGGCCACCAGATCACCGGGCGAGGCGTCGCCGCGAAGATACAGCACGAGGAACATGACTACGGCCATGGCGCTGTACGTCACCAACTGCAGCATCGGCGTGTACACCGCACCGGTTTTGGTCATGGTCAGTTGCTTGTCGGTATTGCTCTGGCTGGCATCGCGAAAGCGCTGCTTTTCATAGGTTTCGCCGCCGAAGCTGCGCACCACGCGATAACCATGAATGGTCTCGGAGGCGACATGCGTGACGTTGCCCATCGACACCTGGATCTTCTTGCTCTGCTTGCGGAATTTCTTGCTGGTGCTGTTCACCATGATGCCGATGACCGGCAGGATCGCCACCATCACCAGGGTGAGCTTCCAGTTCATCCACAACAGCGTGCAGAACAGAAAGATCACGGTCATGCCTTCGCGGATGACCACTTTGATCGCGTCCGTTGCCGCGCCGGTGACCATGGTCACGTTGAAGGTGATGCGCGAAATCAGATGACCGGAGTTGTTCTTGTCGAAGAAGCGGTTGGGCAATTCGAGCAATTTATTGAACAACACGACCCGCAGGTCATGCACCAGCCCAAGAGAAACCCGGGCGAGAAAGAAGTTACCCAGATACGAACCCACGCCCTGCAACAGGGCGATGAACACAATCATCAGCGGCACGGTTTGCAGCAATTGCAAATCGCCCAGATAAGGGTTGCCCGGGAACAGACTGGCTTCAGGATTGGCCAGACCGTCGACGAAGTACTTGAGGATGTAGGCGAGCATCGGCTGGGTCGATGCGAAAATCAGAAACCCGACGATGCTGAGGAAAAAAAGACCGGCATAGGGCCGCACGTAAGCCAAAAGGCGGAAGTAGATCGCCAGCGTTGACTGGGCTTTCGGTTCAGGACTGCTCATGGTGATCCGCACAATTCAGTGAGGCGGGGATGATATCACAGGCCTTTTTTCCCCGATAAACATGACGGCGCGCCAGCCTTTGACCAAGTCGGTTAAGATACGCCGCTAACGATGGGGAGCCCGCTATGCAATCGATTGACCACAGCACTTACGAGGCACTGCGCAAAGGTGCACAGGTACTGGAGGCCGACGGTTCCGGCGACAAAGTGTTGAAGCTGGCCGACGGCCGCATGCTCAAGCTGTTCCGTCGCAAGCGCTTGCTCAGCTCGGCGCTGTTCTTCCCTTACGCGCAGCGTTTTGCCAACAACACCCGCGCGCTGCAGCAACGCGGCATTCTTTGCCCGCAAGTCATCGCGGTCTATCGCATCCCGAGCATCGAGCGCGACGGCGTTTACTACCATCCGCTGGAAGGCAACACGGTGCGCCAGTTACAAGGTTCGGCCGAAGATGGTGATTCACTGAGAATGCAGCTGGGCAGCTATTTCGCCCTGCTGCATGAGAAAGGCGTGTACTTCCGATCGCTGCACTTCGGCAACGTGGTGCTGACCCCGGACAACCACCTTGGCCTGATCGACATCGCCGACCTGCGCTGCCAGAAGCGTGCGCTGAGTGACAGCAAACGCCTGCGCAACTTTGCGCATTTGCTGCGCTACAAGGAAGACCGTCAATGGTTGCTCGGCGACGACGCCGGCGACAGCTTTATCGAAGGCTACCGCCAGGCACTGCCGAGCAACCGACAGGCGCCACTGATCTCGCGCCTGCGGCCGTTGCTGGTGTAAGCCTCAGCGCCCGATCACCACCAACGTGGCACCCTTGCGATTCTTGAAGTGTTCGAGCACGTGCATTTGATGCGCCGCCAGCCACTCCTTCAGCCACGGCTCATCGCCCTTCGCCTCGATCAGGAAATAGCGGAATTTTGCTGCATGCGTCGGCGACATCGCCTCTTCACGGGTCAGGCTGGGCAACACATAGCCGCGACCGGCGTAATAACTGATCCGGCCGTCTTCGAAGTAGGTCGGCACGCCGCGCTCGATGTGAGTTGACGCCCAGCGCCCGGCTGCAACGTAATGCGTCTTGCCCGCCCCGGTGGATACCACGTTCGCCAGCATCATCAGCAAGCCCAGAATTACCAGAGCCTTGCCCAGCCGCGGAAACTGGCGAACGAACGCTGCCAGCCCCATCGCCATCACCGGCACGAACAACAGGTTAAGGAAGCTCAGGTAGCGCGCGTTCATGAACTGCAGCTTGATGAAAAACAGCACCAGCACCACCAGATACAACAAAGCCGCCCAGGCGAAGGGGCGGTAATCACGCCAGTAAGTGCCGAGCACACCCCAATTGCGGCGCAGGACGAACGGCACAGCGAACGGTCCCATCAACTTGACGAACGAGATGGTCATCGTCGCCAGGATGCCAAAAAAGATGATACGGCCAGCTTCGTCCCGGGAATACTTGTTGATCAGAGAGTTGCCGAACTGCTCGCACAACATCTGGAACGAAGCCAGCACACCGCGAGGCTCGATCATGTCCAGATAGAGCGCTACGCGCGCTGACATCAACATGCCCGTCACGGCAACCAGCAGCAGGCCTGCCATCGGCAGAATCGAGAACTGCACGAACTGCAGGCGACGGTTCGGCGTCCACAGGTTGGGCAACTGCCACAGCGCCAGCGCTGGCACCAGCAGCAGTGCCTCAAGGCGGAACAGCGCTGCTGCAACAATCGCCAGATGAATCGCGGCCGCCCACAGCCAGCCGCCGCGCGATTGCCAGCGCGACGCGAGCCAGAGAGTCAAGGTGCAGAAAAACCAGAAGCCGCATTCGCGGATGATGTCGTTTCGAAAGGCATTGACCGCCGGCATCGCCAGCACGACAAGGCAGGCCCATCGCGCAAGCTCGGGCGAGCGCTGGCGCACGCAATCGACCATCAAGGCGCTGGTACCGGCGAAAAACAAACCGCACCAAAGATAAGCGCTCAATTCCAACGGCAAATGCGAAACACGGTGCGTGGCGGCGAGCAATAACGAAAACCACGGCCAGTCGAACGTTGCCCATGCCACGTTGGGCCCAAGCTCGGTGACCTGCTGCGCAATATCGATATACAGCGCAGCATCGCGCCCCACCGTCGCCGTGCCCAACACAGCGATCAGCGATAACAGCACACTGCCAAAAAATGCCAGCGCTACAGGATATTCGTCGATGATCCGGGAGGCCTGAGCCCCAATCTTCATGCTCACAACCCTCACCCAGCCACCCCTTCCATTACCAGGTACATCCACGTCCCTGCGGCTTACCGAAAAAGTGATCGCAACGCCTTGCGCGCATAGGACCAGCGCTTGATCGTGCGCCAGTCAGCGCGTAACGCCTGCAAATAGAAGCCCTTGGCCAGTTTGTATTCGCCATGGGAATAGCAATCGCGAAACAATGACAGACAACGCTGTGCCAGAAATGCCTGACGCAAGTCCTGCATTTCATCAGGCATACGCCGCTCGGAAAACACTTCGTTGACGACCTGATCGGTGCCAGCCGCAAGGCTTTGGCGCAGGTCATGGCGCATGCTGTCTGCATGCTTGTAAACGAGCGCCAACGGTTGATTCACAACGCTGCAGGGAAAACGCGCGAGGACCTGGGCAAACACCGGCAAATCTTCGACGTTGCGCAGATGCTCGGGGTAATTGCCCGGCTCGAAAACGCTGCGATGCATCGCGCAGGCGCCGTTGGAAATCGATACGGTCTTGTCCAGCAAATAACCCAGCAACCGCTGTCGCGGCGCCGTCGGCAATGGCCTGGCTGCCTGCAAGCTGCGCTTGCCATCAGCGAACACCGACCAATGCGACCCGATCACCATCAGGCTTTGCGGGTTTGCGGCGATATGTTGCGACAGTGCCGCCAATGCGCCAGGCGCCATCTCGTCATCGGAATCAAGAAACACCAAAAACTGCCCGGTGGTTTCCTCGATGCCAAGATTGCGCACCGAGGACAATCCACCATTGCTTTTGCGCAACGCACGAAAGCGCCCGCCATGCTTGAGCAAGAGCTGTTCGACAACCTGGGGCGTATCGTCCGTCGACCCGTCGTCGATGACCAATAGATCCGCCGTCGCCTCGTCCAGCTGCGCCAACACCGACTCCACTGCTCGTGGCAGGGTTCGCGCGTAGTTGTAAACCGGAATGACGACGCTGATCAGTGTTTCAGTCAAGTTCGTATCCTTTCACACCCTCTTTTACGACCAGAATATCTTCCATGATCAGGTATTCCAGATCCGAACCGAAAAACATGTTCAGCGCATCGGTTGGCGAACAGATCATTGGCTCGCCACGACGATTGAGCGAGGTGTTGAGCGAAACGCCATTGCCGGTAAGGTTTTCCAGCGCCTTCATCATGTCGTAGTAGCGCGGATTGTATTCGCGCTTGAGCACCTGGGCGCGAGAAGTGCCGTCCTCATGGACGACTTCCGGCACGCGGGTTTTCCACTCTTCAGCCACTTCAAACGTGAATGTCATGAACGGTGCCGGGTGATCGATCTTGATCATTTGCGGCGCAACGGTGTCGAGCATCGACGGGCAGAAAGGCCTCCAGCGCTCGCGGAACTTGATCTGGTGGTTGATCCGGTCAGCCACGCCAGCGACGCTCGGGCAACCGATGATCGAACGACCGCCAAGGGCACGCGGGCCAAACTCCATGCGCCCCTGGAACCAGGCGACAGGGTTACCGTCGACCATGATCCTGGCGATCTGCTCCGGCATGTTGTCGAGCTTGCGCCAAGCCGGCTTGTTCGCGTGACGGGCGCACGCGGCGATCACGTCTTCGTTGCTGTAGGACGGGCCGAGATAGACGTGTTCCATCTTCTCCACCGGTACGCCACGGGCGTGCGACACATAAGCGGCGGCGCCCACTGCCGTGCCGGCATCGCCGGACGCAGGCTGCACGAACAGCTCCTTGATGTCGTCGCGGGCGATGATTTTCTGGTTCAGCTTGACGTTCAACGCACAGCCACCGGCGAACGCGAGCTTGCCGGTTTCCTTGAGCACATCGCCCAGATAGTGGTCGATCATCTGCAACGCCAGCTTTTCGAACAGCGCTTGCATGCTCGCGGCGTAGTGAATGTACGGCTCGTCAGCAATATCGCCTTCGCGTTTCGGGCCCAGCCATTCGATCAGCTTCGGCGAGAAGTAGAAGCCTTTACCCTTCTCTTTGTAGCGGCGCAGGCCGATCACGTTGGCGTAGTCGGTGTTGATCACCAGCTCGCCGTTTTCGAACGAGGCCAGACGCGAGAAATCGTACTTGCTGGCGTCACCGTAGGGCGCCATGCCCATGACCTTGAACTCGCCGTCGAGCATTTCGAAGCCGAGAAACTCGGTGATCGCGCCGTACAGACCGCCGAGCGAGTCCGGGTCGAAGAATTCCTTGATCTTGTGGATCTTGCCGTTTTCGCCATAGCCGAAGAAGGTCGTGGCGTACTCGCCCTTGCCGTCGATCCCGAGGATCGCGGTTTTTTCCTTGAAACCGGAGCAGTGGTAAGCGCTGGAGGCGTGAGCCAGGTGATGCTCGACCGGTTCGATCTTGATTTTCTTCGGATCGAAACCCAGTTGCTCGAGGCACCAGACGATCTTGTTGCGATAGCGCTTGTAGCGGCGGTTGCCCATCAGGATCGCATCGAGGGCGCGATCCGGTGCGTACCAGTAGCGCTTGGCGTAGTGCCAGCGGGCCTTGCCGAAGAGACTGATCGGGGCAAACGGGATCGCGACCACGTCAACATCGGACGGCTTGATGCCGGCCTGTTCCAGACAGAACTTCGCCGATTCGTAGGGCATGCGGTTTTTTGCATGCTTGTCGCGTACGAAGCGCTCTTCTTCAGCCGCCGCCACCAGCTTGCCATCGATGTACAAGGCTGCTGATGGGTCATGGCTAAGGGCGCCGGACAGGCCAAGAATCGTCAATGCCACAGGGGTCTAGCCTCTTTAGTCTGCGTACAGGCGCGATGCGCCTTGAAAATGGATGTATCCCCGCACAGGCGAGAGACAGCTAAAGCGCGGGATTATAGCGTAAACGCGTGGGGAATTACCCTGTGCGATTGGCCGCGGATGAATCGGCCACCTCATTCGGCAACCGCTGATCGATGACCCGGTACAATGCACTGCTTTGCGGCCAGTTACGCATGAATCGTGCGCGGTCACGGGCGTACGCTTGCGCGAAACTGCCGATAGAACCGTGCTGGCACATCGAGTCCAGATCGATCAGTGCCCAGCGATCGTCCTGCCAGAACAGATTGTGCCCCTTGAAATCACCATGGCTGATGCGCTCATTGATCAGTTGCGCGAACAGCAGTTCCAGTGCCTGCAATTCCGCCTCGGGCGCGTCCCCCGTTTCCACATACGGCGCAAAACGCTCGATGATGTCCGGCCCCGGCAGGAACTCCGTCACCAGCCAGGCGCGACTGCGAAGCCACAGGAAGCGCTTTTCCAGCACGGCCAGCGGTTTCGGTGTGGCAATTGCGAGAAACGCCAGACGATTGCCTTCGCGCCACGAGTGCCACGCACGGCTCGGGCGCCAAAAGCGCTTGAGCCAATGGGCGAACCCCTTGATGTTGTAGCGCTTGATCAGCAGCGTACGCTCGCCCACCTGCACCTTGCCGACGCTCGCTGCGCCGCCGGTCTTGTAGAGATGACCCTGCTCAAGCAGCGCATCGGCCTGCTCGAGCACCGGCACCATCGCCGCTTCTTCTTCGCGGCGGATCGCCCGCAAACCAAATGCTCCACGCCGCACGCTGAACAGCGTGCATTCGCGGCCGACCTTGGCCAGAAAGTCCTTCAGCCGCCAGCGACGTACTTTGTCGATCTGTTTCTGCAAGGCCTCCAGCGGCAACGCGTGTTCGCTGTTGCTCAGCAGGTAATACACCAGCAGTTCTTCGGTGAACGGTTCCAGCGCCTTGGGCAACTGCGCAAAAAACACCCCGAGATTTTCCAGCACCTTTTGCCGGGATAACGGTTGCCCGGCGGTTTCCGCGCGAATACCGGCGCCATCGATCAAATACAACTGGCCGCCATGGCGCAGCAGGTTGTCCAGGTGCAGGTCTTCCTGCCAGAGTCCTTTGCCATGCAATTGGCCAATCGCGCCCAGCGCCTCAGCCAGCACCGCAGATTGCTCGTCGGCCAGCGCCGGCAAGGACTCGACTTGCGCCCAGGCATCGCCCAGGCTCTCGGCGTTTTCCAGCAGCTCGAACAGCAGCCAGCCGCCCTCGCCATCCGTCAGCCCATCGGCCAGCAACAGCGGCGTGGTCAGGCCTTGTTCAGCCAGCAAACGCACGCCCTCCAGCTCGCGCTGAAAATGTCGCGCGGCCTTGCCACCGACCAGCAACTTGGCCAGCACCGGACGGCCGCGCCAGACGCCCGCGCCCACATAACGCTGCCCCGGCAACACCCGCAGCAGACTCAGCAGTTGCAAGTCGGCGCTGCCTGCGGCATCAGCCAACGTTACCGTCAGCGGCAGCGCCGGGGCACGCCCGACATTGGCCAGCTCGGACAATTGCATCAGCGGGTCTCCTTGTGACTGCGGCGCGCGGTCAGTCGGGCGAGCCAGCTGTCGACCAGCGAGCTATCGCCAGGTTTATCGAGATAAGCCGCCAGCAACTCGCGCAGTTGCGCCTCGGTCCACTGCGGTGCGCGGCGTTGCAGCGGCTCCAGATCCTTGATGCGGTCGCGCAGACCGAACAGCAATGGCCGGGTCTTTTCCAGATCGATCAATTGCGCCTGATACTCGTCACCCGCAGCCCGCAGGAAAATGTGCTTGGGATAAAAACAGCCGTGCACCTGACGCACACTGTGCAGATGCTGCGCCAGCCGTCCGCAGGCACGCAGGATGGCTGACTGCTGCGCGCGATCGAGTTGTGCCCAGCGTTGCAACAGCGAATCCAGATCGTTCCAGCCGTCCAGCGCACGGGTCAGCAGAATGGCGCGGACTTCACCATTGACCTTGCGCTCACCGAAGAACGCCGCTTGCAGCGCCGGAATGCCGAGCTTGCGGTAGCGGCTGATATTGCGAAACTCGCGAGCAAAACTGGGCTCGCCGAACGGTGCGTGCAACGTGCGCGTCAAGTAGTTGCTCTGGCGCTTGAGGTAATACCCCTGCCCCTCCAGATCCAGACGAAACACGCTGCTCCAGCCACCGCCGGCGGTGTTGGGTTCGTCGACCGCCTCAAGCTCTTTTGCCCACAGCGCATCAAAAGTGTCCAGGCCATGGCGCGCCAGCAGCGCGCGGTCATCGTCGGCCAGAAAATCAGTCATTCACGTCCCTCGAAAAATCTCACCACGTGCCGAATCCGCTTCTTGTCGGCGCTATCAAGCCGATCGCACTGGCGATACTGCTTGTAAAAGCGCAAGCGCTGGGTATTGGACAGGTGATATTTGGCGAGCTTGTCGAGACAGGCCAGATCCTTGGTGATCCGGTACTTGAGCCAGAAGCCGCGCCAGAACTCGCCATTAGGGCAATCGATCAGAAAGATGCGCGCCTGATCGTCGATCAACAGGTTGCGCCATTTCAGATCGTTATGGGTAAAACGGTGATCGTGCATTGTCCGGGTATAACCGGCCAGTTGCCGGCTGACGCCATCGACCCAGGCGCGATCCTTGAGCTTCGGATCCTTGCGTTCGGCAAGCGCCGAGAGGTCTTCGGTATACGGCAGCTCGCGGGTGATCATCGCGCCGCGATCGTACGCTGCACCACGCCGCTCCAGACCCCAGGCGACCACTTCGGCAGTGGGAATGCCCCACTTGGCGAAGCGCTTGAGGTTCTGCCACTCCATCTTCACCCGCGGCTTGCCGAGGTAGCGGCGCAAGCCTTTACCGGCGCCGACGTAGCGTTTGACGTAGTAATTGACGCCGTTGCGCTGCACGCGAATCACTTCGGACAGCGGGTCGCGGGTCAGGCGCTCGCCTTGCAGGGCAAACACCGCTTCGAGACTGCCAAAATCTTCGGCGAGATCGCTGTAGGCGGGTTCCAGAGTCCACCCCGCCATCAGAGCGCATCCCCGTAACGCTGCTTGCGCGCGTAGAGCTTGTCGGCCTTGCCTTGCAGCCAGTTCAACAGCGGTGCTTCTTCGGCGAGGATCTGTCGCAGCGGCTGCTGAAAGTAACCTTTGAGGAAGCGCAGCTTGTCGCGGCGGGTCAGGCCGATGTCCAGCGCGGAGAAGTACAGCGCGGCCAGATCCTTGTTGCGCCAGCGCTGGGTAATCGCCGGGCGAGTCTGGGCGCGGTGCAGGTCGATCACCGACAGCTTGAAATCTTCCGGCGTGACCGGTTTATCGGTGTGCAGCAGGAAGTGACAGATGTAGCAATCGCGGTGGTTGACCCCGGCGCGGTGCATCATGCCGGTCATGCGTGCGACCTCGGCAATCAATGCGTGCTTGAGCCTGGGCTCCGGCGGCTGCTTGACCCAGTCGATGCTGAAGTCTTCCAGGCTGATGGTCGGCGCCAGCTCTTGCGTGACGATGAACGAATGCTGATCCGCCGGGTTGCTGCCCTTCTCGCCATAGGCAACGGCGGTCATGGTCGGCACGCCGACTTCCTGCAGACGTTGAATCGCCTGCCATTCCTGGCCCGCGCCGAGCACCGGCAGCTTGGCGGTCAGCAGGTTTTTGAAGATCTCGCCCCAGCCGATGCCGCGGTGGATCTTCACGAAAAATCCGTGGCCGTCGACTTCCGTGCGCAGTGTCCGGCGTGCTTCCAGCTCGCGGTATACCTCGCCCTGCAAGCCTTCGACTTCGGCGAACGGATCGCGTCCGGCCCAAAGGCTTTTGAACGGTTCAGCCAGCATCAACTTCATTAAGCGTGCTCCGCCAGAATCACATCGGCCGCGTGCTGCGGCATGCTGTAGAGGTCGGCCGTGTCGGCGAAGGCCAGACCATTGCGGCTCCAGGCCGCCCGTGCAGCGTCGTCGCTCAACATCTCAGTCAGGTATTGCGTCAACTGCGCCTGTTCGAAGGGTTCGTCCAGTACTCGCCCGGCGTCAGCCTCGGCGATGTAATGGGCGTAACCGCAGACCGCGCTGACCAGTACCGGCAGGCCGGCGACCAGCGCTTCAAGCAGCACGGTGCCGGTGTTTTCGTTGTACGCCGGATGAATCAACAGATCAGCGCCGAGCAGAAACCGCGGGATATCGCTGCGGCCCTTGAGGAAGGTCACGTTGTCGCCCAGGCCCAATGTCGCGCCCTGCATCTGGAATAACTTGGGGTCATCCTGGCCGATTACAAACAACCGCGTGCGTTTCTTCAGTTCGGCGGGCAGCGCAGCGAGCGCCTTGAGGCTGCGATCAACGCCTTTGGTCTTGAACCCGGAACCGATCTGCACCAGCAGCAGCTCGTCGTCCTTGAGGTTGAATTCGGCACGGAAGCCGGCGCGAATCTCATCGGCATTCGCCGGGCGTCGACGGTCCTGAGCAATGCCTGGTGGCAGCAAATGGAAGCGTTCGAGTGGGGTGTCGTAATGCTTGATGAACAGCGGCTGCTGCACTTCGGAAATCATCAGCACTTCGGTTTTCGCGTCTTTCGCGAACACGGAACGCTCGTACTCGGCGAAGTGGCGGTAGCGGCCCCAGCGGCGGTACAGCGAGTTGCGCAGGTTCTGCGCCTTGTCTTCGAAGCAGCCGTCTGCCGCGTAATAGACGTCGAGCCCCGGCATCTTGTTGAAGCCGATCAGGCGATCGACTGGACGCCTGGCAAGGTCTGCCTCCATCCAGGCGCTGAGTTTTTCGTTGCGACGATGGTTGAACAGCGCCTTGACCGGCGCCACCAGCACCTCGAAACCCGGCGGCACATCGCCTTCCCAGATCAGCGTGTAGACACGGATCTGATGGCCGCGCTGCTGGCATTCGAGGGCGATGCGCATGAAGTCGCGCTGCAAGCCACCGAACGGGAAATATTTGTACAGGACGAATGCCAATTGCATCAGCGCAGCTCCTCAGCCATTAACAACGTGCTCAGTCGGCTGGCGACACGCTCGGGGTTTACGCGCGTGAAGCACAGCGGCTGTTCACGCTTGAGATCAAACTGCCGGGCATCTTGCGCGGTCGGTTGATAGGTACATTTTTTTTGCATGCACGGCGCGCATGGAAAGTCGCTCGCCAGGTGAATCTGCAGCTTGCCGTAAGCGCCGGTCAGGCCCGGGTTGGTCGGGCCGAACAGCGAGATCGTCGGGACGTCCAGCGCTGCGGCGAGATGACCGAGGCCGGTATCCACCGCAACGCAGGCCTGCGCGCCAGCAAGGACTTTACCGACGCCGGCCAGATTCAGCTTAGGCAGCACTTCGGCGTGTTTAAAGCCAGCAGCGATGCGTTCGGCACGGGCCTTTTCCTGCTCGTTGCCCCACGGCAGCTTTACGCCGACGCCAAGGTAGCCGACTCGCTCGGTCAGCTCGCGCCAGTAGATTTCCGGCCAGTGCTTGGTGTCCCAGGTGGTGCCATGCAGAAACACCACGAAGGCGTTCTTGCGCGGCAGCTCGACCAGGCGCTCGACGCTGAGACCGTAATCGCCGAGGCCTTTTGGCAGGTCGTAGCCCAGCGCGATGGCGAACAGTTGCCGCACGCGCTCGACGGCGTGCTGACCACGGGCCACGGCCAGCTTGCGATCGTAGAAACGCGCCGCCATGGGTTCGCGAGCCGAGGTTTTATCGAGGCCGGCGACCGGGGCTTTGACGTAGCGGGTCAGCCAGGCGCTTTTCAGCAGGCCCTGGGCGTCAATAACGAGATCGTATTTGTTGGCGCGCACGCTTTGCTTGAAGCGCTTCCACTCGCCGCTGGTGAGGGTTTTCCACAGATTCTTGCGCCAGCGGCGGATCGCCACCGGGATCACCTTGCCGACCGCCGGGTGCCAGGTCGGAATCTCGGCAAAGCCTTCTTCCACCACCCAGTCGAACTTGATCCCGGGAATCGCCCGGGCCGCGTCGGTCAGCGCCGGCAACGCGTGAATCACGTCGCCCAGCGATGACGTCTTGATCAACAGTACCCGCAACTTAATGAACCTCGACCACGGAGCCGTGCAATTTATGCAAGGCGTCGTCGACGGCATCCGGCATCAATTGGCGCAGGCAGTTGTAATGGCCGAATCGGCACGTACGGTCAAAGCACGGGCTGCATTCGATGCCCAGGCGCACGATTTCGACCTGCTCGGCCAGCGGCGGGGTGAAGCCCGGCGAAGTCGAACCGTAGACAGCCACCAACGGGCGGTTCAGCGCGGCGGCGACGTGCATCAGGCCGGAATCGTTGGAGACGACCGAGTCGGCACACGACAGCAGGTCGATGGCTTCGGCCAGCGAAGTACCGCCACTGAGATTCACCGATTCCTCGCGCAGGCCCGGAATCAAGCGCGCGCGGATGTCTTCGCCGACCGCGTGATCGTTTTTCGAACCGAACAACCACACCTGCCAGCCTTCGCGAATGCGCGCTTCGGCAACTTTGGCGTAGTGCTCGGACGGCCAGCGCTTGGATTCGCCAAACTCGGCGCCGGGGCACAGGGCCAACACCGGGCGGTCGAGGCTCAGGCCGAACTTGGCCAGCGCCGCTTCGCGGCTCTGCGGATCGATCTGCAGGTTCGGGCGCGGATAGGGCTTCGGCAATTCGGCGTTCGGCTCGTAGGCCAGGGCCATGAAGCGCTCGATCATCAGCGGATAACGTTCTTTATCCAGCGTGCGCACGTCGTTGAGCAGGCCGTAACGGAACTCGCCACGCCAGCCGGTACGCTTGGGGATGCCGGCAAAAAAAGGCACCAGCGCCGACTTCAACGAGTTGGGCAACAGGATCGCCTGATCGTACTGCCCGGCGAGGGATTTGCCGATGCGCCGACGCGTCGCCAGCTCCAGCGCGCCGTGGCCGAGCGGGAAGCTCAAGGCCTTGCGCACTTCGGGCATGCGCTCAAGGATCGGCCGGCTCCACTCGGGCGCCAGCACGTCGATTGCGCATTGCGGGTGGCGCTGTTTGAGACACTGAAACAGTGTCTGCGCCATCACCATGTCACCGACCCAACTGGGCCCAACGATCAAAATATTCATGTGCTTTCCAAAAACGAACCGGGGAGGCAATTACGCCTCCCCGCCTCGAGAATTCTACAAACACTGTAGATCTTCTGTGGGAGCGAGCCTGCTCGCGATGGGGTCTTCACATCCAACATTATTGTCGTCTGATACTCCGCTATCGCGGGCAAGCCCGCTCCCACAGGGTTATTCGTTTTGCCGCAAAACCTTGAACACGATAGATCCTTGTGGGAGCGAGCCTGCTCGCGAAGGGGCCGGCATATCCAGCATTGACGTCGCCTGACACTTCGCCTTCGCGAGCAGGCTCGCTCCCACATTCGAAACTCATCGCTGCACTGGCGCGTTTCAGCTTAGCCCCAACTCACGCCAGATTCGCATGACCTGCCGGCGCTCTTCGGCAAACTGGTCGCCCGGGATCACCCCGGCATCCTTCTGCAAGGCCTGCCGGTGCGCGCCCGAGCGGTAGGCTTTATAAGCCTCGCGCAGCAGGCTGGCGTCTTCGGCAGGCATCAGCCCTGCATGTTCCAGCTCTTCCAGAATGCGGATGTTATCGGTCCAGCGCAGCAGTGGCGGGTGGCTTTGCGACCACGCCAGAGCCGCGTATTGCACCATAAATTCAATATCGACGATACCTCCGGCGTCCTGCTTGAGGTCGAACGACGCCGTCGCCTCGAAGGCATTGGCCGCCGTGCCGGCCGCGGTAGCCTTGGTGCCGAGGTTGTCGCGCATCTTCGCGCGCATCTCGCTGACTTCCTGCTGCAGCTTCGCCAGATCGCGGGCCTTGCCCAAGACCTGTGCGCGGACTTTCTCGAACGCCTGACCGACATCCTGACTACCGACCAGCACCCGCGCCCGCACCAGCGCCTGATGCTCCCAGGTCCAGGCTTCGTTTTCCTGATAGCGGGCGAAAGCGCCGAGCGAACTGACCAACAGCCCCGCCGCACCGGACGGACGCAGACGCATGTCGACTTCGTAGAGCTGGCCGGAGTTGGTCTGCGCCGTCAGCAGGTGAATAATCCGCTGCCCCAACCGCGTGAAGAATTGCGCACCATCGATCGATTTAGGCCCGTCGGTTTCGGCCTGCGGATCGCCATCGTGAATGAACACCAGATCCAGATCCGAACCATGCCCCAGCTCCAGACCGCCGACCTTGCCGTAACCGACAATAATGAAGCCGGGGTCGCACAAGGTGCCGTCGGTGCGCAGCGGTGTGCCGTATTTGGCCACGGTCTGACGCCAGGCCAGGGCCAGCACTTGCTCGAGAATCGCTTCGGCCAGCCAGGTCAGGTAATCGCTGACCTTCATCAGCGGCAGGCTGCCGGCGATTTCCGAAGCGGCGACACGCAGGCGGTGCGCCAGTTTGAAATGACGCAGGGCTTCCATCTGCTGTTCGAGGTCGTCCTCGGGAATCCGCGTCAGCCTTTCACGCAGTTCGGCAGCCAGTTCCGGCGCCAGCGGCGGCTTGAACAGGCGACCTTCGTTAAGCAATTCGTCGAGCAGCAGCGGGAAGCGGGTGATCTGCTCAGCGATCCAGGGACTCGCCGCGCACAGCGTCAACAAACGCCGCAGGGCACCGGGGTTTTCCGTGAGCAGCACCAGATAAGCCGAACGCCGCGCCACAGCCTCGACCAACGGCAGCACCCGTTCCAGCACCAGATCCGGATTGGCATGCTCTACCGCCTGCGCGAGCAGACGCGGAATGAACGCATCGAGGCGCTCTCGCCCCAACCACTGCATGGCGCGCAACTGCGGACTGCTGCGCAAACCGGCCAGCGCCTTCAAGGCTTTGCTCGCATCGGCAAAACCGGCCTCCTGCAACTGACGGCAGGCCGCTTCTTCGTCTTGCGCTTCTTCCCACAACGGCAGCCATTCACCGCCGACCACCACTTCGCTTTCGGCGCCCTCCTCCTCGTCGGGATCGGCGATCACCTGAGCGAAGTGCCAGGCCACGCGGCCGCGCCAGAACATCAGTTTTTCGTGGAAAGCGTTCCAATCGGCGAAACCGAGCATGAAGGCAATACGCGCCTGATCCTGCGCGCTGTCCGGGAGCATCTGGGTCTGACGGTCGGCAATCGCTTGAATCGCGTGCTCGGTGTAACGCAGAAATTCGTAGCCTTCGCGCAACTCGCTGATCACCGCCGGCGGCAGATAGCCCTGCCCTTCCAGCGTGCTCAATACCTTTAATAGAGGACGCTGTTGCAGGCTCAGATCGCGTCCGCCATGAATCAACTGAAAGGCCTGGGCGATGAACTCGACCTCGCGAATGCCACCAGAGCCCAGCTTGATGTTGTCGGCCATGCCCTTGCGCCGCACTTCCTGCTGGATCAGTTGCTTCATGGTGCGCAGCGCTTCGATCGCCGAGAAATCCAGATAACGCCGGTAAACGAACGGCCGCAGCATGTCGAGCAACTGCGCGCCCGCCGCCTGGTCGCCGGCCACCACCCGCGCCTTGATCATTGCGTAGCGTTCCCAGTCGCGGCCCTGATCCTGGTAATACTGCTCCAGCGCATTGAAGCTCAGCACCAGCGCGCCGGACGAGCCGTACGGACGCAGGCGCATGTCGACACGGAACACGAAGCCGTCGACGGTCATCGGGTCGAGCGCCTTGATCAAACGCTGGCCGAGACGGATGAAGAATTCCTGGTTGTCCAGCGAGCGCTTGACGCCAACGGTCTCGCCGCCCTCGGGATAAGCAAAAATCAGGTCGATGTCCGACGACAGGTTCAATTCGACGGCGCCGAGCTTGCCCATGCCGAGAATGACCATCTGCTGCGGCAGACCGCTGCGACGCCCGGTCGGCGTGCCGAATTGTTCGCAATGACGGCTGTACAGCCACTGATAGGCTTGATCGATGGTGGCGTCGGCCATGTCCGAAAGGTCGCGACAGGTCTGCACCACATCGGCCTGACGGGTGAGGTCACGCCAGATGATCCGCACCTGATGCCGGGCGCGCTGGCGGCGCAAGGCACGGCCGAGTTCATCTTCGTTTTGCGCAGCATTTACGGCAGCGGCAATCTGCGCACACAGTTCACCCGGTGCAAACGCCCGGTCGAGTTCGCCGGACTGCACCAGCGCCAGCAACATCAAAGGGTCACGAACGCTCTGTTCAATGACAAACTCGCTGGCGGCGGTGACCCGGGCGAACTGCGCCCAGCGCTCTGACGTCCAGGTTGCCAGACCGTGATCGTCATCCAGCGCGGCGACGGCCGTACGGAACGACTGCTCGGATCGATTGACCAACGGCAGGAGAATGGCGGGCAGTTCGGCAAGCACGGGCAGGGTCATGGTCTATCCTTGATCGGCGTGTAAATGGCCGCTTGTAGTGATTGGCGAAAAGCCGCTACCCACCGGAGTGTCGAACAAAAGTTAGAAATAGCTGAAAATTCATTGTCGTTGGCAGCGAATATCAAAGTTTCACCTTTTTCGGATGGCAAAAGACCAACCTTAACGATTATTCTCACAACGCAGTTGGAGGCCACGAGCCATTCTTCTGTAGTTTTACTACTCGTCTATACATTCGAAAGGCTGAAATGCCGGAAGATTTGTAGTAAAACTACACGCCGCCGGAACAACCTGTCGGCAATCCAAGAATTTTAAATCGTCTGCCCACAAGGCCAGTCGCAAACTCAGGCAACCGATTCTGGAAGCCTTTCCGCCCTGGAGCAAGCCATGCAAGACCTCGATCCCGTCGAAACCCAGGAATGGCTGGACGCCCTGGAATCGGTTCTCGACAAAGAAGGCGAAGACCGTGCTCACTATCTGATGACCCGTATGGGTGAACTGGCGACCCGCAGCGGTTCGCAGCTCCCTTACGCCATCACCACGCCTTACCGCAACACGATCCCCGTGACCCACGAAGCACGCATGCCTGGCGACCTGTTCATGGAACGCCGCATTCGCTCGCTGGTACGCTGGAACGCGATGGCCATGGTAATGCGTACGAACCTGAAAGATTCTGACCTGGGTGGTCACATCTCCAGCTTCGCTTCCAGTGCGACCCTGTATGACATCGGCTTCAACTACTTCTTCCAGGCCCCGACCGACGAACACGGCGGCGACCTGATCTACTTCCAGGGCCACACCTCACCAGGCGTTTACGCCCGTGCTTTCATGGAAGGCCGCATCACCGAAGACCAGATGAACAACTTCCGTCAGGAAGTCGATGGTCAAGGCCTGTCGTCTTATCCGCACCCGTGGCTGATGCCTGATTTCTGGCAGTTCCCGACCGTATCGATGGGTCTGGGCCCGATCCAGGCGATCTACCAGGCGCGCTTCATGAAGTACCTGGAACACCGCGGTTTCATCCAGCCGGGCAAACAGAAAGTCTGGTGCTTCCTGGGCGACGGCGAGTGCGACGAGCCGGAATCCCTGGGCGCGATCTCCCTGGCCGGCCGCGAGAAGCTGGACAACCTGATCTTCGTCATCAACTGCAACCTGCAGCGCCTCGACGGCCCGGTTCGCGGCAACGGCAAGATCATCCAGGAACTCGAAGGCGTGTTCCGCGGTGCACAGTGGAACGTGACCAAAGTCATCTGGGGCCGTTTCTGGGACCCATTGCTGGCCAAAGACGTCGACGGCATCCTGCAGCGTCGCATGGACGAAGTCATCGACGGCGAGTACCAGAACTACAAAGCCAAAGACGGCGCGTTCGTTCGCGAGCACTTCTTCAACACGCCTGAACTCAAGGCGATGGTTGCCGATCTGTCCGACGACGAGATCTGGAAACTCAACCGTGGCGGCCACGACCCGTACAAGGTCTACGCGGCGTACCACGAAGCGGTCAACCACAAAGAACAACCAACCGTCATCCTCGCCAAGACCATCAAGGGTTATGGCACCGGTGCCGGCGAAGCGAAAAACACCGCGCACAACACCAAGAAAGTCGATGTCGACAGCCTGAAGTTGTTCCGCGACCGCTTCGACATCCCGGTCAAGGACGAAGAACTGGAGAACCTGCCGTTCTTCAAGCCTGAGCCAAACAGCGCCGAAGCCCGCTACCTCGCCGAGCGTCGTGCCGCACTGGGCGGTTTCGTGCCGCAGCGCCGCGCGCAGAGCTTCAGCGTGCCGACTCCGGATCTGGACACCCTCAAAGCCATCCTCGACGGTTCCGGCGACCGCGAAATTTCCACCACCATGGCCTTCGTGCGCATCCTCGCGCAATTGGTCAAGGACAAGGAAATCGGCCCGCGCATCGTTCCGATCATCCCGGACGAAGCCCGTACCTTCGGTATGGAAGGCATGTTCCGTCAGCTCGGCATCTACTCGTCCGTCGGCCAGCTCTACGAGCCAGTCGATAAAGACCAGGTGATGTTCTACAAGGAAGACCAGAAAGGTCAGATCCTTGAAGAAGGCATCAACGAAGCAGGCGCCATGAGCTCGTTCATCGCTGCCGGTACTTCGTACTCCAGCCACAACCAGCCGATGCTGCCGTTCTACATCTTCTACTCGATGTTCGGCTTCCAGCGCATTGGCGACCTGGCCTGGGCTGCCGGCGACAGCCGTACCCGTGGCTTCCTGATCGGCGGCACCGCCGGCCGTACCACCCTGAACGGTGAAGGTCTGCAACACGAAGACGGTCACAGCCACCTGCTGGCCGCGACCATCCCGAACTGCCGCACCTACGATCCGACCTACGGCTACGAGCTGGCGGTGATCATTCAGGACGGCATGAAGAAGATGACCGAAGAGCAACAGGACATCTTCTACTACATCACCGTGATGAACGAGTCGTACCAGCAGCCAGCCATGCCGGCCGGTGCCGAAGAAGGCATCAAGAAAGGCATGTACCTGCTCGAGGAAGACACTCGCGACGCGGCGCACCACGTACAGCTGATGGGCTCCGGCACCATCCTGCGCGAAGTGCGTGAAGCGGCGAAGATCCTGCGTGAAGAGTTCAACATCGGCGCCGACGTGTGGAGCGTTACCAGCTTCAACGAACTGCGTCGCGACGGCCTGGCCGTAGAGCGCAGCAACCGTCTCAAGCCTGGCCAGAAGCCGAAGTTGAGCTACGTCGAAGAGTGCCTGAACGGCCGTAAGGGTCCGGTCATCGCCTCTACCGACTACATGAAGCTGTTCGCCGAGCAGATCCGTCAGTGGGTACCGTCCAAGGAATTCAAAGTCCTGGGCACCGACGGTTTCGGCCGTAGCGACAGCCGCAAGAAACTGCGTCATTTCTTCGAAGTCGACCGTCATTTCGTGGTGTTGGCAGCCCTGGAAGCACTGGCTGACCGTGGTGATATCGAACCTAAGGTTGTGGCTGAAGCCATCGCCAAGTTCGGCATCGACCCGGAAAAACGCAACCCACTGGACTGCTGAGGAGACATTTTGTGAGCGAACTCATTCGCGTACCTGACATCGGCAGCGGTGAAGGTGAAGTAATTGAACTGTTTGTGAAGGTCGGCGACCGCATCGAAGCCGACCAGAGCATCCTGACCCTGGAATCGGACAAGGCCAGCATGGAAGTGCCGGCCCCGAAAGCCGGCGTCATCAAGAGCCTGAAAGTGAAGCTAGGCGACCGTCTGAAAGAAGGCGACGAACTGCTCGAGCTGGAAGTCGAGGGCGCCGCTGAAGCGGCCCCTGCACCTGCCGCCGCACCTGCTGCGAAAGCCGAAGAGAAACCGGCGGCCGCTCCTGCTGCTGCCGCGCCTGCCGCTGCCCCTGCTGCCGCTTCGGTTCAGCAAGTGCACGTGCCGGACATCGGTTCGTCGGGCAAGGCGCAGATCATCGAGATTCAGGTCAAGGTCGGCGACACCGTCGAAGCTGATCAATCGCTGATCACCCTTGAATCCGACAAGGCGAGCATGGAAATCCCGTCACCTGCCGCTGGCGTGGTCAAGGCCATCAGCGTCAAGCTCAACGACGAAGTCGGCACTGGCGATCTGATTCTGGATCTGGAAGTGGCAGGTGCTGCGGCGCCTGCTGCGGCCGCTCCGGCCCAGGCTGCCGCGCCTGCCGCCGCCGCTGCGCCAGCTCCGGCTGCTGCCCCGGCGGCACCGGTCGCCGACAGCGTTCAGGACATCCACGTTCCGGACATCGGTTCGGCCGGCAAGGCGAAGATCATCGAAGTGCTGGTCAAGGCCGGCGACACCGTCGAAGCCGACCAGTCGCTGATCACCCTGGAATCCGACAAGGCGAGCATGGAAATTCCATCGCCTGCCGCTGGCGTGGTCGAAAGCGTTTCGATCAAGCTGGATGACGAAGTCGGTACCGGCGACCTGATCCTCAAGCTGAAAGTCAAAGGCGCGGCGCCAGCTGCTGCCCCGGCTCCATCGGCCGCTGCTGCACCGAGCGCTTCGGCACCTGCCGCTGCTGCCCCGGCTGCCGCTGCACCTGCTGCTGCCGCTCCAGCTGCCGCACCTGCCAAGCCAGGTGCGAAAGTTCACGCCGGCCCTGCCGTGCGTCAACTGGCCCGTGAGTTCGGCGTCGAGCTGAGCGCTGTCGGCGCCAGCGGTCCACACGGTCGTATTCTGAAAGAAGACGTGCAGACTTACGTCAAAGCGATGATGCAGAAGGCCAAGGAAGCACCGGCCGCTGCTGGCGGCGCTACCGGTGGCGCGGGCATCCCGCCGATTCCGGTCGTCGACTTCAGCCGTTTCGGCGAAATCGAAGAAGTGCCGATGACTCGCCTGATGCAAGTCGGCGCTGCCAACCTGCACCGCAGCTGGCTGAACGTGCCACACGTGACGCAATTCGACTCGGCGGACATCACCGAGCTGGAAGCTTTCCGTGTTGCACAGAAGGCCGTGGCCGAGAAGGCTGGCGTCAAGCTGACCATCCTGCCGCTGCTGCTCAAGACCTGCGCGCATCTGCTCAAGGAACTGCCGGACTTCAACAGTTCGCTGGCACCTAGCGGCAAAGCGATCATCCGCAAGAAATACGTGAACATCGGCTTCGCCGTCGACACCCCGGATGGCCTGCTGGTGCCGGTCATCAAGAACGTCGACCAGAAAAGCCTGCTGCAACTGGCGGCCGAAGCGGCTTCGCTGGCTGAAAAAGCCCGTACCAAGAAGCTGTCCTCGGACGAGATGCAAGGCGCCTGCTTTACCATTTCCAGCCTCGGCCACATTGGCGGCACCGGCTTCACGCCGATCGTCAACGCGCCGGAAGTGGCGATCCTCGGTGTGTCCAAGGCAACCATTCAGCCAGTCTGGGACGGCAAAGTCTTCCAGCCGAAACTGATGCTGCCGCTGTCGCTGTCCTACGATCACCGCGTGATCAACGGCGCTGCAGCCGCACGTTTCACCCAGCGTCTGGGCAGCCTGTTGGGCGACATCCGCACCATCCTGCTCTGATCCAAACGGCCCTCCGGCAACGGAGGGCCGCTTGCTGCACCCTTTCGAGCGCCACACGCTCGTACCTCAACCCCGTCATCTGGCGGGGCTTTTTTTGCCTGAAGAAAACCCTTGCCCTCCTTTTCCTACAAGCCGCGTTGAGATCGGCTACAGCTCTCGTCGACTTGGCACTGATCTTTTTTGTCCGACACACAACTAACCTAGGCGCACCAAATTCAACTAAGCAAGGTTATTGAAACTTTGCTGATTCAAGTTAATTCGAATGGATTCGACATGTTAAAACCAACTATCGGGCCGATTGTCGGTCACGTCACAACTAATCATGCGCGCATCTTTTTGCGGGGTGATCGCCAGAACAATGCGCGGGTATTTGCCGGAATACGCTATCGTGCGGCCGGCGCACAACAATGGTCAAAGGCTAACTTCGCGCACCTGAGCGAGTTACGCGACATGTCACACGTATTTGCCCTCAACAACTTGAGTGACGACATCGAATATGAATATCAGGCCGGCTGGTTCAGTCCGATGAGTCCGGTACATACACCCGACAGTGTTGCCGAGCTGCCACTGCAATGGCCGCGAGAGATCCATCGCCTGCGTACCCGTTGCAGCAAACCGATGCAGTCGCGGGCTTATATTGTCGGCTCCTGTCGCTATTTGCGCATGACGGCGGGGGTTGCGTCCCTGCCGCAGCTGGGTGACCGGATCTTTGCTTCGATCAACCAGGTGATCGAGGGTATCGAACCACCGATCAGTGCGGTGTTGATGACCGGCGACCAGATCTATGTCGATGATCTGAATCTGATCGCGCCGGATCGTGAGTACCAGGATATTCTCGGCAAGTACCGTGCGGCCTTCTCGCAACCCAATATAAAAAGGCTGATGTCTGGCACTTCAACTTACATGATCCTCGACGATCATGAAATTGAAGACAACTGGCCAGCCAATGCCAACAAGTCCGACGTCGATTTATTCCGCAATGCAATGGCAGCCTATGAGTTGTATCAGGCCAGTCACAGCCCGGCACATCCGCTAACAACTAACGGTGAAATAGATCGCTCGTCGCTTGAGCATTACTGGTATCAATTCAGCGACGGCGATATCGAATGGTTTGTGACCGACAGTCGTACTCGCCGCAACTTGTCAGCCAATGATCGGCGCATTCTCGATGAGGCTCAGGAACAGGCCCTGCTCAAATGGCTGGTCCACAGCGAAGCGCGGGTCAAGTTCGTGGTGACCAGTGTGATGTTTTACCCGGACCGCAAACTTCATGGCGACGACGCCTGGAAAGCCTTCCCGGAACAACGCCTGCGCCTGCTGGAAACGATTCGCACGCAAAGGATCAAGAATGTCGTGTTCATTTCGGGTGATGTACACGGTTCGCTGACCGCGCGCCTGAGCCACAGCGAAGACCCTGATTTCGAGGTACACACGGTGGTGTCATCGCCGCTGTGCAACAGCAAACTGCTGCCGTATGCAAAAGCGTCGACGTTCATTCTCGATCAGCCACTGGTGCGCACAGCCGCGGGCGATTATCGGCATGAGCTGACCAGCACAGTGGTCAGTGAGGACAATTTTGCCCACCTGGTGGTCGAGGCCAGGCAGATCCAGGTCAACTATCACGACCGTGACGGCAAACGCCTGCAATCAATTGTCATTCCCCTACGCTGATCAGTGGCTGCACTGGGCGCCTTTGCTGAGCATCAACCGCTCTGGAACGGCGCTCTGTCACGCTCCGCGCATTAGTTTTGTGCACTGGCTGGAGAAATGTTCAGTCCAGCCGACATATTCTTATAGCACTTGGCCTTCATCTCTCTTGTCAGTCGGGGCCGCAATGATGCAACCTTGCCGCAGGCAACAGTTAAGAGGGCGCGAGCCCGGCGCGTTCAGCATATTTCCAAGCGAGTTCCCTTCATGAAGAGCCAACCCGATGCCGCCAGCCGTATGGCGGCCGAGGTAGTGACGCAGTTGCCTGTGCCCTCGCGGCTCGGCATGCTGCGTTTCGAGCGCTTGAATGAAGCCAGTTGGGCCATGCTGTTTCTCGATCCCAACTGTGAACGCCAGTTCGGCCAGCCGGCCGTCGAGTTGTGTGCGCTGGTCGGCTCGCCTTATGCAAGCCTGATGGAGCCGGAAGCGCGTTATCAACTGCATGACGCGATCCAGCAACAACTCACCGTCAGCCCGCATTACCTGGTGCGCTACACCCTGCACACCGCGTCCGGGGCGCTGAGCATTCTGGAACTGGGCGAAGCCTACAAACAGCACAATCGGCATCTGCTGCGCGGTTATCTGCTGGCGGTCGACGATGTATTCAGCGAACCGCCGCTACTGCCCTCCGTCGATCTGGAGACGCAGAACTCGCGGCTGCAGATCGCCCTCGAACTCAATCAACGCGCGCAGCAGGAGCAACTGCAGCACCTGGAGCGCGTGCGTGCCCAGCAGGAGCTGATTCTGCTGCTCGCCCGTCAGCGCTACAGCACGCACAACTCGCTGCAGGAAGCCGCCGAGCTGATCACCCGTTGTGCATGCGACATCTATGAAATCGACTGCGCCAGCCTGTGGAATCTCGAGGGCAATCTGCTGGTGCCCATCTCGGCTTACCATCGCGCGACCCAGGAGTACATCCTTCCGGACGTGATCGATATCGGCAGCTTCCCCGACTATCTGGAAGCGCTGCACGGCAGCCGCGCCATCGACGCCCACAACGCGATGCGCGACCCGCGCACCCGCGAGATGGCCGAAGCCCTGCGCCCGCGTGACGTCAACGCCATGCTCGATGCGAGCATTCGCGTCGATGGCCAGGTGGTCGGCGTGCTCTGCCTGGAGCAGACAGGCGTGACACGCGCCTGGCAGTCCGACGAGATCGCGTTTGCCGGTGAGCTGGCCGATCAGTTCGCGCAAGTCATCAACAACCATAACCGTCGCACCGCCACCAGCGCCCTGCACCTGTTCCAGCGTGCGGTCGAGCAAAGTGCCAACGCCTTTTTGCTGGTCAACTGCGATGGCGTGGTCGAGTACGTCAACCCAAGCTTCACCGCGATCACCCAGTACACCACCGAAGAAGTCCACGGCCAGCGCTTGTCGG
Source organism: Pseudomonas retamae (assembly GCF_043496865.1). Taxonomy (NCBI): domain Bacteria; kingdom Pseudomonadati; phylum Pseudomonadota; class Gammaproteobacteria; order Pseudomonadales; family Pseudomonadaceae; genus Pseudomonas; species Pseudomonas retamae. Next base: position 295,199 of record NZ_JBIEIL010000004.1, read on the forward strand.
AACTGCCGGCACTGGAAAACCTCAGCGAACTGCTGTTCGACGCGCCCTCGGCGCTGGCCCAGAGCAACAGCTGGCAGGGCGAATTCAAAAGCCGCCGCAAGAATCTCGAACCGTACTGGGGCCAGTTGTCGATTTCCAAGGTGTACGGTGACAACCGCGAGCTGACGCATTACATCGGTATCTACGAAGACATCACCCAGAGCAAACTGGCGCAGCAGCGCATCGAGCGCCTGGCTTATACCGACAACCTGACCAACCTCGGCAACCGTCCGGCATTCATCCGCAATCTCGACGAGCGCTTCGCCCGTGACAGCGACACGCCGATCAGCCTGCTGCTGGTGGACATCGACAACTTCAAACGCATCAACGACAGCCTCGGCCATCAGACCGGCGACAAACTGCTGATCAGCCTCGCTCGACGCCTGCGCAACAGCCTCAGCCCGAGCGGCAGTCTGGCGCGTTTCGCCAGTAACGAATTCGCCGTGTTGCTCGACAATACCGACCTCGAAACCGGGCAGCGGATTGCCAGCCAATTGCTGCTGACCCTCGACAAACCGATGTTCGTCGACAACCAGTTGATCAGCGTCACCGGCTCGGTCGGCCTCGCCTGCGCACCGCTGCACGGGCGTGACCCGCAAACGCTGATGCGTAACGCCGGTCTGGCGCTGCACAAAGCCAAGGCCAACGGCAAACACCAGTTGCAAGTGTTCACCGAAGCGCTGAATGCCGAGGCCAGTTACAAATTGTTCGTCGAGAACAATCTGCGCCGCGCCCTGACCCAGAACGAGCTGGACGTGTTCTATCAGCCGAAGCTGTGCCTGCGCAGCGGCCGCCTGCTCGGTATGGAAGCGCTGTTGCGCTGGAATCACCCGGAACGCGGGATGATTCGCCCGGATCAGTTCATCAGCGTTGCCGAAGAGACCGGCCTGATCATTCCGATCGGCAAATGGATCGCCCGTCAGGCCTGCCGCATGAGCAAAGCCCTGACCGCTGCGGGCCTGGGCAATCTGCAAGTGGCAATCAACCTGTCACCCAAGCAGTTTTCCGACCCGGATCTGGTCGCCTCCATCGCCAACATCCTCAAGGAAGAAGCGCTGCCGGCCAATCTGCTCGAGCTGGAACTGACCGAAGGCCTGCTGCTGGAAGCCACCGAAGACACGCACTTGCAGCTCGATCAGCTCAAACGTCTGGGCCTGACCCTGGCGATGGACGACTTCGGCACCGGCTATTCGTCGCTCAGCTATCTGAAGAAATTCCCGATCGACATCATCAAGATCGATCGCAGCTTCATCCACGAAATCCCTGACAACCAGGACGACATGGAAATCACCTCGGCAGTGATCGCCATGGCCCACAACCTGAAACTCAAGGTGGTCGCCGAAGGCATCGAGACCGCCGAGCAACTGGCGTTCCTGCGCCGCCACCGCTGCGACGTCGGCCAGGGCTACCTGTTCGACCGGCCGATCCCCGGCGCCGAACTGATCCCGGCGCTCAAGCGCTATCCGCGCGGGCCGCTCTGCCTATAACGCTTGCCTCTATGAAGATCGCTGTGGGAGCGAGCTTGTTCGCGAAGACGGAGTGTCAGTCGACATCAACATCGCCTGACATACCGCTTTCGCGAGTAGGTCGAATCGTCGCACCGTCGCCCCCACATTTGAGTAGTGCGAAATCGGGCATCATTGGGCACACTGGCAGTCTGACTTTTCACATCCAACCTGACTGAGAGGAACGCTCATGGTTCTGCGCTCGGAAATTCTGGTGAACAAAAACGTGCTTCCAACCAAAGAACAAGCCCTGCCCGGCCGCGAAACCGCGATGACCCTGCCTGAAAAGCATTTCGTCTTCGAAGACACCCCACTGCTCGGCCCGTTCTTTCAGGACGTCGACTTCGCCATCTTCGGCCTCGGCTGCTTCTGGGGTGCAGAACGGCGCTTCTGGCAGCGCGAAGGCGTGGTCAGCACGGTGGTCGGCTATGCCGGCGGCTTCACGCCGAACCCGACTTACGAAGAAGTCTGCTCAGGCCTGACCGGTCACGCCGAAGTGGTACTGGTGGTGTATGACAAGGCCAAAATCAGCTACGAAGAACTGCTGGCGATGTTCTGGGAATTGCACAACCCGACTCAAGGCATGCGCCAGGGCAACGACATCGGCACACAGTACCGCTCGGTGATCTACGCAACCTCTCCGGAGCAACTGGACGCCGCACTGAAAAGCAAAGCGCTGTACCAGGCGGAACTGGCGAAGGCCGGGCTGGGCGAAATCAGCACCGAGATCGATCAGGCGCCGACCGTGTATTTTGCCGAGGCGTATCACCAGCAGTATCTGGCGAAGAATCCTGAAGGTTATTGCGGGATTGGCGGCACCGGAGTGTGTATGCCGGCAAGTTTGGCGGGCAACTAACGCCGACTGATCGTTCCCACGCTCCGCGTGGGAATGCAGCCCGGGACGCTCCGCGCCCCAACAGCGGACGCAGAGCGTCCATTGAGGCATTCCCACGCAGAGCGTGGGAACGATCAATTAAAGCTGCGAGCGGCAAGCTTCAAGCTGCAAGTGCTGTGTTCGCTTCAGCTGGTAGCTTGTAGCTTCATTCCGCTATGAGCCAATCCATCTGCCAGCCACCCTGAGTCTGCCCCAGTTTTTTCGACAACCATGGCAGCAACTCACGCAGCTCTTCCTCCAGCCCCCACGGCGGATTGGCAATCGCCAGGCCCGAGCCGTTCAGGCTGTTCGGCGTATCCAGCGGATGCACCAGCAGTTCCACGCGCAACAACTTCGGCGCACCGGTGCCGGCCAGGTCCTGATAGAACCGCCGCAACGCGCGCTGATCCTTCACCGGGTACCAGATCGCCGCCACGGTTTGGCGCATGCGTCCGATCGCTTCTTTCATCGACGCTGCGCAGCGCTGCATTTCATCGAGCTGTTCAAACGGCGGATCGATCAATATCACCGCGCGCTTTTCCTGCACTGGCAACATCGCCCGTGCGACATGCCAGCCTTCGCCCAGATGCACCTTCACCCGACGATCACCGGCCATGTTGTCCTTGAGCAGCACACCGTCTTCAGGGTGTTTCTCATTGAGCATCACCCGATCCTGTTGGCGGGTCAGACGCCGCGCCAGCTCCGGCGAACCGGGGTAATAGCGCAACTGGCCATCGGGGTTCATCTCATGCAGCACTTTCATGTAGTCAGCGGTCAGCGCCGGCAGGTCCGGCTGATCCCACAAGCGCGCGATGCCTTCCAGGTACTCGCCGGTACGATTGGCCTGATCGCCCTGCAAGTCGTACAGACCGATGCCGGCATGCGTGTCGAGATAGGCAAACGGCTGCTCCTTGCGCGACATCAGGGCGATGAGGCGGGTCAAGGTCAGGTGTTTGAACACATCGGCGTGATTGCCGGCATGGAAGGCGTGACGATAATTCATGGCTGCTCCTGCGAAGGGCGCAAAGTTTACCTTTTACCGCGTGGCAAGTCAGGGGTTGGCGGCCGAGCGGACAAAAGCCTGCCCCTCACCCCGGCCCTCTCCTCGAGGGAGAGGGACTGACGGTGCTGATCTTGCGAGTTACATCGACCTGAAAAATCAGCGTGATCTCAGGCCTGGCCAAGCGAAGATCAGCGCAGAAGTTGCAGGTTGGCGTACGTCACCCATAGAACTCGGTCAGTCCCCGAACACCACCCAGGCATGACCAAGCGAAGTTCACCGCTGAAGTCGCAAGTCGGCGTACACCATCCAGACAACTCGATCAGTCCCCTCTCCCTCTGGGAGAGGGCTAGGGTGAGGGGCTTTGCTTTTATGGCATTGAGCGCAAGCGCGAGCCGATCACATCCAGCACATCGCAGCCATCACGCAACGGGATCACGCAGAGCCGGGCGAAGTCGCTGAGGATGACGGAGTCGCATTCGACCGAGCCGCGCATGCACATGTTTTCCAGGACCTGAATCACGGCGCGCAAACGGTGATTGGCGGCGTCCATGAGGATGTCGAGGGGGACGTGGGTGTCGATGAACAGGGTCGGCATGTCGCTGCAATTGTCGGTCAGCGCCATGAAGCGGTTGTCCGGGTGAGGGATGATTTTTTTGTAGGGCGGAGCTGGTTTAAGCGTCGTCATATTTTGTGCCTCTGCTGATTAAATGAGGCTACCGATGACCTTCCTACAGGTTTGGGTGGCAGCCGTACGCGAGAGTAGGAAACTGAGGAACCAGCCAAAACTCAGCTACGCCGAAGCGTTCCCGCGCACAGCCGCCGCGAAAGATGTTGCGGACACGAATTGCGTGCGCAATCAAACGTAATGGCTGGTGCACGGTAATTCCAAAGGGTTCCTACACCCTGTCACCACTCCCGCAGAGACAACGAAAAGACTATCCCTGCAACCCACCGCCCACCAGTTCACGCAATCCGCCGCACTTCGAAGGAAATCTCCGAGGCCATTGCCCCGAAATGTCACTCCAGCTCTGCCAGCAAATACGCCAGCAACGCCGATTGCGAAGAATCTTTCGACATTGGAAGCTGAAAAAACTGCCCGACCTTGCAGCGCAAAACGGCCTCGGGAAAGGCTTCATATATCGCCGGGCTTTCTTCGCTCAGCCACTGCAACGCATTGGCCATGCGAACAGCATTGCCCTCCTTCGCCAGCACCGATTCCGGCACCCGCCACCACGGAAATACCTTGCCCGAGATCTGCGCCGCGCCACCGATGTGCAGCGACTGGCCGTTGATCAGAGCGCGACTGACCAGCGGAAACAGTTGCCGTGCATCCACCTCATCGGCCTGCAGAATCGGCAACAGGAAGCGCCCGTCCCAAAAGCGAAAGAACACCGTTTTGCCGTTCGGCATCAGCACTTGTGTCAGGCTGCGGAAATGTTTGATAAGCACCTCCAGACTTGCCGAAGACACCACCAGCCAACCCCAATCGCGCGACTCGGTGTCGGCGACCCAACGCAAAAACTCACTGTCGACGCTGACAATTCCTACGCAAGGCATCACCGCGTCCCACTCGACATAGATCGTGTCAGTCCATAAAGGAATCGCCACATCGAGCCAGTCCCGGGGCGGCTTCGCTCCGCTGGCATGACTGAACACCGCGAATAATTGCTCACCGGCCTGCAATGGCGCGTGCGCCAGCCAATCGGCCGGTGTCAGGAAGTCAGGCTGCACAGACACCGTCCTTGCAGCGCTCACACTCTTCACAGAATGGCGCATCGCCTTTGAAGCTCATGATTTGTGCGGCGGTCAGCACAGCAGCCGGCGCGGCGGCAAGTTTCTCCGGCAACCCCGGCACGACCGGCGCGGCGCTCAGCGCTGCCATCGGCGCGCCACCCACCACGATCGGCACGCTGCTGAAAATCCCGCCGGGACCGATGTTGATCCACTGCCCGCCTGCCTGAATCGTCGCGCTCGCGCCGCCATCGATGACCACTTGCTGGCCAGCGCTGACGTGGAATTGAGCGCTGGCGCTGAGCGTTTGACTGCCAACACGAATATGCCGCTCGCCACTGACGGTCAGATGATCGTCCTGCCTGACCTCAGTCTGCCGCTGGCCGTGGGTGATGCGCTGTTCATCGGCCTTCAGCTCGTGCCGCGCGGTGCCGGTGACGACGATGCTGCGCTGGTTATCAACCTGCACCTGTTGATCGTTCAACACATGCTGCGTCCAGTTACGCTGGGCGCGCAGATAGATTTCCTCAGCGCCTTTCTTATCCTCGATGCGCAGTTCGTTGTAGCCGCCACCGCCGGGGCTGCTCTGACTGCGGAAAATGCTACGAGTCATGTCCGCCGGCAGATCCAGCGGCACCGGCGTCGCCGCGTTGGGCAGACAACCCATCACCAAAGGCTTGTCGGCGTCGGCATCGATGAAACCGACCAGCACCTCCATGCCGACCCGCGGAATCATCACGCTGCCGTAACGGTCATGGGCCCAATTGGTCGCAACGCGCAGCCAGCAACTGGAGTGCTCGTTCATTTCACCGTCGCGATCCCACGCCAGTTGCACCTTGACCCGACCGTACTCGTCGCAGTGAACTTCACTGTCTTTCGGCCCGGTCACCACAGCGGGTTGATAGCCGAGCATGCGCGGCTTCTCCGGCCCCAGCGCCGGGCGGAAGAACACGTCCCACGGTGTGGCGAGAAAGGTATTACGGTAACCCTGGAAGCCTTCGCCATCGCTGGTCACCGATTCCTCCAGCACCTGCGGCTGGCGGCCGTGGTGCTCGACGGTGGTCAGCAACCACAGATCGTTCCAATCCAGACGTGGATGCTCGGTCAGTTGCAGGAAATGGCCACAGACCAGCGCAGATTCATCGCTGATGCCTTCGGCCAGACGATAATCGGCGATATGGCGTTCCAGTGCCCGTTGAGCAAGGTGCTTGCCGGTTTCCCGGTCGGTGAAACTGGCGGGGAAGTGATAATCCTCCAGCACTGGACGCTGTTCGCTGTCGACACGACTGTGCAGTTGCAGGTGCGGCTTTTCGAAGTTGTAGTCGCGCCGGGTGACGACGCTGGTGCGGGTCTGCACGCGCACGTTGAAACGCTGCACCGCCGACGCCCCAGCCGACATGCCGCTTCCCGGCAGGTACAGCGTCGGTTCGGGCAGACGCGCAAATACCGTCTGGTCATCGCCGAACACCAGCAGATGGCCCTGCGGGCTGTGCTGAAAGTGGTAATGAATGCCGACCTCGGCGCACAGCCGCTGAATGAACGCCAGATCACTTTCGGCGTACTGCACGCAGTATTCACGCACCGGGTATTCGCTGCCGAGGCGAAACGCAAAGGCATCGCGCAGGATCGAGTGATCCTTGAGCACCCGCGCGACAATTTGCGGCACCGTCTGATGCTGGAAAATCCGCTGATTGATGCGGTGCCCAAGATAGGCCAGCCGCGGCACCAGACTGACGTGATAGCGCGTCAGACGCGTACCGGAATCGCCCTGCCCGACCTGATCGATCTGACCGTGAATACCGTGACCGTCAGCATCGAAACTCAGAAACGCCTGCGCGTGCAGCAGGCTTTCGAGGTCCAGATCCGGCCGTTCGCTGACCAGTTCCAGCTCGAAACGATAGGGTTGGCTGATGGCTTCCTTGCCCGTGAACTCAAGCACTTTGAACTCATGCCGGGCGCCTTCGAGGGTCAACGTGAAACGCGGTTGATTGGCAGGCGCGAACATCCGATGTCTCTCTGCAGTTTGAGGGCGGGCGATTCTGCATGAGGGGCAAGGGGTGTTGGACGGGTGACGAGAAAATCAGATTTGCCCTACTTGCCTTGGCGACAAAACCTTGAAAACTGACGCCTTCGACTACAGACAAATCCCTCAGCAACACCACTGAACCCTGTGGGAGCGAGCCTGCTCGCGAAAGCGATCTGTCAGCCAACATTTCCATCGACTGACACGACGCCTTCGCGAGCTGGCTCGCTCCCACATTGGATCTCCACATTCTTCCGAGAAAATCACAGGCACAAAAAACGGCCCGTCTCCTTTCGGAAACGGGCCGTTTGGTGTGAGCCGAAGCTCAGCGCATCACTTGTTCAGATGGAAATCCTTTTCCGCTGCCTGGAAGCGCTCGACCATGCCGCGGGTCGGCTCGCCGGCCTTGCTGACAAAGTAGATCGCCAGGCTGGCGAAGATGAAGCCCGGGATGATTTCGTACAGACCCAGCAGTTCGAAATGCTTCCACACCACCACGGTGACGGCACCCACGATGATGCCGGCCAGTGCGCCGTTGCGGGTCATGTCTTTCCAGATCACGGAAATCAGCACCACCGGACCGAACGCAGCACCGAAACCAGCCCAGGCGTAGGACACCAGGCCCAGTACGCGGTTTTCCGGGTTGGCGGCCAGCGCGATCGCGATCAGCGCAACCAGCAGGACCATGGCGCGACCGACCCAGACCAGCTCCACCTGGGAGGCGGATTTACGCAGGAAGGTTTTGTAGAAGTCTTCGGTCAGGGCGCTCGAGCACACCAGCAATTGGCAGCTCAAAGTGCTCATCACCGCAGCCAGAATCGCCGACAGCAGGACACCGGCAACCCACGGATTGAACAGGATCTTGGCCAGTTCGATGAACACGCGCTCAGGGTTTTCGGTGACCGCGCCAGCCACTTCCGGGTGCGCCGAGAAGTAAGCGATACCGAAGAAGCCCACGGCCACGGTGCCGCCCAGGCACAGGATCATCCAGGTCATGGAAATGCGACGCGCCTTGGCGATCGATTTCACCGAGTCCGCAGCCATGAAACGCGCAAGGATGTGCGGCTGACCGAAGTAACCCAGACCCCAGCCCATCAGCGAGATGATGCCGATGAAAGTGGTGCCTTTGAGCATGTCGAAGTTGCTTTGATCCTTGGCTTCAATGGCCAGGAACGTGGTGTCGACGCCGCCGGTGGCCAGCAGGACGATGATCGGCGTAAGGATCAGCGCGAAGATCATCAGCGTGGCTTGTACGGTGTCGGTCCAGCTCACCGCGAGGAAGCCGCCGATGAAGGTATAGGCAATCGTTGCCGCCGCACCGGCCCACAGCGCCGTTTCGTAGGACATGCCGAAAGTGCTTTCGAACAGACGGGCACCGGCGACGATGCCGGAAGCGCAGTAGATGGTGAAGAACACCAGAATCACGATCGCCGAGATAATCCGCAACAGGCCGCTCTTGTCTTCGAAACGGCTGGCGAAGTAGTCCGGCAGGGTCAGGGCGTCGCCGTTGTGCTCGGTCTGCACGCGCAGACGGCCGGCAACGAACAGCCAGTTCAGGTAGGCACCGATGACCAGACCGATGGCGATCCAGCTTTCGGACAGACCGGACATGTAGATGGCGCCCGGCAGGCCCATCAGCAACCAGCCGCTCATGTCGGAGGCACCGGCAGACAGCGCAGTGACGACGCTGCCGAGGCTGCGACCACCGAGAATATAGTCAGAAAGGTTGTTGGTGGAGCGATAGGCCATCAAGCCGATCAGCACCATTGCTGCGATGTAGATCACGAACGTGATCAGGGTTGGATTGCTTACGCTCATTGAGTTACGCCCTGGCTTTGTTTTTATGTAGCGGCGGTGATGAACCGCACGCAAACGACGACGTTTGGCAGACGATCCGGGATCCCGCGCATTTATGACTGATGTTTCCCCAGGAAAGCCATCAGCCGGTGCATCGGATTGAATCCGGTTGCACCTTGGGCGCGAATGCTATGCAACAAATCAAATGAGGTGCAACCAATTTCATGAGAATAAGTTGCACCCAGTCGGAATTACCGACAATCGCCGTGTTTTTGCTCCCTTTTGTAGCAGTCATGGCCCTTTGCTAGAAGCAAAAGCACCAAGCAGGAGCAGTAGTTTCGTCGCGGAATTTATTTCCTGACGAGTTGCGGTTTTTTCCGACAAAAAAGGGTTGCACCCGGTTGCACCTCATTCGGCGCACGGCTAATCTTGCCGCCAGCTGATGCCACGCAACTGTGGCAACCATGAGGATAAAAATATGGCTACCACCACCCTTGGGGTCAAACTCGACGACCCGACCCGCGAACGCCTGAAGGCTGCCGCAACCTCGATCGATCGCACGCCGCACTGGCTGATCAAGCAGGCAATTTTCAATTACCTGGAAAAACTCGAGGGTGGTGCAACCCTGACCGAGCTGAACGGTTTGACCGCTAAGGACGCCGACGATGCCGGTGAAGTCCATACCGATCACGCCCACCAGTGCTTCCTCGAATTCGCCGAAAGCATCCTGCCGCAATCGGTGCTGCGCGCCTCGATCACCGCTGCTTACCGTCGCCCTGAGCCGGAAGTGGTGCCGATGCTGATCGAGCAGGCACGTCTGCCGGCAGCGATGGCCGAAGCCACCAACAAGCTCGCCGCCACCATTGCGGAAAAACTGCGTAACCAGAAAAGTGCTGGCGGCCGCGCGGGCATTGTTCAGGGTCTGCTGCAGGAATTTTCCCTGTCGTCTCAGGAAGGCGTGGCACTGATGTGCCTGGCCGAAGCGCTGCTGCGTATCCCCGACAAGGGCACTCGCGATGCACTGATCCGTGACAAGATCAGCACCGGCAACTGGCAGCCGCACCTAGGCAACAGCCCGTCGCTGTTCGTCAACGCCGCAACCTGGGGCCTGCTGCTGACCGGCAAACTCGTCTCGACGCACAACGAAGCCGGCCTGACGTCGTCGCTGAGCCGCATCATCGGCAAGAGCGGCGAGCCGATGATCCGCAAGGGCGTCGACATGGCCATGCGCCTGATGGGCGAGCAGTTCGTCACCGGCGAAACCATCGCCGAAGCCCTGGCGAATGCGAGCAAGTTCGAAGCCAAGGGTTTCCGTTACTCCTACGACATGCTCGGTGAAGCGGCGCTGACCGAACTCGATGCGCAGAAGTACCTGGCGTCGTACGAACAAGCCATTCATTCGATCGGCAAAGCTTCCCACGGCCGTGGGATTTATGAAGGCCCAGGCATCTCCATCAAGCTCTCGGCACTGCACCCGCGTTACAGCCGTGCGCAGTACGAGCGCGTGATGGACGAGCTGTACCCGCGCCTGCTGTCGCTGACCCTGCTGGCCAAGCAATACGACATCGGCCTGAACATCGACGCCGAAGAAGCCGACCGTCTCGAACTGTCGCTGGATCTACTCGAGCGCCTGTGCTTCGAGCCGCAACTGACCGGCTGGAACGGCATCGGTTTCGTCATCCAGGCTTACCAGAAGCGTTGCCCGTACGTCATCGACTACGTGATCGATCTGGCACGCCGCAGCCGTCACCGTCTGATGATTCGTCTGGTGAAAGGCGCCTACTGGGACAGCGAAATCAAGCGCGCCCAAGTCGAAGGCCTCGAAGGCTATCCGGTCTACACCCGCAAGGTGTACACCGACGTTTCCTACATTGCTTGCGCACGCAAACTGCTGTCGGTGCCGGAAGCCATCTATCCGCAGTTCGCCACGCACAACGCCCACACCCTGTCGGCGATTTACCACATCGCCGGTCAGAACTATTACCCCGGCCAGTACGAATTCCAGTGCCTGCACGGCATGGGCGAACCGCTCTACGAACAAGTTGTAGGCAAAGTCGCCGAAGGCAAGCTGAACCGTCCGTGCCGTGTGTACGCACCGGTCGGTACCCACGAAACCCTGCTGGCCTATCTGGTGCGTCGCTTGCTGGAAAACGGCGCAAACACCTCGTTCGTCAACCGCATCGCCGACCAGTCGATTTCGATCCAGGAACTGGTCGCCGATCCGGTGGCGCAGATCGAGCAGATGGCGACCGTGGAAGGTGGTTTCGGCCTGCCGCACCCGCGCATTCCGCTGCCGCGTGACCTGTACGGTGCCGAGCGCGCCAACTCCAGCGGCATCGACATGGCCAACGAACATCGTCTGGCCTCGCTGTCCTGCGCCTTGCTGGCAACTGCGCACAACGACTGGAAAGCCGCGCCGATGCTCGGCTGCGCGTCGAGCAACGAAACGCCGGCCGCGGTGCTGAACCCGTCGGATCATCGCGATGTGGTCGGTCACGTTCAGGAAGCCACCGTCGAGGACGTCGACAACGCCATCCAATGCGCGCTCAACGCCGCACCGATCTGGCAGGCCACACCACCGGCCGAACGCGCAGCGATTCTGGAACGTGCCGCTGATTTGATGGAAGGCGAGATTCAGCCACTGATGGGCCTGTTGGCCCGTGAAGCTGGCAAGACCTACGCCAACGCCATCGCCGAAGTCCGCGAAGCGGTCGACTTCCTGCGTTATTACGCGGTGCAGGCACGCAACGATTTCAGCAACGACGCCCACCGCCCACTGGGCCCGGTGGTGTGCATCAGCCCGTGGAACTTCCCGCTGGCCATCTTCAGTGGTCAAGTCGCTGCGGCGCTGGCTGCCGGTAACCCGGTACTGGCCAAACCCGCCGAACAGACTCCGCTGGTGGCCGCTCAAGCCGTGCGCCTGCTGCTCGAAGCCGGGATTCCGGAAGGCGTGCTGCAGTTGCTGCCGGGTCGCGGTGAAACCGTCGGTGCCGGTCTGGTGGGTGATGAGCGCGTCAAAGGCGTGATGTTCACCGGTTCCACCGAAGTTGCCCGACTGCTGCAACGCAACATTGCCGGGCGTCTCGACAGCCAGGGCCGTCCGATCCCGCTGATCGCCGAAACCGGTGGCCAGAACGCGATGATCGTCGACTCCTCGGCGCTGACCGAACAAGTGGTAATCGACGTGGTGTCGTCGGCCTTCGACAGCGCTGGTCAGCGTTGCTCGGCGCTGCGGGTCCTGTGCCTGCAGGAAGATTCCGCCGATCGTGTCATCGAAATGCTCAAAGGTGCCATGGCGGAAAGCCGTCTCGGCAATCCTGAGCGCCTGTCTGTGGACATCGGCCCGGTGATCGATGCCGAAGCCAAGGCTGGCATCGACAAGCACATCCAGGCCATGCGCGACAAAGGTCGTACCGTGTATCAGGTAGCGATCGCCGACAGCGAAGAAGTCAAACGCGGCACCTTCGTCATGCCGACCCTGATCGAGCTGGAAAGCTTCGACGAACTGCAGCGCGAGATCTTCGGCCCAGTGCTGCACGTGGTGCGCTATAAGCGCAAAGAACTGGATCAACTGATCGGCCAGATCAACGCATCCGGTTATGGCCTGACGCTGGGTGTACATACGCGCATCGACGAGACCATCGCCAAGGTGATCGACAACGTCAACGCCGGTAACGTCTACGTCAACCGCAACATCGTCGGTGCCGTGGTCGGCGTGCAGCCATTCGGCGGCGAAGGCCTGTCGGGTACTGGTCCGAAGGCCGGTGGCCCGCTGTACCTGTACCGTCTGCTGTCGACACGTCCTACCGACGCCATCGAACAATCCTTCGCTCGCGGTGATGCCGTCGTCGCGCCGGACGTTCGCTTGCGCGACGCCATGAGCAAACCGCTGACCGCGCTGAAAGCCTGGGCAGAAAGCAACCAGTACGCTGATCTGAGCACTCTGTGCGTGCAGTACGCTGCGCAATCGCAGAGCGGCATCACCCGCGTACTGGCCGGCCCGACCGGCGAGCGCAACAGCTATGCCATCCTGCCGCGCGAACACGTGCTGTGCCTGGCCGACGTCGAAGGCGATCTGCTGACGCAACTGGCCGCGGTATTGGCGGTGGGCGGTTCGGCGGTGTGGCCGGAGTCCGACATCAGCAAGGCCTTGTTCGCACGCCTGCCAAAGGAGATTCAGGCGCGGATCAAACTGGTTTCCGACTGGAACAAGGACGAAGTGGTATTCGATGCGGTTCTGCATCACGGCCACTCCGACCAGTTGCGCGGCGTCTGCCAGCAGATCGCCAAGCGTGCCGGTGCGATTGTCGGGGTTCAGGGCTTGTCCCAGGGCGAGACCAACATTGCGCTGGAGCGTCTGGTGATCGAGCGCGCGTTGAGCGTTAACACCGCTGCGGCGGGTGGTAACGCCAGCCTGATGACAATCGGCTGATACCGTTAAACCGGGCAGCCGCAATGGCTGTCCGAAACGCAATTCCCTGTGGGAGCGAGCCTGCTCGCGAAGAAGGAGTTTCAGTCGACATCACTGTTGCCTGATTCACCGCTTTCGCGAGCAGGCTCGCTCCCACAGTGGTTTGTGGTGTTTGTTAAGTCGGCGCTCGGCTCCAACATCACCGCCATCAATCATCCTGTTCAGCCTCTATTCCCGCGCCTTAGACTCGGCCCAACCTCCTTTTCAGGTAAGCCACCATGTCCGAGACGCTGCTCAGTTCCCGCAATCTGGCTTTCGAGCTGTATGAAGTCCTCGATGCCGAGGGCCTGACCCGGCGTGAGCGTTTTGCCGAGCACAACCGTGAAACCTTCGACGCCGCCATCGGTACCGCGCGCAGCATCGCCGAGAAGTACTTCGCCCCGCATAACCGCAAGGGCGACGAGAACGAGCCGCGCTATGAAGACGGTCGGGCGATTCTGATTCCCGAAGTGAAACCGGCGGTGGATGCCTTCCTCGAAGCCGGATTCCTTAACGCCGCGAGAAGTTTCGACGCCGGCGGCATGCAACTTCCTACACTGCTATCGCAAGCGTGTTTCGCACATTTCCAGTCGGCCAACGCGGCGTCGACCTCTTACCCGTTCCTGACCATGGGTGCGGCGAACCTGATCGAAAGCTTCGGCACCGAGGAGCAGAAGCAGCGCTTCCTGCAACCGATGATCGATGGACGCTTCTTCGGCACCATGGCCCTGACCGAGCCGCACGCCGGTTCGTCGCTGTCGGATATTCGCACGCGAGCCGAGCCTGCGTCCGACGGCACGTATCGCCTCAAGGGCAACAAGATCTTCATTTCCGGCGGCGACCATCCGCTGTCGGAAAACATCGTACACATGGTCCTCGCCAAGCTTCCGGACGCCCCACCAGGGGTTAAAGGCATCTCGCTGTTCATCGTGCCGAAGTTTCTGGTCAACGACGACGGCAGCCTCGGCCAACGCAATGACGTGCTGCTGGCCGGGCTGTTTCACAAGATGGGCTGGCGTGGCACCACGTCCACGGCGTTGAATTTCGGCGATAACGGCGAGTGCGTCGGCTATCTGGTGGGCAAGCCGCATCACGGCTTGAGCTACATGTTCCAAATGATGAACGAGGCGCGTATCGGCGTCGGCATGGGCGCGGTGATGCTCGGTTATGCCGGTTACCTGTATTCGCTGGAATACGCCCGCGAACGCCCGCAAGGCCGGGTGCCGGACAGCAAGGACCCGACCACCGCACCGGTGGCGATCATTCAGCACGCGGATGTCAGACGCATGCTGCTGACGCAAAAGTCCTACGTCGAAGGTGCCTTTGACCTCGGCCTGTACGCCGCGCGCCTGTTCGATGACACCACCACGCTGGAAACCGAAGCCGAGCGCAAACAGGCCCATGAGTTGCTGGATCTGCTCACGCCGATCGTCAAATCCTGGCCCTCAGAGTTTTGCCTGAAAGCCAATGAACTGGCGATTCAGATTCTCGGCGGCCACGGTTACACCCGGGAATACCCGGTTGAGCAGTATTACCGCGACAACCGTTTGAACCCGATTCACGAAGGCACCCACGGCATTCAGTCGCTGGACCTGCTCGGGCGCAAACTGGCGCAGAACGGCGGCGCAGGCTTGAAACAACTGATCCGCCTGATCGCCACGACCGCCGAACGGGCAACCGCGCATGAAACGTTGACCGCGCTGCGCGAGCCGCTGGAAAAACTCGTGGCGCGCCTGCAAACCGTGACCCTCGGTTTGCTCACCGATCTGGCGCAGGGCAAGGTCAACAGCAGTCTGGCGAACTCAGCGCTGTACCTGAAGGTGTTCGGGCACACGGTGATTGGCTGGCGCTGGCTGGAGCAGGCGATTCGCGCCGAAGAAGGTCTGGCCAAGGGTAATGCGGCGGACGTCGATTTCTATAAAGGCAAGTTGCAGGCCGCGCGGTATTTTCTGACGTGGGAAGTGCCGGGTTGCCAGCATGAGCTGGACTTGCTTGAGGCGCGGGATGATACGTGTCTGGGGATGCGGGAGGCGTGGTTCTGATCGAGGACCGCATGTGCCCTGGCCCTCACCCCAGCCCTATCCCGGAGGGAGAGGGGGCCGAACGGGGGATGCTTGATACTTCGTCGATCTGAAAGAGGCTCACCGAATCCATAATCGACCAGCGCTCTCAGGTCGATGTATAGCGCAAGACACCTCGGTCAGTCCCCTCTCCCTCTGGGAGAGGGTTAGGGTGAGGGGCTTTCCAGCCTCAGCACTCAGCTCAACTTGAACCCACCCATCTGCCGCGCCAGATCATCCGCCAGCGTCTGCAGCATGCGGCAATCCTCCCGACACGCGCGAACCTCCCCCGCTGTCGCCCGGGCCAGATCGGAAATCCCCTGCACGTTGCGATTGATCTCTTCGGTTACCGCCGACTGCTCTTCGGTCGCCGTCGCCACTTGGTGGTTCATGTCGCTGATGCGCTCGACCTGTCCGGTAATCGCCGTCAAGGACGCGCCGGTGCGCTGGCTCGATTCAACCCCGGTGCCGGTCGCTGCCTGCCCGGTGCGCATCGACGACACGGCGTTTTCCGCGCCTTGCTTGAGGCTGCCGATCATCAGCTGGATTTCATCCGTCGAGGCCTGGGTGCGACGCGCCAGCGTTCGCACTTCATCGGCTACCACTGCAAAGCCGCGACCCATATCCCCAGCGCGCGCGGCTTCGATTGCGGCATTGAGGGCGAGCAGATTGGTTTGCTCGGACACACCACGAATCACCGCCAGCACCGAATCGATGGACGCGACCTGCTGCGCCAGCTCACCGACCGCGCCCGCCGCCACGCCGATCTCGTCGGACATGCTTTCAATATGCCGGATCGAGCCGCCGACCACTTCCCGCGCCTGCAGCGCTTCGTCGCGGGCGGCTTGCGAGGCGAACGCGGCGTTGCCGGCGTTCTGCGCGATTTCCTGTACGGTCAGGCCCATTTCGTGGACCGCCGTGGCGACCATATCGGTCATTTCCTGCTGACGACCGGAGCGCTCGGCGGTGTTCTCCACCACTTTTGCCACCTGACCCACGGCAGTGCGCAGGTTCTCACTGGTGGTCAGCACCTCGCCGATCATCACGCGCTGACTGTCGAGGAAGCGGTTGAAGCCGCGCGCAAGGTCACCCAGTTCATCGCCGCGGCTGGAATCTAACCGCTGGGTCAAATCTCCACCACCGCTACCGATTGCTACCAGCGCCGCTGTTACCTGACGAATCGGTCGCACCAACCCTCGCGCCAGCCAAACGATCAATGCGAGGCAGACCAACGCCACCAGCAGACCGATACCGCCGCTCATCCACATGGCTTTACGCGCTTCGGCGTAGATCTGCGACTGCGGCACTTCGGCCACCAATGTCCAGCCAAGATCGCGCAGCGGCAGGCTGAAGGCGAGGAAGTCTTCGCCGTCCCGCTGGAAGCTGCTGTTGACCGCATTCTTATGGCCCAGCAGCGCTTGCGCTGCATCGGTGCCGATCTGCTCGCTCAAGGTGCGCTTGCCGCTGAACTGTGCCTCGGGATGCACCTGAATCAGACCGTCGGAACGCACGAGATAGACCTTGCCGCGCTCGCCGAAGCTGAAGTTGTGGATCAGCTCCGACAGCTCTTTCATGCTCAGCCCGAGCCCGGCAACGCCCACCACTTTGCCGGCCTGCTCGACCTTCAGATCGATGAACAATGCCAGCTCACCGGTCGCGCCATCGTTATCGATATTGAGGGTGCGCGGCTGATCGCTGTCGAGAAAGGCATAGAACCAGGCATCCGTCGGCTTGTCCCGGCTAAGGGTCCGATCCAGGCCTTTTTCGGTGATGTAGTGATTGCTTTCGGTGCCGATGATCAAAGCAGTAAAAGCTTTGTGTTCGGCGCGGATACCTTCCAGGTATTGCGCGAAGCCCGCGAGTTTGCCGCTGTCTTCGCCTGCCGCGAGCCAGTCGCGGACCATCGAATTGCTGGCGATGTCCTTGGCCGCCGTCAGCGGCTGCACGAGGATGCGTTCGATATCGTTGCGCGTCGCTTCAATGCTCGACGGCAGCGCTTGTTCGACCAGATAGGACTGGGCGAGGCGATTGACCACCAGGGTATAAATGCCAACCACGATCAGAATGCTGAACAGCAGGGCTGCGCCCATGCCGAGAATCAGCTGCCATTGAATACTGCGTCGCCACCACTGCATGGAGCACCCCCAAAGAATAAGTGGCTGAAACACTGCAACAGCCGTGCCGATTGTATACAGCGCAATCGACAATCTATTCTTTGGTTGTGCCCAACAGCCTCAACCCTGATTGATGGTCTTGGCGATGGTGTCGACCGTGGCGCTGACTTGCTCTTGATAACGGTCGAGTTCTTCCTGGTGCTGCTTCTTCATTTCAATCTGCTGCGAGCACAGATTCATCGCCGCCAGCACCAGCAAGCGGTCGCCGATCAGGGTCGGGTATTTGCGCTTGGTGTCTTCCAGGGTGGCCTTGAGCATCATGGCCGCGTCCAGCAGGGTCTGTTCTTCCCCGGCCGGTGCCTTGATCGAATAGTCCTCCCCGAGAATGGAGATGACTTTTACCCCTGCTGTGCCGTGGTTCATGCGCTGACAGGGCCGGCGTTGACGCGATCAACCAGTGCCTGGATGCGGGCAGCGGTGGCGCCGTGTTTTTCTTCCTGCTCCATCAGGTTCAGTTGCAGGCTTTCGTTTTCATCCTTGGCCTGGGCCAGTTCCGTGGACAGGGTCTGGTTGGTCTGCGCGAGGGTCTGGTTCTGTTGCACCAGGTCGCTGACGAGCTGTTCCAATTGGCTGAGGGATGCTTCCAACATTTTGATCTTCCAAGCGTTTTTCAAAGGGCGCGTACGATAAAGAAAAGTCACCACGGATGCCAGGGTTAAACCGGCGCAAGGCCTTGATTTTCCTGGCGGCTGACCGTTCCCGCGAGTTTAAAAGACTGTGATCTGCCGATCTGGTTCCTGCACTTCGTCGCCCCGCCACCGCTGCGACAAATACGCACACCGCCTCAAGACTTTAGTCGTATGACCGATAAGTCAGCCATACAGCAGCTCAACCCGCATGGATGCGGCCCTTTTCGGTATCCGCCCATGTCCCTTCGCAATATGAATATCGCCCCCCGGGCGTTCACCGGTTTCGCCCTGATCGGCGGCTTGATGTTGATTCTCGGCGTCTTCGCCTTGAATCAGATGAGCAAGATCCGCTCGGCGGGCGAAGACATCGCCAACACCAGTGTGCCGTCGATCAAGGCACTGGATGATTTCACCCAGTTGACCCTGCGTTTGCGCGTGTTGTCGTATCGCTTGCTGATCAACCGCGAAGCAGACGTGCAGCAGAAAACCATCGAGCTGTTCGACATGCGCAACCGCCAGATCACCGAGGCGCAACGTGCTTACGAGCCGCTGATTTCCAGCCCGGAAGAACGCTCGGCGTACGATCAGTATGTGCAATTGCTGACGCAATACCGCCAGCTCGAAGAGCGGATGAAAACCCTCTCGCGCAACAACCAGATCGACGCGTTGCAGCAACTGCTCAACACCGACCTGCTGGCCAATTCGGAAGCGGTGAACACCGCGCTGGCACGCTTGCTGGACATCAATACCCAGCAGATCGCCGACATCGATCAGGGCGCCAAGGACCAGTATTCGATGTCTTTCAATCTGGTCGTCACCCTGCTGCTGATCGCCTCCGGCCTGACGCTGCTGTTCGCCTGGCTGCTGACCGTGAGCATCACCAAGCCGATCGCCAATGCACTCGATGCGGCGGAAACCATCGCCGAAGGCAACCTGACCCAGCCAATCCATGTCGATGGCAGCGATGAGGCCGGGCGTCTGCTCGCGGCCATGGCGAAGATGCAAGCGAAACTGCGCGACACCCTGCAGCGCATCTCTGGTTCGGCCACCCAGCTTGCCTCTGCCGCCGAAGAGCTGAACAGCGTCACCGACGAAAGCGCCCGGGGCCTGACCCAGCAGAACAACGAAATCGAACAGGCGGCCACCGCGGTCAACGAGATGACCAGCGCGGTGGAAGAGGTTGCGCGCAACGCCGTCAGCACTTCGGAAGCCTCGAAAAATGCCACCACATCGGCTGGCGACGGTCGCGATCTGGTGCAGGAAACCGTCAGCGCCATCGAACGCATGAGCGCCGATGTGCAGAGCACGGCGTCGTTGATCGGTGATCTGGCCAATGAGTCTCGCGATATCGGCAAGGTGCTCGACGTGATTCGCGGCCTGGCGGATCAGACCAACCTGCTGGCGCTGAACGCGGCGATCGAAGCGGCCCGCGCGGGCGAGGCCGGGCGTGGTTTTGCGGTAGTCGCCGATGAAGTGCGCGCACTGGCTCATCGCACGCAACAGTCGACCAGCGAGATCGAGCGGATGATCGGCAGCATCCAGAGCGGCACCGAACATGCCGTCGACTCGATGCGCAACAGCACCGAGCGCGCCGAATCGACGCTGAACATCGCCCGTGGTGCCGGCATGTCGCTGGACACCATCAACAGCGCCATCGTCGAAATCAACGAGCGCAACCTGGTGATCGCCAGTGCCGCCGAAGAGCAGGCACAAGTGGCGCGCGAGGTCGATCGCAATCTGGTCAACATTCGTGATCTGTCGGTGCAATCGGCGACCGGGGCGAATCAGACCAGCGCGGCGAGCAATGAGTTGTCGCGACTGGCGCTGGATCTGAACAACATGGTTGGGCGGTTCAGCCTTTAAGGTCAAAAGCTCACCCCCTCACCCCAGCCCTCTCCCCCAAGGGGCCGAGGGGGAAAGGGAGCAGATCGGGGCTTTCTCAAAAGCTGAGTTCGACTCCGGTCTGTCAGGCCGGCGTGATCCGCACAAACACCGCGGTCAGTCCCCTCTCCCTCCGGGAGAGGGCTAGGGTGAGGGCAGCAGTCGCCCGCCTGACGCAAATCCCGATGCCTCGCTGAAAAAGCTTTTTGACAGCATCACATTTCAACAGGTTAGAATCGCTGGCACGCAGACTGCATGGTCAGTTTGTGCCCCGTCTTTACGCTTCTGGAGTACTGCCTTTGAATGCGACGACCATCAACAGCCTGTTCTTGATCGGCGCGTTGCTGGTAGGCGCAAGTATTCTGGTCAGCTCACTCTCCTCGCGTCTCGGCATTCCGATTCTGGTGATCATCCTCGCGGTCGGCATGGCCGCCGGGGTCGATGGCGGCGGGATCATTTTCGATAACTATCCGACGGCCTATCTGGTCGGCAACCTCGCGCTGGCGGTGATCCTCCTCGACGGCGGTTTGCGCACGCGGGTGTCGAGTTTCCGCGTGGCGTTATGGCCGGCCCTGTCGCTGGCCACCGTCGGCGTATTGATCACCACCGGGCTCACCGGCATGGCCGCAGCGTGGTTGTTCGACCTGAACCTGATTCAGGGCCTGCTGATCGGCGCCATCGTCGGCTCGACCGACGCCGCAGCGGTGTTTTCGCTGCTCGGTGGCAAGGGCCTGAACGAACGGGTCACCGCCACGCTGGAAATCGAGTCCGGCAGCAACGACCCCATGGCGGTATTTCTCACCGTCACCCTGATCGACATGCTCGCCAGCGGCCAGACCGGCCTGCACTGGAGCCTGCTGACTCACCTGATCCGCGAATTCGGCATCGGCGGCGTGATCGGCCTCGGCGGCGGCTGGGTGATGCTGCAACTGGTCAACCGCATCAACCTGGCGACCGGTCTGTATCCGATTCTGATGATCGCCGGCGGGCTGGTGGTATTCGCCCTGACCAACGCCTTGCACGGCAGCGGTTTCCTCGCCGTTTACCTGTGCGGCCTGGTGATCGGCAATCGTCCGGTGCGCAGTCGTCACGGCATTCTGCACATGCTCGACGGCATGGCGTGGCTGGCGCAGATCGGCATGTTTCTGGTGCTGGGGTTGCTGGTCACCCCGCACGATCTGCTGCCGATCGCCGTGCCTGCGCTGGGTCTGGCGCTGTGGATGATTCTGTTCGCGCGACCATTGTCGGTGATGGTCGGCCTGCTGCCGTTCAAGGCTTTCCATGGGCGCGAAAAAGCCTTTATTTCCTGGGTCGGACTGCGTGGTGCGGTGCCGATCATCCTCGCGGTGTTCCCGCTGATGGCCGGGCTGCCGAATGCGCAGCTGTATTTCAATCTGGCGTTCTTCATCGTGCTGGTGTCGCTGCTGCTGCAAGGCACGAGCCTGCCGTGGGTGGCGAAACTGCTGAAGGTGACGGTACCGCCAGAGCCCGCGCCGATTTCCCGCTCGGCACTGGAAGTGCATGTCACCAGCGAGTGGGAGCTGTTCGTCTATAAGCTCGGCGCTGAGAAATGGTGCATCGGTTCGCCCCTGCGCGAGTTGAAAATGCCCGAAGGTACGCGCATCGCCGCCCTGTTTCGCGGTCAGCAACTGCTCCATCCGTCGGGTAGTACGGTGCTGGAAGTCGATGATTTGCTGTGTGTTATTGGCCATGAACACAACCTCGGCGCCCTCGGAAAATTGTTCAGTCAGGCGCCGCAGCGCGGCCTCGATCTGCGCTTTTTCGGCGACTTCGTGCTCGAAGGAGACGCCCAGCTTAAAGCGGTTGCGGCGCTTTATGGCTTGCCGGCCGAGGGCATCGATCCGGACATGACCCTGGGCGCCTTCATTGCGCAGAAAGTCGGCGGTGCGCCCATCGTCGGCGACCAGGTGGAGTGGAACAACACCCACTGGACCGTGGCGGTCATGGACGGGAACAAGATCGGCAAAGTGGGCGTCAGATTCCCCGAAGGAAGTCGCCCGGGCCCCGGGCTCTTCCTCTAAACTGCGTTCACTCTCACTTGCTTGACCGGTCTCTATGCCTACCCTGCGCTCCTTTTTCGCCGCGGCCCTGCTGGGCCTGAGTCTCACTGTCGGCCCGTTGTACGCCGCCGAACCACCGTCCAGCGATGCCGTACAGGCAAACCTCGACAAGCTTGCCGACAGCAAACTGCCGGACGCCGATAAAAAGGCGTTGCAGGGCGTGCTGCAGAGCACCCTCACCCAGTTGACCAATCGCCGTGATTACGAGCAGAAGCTGGTCGATCTCAAACAGCAGCTGGCTACTGCCCCCAAGCAGACCATCGAAAACACCCGCGAGCTGGCACGCCTCAAAGCCACCGCCGTGGTACCCGTGGCGCAGCGCTTCGCCAAGGAGTCGATTGCACAGCTGGAGCAGATCCTCACCGAGCGTTCGACCCAGCAAAGCGACCTGCAAAAAGCCCTGGCCGATGCCAACAGCCTGATCATCACCGCGCAGACTCGCCCCGAGCGCGCCCAGGCAGAAATCTCCGCCAGCCAGACACGCATTCAGCAGATCAACAACATCCTCAAATCCGGCAAGGATGCCGGCAAGACTGTCAGCGCCGAGCAGCGCGATCAGTTGAACGCCGAACTGGCAGCGCTGAATGCGCTGATTCCGCTGCGCCGTCAGGAACTGGCCGGCAACAGCCAGTTGCAGGATCTGGGCAATGCTCAACATGACCTGCTTTCGGAAAAGTCCGACCGCCTCGACCGCGAGATTCAGGAACTGCAAACCCTGATCAACCAGAAGCGTCTGGCGCAGTCGCAGGAAACCGTCACCCAGCAGTCGATCGAAGCGCAGAAGGCCGGTGGCAGCAGCCTGCTTGCCAGTGAAAGCACGACCAACCTCCGGCTCTCCGATTACCTGCTCAAGAGCACCGACCGGCTCAACGAAGTCACCCAGCAGAACCTGCAGGCGAAGCAGCAACTCGACAGCCTGACCCAAAGCGATGCAGCCCTCGACGAGCAGATCAACGTGCTCAAGGGCAGCCTCCTGCTGTCGAAGATCCTCTATAAACAGAAACAGGCGCTGCCGCACCTCAAGGTCGACCGCGACCTGGCCGATCAGATCGCCGATATTCGCCTGTACCAGTTCGATGTCAGCCAGCAGCGCGAATTGCTCAGCAACCCGGCGACCTACGTCGACAACCTGCTGGCGACACAGCCGCCGGAACAGGTCACCCCACAACTGCGCAAGAGCCTGCTGGATCTGGCCAACACCCGCGCCGATCTGCTCGAACGGCTGAACCGCGAATTGAGCGCCGTGCTCAACGAGTCGATCACCCTGCAGCTCAACCAGAAGCAACTGCTCAGCACCGCGCAAAGCCTGCGCGCGACCCTCGACGAACAGATGTTCTGGATCCCCAGCAACAAACCGCTGGACGTCGAATGGATGCGCGGCGTGCCGGAACGTCTGGAGCGTCAGATCAACACCCTGCCCTGGGCATCGAGCCTGAGTGAGCTGGTCGACGGGCTGACCCAGCGGCCGCTGCTGTTCCTGCCGCTGGCGCTGTTGATCGGCGCGTTGCTGTGGCGGCGCAAGAACCTGTATGCGCGGCTGAACAAGGTCCACCAGGACATCGGTCACTTCAAACGCGACAGCCAGTGGCATACGCCGCAGGCGATCCTGATCAACATTCTGCTGGCGATGCCGGTGGCGCTGGGTCTGGCGCTGTGTGGGCTGGCCTTGCAGATCGACGCGCGCGGGCAGAACGCCAACATGGGCGCAGCGCTGCTGCAAATGGGCCAGGCGTGGCTGGTGTTCTACACCGCCTACCGGATTCTGGCGCCGGGCGGCGTGGCTGAATTGCACTTCCGCTGGGAAAAACCGCAGGTCGAATTTCTCCAGGGCTGGATCCGTCGACTCGGCCTGGTGGTGATGGCGCTGGTGACCATCGTGGCCGTCGCCGAACTGCAACCGGCCGCACTGGCCGACGATGTGCTCGGCATGCCGGTGGTGCTGACCTGCTACGCCCTGATGGCGTGGCTGCTCAGCCGCTTGCTGATCGCCAGCCCAACCCACGAAAACACCTCGCTGTTCCGCAAAGCCGTTGGCGTGCTGTTCACCCTGCTGCCGATCGCCCTGTTTGTCGCGGTGTGCTTTGGCTACTACTACACCGCGCTGAAACTCAGCGACCGCCTGATCAACACCCTGTACCTGCTGATGTTCTGGCTGGTCATTGAGGCCACATTCGTCCGCGGTCTCAGCGTTGCCGCACGACGCCTGGCTTATCAGCGCGCGCTGGCCAAACGGCAAGCGGCGAAAGAGGCCGGCGACGGCGAAGCAGTGATCGAAGAGCCGACGCTGGACATCGAAAAGGTCAACGAACAGTCCCTGCGCCTGATTCGTCTGGCCCTGCTCGGCGGCTTCATCGCTGCGTTGTACTGGGTCTGGTCGGACCTGATTTCGGTGTTCTCGTACCTCGACAACATCACCCTCTATGAATACACCAGCGGCACCGGCGCCAACATGAGCATGGTGCCGATCAGCATCGGCGACATGCTCGGCGCGCTGATCATCATCGGCATCACGTTCGCCCTGGCGCGCAACCTGCCCGGTCTGCTTGAAGTGTTCGTGCTGTCCAAGCTCGATCTGGCCCAGGGCAGCGCCTACGCGACTACGACCCTGCTGTCGTATGTGATTGCCGGCGTCGGCTTCGTCTCGACCCTGTCGACCCTTGGCGTCAGCTGGGACAAGTTGCAATGGCTGGTGGCGGCGCTGTCGGTCGGCCTCGGTTTCGGCATGCAGGAGATCTTCGCCAACTTCATCTCCGGCATCATGATCCTCTTCGAACGTCCGGTGCGGATCGGCGACACCATCACCATCGGCAACCTGTCGGGCACGGTGAGCAAGATCCGCATCCGCGCCACGACCATTACCGACTTCGACCGCAAGGACATCATTGTCCCGAACAAAACGTTCATCACCGGCCAGTTGATCAACTGGTCGCTGACCGACACCATCACCCGCGTCACCCTAAAGCTCGGCGTGGATTACGGCTCGGACCTGGATCTGGTCAAGGAACTGCTGCTCAAGGCCGCTCGGGAAAACCCGCGCGTACTCAAGGAACCGGAGCCGCACGTGTACTTCCTCAACTTCGGCGAAAGTACCCTCGACCACGAACTGCGCATGCATGTGCGCGACCTCGGCGACCGCAACCCGGTGCTCGATGAGGTCAACCGCTTCATCAACCGCGAGTTCAAGAAGCAGCACATCAACATCTCGTTCCGGCAGATGGAGGTCTATCTGAAAAATCTCCAGGGCCAGGAATACAAGATGGTGCCGGTGGAGCCGGAGAACAAAACCATCGCGCCGGTCGTCGATGCAGAGAAACCGCTGCCGGAACCGCCACCGAGCAAACTCGACTAACCGCTATGGTCCCAGCAGAATGCTCGGACATTCTGCTGGAGCCGGCCCGTGAAAGCCCTCGACGAACTGACTTTCGACAACCGCTTCGCCCGCCTGGGCGATGCGTTCTCCGCCCACGTACTGCCCGAGCCGATCGACAATCCGCGGCTGGTAGTGGCCAGCCCGGCCGCGCTGGCCTTGCTCGACCTGGACCCGGCGACTGCCGAAACTCAGGAATTTGCCGAACTGTTCGGCGGCCACAAGCTGTGGGCCGATGCCGAGCCACGGGCGATGGTGTACTCCGGCCACCAGTTCGGCGGCTATACGCCGCAATTGGGTGACGGTCGTGGCTTGCTGCTCGGCGAGGTCTACAACAACGCCGGCGAACATTGGGACCTGCACCTCAAGGGCGCCGGGCAGACGCCGTTTTCGCGCATGGGTGATGGCCGCGCAGTGTTGCGTTCATCGATCCGCGAGTTTCTGGCTTCCGAAGCCCTCTACGCGCTGAACATTCCTTCCTCACGCGCAGCCTGCGTGATCGGCTCCGACACGCCGGTGTGGCGGGAAAAGCAGGAGCGCGCAGCGATGGTGCTGCGCCTGGCACCGAGTCATATCCGCTTCGGCCACTTCGAATATTTCTACTACACCAAGCGCCCGGAGCAGCAAAAGCAACTCGGCGAGCACGTTCTGGCCATGCACTTTCCTGAATGTCTGGAACAACCGGAACCGTATCTGGCGATGTTCCGCGAGATCGTCGAGCGCAACGCCGAGCTGATCGCCAAGTGGCAGGCTTATGGCTTTTGCCACGGCGTGATGAACACCGACAACATGTCGATCCTCGGCATCACCTTCGACTTCGGCCCGTTCGCCTTCCTCGATGATTTCGACGCCAACTTCATCTGCAACCACTCAGACGATCAGGGGCGCTACTCGTTCAGCAATCAGGTACCGGTCGGTCAGTGGAACCTCAGCGCCCTCGCCCAGGCTCTGACGCCGTTCATCAGCGTCGAAGCCCTGCGCGAGACCCTGGGCTTGTATTTGCCTCTGTTTCAGGCTCATTACCTCGACCTGATGCGCCGCCGTTTCGGCTTCACCATTGCCGAAGACGACGACCAGCAACTGCTGGAAAACCTGCTGCAACTGATGCAGAACAGCGGCGTCGATTACACACTGTTCTTCCGCCGCCTCGGTGAAGAATCAGCCGAACAGGCCGTGGCTCGCTTGCGTGATGACTTTGTCGATATCAAGGGATTCGATGCCTGGGGCGAACGCTATGTGGCCCGCGTCGCTCGCGACGGCGATACCGATCAAGAGCAGCGCCGCACGCGGATGCACGCGGTCAACCCGCTGTACATTCTGCGCAACTATCTGGCGCAAAAAGCCATCGACGCGGCCGAGCAAGGTGATTACTCCGAAGTGCGCCGACTGCACGCCGTGTTGAGCAAACCGTTTGAACAGCAGCCGGGGATGGCGAGTTACGCCGAACGGCCGCCGGAGTGGGGCAAGCATCTGGAGATCAGTTGTTCTTCCTGAAATGGCTCAAACAAACACCTCGACCGGCAGCTTGAAATACTCGGCCAACCATCGCACCTGCCTCAGGTTCAGCTGCCGCTTGCCGCTCAGGATTTCAGAAACAACCGATTGCGGGCCAACCCCAGGTAAATCGCTCTGGGTCAAACCGTGTTCACGCATCAAATACCCCAGCACTTCAAACCCAGGAGGTTTTGGTTCCGGGTGATGCGTGCGATCCCACTCTTCAATCCAGTCACCGATGATGTCCACCAGGCTCATCAATGGATGAGACTCATCGTCGCCAGTCATTCCAAGCAACTCATCAAGCGCGCGCACCAGCACGTCGTAATCGTCTTCGCTTTTTGGCTTACGAAGCAGCGGTGCCACAAACTCCCAATGCTCGGCAGCTCTTTCTATCAGCACACTCATAGCCTTCCCTCCTTCCATTTGCCGCGATCGTATTCTTGATGATCCAAAACATGCTTTATGTACAGCTTCTGAGGTCGATATCGAACGTAGGCGATCAACCTCAGCTTGTTACCGCCAATATCGAAAATATGAAAATCTCCGACCTTGTCGACAGCGGGAAACAACCCCTTAATCGCGGCGAAATCTGCCGCCTTGCATCCTTTCGCTACTTCAAGCCAATGCTCCAGCGCGCTAGCTGCCTGGGGCCATTTATCCTTAGCTTCACGTATTCGTTTTCCAGTGATGACATGCATGCAACATCCTTATCGCATTCTGCTATGGGGAGTTAATCACAAATCAAAAATATCGCAAGTTGCGATAATCATCGACAGACAAGCGGGCTCGCTTATCCACGTCTTCAGCCTAGGCACGGCAGATAAGACTGCACGATTGAAAATATGAGCAAACGTCTCAAACTACCTGTAATCAGCTCTCTTCAGGATTTCGCTCATGACCACGCCACTCCTCGTCCCCTGCCCGTCCTGCAACGGTCTCAACCGCATTCCCGCCGAGCGCCTCGCCGATCAGCCCAAATGTGGGCGCTGCAAATCGGCGGTGTTGTTGAGCAAACCGTTCGAACTCAAGCAAGGCGATTACGCCAGTCAGATCAAGGGCGATCTGCCGCTGCTGGTGGATGTCTGGGCGGACTGGTGCGGGCCGTGCAAGTCGTTTGCGCCGGTGTTCGAACAGGCGGCGGCGCAGCTGGCGGGAAAGTGTCGGCTAGCCAAGCTCGACAGCGAGGCCAATCAACAGTTGTCGGCGCAGTTGGGGATTCGCTCGATTCCAAGCCTGATTCTGTTCAAGAACGGCAGGGAAGTGGCGCGGCAGAGTGGTGCGTTTCCGTTGCCGCAGTTGATGGCGTGGTTGCGCAGTCAGGGGATCTGATCCAACACAGAAACCTGTGGGAGCTGGCTTGCCAGCGATTGCGATCGATCGGTCACGAAAGATGCTGAGTCTGCCGCCCTCATCGCTGGCAAGCCAGCTCCCAGAGGGATTGTGAATTCTTCGATGGATCAGTGTTCTTCGAGCAGGTCATGCAGCTCGACGAACTGCTGGGTCAGCTTGTGCCGTGGGTCGAGGTGGATCAGCGGCATACTTGCCTGATGGGATTCGCGCATGCGCACCGAGCTGGACAGATACACCGGCAGCACCGGCAGGCCTTCGGCAATCAATTCATCAAGGATCTGCTGCGGCAGGCTGGCCCGTGCCTGGAACTGGTTGACCACGATGCCTTCGACTTCCAGGCCTTCGTTGTGATCATCCTTGAGTTCTTCGATTTCGGCGATCAGGCCGTACAGGGCCTGACGGGAAAAACTGTCGCAGTCGAAGGGAATCAGCACTCGATCGGCGGCAATCAGCGCTGAAACCGCGTAAAAATTCAGCGCTGGCGGCGTGTCGAGGTAGATTCGGTCGTAATCTTCAGCCAGTTCATCGAGCAATTTACGCAGCTTGTTGATCTTGTGCTTGGCTTCCAGCTTGGGCTGCAGGTCAGCCAATTCAGCGGTGGCGGTGATGATGTGCAGGTTGTCGAACGGGGTTTCGTAGATGTCGGCCTGGTTCTTCTTGGAAAACGGCCCGGATGACAGGGTCTGTTTGAAGAAGTCAGCGATGCCCATCGGAATGTCGTCGCCAGTCAGCCCGGTCAGGTATTGAGTGGAGTTGGCCTGGGCATCGAGGTCGACCAACAGGGTGCGATAACCCTCGCTGGCGCTGACCGCCGCCAGATTGCAGGCAATGCTCGACTTGCCTACGCCACCTTTCTGATTGAACACCACGCGCCGCATGACAAAACCTCCGTGTATCAAAGAATGACCGAGTGTAGATGCGCGCGACCTCGCTTCGCTACCTTCACGGACGCGGACTACAACCTCAGGGGCAAAAATCTGCGATCAGAAAGCGTGATAACCACCACCGATCGCCGAGAAGGCCGACAGACACGCCGCTGAGAATCTGGATAATGGCCATGTGACAGTCACCCCGGCGAACCGCTCGGTACATTTCGTTGAGCAAAATGTAACCAGCATTTGCTACACACCCGTCGCACCGGGATAATGCGCGCCACCCGGCGCCGAGCGCCACGTCAGGCCTGCCGCGGCCTGGGCGATTCAACGCGTCAATAATTGCCCGCAGGGGCGGGATGAACGTCCGTGATCAACTTCAACATCGCCCAATGGCGCGCGTGGGCCCCCGGGCTCGACAGCGTGGACGCCTGGCAGGCCTGGAGCCGCCAACCGGTCGTGCTTCAGAGCAGTGATGCCGCGCCCGATGTGTCGTTTTTGCCGGCCATGCAGCGCCGCCGCCTGAGTCGTCTGGCGCGGATGGCCTTCAGCGTCGGCTGGCCGTTGGCCGACGGACGGGACAATCTGCCGCTGGTATTCGTCTCGCGCCACGGCGAAACCCCGCGCACCTACGACATCCTTTGCGATCTGGCGAATGAACAACCGCTGTCGCCCACCCAGTTCAGCCTCTCGGTGCACAACGCGATTATCGGCCTGTGGTCGATCATGCGCGGCGAAACCAGTGAAATGACCGCCCTCGCTGCCGCAGGCGACGGTCTCGAACATGGCATGCTCGAGGCCGCGGCCCTCTTGGCTGAAGGCGCCCCGGCGGTGCTACTGGTGATTACCGAGGAACAGCCACCGGCGGCCTATTCGGCATGGGTCGATGACGTGCCATTCCCTTATGCGCTCGGGCTTCTGCTCACGCCGGGTACCGACTGGCGGCTGACCTTGAACAGCACCCCGCAAACACGGTCCAAGGCGCACTGGCCACACGCGCTGAATCTGCTGCGTACCTTGCTCGGCCAGCAACCCCATTGCCAACATGCGTGGAAAAATCGTGTATGGACCTGGCAACGCAACCCGTGACGGAGAAAAACCGCGACGCCTATTACTGGCGCCTGCTGGCCACAGCCGCCAGCTTCGCCCTGTTCGGGCTGGGCGGCCTGTGCCTGCGCGTGTTGGTGTTTCCATTGCTCAACTGCCTGCCCGGTGATGCGCTTGCGCACAGGCAACGCGCACGTAAAACCGTCAGTCGGCTGTTCTGGTTTTTCGTGCGCTTCATGGCCCGCACCGGTGTGCTGACCTACGATATCGTGGGCGCCGAGCGCCTTGGTCGACCGGGGCAGATGATCATTGCCAATCACCCGTCGCTGATCGATGTGGTGTTCCTCATCGGTCTGGTGCGCCAGGCCAATTGCGTGGTGAAGAAAAGCCTGTGGGAAAACCCCTTCACCCGCGGCCCGCTGCGCAGCACCGAATACATCAGCAATGACGGCAGCATGGACATGCTCGACGCCGCGGCCCAATCCCTGCAAGACGGCCAGACCCTGATCATCTTCCCCGAAGGCACGCGCACCCAGCCGGGACAGGCGCCGGCCTTTCATCGGGGGGCCGCTGCGATTGCCCTGCGCGGTGCGAAAATGGTGACGCCGGTGATCATCAAGGTCAGCCCGACCACCCTGACCAAAGCCGAACCCTGGTACCGCATCCCAAAACGCCGCGTGCACTTCAGTTTCCGCGTGGGCGCCGATATAGACCCACAGACCTTCGCCGCGCAGGGGCCCGCACCGCAAGCCTCGCGCAAGCTCAACGATTATTTGCATGACTATTTCATTAAGGAGCTCGCCGAAGATGAGCGAACTGAACACCGCTAGCCTGATGCGTGACATCAAACTGCTGATCATCGACGCCCTCGGCCTCGAAGACATTGGCCCCGACGACATCGGCGACGAGCAGACACTGTTTGGCGAAGGCCTGGGTCTGGACTCGGTCGACGCGCTGGAACTGGGCCTGGCCATCCAGAAAAAGTACGGCATCAAGATCGACGCCGATGCCAAAGACACTCGCAACCATTTCACCAACGTGGCGAGCCTTGCGGCTTTCGTCACGGCTAAAGCAGCTTGAGACCGGACCATGCAAACTCGTGACGATATTTTCAACACCCTGCGCGATGCCCTGGTCGAGCTGTTCGAACTCGATCCGGCGCGCGTAAGCATGGACGCCAATCTGTATCAGGATCTGGAGATCGACAGCATCGACGCGGTCGATCTGATCGATCACATCAAACGCCAGACCGGCAAGAAAATCGCCGCCGAAGAATTCAAGTCGGTGCGCACCGTCGGTGACGTGGTCGAGGCGGTCTACCGTCTGGTTCAACCGGCCGCATGAGCCGACTGATCGGCCTCGGCCTGCTGCTGGTCGGCCTGCTGTACCCGTTTGCGGTGTATTTCGGCATGGAACACTTCGCGCCGTGGCAGTTCGGCCTGCTGTTGGGCAGTCTGTGGCTGGCGCGGGTGCTGAGTGGCGAGCGCAAACCCGGCAGCGTCTGGATGGCGGGTGTGGCGATTGCCTTCTGCGTGCTGCTGGCGCTGTTCGACAGCCCGCAATTGCTGCGCTGGTACCCGGTGCTGATCAGCGGCTTCATGCTGGTGCTGTTCGCCTCGAGCCTGACGTTCGGCATGCCGATGGTCGAGCGGCTGGCGCGCTTGCGTGAGCCGGATCTGCCGCCCGAGGCGATTCGCTACACGCGCCAGGTCACCCTGGCCTGGAGTGTGTTTTTCTTCTGCAACGGTTTGTGCGCCGCCCTCCTGACCCTGTGGGCGCCGCTGGATTGGTGGATGTTGTACACCGGCCTGATCTCCTATGGATTGATCGGCCTGATGTTTGCCATTGAATGGCTGATACGACAACGGGTAAGAGGCCGTACATGAACTGGATAAAACTTGAGCATCTGTTGCTCAAGGCCCAACCGCTGCGGGCCGTCAGCCACGCACCGGCACTTGATCATGCCGCGCTGTGCGAGCAGGCGCTGAGCATCGCCGCCGCGCTGCAGGCACGAGGCGTGCGCCATCTGGCCGTGCATCTGGAAGATGCCGCCGAACTGGCCGTCGCGCTGCTGGGGGCCTGGCGCGCCGGCGTCAGCGTGCTGTTGCCTGCGGATCTGCAAGCGCAGACGCGCCAGCGCTGGACGGGCGATGTCGACCTGTGGCTGACCGATCAGCCTGGCGATACCCGACTCGATGAACTTCAGCAGCCACCCTTGCCAGGCACGGCGCTGGATCTCGATCAATGCCGACTGAGCCTGTGCACCTCGGGCTCCAGCGGCGAACCCAAGCGCATCGACAAAACGCTGCGCCAGCTGGCCAATGAAGTCGAGGCGCTGGAACAGTTGTGGGGCGCGGGTCTGGGCGAAGCGTGCATCATCGGTAGCGTCGCCACCCAGCACATCTACGGCCTGCTGTTTCGCGTGCTGTGGCCGCTGTGCGCCGGGCGCCCGTTCGCGCGCATGCAACAGGCATTCCCCGAGGACATGCAGCGCGCCAGCCGCGAACATCCGGCCTTTATCTGGGTCGCCAGCCCGGCGCTGCTCAAGCGCATGGGCGACAACCTCGACTGGCCGGCGCTGAGCGCGGTGCGCCGGGTGTTTTCCTCCGGTGGCGCACTGCCGCTTGAGGCCGGGCAAAGCCTGTATCAGCGCTTGCAGCAATGGCCGACGGAAATTCTCGGCAGCTCGGAAACCGGCGGAATCGCCTGGCGTCAGGGCCAGGCACTGTGGCAGCCGTTCACCGCCGTCGCACTGAGCCAGGACAGCGACGGCGCGCTGCTGATCGCATCACCTTACTTGCCGGCCGGGCACATCGAACACACCGCCGATGCCGCACGCATCGCGTCCGATGGGCGTTTCGAACTGCTCGGGCGCCTCGACCGGATCGTCAAGCTCGAAGAAAAACGCATCTCCCTGCCCATGCTCGAACAGGCCCTGGTTGCCCACGAGTGGGTCGCCGAAGCACGTCTGGGCGTGGTCAAGGAAAACCGCGCCTCCCTCGGCGCTTTGCTGGTGCTGAGCGACGCCGGCCTGTTTGCCTTGCGCGAACACGGCCGCCGCGGTCTGACCGAGTCACTGCGCGAACACCTCAAGGCACATTGCGAAGCGCTGGCCCTGCCACGGCGCTGGCGGCTGCTGCGGCAGCTACCGCTCAACAGCCAGGGCAAACTGCCCCAGGCCGAAGTCGACGCCTTGCTGATCGCGCCACGGCCGAAAGCACCTGAAGTGCTCGAGCAGATCGAAACGAACGGTGAGTGGAGCCTGCAACTCAGCGTGCCGCCGGACCTGGCGTACTTCAGCGGGCACTTCCCCAAAGCGCCGGTTTTGCCCGGCGTGGTGCAGGTGGAGTGGGCGCTGAATCTCGGCCGTCAGTTGCTGAAACTCGACGGCGCATTCGCCGGGATGGAAGTGCTGAAATTCCAGCAACTGGTGCGCCCGGGTGATGAGATTCAACTGCACCTGCGTTTCGATGCAGAGCGGCGCAAATTGTATTTTGCTTATCGCAATGACACGGCGACGTGTTCCAGTGGGCGGATCGTGCTGGGTGTTGAACATGGTTGATTTCGGTGAGTGCTGCGCACTCAATCGCGAGCAGGCTCGCTCCCACAGAGGTCGCGGTGTGCCAGAGGAGAACCGGCATGCATAAGCCTTGCGCCGTGATTCCGGTCTACAACCACGAAACCGCGGTCGGCAGCGTAGTCGACGCCCTCCTCGCCCAAAGTCTGCCGTGCATTCTGGTCGACGACGCCAGCGCGCCCTCATGTGCGCGCGTGCTCGATGGCCTGGCTCAGCGTGAAGACGTATTTCTGGTGCGCCTGACCGCCAATCAAGGCAAGGGCGGCGCGGTGATGACCGGACTGCGTGAAGCTTCGCGGCTGGGCTTCAGCCATGCCCTGCAGGTCGATGCCGACGGTCAGCACGATTTGCAGGATGTCGCCCGGTTCGTCGCCGAATCCCGTGCGCATCCCAAGGCAATGATCTGCGGTTATCCGCTGTTCGACGAAAGCGTGCCCAAGGGCCGTTTGTATGCGCGTTATCTGACGCATGTGATGGTGTGGATCAACACGCTGTCGCTGCAGATCCGCGATTCGATGTGCGGCTTTCGCGTGTATCCGCTGGCACCGACCCTGGCGGTGATCGACTCGGCGAAAGTCGGCAAGCGCATGGATTTCGATTCCGACATTCTGGTGCGCCTGGCGTGGCGCAACCAGCCCATGCGCTGGCTGCAAACCAGCGTGCATTACCCGCTGGACGGGGTGTCGCACTTTCGCCTGTTCCATGACAACGCGCTGATTTCCAGCATGCACACACGGTTGTTCTTCGGCATGTTGCTGCGCTTGCCGGTGATCCTCTGGCGCCGGTGCAAACCATGAGTGAAGAAGCCGACAACAAGCACTGGGCCGACCGTGAAGAGCGCGGCAGTTTCCTGCTGATGAAATTCACCGCGGTGGCTGCCAGGGTCCTTGGCCGCCGCCTGCTCAGCCCGTTGCTGTACGGCATCGTGCTGTATTTTTTTCTGTTTGGCCGCATCGCCCGGCGCAGCGCCTGGCAGTACCAGCAGCGCTTGGCCGAATGGAGCCAGCGCGAAGATCTGCGCCCGAGCCACTGGCGCGTCTTCGGCCAGTTCATGACGTTTGCCGATTCACTGCTCGACAAGCTCGACGTGTGGAACGGCAAGCTGCGCATCGAGCAGATCGAAATCATCGACCCGGCGTTGTTGCGCAAGCAGTTGCGCGGCAGTCGTGGTCAGCTGTTGGTCGGCGCGCACCTGGGCAACCTCGAGGTCTGCCGCGCGCTGGCGGAAATCGGCGAAAAAGTCACCATGAACGTGCTGGTGCACACCAAGCACGCCGAGCAGTTCAACCGCTTGCTCGGCGAGGCCGGGGCGACCAATCTGCGCCTGATTCAGGTCAGCGAACTCGACCCGGTGATCATGCTGCAACTGCACGAACGGCTGGAGCGCGGCGAGTGGCTGGCGATTGCCGGCGACCGCGTGCCGCTGCATGGCGGGCGCAGCGTCACCGTCGACTTTCTCGGCCACCCGGCGCCATTCCCGCAAGGGCCGTGGTTGTTGGCCGGCCTGTTGAAGTGCCCGGTCAATCTTTTGATGTGCCTGAAACAACCCGACGGCCACTATCGCCTGACCCTCGAACCGTTCGCCGACGCCGTGGTGTGGACGCGCCGCGAGCGCGAGCAGGTCATTCATCAGTGGGCCAGTCTTTATGCGCAGCGCCTGAGTCACTATTGCCTCGAAGCGCCACAGCAATGGTTCAACTTCTACCCTTTCTGGAAAACCGATGACCACGCCAATTCCTGAGCCGGTAACCTTCGGCGAACGCCCCTTGCGCATCGAAGACGTGCTGGCCCTGGCCAACCGTCAGGTGCCCGTGCAGTTGCAGAACGATGCCGATTACCGCGAGCGCATCGCCAAAGGTGCACGGTTTCTCGATTCGCTGCTGGACAAGGAAGGCGTCATCTACGGCGTGACCACCGGTTATGGCGATTCCTGCGTAGTAGCGGTGCCGCTGCATCACGTCGAAGCGTTGCCGCGTCACCTCTACACTTTCCACGGTTGCGGCCTCGGTAAACTGCTCGACGCGCAAGCCACCCGCGCGGTGCTGGCGGCGCGTTTGCAGTCGCTGTGCCACGGCGTGTCCGGCGTGCGGGTCGAGTTGCTGGAGCGTCTGCAGGCGTTTCTCGAACACGACATCCTGCCGCTGATTCCCGAAGAAGGTTCGGTCGGCGCCAGCGGTGATCTGACGCCGTTGTCGTATGTCGCCGCAACGTTGTCCGGCGAGCGTGAAGTGCTCTTCCGTGGCGAGCGCCGCCAGGCCGCCGATGTACACCGCGAACTCGGCTGGACACCGCTGGTGCTGCGCCCCAAAGAAGCGCTGGCGCTGATGAACGGCACCGCAGTGATGACCGGCCTCGCCTGCCTCGCCTTCGCCCGCGCCGACTACCTGCTGCAACTGGCCACGCGCATCACCGCGCTCAACGTGGTGGCGCTGCAAGGCAATCCTGAGCACTTCGACGAACGCCTGTTCGCCGCCAAGCCGCATCCGGGACAGATGCAGGTCGCCGCGTGGCTGCGCAAGGATCTGGCAATCGACGCACCGACCGCGCCGCTGCATCGCCTGCAGGATCGTTACTCGCTGCGCTGCGCCCCGCATGTGCTCGGCGTACTGGCCGACAGCCTGAACTGGCTGCGCTCGTTCATCGAAACCGAACTGAACAGCGCCAACGACAACCCGATCATCGACGCCGAAGCCGAGCGCGTGCTGCACGGCGGGCACTTCTACGGCGGGCACATCGCGTTCGCCATGGACAGCCTGAAGAATCTGGTGGCCAACGTCGCCGATCTGCTCGACCGGCAACTCGCCTTGCTGGTCGACGAGCGTTACAACCATGGCTTGCCGAGCAACCTCTCCGGCGCTCCGGCGGATCGGGCGATGATCAACCATGGCTTCAAGGCTGTGCAGATCGGCACCAGCGCGTGGACAGCCGAGGCGCTGAAAAACACCATGCCGGCCAGCGTGTTCTCGCGCTCCACCGAGTGCCACAACCAGGACAAGGTGAGCATGGGCACCATCGCCGCCCGCGATGCGATCCGCGTACTGGAGCTGACCGAACAGGTTGCCGCCGCCACCTTGCTCGCCGCCAATCAGGGCGTATGGCTGCGCGCAAAAGCCACCGATGCGCGGCCGCTGCCGCCAGCACTGGCCGCCATGCATGAAGAACTGAGCAAAGACTTCCCGCCGGTCATCGAAGACCGCGCGCTGGAAGGCGAGCTGCGCCTGTGCCTGCAACGCATTGCCGCGCAACACTGGAGGCTGCATGCGTAGCGCCGGAGTGCTGCACGCCGACACGGAAATCCTCGTGCCGTTTTTTGACGTCGACACCATGCATGTGGTCTGGCACGGGCATTACGTCAAATACCTGGAAGTGGCGCGCTGTGCGCTGCTGGACAAGATCGGCCACAACTACACGGCCATGGTCGAGTCCGGTTACGCCTGGCCGGTGATCGACCTGCAACTGCGCTACGTACGTGGCGCGGTGTTCGGACAACGCCTGAACGTGCGGGCCAGTCTGGTCGAGTGGGAAAACCGTCTGAAGATCAATTACCTGATCACCGACCTGCAAACCGGTGAGCGCCTGACCCGCGCCAGCTCGGTG
This sequence comes from Pseudomonas retamae, assembly GCF_043496865.1. Lineage (NCBI taxonomy): Bacteria > Pseudomonadati > Pseudomonadota > Gammaproteobacteria > Pseudomonadales > Pseudomonadaceae > Pseudomonas > Pseudomonas retamae. The sequence goes on from NZ_JBIEIL010000004.1 coordinate 332,753, forward strand.
CAGGTCGCCGTCGAAGTCAGCCGCCGCGAGATGCAGCTGGTCTCGCCGAAGGTCTTTACCGACGCCGTAGAAAGGATGCTGCGATGAACGTTCTCGTCAAAAGCCTCAGCGCGTTGGCGCTGCTGCTCATCTCGTCACTGGCCCAGGCCTTCGACCTGCAACAACTGAGCGCACAACTGGCGAAGCCGGAGGTAATCCACGGCCAGTTCGTTCAGGAAAAACACCTGCGCGCCCTGCCGCAGCCATTGATCAGCAAGGGCAACTTCGTCCTCGCAAAAAATCACGGTTTGCTGTGGCTATTGAAAACCCCGTTGCAGCAGGACTACCGCATCAGCGCCAAGGGCATCGCCCGGCGTGACGGCGCGGGCTGGCAACTGTTGCCGAACAAGAGCGCCGGTGCCGAGCAGAACCGTTTGTTCCTCGCCGTACTGCAAGGTGACAGCAGCGGCCTGCAACGGGATTTCGAACTGGCGCTCAAGGGCGATGCGCAGCAGTGGCAACTGACCCTGACCCCACGCTCGCTGCTGCTCAAGCAAGTGTTCAAGCAGATCAATATCGATGGCGGCGCGCTGGTGCAGACCATCGAACTGCTCGAAACCCAAGGCGACAGCACGGTGCTGCGCATGCAGAACAGCACGGCCGACCAGCCGTTGAGCGACGCGGAGCAACATGACTTTGCCGAGTGAACGCAGGCTGCCGTGGCTGTTTCTGATCCTGCTGCTGGCGGTTGTTGCGCTGGCCGGCTGGCAGTGGCGCGCCGGGCCGCCATTGTCGGCGAACCTCATGGAACTGGTGCCCGGCACCCAGCCTGACGCCCTCGAACAGCGCGCCGAACAACGCATGCAGGAACCGCTCAACCGCGAGATGCTGGTACTGGTCGGCCACGCCGATCGCCAGCAGGCGCTGGCCATGGCGCAGACGTTCGGCGAGCAATGGCAGGCCAGCGGCTTGTTCGAGAAGGTGCAGTGGAACCTGCAAGCCGATCTGCCGGCCCTGCGCGCACAACTGCTGCAAGGGCGGCTGGCGATGCTTTCGGCCGATGATCGACAGCTGCTGATTGAACATCCCGACGCGTTTATTCAGCAGCGGGTTCAGGCGCTGTTCGACCCGTTCAGCGGCTTCAGTCTGGTCTCCAGTCAAGAGGATTGGCTGGGCCTGACCGGGCGCATCCAGAACAGTCAGCCACAACATGGCGCGGTGCAACTGGACATCGGCAGCGGCGCGTTGATCGCCGACGCCGACGGCAAGAGCTGGGTACTGCTACGGGCACGCACCCGCGGCAACGCCTTTGACATGAACCTGCCGCTGCAAGTCGCCGATCTGCTCGCGCAAAGTCGTGCGCAAGCGGCGAAGTCCAATGTACAACTGCTGGCCGCCAGCGGCTTGCTGTATGCCGCCAACGGCCAACAGCAGGCGACCCGGGAAATGACCTGGGTCGGTGGCGGTGCCACGGTCGGCATCCTCTTGCTGCTGCTGCTCGCGTTCCGCCGCTGGCGAGTGTTGCTGGCGTTCGTCCCGGTGCTGGTCGGCATGCTGTTCGGCGCGGTTGCGTGTGTCGCGCTGTTCGGCCATATGCACGTGATGACCTTGGTGCTCGGTTCCAGCCTGATCGGGGTGGCGGTGGATTATCCGCTGCACTACCTGTCCAAGAGCTGGAGCCTGAAGCCGTGGCGCAGTTGGCCGGCGCTACGTTTGACGCTTTCCGGGCTGACGCTGAGTCTGGTCACCAGCGCCATCGGCTATCTGGCGCTGGCGTGGACGCCGTTCCCGGCGCTGACGCAGATTGCCGTGTTCTCCGCGGCCGGATTGTTCGGCGCCTATTTATCCGCGGTGTGCCTGCTGCCGGCGCTGCTGAACAACCTCGAACTGCGCCCCGCACAATGGCCCCTGCAACTGGCCGAACGCTTGGTCACGCTGCGCGAACGACTCCTCGAACGCGTCCGCACCCCGGTGTTGCTGGCGCTGCTGATTGCCTTCTGCACCGGTGGTTTGATGCAGTTGCAGAGCAAGAACGACATCCGCCAGTGGGTCGGCGCACCGCAACAGCTGACCGATGAAGCGCAGACCATTGCGCGCATCACCGGTTATCAGCCGACCAGCCAGTTTTTCCTCGTTCGCGCCGCCGATCAGGAGCAATTGCTCGAACGTCAGGCGGCGCTCAGCGAGCGTCTGCAGCAACTGGTCAATCTCGACAAGCTGCAAGGCTATCTGGCCCTCGATCAACTGGTCAGCCCGCCATCTCAGCAAGAACGGGTGCGCGCCGCGCTGAATCAACTGCCGCAGCACTGGCAGCCACTGCTCGACCTCGGCGTGCCGCTCGCGGCGCTGCAAGCCGAGCTGCAGCAGTTGCAGACCGTGCCTGCCGAGGACATCGACGCCGCACTGGCCGGTCCGCTCGGCGAGCCGTACCGCACGCTGTGGCTCGGCCCCACCGACGATGGCGTCGCGGCAATCACCAGCCTGCAAGGCCTGAACAACCCGGCGCTGCTGCGGGTGCAGGCGCTGGACTTACCGGGCGTGCGACTGGTCGACCGTCTCGGCGAATTGAATGAAGTCTTCGCCGCCACGCAGATCAGCGCCGCCGAACTCAAGCTCGCCTCCTGCGTGCTGATCGTGCTGGTGCTGATGTTGCCGTTCGGCCTCGGTGGCGCGTTGCGCATCGTCGCCCTGCCACTGCTCGCGGCGCTGTGCAGTCTGGCCAGCCTCGGCTGGCTCGGTCAGCCGCTGACATTGTTCAGCCTGTTCGGCCTGCTGCTGGTGACGGCGATCAGCGTCGACTACGCGATTCTCATGCGTGAGCAGGTCGGCGGTGCGGCGGTAAGTTTGCTCGGCACCTTGCTGGCAGCGGTGACGACCTGGCTGTCGTTCGGTCTGCTAGCGGTGTCCAGCACGCCGGCGGTGAGCAATTTCGGTCTGTCGGTGAGCCTTGGCCTGGCATTCAGCTTCATGCTCGCGCCGTGGGCCGGACGCCATACGCACAGCGCCGCTGCCACGGAGGCGCAAGCATGATGATCGTCGCTTTCTGGCTGTTGGCGCTGGCCTTGTTCGCTGTGGCGACTCGCGTAGGCCGCCACTTCGGCCTGATCCCGATTGTCAGTCAGTTGCTGTTGGCGAGTTTTGGCCTGCCGCTGTTGATGTATGTCTGGATCGAGCCGAGCTGGCAGCTCAGCGGCGCGCAACTGATCGCACCAGACTGGTTGAAAAGTCTCTACAGCCTGAGTTTTGCCCTGCTGCTGGGGCACATTCTCAGCGATGTCATCGACCTGAAACTGAATCGGCAAAGCCTGAAGATCGCCGTACCGAGTTTCGCCGTCCCCTTCGCTGCAGGTCTCGCAGCCGCTTATTGGCTGTTGCCCGCGCAACCGTGGCTGAGTTCGCTGGCGATCGGGCTGGTGTTCGCGATTACCGCGATCCCGGTGCTGTATCTGTATCTACGCCATATCGATTACCCGCCCGCCGCCACCCGCCGCTTGGTGCAGACCGCCATCCTCATCGATCTGACCTGCTGGACGCTGTTCGGCGTTGCCCAAGGCAGTCTGCACCTGAGCAGTCTGTTGCTGCCGCTGGCCCTGGCTGGCGTGCCGTTGCTGCTGCGCCTGTTCGGTGTGCGTCGGCCGCTGACGTTCAGCCTCGGCTTCTTTGCGCTGCTGATGATGGCCGAGCATTACAAACTCAACGCGCTGATTCTCGGCATCGGTTACCTGCTGTGCATGGCCGTATTGAAAGTGCCGTTGATATTGCCCTTGCCCGCGCTGTGGATGAACCGTTTGCAGACGTGGCTGGCGATTCCGCTGATCCTGACCTTCGGCATCGTCCAGATCGATGTGCACAGCGCGTTCGCCAGCCTCGACGCACTGCAATGGGCAGCGCTGCTGCTGTTGCCGATTGCCAGTAAACTGCTCGGCAACTGGCTCGGCCTCGGCTGGGCCGGGGCTTCGTTCGCAGGCGCCAACCGCTGGCGCGAAAGCGTGCTGCTGAACATTCGCGGCCTGAGCGAAATCGTCTTTCTCAATCTGCTGTTGCAGCAACAACTGATCAGCCCGGCGCTGTACTTTGCCTTGATGCTGATGGGTCTGATTGCAACGCTGTTGCCGGCGCTGATCGGTCTGCACCGCGCACCGCTGAATCTCAACTCTCATTTGTCCCGGAGCTCCCGTGCCAATCGCTGAACTGCAATCGCGTCAGGTGGTGATCATCGGTGCCGGCCCGTCCGGTGCCATTGCCGCCGCCCTGCTCAAACGCAAGGGCCACGATGTGCTGGTGATCGAACGCCAGCATTTCCCGCGTTTCTCCATTGGCGAAAGCCTGCTCAGCCATTGCCTGGATTTCATCGAAGAGGCCGGCATGCTTGAGGCGGTGAATGCCGCCGGTTTCCAGCGCAAGACTGGCGCCGCCTTCGCCTGGGGCGAGCGCTACAGCGCCTTCGATTTCAGCGACACCTTCACCGACGGCAAGCCGACAACGTTTCAGGTGCAGCGCGCCGATTTCGACAAACTGCTGGCCGATCAAGCGGCGTTGCAAGGCGCCGAGATACGTTACGGCGATGCCATCGTCAGCGTCGATTTCGAGCGGACCCGTCCGCAGCTTGATGTACGTCGCGAGGACGGCAGCGAGTACCGCGTCGAAGCCGATTTCGTGCTGGATGCCAGCGGCTACGGGCGGGTGTTGTCGCGCTTGCTCGACCTTGAGGCACCGTCGAATTTCCCTGTGCGTCAGGCCGTGTTCACGCATGTCGAAGACCACATCGACAACCCGGCCTTCGACCGCGAGAAAATCCTCGTCACCACCCATCCTGAACACCGCGATGTGTGGTTCTGGACGATTCCGTTCAGCAATGGCCGCTGTTCGGTGGGCGTAGTGGCCGCAGCTGAGCACTTCAAAGGTCGCGACGCTGATCTGGACGCCTGCCTGCGCGGTTTCATCAGTGAAACGCCGAGCCTGGCCGGCGTACTGAACAACGCCGTGTGGGATACCCCGGCACGCACCCTCGGCGGCTATGCGGCGAATGTGAAAACCCTGCACGGGCCGGGTTTTGCCTTGCTTGGCAATGCGGCGGAGTTTCTCGATCCGGTGTTTTCCTCCGGAGTGACTATCGCCATGCGCTCGGCGAGCATGGCCGCCGCGGTGCTGCACCGTCAGCTGCAGGGCGAAACGGTCGATTGGCAAAGCGAGTTCGCCGCGCCACTCAAGCGCGGCGTTGACACCTTCCGCTGCTACGTCGAGGGCTGGTACGCCGGCACCTTCCAGGACGTGATCTTTTATGAAAATGGTCAGGCCGATATCCGCCGAATGATCTGCTCGATTCTTGCCGGTTACGCCTGGGACGAACGCAACCCGTTCGTCAGCGAAGCGCGCCGACGCCTGAAAATGATTTCCGAACTCTGTGCAAAGGACGCCCCATGAATCACTTGAGCGACAGCTACGTCGAAGAAACCCGCTTCGGTTTCTGGTTCCTGCGCAGCCACACCTGGCAGCACCATGTACTGCGCGTGGCGATCAATGATCTGCGGGGTTTGTTCAGCGAGGCGCTGCCGCAAAAACCGGTGCTGCTTGACGCCGGGTGCGGCCAGGGCAAGTCGTTCGCTCATCTGCGCCAGACCTTCGCCCCGCAGCGCCTGATCGGTATCGACGCCGATCGGCACAGCCTCGAACTGAGTGCTGCTGAAGCAGCACGTCTGGAACTGGACGTCGAGTTGATCGGCAGCGACTGTGCCAAGCTCAATGTGCCGGACGACAGTGTCGACCTGCTGTTCTGCCATCAGACGTTCCATCACCTGGTCGAGCAGGAAAAAGCCCTCGCCGAGTTCTATCGCGTACTGAAACCGGGCGGCTATCTGCTGTTCGCCGAGTCCACCGAGGCTTACATCGATACCTGGGTAATCCGCTGGCTGTTCCGCCATCCGATGCATGTGCAGAAGAGCGCGGCGCAGTATCTGCAGATGATTGGCGAGCAGGGTTTCGAGTTTGACCAGCGCAATATCTCCTACCCGTATCTGTGGTGGAGCCGATCGAAGGACTTCGGTTTGCTGGAGCGCTTCGGGGTGCGCAAGCCGAAGCCGTTTGGTCAGCGGGAAGAGACCTTGGTCAATGTTGTGGCGCGCAAGCCGCTTGCAGGTACTCTCTGATGCAACCCGATCGATCTGCACACCTTCAACCCTGTGGGAGCGAGCCTGCTCGCGAAAGCGGTGTGTCAATCAGCATAAACAGTGCCTGTGAAAGCGTATTCGCGAGCAGGCTCGCTCCCACGGGGATTGTGGTGTGGCTGGTGATGGTGTGCTGTTCCCTGTTGTTGAGCGCTTGCGCCAGCCAGGTGCCGCTGCCCGCGGCCAACCCGACCTTGCCCCTGCCGCTGCAACTGCACATCGAGCGCCAGCAAGCCGGGCAGCGTCAGGACTGGCTGTTGGTGATCCAGCGCGAAGGCCCGGGCATCCGCTGGTCGATGATGGATCCGCTTGGCATCCCGCAAGCCCGTCAGCTGCTGATCGATGGTCAGTGGCAGGCCGATGGTCTGCTCCCACCAAACCCCGAGGCGCGGGAATTGTTTGCCGCGCTGCTGTTCGCCCTGACCCCGTCCGGCGAGTTGCTGAGCAATTACCCCGCGGCGCAGCAGCAGGACCGTCAGCGCTCCCTGCCAGCGCGCTGGACCGTCGACTATGCACAACCGATGAGTTTCGAATTGAACCTGCCGCAAGGCCCGCACTATCGCGTTTCCCCGCTCGGTGACTCTACGCCATGACCGCTTATCTGAATGCCCTCGGTGTGATCTGCGCGCTGGGCCGTGACAAACGCGAAGTTGCACGCAAGCTGTTTGCCGGCGATTGCTCGGGCATGTGCTGCGAATCCGCTTGGGTCTCACAGCGCAAGCTGCCGGTGGCCGCGGTGCCCGGTGAACTGGCGCCGATTCCGGCGGAACTGGCCGAGCACAGCACGCGCAACAATCAATTGCTGCTCGAGGCCGCCCTGCAAATCCGCGATGACATCGAGCAGGCGATCCAGACTTATGGTCGCGAGCGCATCGGCGTGGTGCTGGGTACCAGCACCTCGGGCATCGACGAGGCCAGCCGGGGTCTGGCGCATTACATTCGTGAGCAGCATTTCCCGGCTGAATACGATTACCGGCAGCAGGAACTCGGCGCCCCGGCGAATTTTCTCGCCGAATGGCTGCAACTCAGCGGCCCGGCGTATGTAATTTCCACCGCGTGCACTTCCAGTGCTCGGGCGTTGATGAGCGCTCAGCGCCTGCTCGATCTGGGCTTGTGCGACGCCGTGTTGTGCGGCGGTGTCGACAGCCTGTGCAAACTGACCCTCAACGGTTTTTCCTCACTGGAAGCGATGTCGGCCGAGCGTTGCAATCCGTTCTCGGTCAACCGCAACGGCATCAACATTGGTGAAGCGGCGGTGCTGTTCGTGATGAGCAGACAGTCAGGCGCAGGCCCGGCCATCGCGCTGCTCGGTGCCGGCGCCAGTTCCGATGCGCACCATATTTCCGCGCCGGAGCCGAGCGGGCGCGGCGCCCTGCAAGCGATGCGCAAAGCCCTGAGCCGCGCGCAACTGCAAGCAGCGCAAATCAATTATCTGAACCTGCACGGCACGGCGACCCAGCACAACGATGCCATGGAAAGTCTGGCGGTCGAGGCGCTGTTTGCCGAAGGCGTCGCCTGTTCCTCGACCAAACCGCTGACCGGCCACACCCTCGGCGCTGCCGGCGCGCTGGAAGCGGCGTTCTGCTGGCTGAGCCTGAGCGCCGACAACCGCGATCACGCCTTGCCCCCGCACATCTGGGACGGCGCGGCCGATCCTGCCCTGCCTGCGCTGAACTGGGTGACCGCGAGCACACGCCTGTCGTCCATTGCACCGCGCTACCTGATGAGCAATTCGTTTGCCTTCGGCGGCAATAACGTCAGCCTGATTATCGGAGACGCCCCATGACCCCCTGGCCGCTCGCCGAACTGTTGCCCCACGCCGGCGACATGATTCTGATCGACGCGATCGAGCGTTTCGACGACGAGCAGATTTTCACCCGCCTCACGGTCAAGCCGGGCGGCCTGTTCAGCCTCGCCGACGGCAGCCTGCCGGCATGGGTCGGCATCGAACTGATGGCGCAAAGCGTTGCCGCGTTCGCCGGCTGCCACGCACGGCAGAAAGGCAATCCGGTCGAGCTGGGTTTCCTGCTCGGCACGCGCAAGTTCGAGTGCAACGTCGAGGCTTTTCCTGCCGGCAGCCAACTGACCGTCCACGGCCTGCGCTCGCTGGAAGACGACAACGGCATGGGCGTGTTCGAATGCCATATCCACGGCGACGGCATCCATGCCAGTGCGCGGCTGAATGTGTTTCGTCCGCCGCAGGCCACCCAATATCTGCAACAAACCAAGGAGTCGAACGATGACTGAATCGGTACTGGTCACCGGCTCCAGCCGTGGCATCGGCCGCGCCATTGCCCTGCGTCTGGCGCAGGCCGGGCACGATATCGTCCTGCATTGCCGTAGCGGCATGGCTGAAGCGCAAGCGGTTCAGGCGCAAATCCAAGCGCTGGGGCGCAACGCACGCATCGTGCAATTCGACGTGGCCGACCGCGAAACCTGCAAAGCCATTCTCGAAGCCGACGTCGAAACCCATGGCGCCTATTACGGCGTGGTGCTCAATGCCGGGCTGACCCGTGACGGCGCCTTTCCCGCGCTGAGCGATGACGATTGGGACGTGGTGCTGCGCACTAACCTCGATGGTTTCTACAACGTCCTGCACCCGGTGATGATGCCGATGATTCGCCGCCGCGCCGCTGGGCGGATTGTCTGCATAACATCGGTGTCCGGGCTGATCGGCAACCGTGGCCAGGTCAATTACAGCGCCTCCAAGGCGGGCGTGATCGGCGCGGCGAAGGCATTGGCGATCGAGCTGGGCAAGCGCAAAATCACCGTTAACTGCGTCGCCCCGGGCCTGATCGATACGGCGATGCTCGATGAAAACGTGCCGGTGGAAGAGCTGATGAAAATGATCCCCGCGCAACGCATGGGCACCCCTGAAGAGGTGGCCGCTGCGGTGAATTTCCTGATGTCGGCGGAAGCCTCGTACATCACCCGTCAGGTTCTGGCGGTCAACGGAGGCTTGTGCTGATGAAGCGCGTCGTCGTCACCGGCATGGCCGGCATCACCTCGCTGGGCAGCGACTGGGAAACCATTGCTGGCCATTTCGCCGCCAACCGCAGCGGCATCCGCCGCATGCACGAGTGGGACCGCTTCAGCGAACTGAACACGCGTCTTGCCGGCCCCATCGACGACTTCGTAGTGCCGGCGCACTGGACGCGCAAGCAACTGCGCAGCATGGGTCGGGTGTCGCGGCTGGCAGTCGGTGCCTCGGAAAGAGCGCTGGCCGATGCCGGGCTGCTGGGCAACGAATCGATCAAGGACGGGCGCATGGGCGTCGCGTGCGGCTCGTCCACCGGCAGCACCGATGAGATCAAGGCGTTCGGCAACATGTTGCTCAACTCGGTGGCCGAGGGGCTCAACGCCAACTCCTACGTGCGAATGATGCCGCACACCACGGCGGCCAACATCAGCATCTTTTTCGGCCTCACCGGCCGCTTGATCCCGACCTCCAGTGCCTGCACCAGTGGCAGCCAAGGCATCGGCTATGCCTATGAAGCGATCAAGTTCGGTCGCCTGCCACTGATGCTCGCTGGCGGCGCTGAAGAGCTGTGCCCGACCGAAGCCATGGTCTTCGACGCGCTCTACGCCACCAGCCTGAAGAACGATGCACCGCAGACCAGCCCGCGCCCATACGACAAAGGCCGCGACGGTCTGGTCATCGGTGAAGGCGGCGGCATGCTGGTCCTTGAAGAACTGGAACACGCTCTCGCCCGTGGCGCGCGCATACACGCCGAGATCGTCGGTTTCGGCAGCAACGCCGACGGCCAGCACACCACACGCCCCGAGCAAGTGACCATGCGCCGCGCCATGGAGCTGGCGCTGGAAGACGCCGGGCTGACGCCGGATGCGATCGGTTATGTAAATGGTCACGGCACGGCTACAGAACAGGGCGACATTGCCGAAACACTGGCAACCAGCAGTTTGTTCGGCGAACGCATGCCGATCAGCTCGCAGAAGAGTTTCCTCGGCCACACCCTCGGCGCCTGTGGTGCGCTGGAGTCGTGGTTCAGCATCGAAATGCTCAACCGCGACCTGTACGTGCACACGTTCAACCTCGACGAGGTCGACCCGCACTGCGGCAAGCTCGATTACCTGCGCGGCGAATTCCGCCAGATGCATCACGACTATGTGATGAACAACAATTTCGCTTTTGGTGGCGTCAACACCTCGTTGATTTTCCGCCGCTGGCACTGACCGCAAGACGTTTGGAGTGAAGGGAATGACTCAGTTTCACCGCATCGCCGCTCTGTTGGCACTGATCCTGGTGCTCGGCGGTTGCACCAGCAAACCGGTATACAACGCCAAGGAAGAGTTCTCGCCCAACCTCGGCTTCACCCAGCAACAAATGAGCCGCGCGATCGTCACCGCGCTCAACGATCGGCAGTGGGTGGTGCAATCGGTGCGCCCGGGCATGATCAAAGCGGCGATCACCGTACGTGGTCGTCATCACGCCGAAGTCGACATTCCGTTCAGCCCGACCTCGTTCGAGATCGACTACCGCAGCAGCTACGGCCTCAATGCCAAGGACGGCAAGATCCACGGCAACTACAACCGCTGGGTCAACCGCCTGCGCGATAATGTGCTCAAAGAACTGTCGATCAATCCGGACATCGAAGCCGTCAACAACCTCGGCATCATCAAACAGGGCGCTGACGAGCCGACCTACCTGAGCTTTCGCGAAGGCGTCAAACGCGCCACCGACGCCGGCCTGCTCGACGGCAGCGTGAAGTTCTACCTGGCCGGAGAAACCCTGCCCAAGCAAGTGCGCAAACTCGACACCGTAAGCAGCAGCCGCAAGACCAACGGCTCGAACAAGTCCGACGAAGACGCCTGCTTCTGGGCTCTGCAATCAGCCTTGGCCACACTGCAGAACGCCGCGAAAAACGCCGACGCCAACGCCGTGATCAACATCGCCAGCGTCGACCAGCGCGACCTGTACAAAGACACCGAAAAATTCCAGTGCCGCGCCGGGACACTGGTGTCGAGCGTCGCGTTGCGCGGGGATCTGGCGCACGTCGATTGAGTGGACTGTAGAAACGACAAAGGGCGCCTTTCGGCGCCCTTTCACAAACAGGTTGGCTTGTCATCGCCGCTTACCTGTCTGGCTCTGCGATGGCTGGTATCCAGGATCCTCAGAGTCTCACAAGCCCCTTGCGGGACAACTTTTGGGCGTCGCCCGACATCCTGAGGCGGGCTCGGGCAATCGTCCCGTGCACTTTGGCGATGAACCGAAGATCTCCCCTTGCTTCATCCATGCAAACCTCAAGATAACTCACCAAGTCCTCATCAGTTTTCAAATAATCGATAGAGTCCCAGTTCGCGAATTTTTCGATCATGTTTTTTCTTGATGATTTCTGGCGTTAAGAAAATTAGCGTCCTTAGGTTATTCACACAAGGCACTCACTTCTGAAGTTTTCGTAGGGAATGCACTGACCTTGTGTAGTCCAGATCGCAATCACCTTAAATCCGCGATAACGCGAGGATAAATTTTCTCGCCACAAGGGGACCATTCGGCGCCCTGCTCGTTTCAGCATCTACACTCGTCCTGACAGGCCGTCGCACCGCGCCTGCTTGAACGGCGAGCCAATCAGCCCTGCACTCGCGGTTCTCTTTCACCGTCAAGGAGATGACCATGCAAGTGAAAGCCCTGATCGCCGCTGCGCTTTTCACGCTGCTGTCTGGAGCCAGCCACGCGACCAACCTGATGTACATGCCCTTCGAAACCGTGCTGTCGGATGCGATTCGCGCCGGACGGCTGGATGGCAGTGTGAAGTTCTACCTGATCGGCAACGGGCCGCAGGGCACTCAGCAGTTGCTGCGGCGCGGCGTGGTCAGTGATCTGAAGACCAATGGTTTCAACAAGAGCGATCACCATTCCTGCGAGTGGGTGTTGCAGTCGAATCTGATCAAGTTGCAGGCCGATGCCAAGCGTGTCGGGGCGAATGCGGTGGTCAATATCGTCAGTTACTACGACCAGCGTGTGCGCAAGGATTTGAATACTTACGAATGCCGGGCGGGGATTTTTGTCACTCGGGTGGCGTTGAAGGGGGATTTGGTGCGGTTGCCATGAGGACGGTGGTGTTTGGGCGGACGTCTTCGCGAGCAGGCTCGCTCCCACAGGGGATCGCATTCCAAAGTGGGAGCGAGCCTGCTCGCGAAGAGGCCATGAGCCCTTACATAGAGTCAACCTTGCGCGTCAGCAGTTCGACAAATGCCTTGGCCATCGGTGATTTCTGCTCCTTGCGCTGCACCAGCCACACCGCCGAAACAGCCTCCGGATCAAGCAGCGGGCGGTAGACCACGCCGTCGATGCGCATCCGCTGATAGGACGCCGGCAGCACCGAAACCCCCAGCCCCGCAGCGACCAGGCCGATGATGGTCATCGCCTCGCCGGCCTCTTGGGCGAAGTGTGGGCTGAACCCGGCGTCTCGGGCCAGGCTTAATAACTGCGCGTACAAGCCGCTGCCATAACTGCGTGGAAAAAACACGAACGGTTCCAGCGCCAATGCCGAGAGAAACAGCCCTTGCTCGGAGCCCTGCGCCAATGGATGCGTGGAACTAAGCACCGCGACCAACGGCTCGCGCATCAATTCGACCACGCTCAACGAATCCGGCAACCCCAGCGGACGCATGATGCCGACTTCGATCGACTCGTCCACCAATGCATCGGCGACCATGGTGCTGCTCATCTCGCGCAGGTTCAGATGCACCGCCGGGAAACGCTGGCGAAAGGCAAAGATCGCCTGCGGAATCGTCGAGTTGAACGGCGCCGACGAGGTGAAACCGATCTTCAGTTCGCCCAGTTCACCCAACTGTGCCCGGCGCGCGACATCGGCGGCCTTATCGACCTGCGCCAGCGCCAACCGCGCTTCCTGTAGAAACAGCCGGCCGGCTTCGCTGAGTTCGACCCGACGATTGGTCCGCTCAAACAGGCGCGCGCCCACCTCTTGCTCCAGCGCCTGAATCTGCTGGCTCAACGGCGGTTGGGAAATGCCGAGCACCTGTGCCGCACGACCGAAATGCAGTTCTTCGGCGACGGCAATGAAGTAGCGTAGATGGCGCAGTTCCATGGATTTCTCATTAGGTCGTAAAAGCTATCAAACAGGTCGAACAATATATTGGATAGAAACATTAGCCAGCTATATGATTTTTTCATTGCCTGCCTGGCTGTGCTCTCCCGAGGTCTGAAGTGAAAACTGCCGTTGCGCCATTAGCCCACGAAGTCCCGCCTGCTGCAGCGGACGATGCCATCGCCGAGCTGCAGGAGATTTTTATCGAAAAAGGCACACCGGCGTTCATGCGCACGGTGCTGGCGCTGTTCTGCGGCGGTTTTGCGACCTTCGCCTTGCTCTACTGCGTGCAGCCAATGATGCCGCTGCTGTCCCACGAATACGGGATCAACGCGGCGCAAAGCAGCCTGATCCTTTCGGTGGCAACCGGCATGCTGGCGTTCGGTCTGCTGATCACCGGGCCGATTTCCGATCGGGTCGGGCGCAAACCGGTGATGGTTGCCGCCTTGTTCGCCGCTGCGCTGTGCACCATGGCCAGCGCGATGATGCCGAGCTGGCACGGCGTCCTGGTCATGCGCGCGCTGATCGGCCTGTCACTCAGTGGCCTGGCGGCGGTGGCGATGACTTACTTGAGTGAAGAAATTCATCCACAACACATCGGCCTGGCGATGGGCTTGTACATCGCTGGCAACGCGATCGGCGGGATGAGCGGGCGCCTGATTACCGGGGTACTGATCGACTTCGTCAGTTGGCACACGGCAATGCTGGTGATTGGCGGGCTGGCGCTGATTGCCGCAGCGGTGTTCTGGAAGATCCTTCCCGAGTCGCGCAACTTCCGCTCCCGCTCACTGCACCCGCGCAGTCTGCTCGACGGTTTCACCATGCACTTTCGCGACGCCGGCCTGCCGCTGCTGTTTCTCGAAGCGTTTGTATTGATGGGCGCGTTCGTCACGCTGTTCAACTACATCGGCTATCGCTTGTTGGCAGCGCCCTACCACCTCGATCAGGTGTACGTCGGTTTGCTTTCGGTGGTCTATCTGTCAGGAATCTACAGCTCGGCGAAGATCGGTTCACTGGCGGACAAACTGGGACGGCGCAAAGTGCTCTGGGCGACGATTGCGCTGATGTTCGTCGGCCTCGCGCTGACGATGTTCGCACCGCTGCTGCTGATCATCGTCGGCATGCTGATCTTCACCTTCGGCTTCTTCGGCGCGCACTCGGTCGCCAGCAGCTGGATCGGCCGCCGCGCGACCAAGGCCAAGGGCCAGGCATCGTCGTTGTACCTGTTCAGCTATTACGCCGGCTCGAGCATTGCCGGCACGGCGGGTGGGGTGTTCTGGCATTTGGGCGGGTGGAACGGGATCGGGTTGTTCATCGGGGTGCTGTTGCTGATTGCGCTTGGGGTGGCGTTGAAGCTGGCGAAGTTGCCGCCGCTAGGCGGTGTCAAAGCCTGACGCAACTTGTAGGAGTGAGCCTGCTCGCGATAGCGGTGTGTCAGCCAACATATTGGGCGACTGGCTCACCGCTATCGCGAGCAGGCTCACTCCTACAATTGATCTGCGTACGACGTTGAATTGTGGAAACAAAAACGCCCGGCACAAGCCGGGCGTTTTTATCAGGCGAAAATTACTCGTGATACTGCGCCGACAGCTCATGCACCGCGCGCAGGAATGCGCCGGCATGTTCAGGATCAACCTCAGGCGTGATGCCGTGGCCGAGGTTGAACACATGCCCGCTGCCCTTGCCATAGCTGGCCAAAATGCGCCCGACTTCGGTGCGGATCGCTTCCGGTTTGGCGTAGAGCACGGTCGGGTCCATGTTGCCTTGCAGCGCGACCTTGTCGCCGACGCGGGCGCGGGCGTTGCCGATGTCGCAGGTCCAGTCCAGGCCCAGGGCGTCGGCGCCGGCTTCGGCGATGCTTTCCAGCCACAGGCCGCCGTTCTTGGTGAAGAGGATCACCGGCACCTTGCGACCATCGTTCTCGCGAATCAGGCCGCTGACGATTTTCTTCATGTAGGCCAGCGAGAATTCCTGATACGCCGCGGCCGACAGGTTGCCGCCCCAGGTATCAAAAATCTGCACCGCTTGCGCACCGGCCATGATCTGGCCGTTGAGGTACGAAGTCACCGACTGCGCCAGTTTGTCCAGCAACAGGTGCATGGCGTGCGGGTTGTCGTAGAGCATCGCTTTGGTCTTGCGGAAGTCTTTCGACGAACCGCCTTCAACCATGTAGGTCGCCAGGGTCCATGGGCTGCCGGAGAAGCCGATCAGCGGCACGCGGCCGTTCAGCTCGCGGCGAATGGTGCTGACTGCGTCCATCACATAACCGAGGTCCTTGTGCGGATCAGGAATCGGCAGGGCTTCGATGTCGGCCATGGTGCTGACGACTTTCTTGAAGCGCGGACCTTCGCCGGTCTCGAAATACAGGCCCTGGCCCATGGCATCGGGGATGGTGAGGATGTCGGAAAACAGGATCGCCGCGTCCAGTTGCGGATAGCGGTCGAGCGGTTGCATCGTGACTTCGCAGGCGAATTGCGGATTCATGCACAGGCTCATGAAGTCGCCGGCGTGGGCGCGGCTGGCGCGGTACTCCGGCAGATAGCGACCGGCCTGGCGCATCATCCACACAGGGGTGACGTCAACGGGTTGCTTGAGCAGGGCGCGAAGGAAGCGGTCGTTCTTCAGGGCAGTCATGTCGGCATCCGGAAAAAAAGTGCGGGCATTTTCTCAGAGCGCGAGGCAAAAGGCACGGATGTGGGTCAGCCTTTTGTCTATCGGGTCAATTTATCGCGCTGGAACACGATTTTCCGCAACGCCCTAAAACAACTGTGGGAGCGAGCCTGCTCGCGAAGAGGCCGACACATCCAACATTGAAGTTGGCTGACAGACCGCTTTCGCGAGCAGGCTCGCTCCCACAGGGGTATTGCGTTTGGCTCAGGCGCCGGAGTTAGACGCCCAGGTAATCGAGGATCCCTTCAGCCGCATTGCGGCCTTCGAAGATCGCCGTCACCACCAGGTCGGAACCGCGCACCATGTCGCCGCCAGCAAAGATTTTCGGGTTACTGGTCTGGTGCTTGTACTGACCTTGCTCAGGCGCAACAACGCGGCCCTGGCTGTCGGTCTGGATTTCGAACTGTTCGAACCACGGCGCCGGGCTCGGGCGGAAGCCGAAGGCGATGACCACGGCGTCGGCCGGAATGATCTCTTCGGAACCAGGGATCGGCTCGGGGCTGCGACGACCACGGGCATCCGGTTCGCCAAGACGGGTCTCGACGACTTTCACGCCTTCAACCTTGTCTTCACCGACGATGGCGATCGGCTGGCGATTATAGAGGAATTTCACGCCTTCTTCCTTGGCGTTCTTCACCTCTTTGCGCGAGCCGGGCATGTTCGCTTCGTCACGACGATAAGCGCAGGTCACCGACTTGGCGCCCTGACGGATCGAGGTGCGGTTGCAGTCCATCGCCGTGTCGCCGCCGCCAAGTACCACGACCTTCTTGCCTTTCATGTCGACGAAATCTTCCGGCGACTTTTCAAAGCCCAGGTTGCGGTTGACGTTGGCGATCAGGAAGTCCAGCGCGTCGTAAACGCCCGGCAGGTCCTCACCGGCAAAACCGCCCTTCATGTAGGTGTAGGTGCCCATGCCCATGAACACCGCATCGTATTCAGCGAGCAGTTGCTCCATGGTCACGTCTTTGCCGACTTCGGTATTGAGACGGAACTCGATGCCCATGCCGGTGAAGACTTCGCGGCGATTACTCAGCACGGTCTTTTCCAGCTTGAACTCAGGGATGCCGAAGGTCAGCAGACCACCGATTTCCGGGTTCTTGTCGAACACCACCGGGGTTACGCCACCACGCACCAGCACATCGGCACAGCCCAGGCCCGCCGGGCCCGCGCCGATGATCGCGACACGTTTGCCGGTCGGTTTGACCTTGGACATGTCCGGGCGCCAGCCCATGGCGAACGCGGTGTCGGTGATGTACTTCTCGACCGAACCGATGGTCACCGCGCCGAAGCCGTCGTTGAGGGTGCAGGCACCCTCGCACAGACGATCCTGCGGGCACACCCGGCCGCAGACTTCCGGCAGAGTGTTGGTCTGGTGCGACAGCTCGGCGGCCTGAAGGATGTTGCCCTCGGCCACCAGCTTCAGCCAGTTGGGAATGAAGTTGTGCACCGGGCACTTCCATTCGCAATACGGGTTGCCGCAACCCAGGCAGCGATGGGCCTGGTCGGCCGACTGCTGGGGTTTGAACGGTTCGTAGATTTCGACGAACTCTTTCTTGCGTTGACGCAACAGTTTCTTCTTCGGATCCTTGCGCCCGACATCGATGAACTGGAAGTCGTTATTCAGACGTTCAGCCATTGTTAAAACCTCATCAAACTCTTCAGGCGCATATCACTGCGGGTTGGCACGAGTGCTGGAAAGCAACGATTTCAGGTTGGCAGCCTTGGGCTTGACCAGCCAGAAACGACGCAAGTAGTCATCGAGGTTTTCGGCGAGTTCACGACCCCACTCGCTGTCGGTTTCCGCGACGTACTCGTTCAGCACGTTTTGCAGGTGGCTGCGATAGGCTTCCATCGCCTCGCCGCTGATCCGCTGGATTTCCACCAGTTCGTGGTTGACCCGGTCAACGAAGGTGTTGTCCTGATCGAGCACGTAGGCGAAACCACCGGTCATGCCTGAGCCGAAGTTGTAACCGGTCTTGCCCAGCACGCAGACGAAACCACCGGTCATGTATTCGCAGCAGTGATCGCCAGTGCCTTCCACGACGGTATGGGCACCGGAGTTACGTACGGCAAAACGCTCGCCTGCGGTGCCAGCGGCGAACAGCTTGCCGCCCGTGGCGCCGTACAGGCAGGTGTTGCCGATGATGGCGCTTTCCTGAGTCTTATAAACGCTGCCCTTCGGCGGCACGATGGTCAGCTTGCCACCGGTCATGCCTTTGCCGACGTAGTCGTTGGCATCGCCTTCCAGGTACATGTTCAGACCGCCAGCGTTCCACACGCCGAAGCTCTGCCCGGCCGTGCCTTTGAAACGGAAGGTGATCGGCGCTTTCGCCATGCCCTGGTTGCCGTGCTTGCGGGCGATCTCGCCGGAGATCCGCGCGCCGATCGAACGGTCGCAGTTGCAGATGTCCAGATCGAACTCGGCACCGCTCATGTCGTTGATTGCCGCCGAAGCCATCTCGACCATTTTCTCGGCCAGCAGGCCCTGGTCGAACGGCGGGTTGCGCTCAACCCCACAGAACTGCGGTTTGTCCGCCGGGATGTGGTCGCTGCCCAACAGCGGCGTCAGGTCCAGGTGGTTTTGCTT
Source organism: Pseudomonas retamae (assembly GCF_043496865.1). Lineage (NCBI taxonomy): Bacteria > Pseudomonadati > Pseudomonadota > Gammaproteobacteria > Pseudomonadales > Pseudomonadaceae > Pseudomonas > Pseudomonas retamae. Next base: position 351,223 of record NZ_JBIEIL010000004.1, read on the forward strand.
GGCGGTCTGGCCTTCGAGGATTTCCAGCAGATCGGTGCGACCGATCAGCTCTTCCAGCGAACGCACGCCAAGCCTGGCCAGCCACTCACGGGTTTCTTCGGCGACGTAGGTGAAGAAGTTCACCACCATGTCGACGGTACCGATGTAGTGATCCTTGCGCAGCTTCTCGTTCTGAGTGGCGACGCCGGTGGCGCAGTTGTTCAGGTGGCAGATACGCAGGTATTTGCAGCCCAGCGCGATCATTGGCGCGGTGCCGAAGCCGAAGCTTTCAGCGCCGAGGATCGCAGCCTTGATCACGTCGAGGCCGGTTTTCAGGCCGCCATCGGTCTGCACCCGGACCTTGCCGCGCAAGTCGTTGCCGCGCAGGGTCTGGTGGGTTTCGGCGAGGCCGAGTTCCCATGGTGCGCCGGCGTATTTGATCGAGGTCAGCGGCGAAGCACCGGTACCACCGTCGTAGCCGGAGATGGTGATCAAGTCCGCATAGGCCTTGGCCACACCGGCAGCGATGGTGCCAACGCCCGCTTCAGCCACCAGTTTCACCGAAACCAGTGCCTGCGGGTTGACCTGCTTGAGGTCGAAAATCAGCTGCGACAAGTCTTCGATCGAATAGATGTCGTGGTGCGGCGGCGGCGAAATCAGGGTCACGCCCGGCACTGCATAGCGCAGCTTGGCGATCAGCCCGTTGACCTTGCCGCCTGGCAGTTGCCCGCCCTCGCCCGGCTTGGCGCCCTGGGCAACCTTGATCTGCAGCACTTCGGCGTTGACCAGGTATTCCGGGGTCACGCCGAAACGGCCAGTGGCGACCTGCTTGATTTTCGAGCTCTTGATGGTGCCGTAACGCGCCGGGTCTTCACCGCCTTCGCCGGAGTTGGAACGTGCCCCGAGGCGGTTCATAGCTTCGGCCAAAGCTTCGTGAGCTTCCGGCGACAGCGCGCCCAGCGAGATACCGGCGGAGTCGAAGCGCTTGAGCACCGATTCCAGCGGCTCGACTTCACTGAGGTCCAGCGGCGTGTCGAGGGTCTTGACCTTGAACAGGTCGCGAATCATCGACACCGGGCGGTTGTCGACCAGCGAGGTGTATTGCTTGAACTTGGCGTAGTCGCCCTGCTGCACAGCGGCTTGCAGGGTGTTGACCACGTCCGGGTTGTAGGCGTGATATTCGCCACCGTGGACGAACTTCAGCAAACCGCCCTGCTGGATCGGCTTGCGCGGGCTCCAGGCTTCGACGGCGAGGGCTTTCTGCTCGGCTTCGATGTCGACGAAACGCGCGCCTTTGATGCGGCTCGGCACGCCACGGAAGCTCAGGTCGCAGACTTCTTCGGACAGGCCGATGGCCTCGAACAGCTGCGCACCGCGGTACGAAGCGATGGTCGAAATGCCCATCTTCGACAGGATCTTCAGCAGGCCTTTGGTGATGCCTTTGCGGTAGTTCTTGAACACCTCGTAGAGGTCGCCCAGCACTTCACCGGTACGGATCAGGTCGCCCAGCACTTCGTAGGCCAGGAACGGATACACCGCCGAGGCGCCGAAACCGATCAGCACCGCAAAGTGGTGCGGGTCACGGGCGGTGGCAGTTTCAACGAGGATATTGGAATCGCAACGCAGGCCTTTTTCGGTCAGGCGGTGGTGTACCGCGCCGGTCGCCAGGGAGGCGTGGATCGGCAGTTTGCCCGGGGCGATATGGCGGTCGCTCAGGACAATCTGGGTACGCCCGGCGCGCACGGCTTCCTCAGCCTGATCGGCAACGTTGCGGATCGCCGCTTCGAGGCCGAGGCTTTCGTCGTAGTTGAGGTCGATGATCGCCCGTTCGAAACCCGGACGGTCGAGGTTCATCAACGAGCGCCACTTGGCCGGGGAAATGACCGGCGAGCTGAGGATCACCCGCGAGGCGTGTTCCGGCGATTCCTGGAAAATGTTGCGCTCGGCACCGAGGCAGATTTCCAGCGACATCACGATCGCTTCACGCAGCGGGTCGATCGGCGGGTTGGTGACCTGGGCGAACTGCTGACGGAAATAGTCGTACGGCGTACGCACACGCTGGGACAGCACGGCCATCGGCGTGTCATCGCCCATCGAGCCGACGGCTTCGTAGCCTTGTTCGCCGAGCGGACGCAGTACCTGATCGCGCTCTTCGAACGTGACCTGATACATCTTCATGTACTGCTTGAGCTGATCGACGTCGTAGAACGCCGAACCGTGATCGTTATCTTCCATGGTCGCCTGAATGCGCAGGGCGTTCTTGCGCAGCCATTGCTTGTACGGATGACGGGATTTCAGACGGTTGTCGATCGCATCGGTGTCGAGGATCTGCCCGGTTTCAGTATCCACGGCGAAGATCTGGCCCGGGCCGACGCGGCCCTTCGCGAGCACGTCTTCGGGCTGGTAGTTCCACACGCCGATTTCCGAGGCGAGGGTAATGAAACCGTTCTTGGTGGTGACCCAGCGCGCCGGACGCAGACCGTTACGGTCGAGCAGGCACACCGCGTAGCGACCGTCGGTCATGACCACGCCGGCCGGGCCGTCCCACGGTTCCATGTGCATCGAGTTGTACTCGTAGAACGCACGCAGATCCGGGTCCATGGTTTCGACGTTCTGCCACGCAGGCGGAATGATCATCCGCACGCCACGGAACAGGTCGATGCCACCGGTGACCATCAGTTCGAGCATGTTGTCCATGCTCGAGGAGTCGGAACCGACACGGTTGACCAGCGGGCCGAGCTCTTCCAGATCCATCAGATCGTTGCTGAACTTGGTCCGACGGGCCTGTGCCCAGTTGCGGTTACCGGTGATGGTGTTGATCTCGCCGTTGTGCGCGAGGAAGCGGAACGGCTGCGCCAGCGGCCATTTCGGCAGGGTGTTGGTGGAGAAGCGCTGGTGGAACACGCAGATCGCGGTTTGCAGGCGCTCATCACTCAGGTCCGGATAGAACGCGGCCAGATCGGCCGGCATCATCAGGCCTTTATAGATGATGGTCTTGTGCGAAAAGCTGCAGATGTAGTGGTCGGTGTCCGCGGCGTTGGTCACCGACGAACGGCGACGCGCGCTGAACAGCTTCACCGCCATGTCCTGATCGCTCAGGCCTTCGCCGCCGATGTAGACCTGCTCGATCTGCGGCAGACGCTCCAGGGCCAGACGGCCGAGGACGCTGGTGTCGATCGGCACTTTGCGCCAGCCGATCAGTTGCAGGCCTTCGGCGAGGATCTCGCGGTTCATGTTCTCGCGCGCGGCTTCGGCCTTGGCCGGGTCCTGGTTGAAGAACACCATGCCCACAGCATATTGCTTGGGCAACTCGACGCTGAAGGCTTCCTGGGCAATGGCTCGCAGGAACGTATCAGGCTTTTGAATCAGCAGACCGCAACCGTCACCGGTCTTGCCGTCGGCATTAATCCCACCGCGGTGGGTCATGCAGGTCAGGGCCTCGATGGCCGTTTGCAAAAGGGTATGACTGGGCTCGCCCTGCATATGGGCTATCAGGCCGAAACCGCAGTTATCCTTGAATTCATCTGGTTGGTACAGACCTGCTTTCATAGACACTTTCTCACCAGGCTGCCTCTATTCGAGGCAAATTTCTTTTCAATTCAACCACTTGCGTTCCGCGCCGAACGTACGCCGGCTTCGCGGGGGCAAAAGGGTGGTCATTGTACACAGCGACACAGAAGCTCACAAATTTGACGACGAACTGTCGCAAATTCATGTCGCATTTGTGAAAGGTTTAAAGCGATCTGCTGTGCTAGTCAAAACTTTTTTAAATTATGACTGCAACGACTCAAAGACTACTGTGACGCAGACACCACAAGGCACGCATCCTTTTCAGAAAGCGCGCACTTATGGAGATTTTGAGGTGCCGGGAGAGGCGGCCTGGGTAAGGCCGCCGAATCTTCAGCGAGTTGTTGCCAGTTCCTGTTGGACGCTGGCGACAGTGCGAGGCCAAGGTTTACCAGCCTGAACCTTCGCTGGCAAGGCCTTGATGGCAGAAACGGCCGCATCACGATTGGCAAAGTTGCCGTAGGTAATCACGTAAAGCGGCTTGCCGTTGAGAACTTTCTTGAAATAACGGTACTCGCCGCCCTGCTCCTTGACGAAGTTCTGCGCAGCGGTTTCCGAGCTGGTACCGAGGATCTGTACCACGTAGTTGCTGGTCGGCTGACCGGCGTACCAGCTGCCACCGGCGGCTTTGGCAACGGTCACTGGTTTCTCGGCCGGTTTGGCTGGTGCTGGCGCTGGTTTGGCGGCTGGCGCGGCCGGAGCAGGCTTGGCCGTGGCGACTTGCGTTGGGGCTGGCGTCGGCGCTGGAGCCGGCTTGGTTGCTGGCAGCGGGACCGGAGTCGGCGCAGGACCGGCCGGCACGCCTGCAGGCGGCGCGGAGGTGGTCACGGTCGGCGGGGTATCACTGGAGCCTTCCACCGGCACACCGTCGTCACCTTCAGTGATGCCACCGGCCGCTTCGGCCAACGGCCCACGCATGACCGGTTGCGAGTTGCCGACCAGCGGCAGCGGCATCGGCTGGGTGTTGCCGGCGAATTCGACGTTCGGTGCCGCGCCGTTGGCGGGCGCCTGACCCAGAGGCAACTGCGCCTGTTCATTGGCTGGCGCGCCGGTGGTCGGCGCCTTGTTGCGACCCGGCATCAGCCAGGCGGCAGCGACCGCGACCACCACGACGGCGGAAATCGCCAATACGTGTTTCTTCGGCATGTTGAACCCCATACTTGGACGCTTCACCGCGGAGCGGCTGGCTATCATGACTTCGATCAGAGCATCGCGAGCGACCTGGTTGATGTTGCCCGGCCAACCCTCGGAGCTTTCGTGAATATCAGAGATCTGATCCGCGGTGAAAAGTTCGACACCCCGGCCCGCGCCTTCGAGCCGCTGGTCGAGATATTCGCGAGTCTCTTCTTCGGTGTACGGCTGCAGCTCGATGACGTGAAAATGCTCTTCTTCAAGCTGCAACGCCTCAAGCTGAGCGATCAGCGACGACTCGCCGAACAGGAACACATGCGGACGCCCTTCCGGCGTGCCGGCACCCAGCGCCATCAGCGCTTCGAGAGCGGATTCGTCGAGCTGCTCAGCGTCGTCCACCAGCAGATAGACTTCCTGACCGGTCAAGCCGAGCTGGACGACCTGTTCGAGAATCGCACCGACCTCAGCCTGGGCAACGTCCAGCGCCTGCGCGACCTGGCGCAGCACACCGGCGGCATCGCCGGCGCCACGGGCGGAAACCACCACGCTCTGCACCGACTGCTTGTTGGTGCTGGCGACCAGCGCCTGACGCAGCAAGGTCTTGCCGCTGCCCTGCGGGCCGGTGACCACCAGCAGCAACTGGCTGTAACGCGCCAGATGATGCAGTTGACCCAGCACCGGTTTGCGCTGGGCCGGGAAAAATTTGAAGCCTGGCACCCGCGGCGCGAACGGGTCATGACTTAACTGGAAATGGCCGAGAAACGCCTCGTCGGCATGCAAACTAGTCATCGGAATCTTATTAACCTTTAAGCTGAGCCAGGGCGCGGTAATCCGCTCCCAGCGTGGCCTGTAGAACCTCTTTCGGATAATCGTCGGTCACGACCGCTTCACCCATCCGGCGCAGCAGCACCAGGCGCAAACGACCGTCGATCACTTTTTTATCAATTGCCATGTGTTGCAGAAAATCGGCTTCACGCATTTCTTCGGGCGGAATCACCGGCAGACCGGCGCGCTGGAACAGACGAATGCCACGATCGCGCTCCTGCTCGCTGATCCAGCCAAGACGCGCGGACATCTCCAGCGCCATCACGGTGCCAGCCGCGACCGCTTCACCGTGCAGCCACACACCATAGCCCATATGGGTCTCGATGGCGTGACCGAAGGTATGGCCGAGGTTGAGCGTTGCACGCACGCCGGTTTCCTTTTCATCGGCGCCGACTACCGCAGCCTTGGCCGCGCAGGAGCGCTCGATCGCGTAGGTCAGGGCTTTCTGGTCCAGCGCGCGCAGGGCGTCGACGTTGTCTTCGAGCCAGGTCAGGAACGGCTCATCACAGATCAGACCGTATTTGATGACTTCGGCCAGACCGGCGGAGAGTTCACGCGCCGGCAGGGTTTTCAGCGACGCGGTATCGATCAGCACCACGTTCGGCTGATAGAAAGCGCCGACCATGTTCTTGCCTAGCGGATGATTGATGCCGGTCTTGCCGCCCACCGACGAATCGACCTGGGACAACAGCGTGGTCGGAATCTGAATGAAATCGACGCCGCGCTGATAGCAGGCAGCGGCGAAACCGGCCATGTCGCCGATCACACCGCCGCCCAGAGCGATTACAGTGGTACGGCGATCATGCCGAGCGGTCAGCAGACCGTCGAAGATCAACTGCAGGGTTTCCCAGTTCTTGAACGCTTCGCCGTCCGGCAGCACCACGGAAATCACCGAGAACTGCGCCAGGCTGCGGGTCAGACGTTCGAGATAGAGCGGCGCAACGGTCTCATTGGAGATGATTGCCACTTGCCGCCCGTGGATATGCGGCGCCAGCAGTTCGGGCTGGTCCAGCAGACCTTCGCCAATATGAATCGGGTAGCTGCGCTCGCCCAGGTCGACCTTGAGTGTCTGCATGTGTCCCCACAGTGAAGATGGAAGCAGGCGTCCTGCCCTGAATTATTGGTATCCGCCGTCTGTAACGGGTATGACGCCGCTCGCCGGCCGTCTGCCACACCCTCGGCGGGCGGTGACAGGACGCCGAGGATAGCGCATTTCGAGCGCGGCTTTAACGGGGTGGAAGCTGTGCCAGACGGTCGAGAATATCGAGCACCACCATGCGCGGCGGCCGTTCGTCGGTTTCCACCACCAGATCGGCAATTTCCCGATAGAGCGGATCGCGGATCGCCAACAGGTCGCGCAGGGTTTTCGCCGGATCGGCGGTGCGCAGCAACGGCCGGTTGCGGTCACGCGAGGTGCGGCCGACCTGCTGTTCGACGGACGCATGCAGGTACACCACCCGCCCGCCCTCGAACAGGGCCTTGCGATTGGCATCACGCATCACCGCGCCACCGCCGGTCGCCAGCACCACGCCGTCGAACGCGCACAGCTCGGCGATCATCGCCTGCTCACGGTCACGAAAGCCTGGCTCGCCTTCCTTGTCGAAGATCCATGGGATATTGGCACCCGTGCGCAGCTCAATTTCCTTGTCGGAATCCTTGAACGGCAGGCGCAGCTCTTTGGCCAGCAATCGGCCGATGGTGCTTTTGCCAGCACCCATCGGTCCTACAAGTATCAAATTTCGCACAGAATCAACGACTCACAGCAATCGCCTGGTTATTCATGATACGCGGAGTGAGAAATACCAGCAGCTCGGATTTTTTCTCCGAAACCACATCACGCCGGAAAAGGCGGCCAAGATACGGCACATCGCCAAGAAATGGCACCTTATCTACAACCTTGCTCTGAGTATTTGAAAAAACACCACCAATCACGATGGTTTCGCCGTCGTTGACCAGCACCTTGGCGTTGACCTCGTTTTTCTTGATCGGCGGCACATCCTGCACTTTGTTCAGGTAATCCGGTTCGTCCTTGGTGACCTTGACCTCCATGATGATGCGGTTGTCCGGCGTGATCTGCGGCGTGACCTCCAGCGACAGCGAGGCCTCCTTGAACGACACCGAAGTCGCGCCACTGGAACTGGCTTCCTGATAGGGAATCTCGGTGCCCTTGAGGATTTTCGCGGTTTCCTTGTCGGAGGTGACCACTTTCGGTTGCGAGACGATTTCGCCGTTGCCGGTCTTTTCCATCGCCGTCAGCTCAAGATCGAGCAGAACGTTATCGGTGATGAACGCGATGCCAATTCCGGAAGTATTGTTGACAGTGCCCATGTCGACGAACGGCGAGTTGGTGCTGGTGCTGCCCGGCGTACCGATGGTGCTCGACGAACCGTTGACCCCGGACGCGTTCCAGTTGCCCTTGTTCTGCACTGAACCACCCCAGCGCACACCGAGACTCTTGTCGTAATCGACGTTGGCCTCGACGATGCGCGCCTCGATCATCACCTGACGCACCGGAATATCCAGTTGCGCCACGATCCGCCGCAGCTCGTCGAGGCGATCCTGGGTCTGGTAGGCAATGATGTTGTTGGTCCGCTCATCGACGGTGATCGAACCGCGCTCATCGACTTTCGCTTCCGCGCTGGTCACCGACTGGAACAGTTTGGCAATGTCTGCCGCCTTCGCATAATTCACCTGCAACAGTTCGCGGCGCAGCGGCGCCAGTTCGGCAATCTGCTTCTGCGACTCGAGTTCCTGGCGCTCGCGGGCAGCGATCTCATCGGCCGGCGCGACCAGCAGCACGTTGCCGATCTTGCGTTTATCCAGGCCCTTGGTTTTCAGCACAAGATCCAGCGCCTGATCCCACGGTACGTTTTGCAGGCGCAGGGTAATGCCGCCCTGCACCGTATCGCTGGCCACCAGGTTGAGGTTGGTGAAGTCGGCGATCAGTTGCAGCACCGAGCGGACATCGATGTCCTGGAAATTCAGCGAGAGCTTTTCGCCGATGTAGGTCTGACGGTCGGCGTTGCGTTTTTGCAGGTCGTCGACGCTCATCGGGCGGACGCTGACGGTCAATTTGTTGTCGGTCTGGAAGGTCGAGTAGTCATAGGTGCCGCTGGGCTCGACGGTGATCAGCGTGCGATCACCGCTTACCGCGGCATTGACGAACTGCACCGGTGTGGCGAAGTCCTTGACGTCGAGGCGCACGCGCAGCTTTTCCGGCAATTGCGTGCGGGTGAAGCTGAGGATGATCTTGCCGTCGTGCTCCTGGATATCCGGGGCGATGGTCGGGTCGGACAGATCAATGACGACATTGCCCTCGCCCTCGGTGCCGCGCTGAAAATCGACGCCACGAATACCGCGGGGTTTCGGTGCGAATGCCTTTGCCGCTGGCGCAGCTGGCGTACTCGTGCGGGGCGCAACGGCGACGGGACGCGAGGCAGGCGCCGGAGCGCCCTGACCCACCACCACGAACAGCTTGTTGCCCTCGATGCGCGTGGTGTAAGGCGCAAGCTGGGTGAGGCTGACGATCAGCCGCGTGCGATCCTTGGCCTCGACCACCGTGGCGGTACGCGCATTGCCGCTGCCCAGGTCAAGATTCTTGTTGGTCAATTGGCTGGCAACACCGGGCAGATCGACAGCGATCCGCGCCGGCGATTCGGTGGTATAGCCCTTGGGCGACGGTGGCGGGCCGTCGAACGACAGCTTCAGTTCGACGCGGTCACCCGGTAACGCCGCTACATCCAGCGCTTTCAGGTTGGCCGCATTTACCATCGGCGACATCAGCGCTATCCATAGCGAAAAACCGAGGGTGGAGAAAATCCTGTTCATTATTCGACTTCCACTATGAATGCTCTTTCAAAGGAATGGTGCGCGGCCGCTCGAGCCAGGCGCCCTGCCCGTCGGGCACGATTTCGACGACGTCGATCTGTGTCGCACTGATGGCGACGATGCGCCCGTCGTTGCGCCCCAGGTAATCGCCGACTTTCAACCGATGCACCCCGCCCGCACCGCGCAGCAGCGCGAACGAGCCCGAGGCATTGGCAATCGTGCCGACCATCTCGAACTGCTCGATGTTGAAACCTTCCAGGTATTGCTTGACCCGATTGGGGTCGGGCTTGACGTTGCGTGAACCGTGTTTGCGCCCGGCCAGATCGACTCGCACCTGCGGTGAAAACGGACTGCGCAGGTTGGCCGCGCTGTAAGTGAATGTCGGGTAAGACCGGAATGTCGGCGTTGGTTCAATCTTGCCAGCCGGACGCAGGCGCACTTCATTCATGTAGGCGTCGAGATCACTGAAGTCATCCCCCCCGCCACACCCGCTCAATGCGAGCAGCGTCATCGCCCATGCCATGTAACGAATCGGGGTCATTTCTGCAGCCCCTTGTCGTTATAGCGGTAAGTCTTGGCGAGGATGCTCATGCGCAGCTTCGGTCCGACTTCCTTGTTGGCCGGTGCGAGCTCGAAATCGTGCAGGGTAACGATGCGCGGCAATCCGGCTACGCCACTGACGAATGTGGCGAGGTCGTGGTAAGCGCCGGTAACAGTGATCTGGATTGGCAGCTCGATGTAGAACGGCTGGGTGACTTCCGGCAGCAGCTTGATCTCTTCGAATTCCAGGCCGCTGCCCAGGCCAGTGCGGGTGATGTCTTCGAGCAGGCCCGGCACTTCGGTGTCGCTGGGCAACTGCCGCAGCAACTCGCCGAAGGTAGTTTCCATCTCCTTCATCTGCTGGGTGTACAGCTCGAGATTGGCCGACAGACGCGCCTTGCTGGCGAACTGTTCCTTGAGCGTCAGCTCCTCCTCCCGCTTGAGGTCGTGCTGGTTTTCCAGATCGCTGATGAAAAAGTTATAGCCAAGCGCCAACACCAGCACCATCAACAGCGCGCCGGCAATGAACTTCACCGCTGCCGGCCACGAACCGATGTTGCTGGTGTCGAGGTCGTTGAAGTCGACGCTGCGCAGGCTTTCCAGCCATTCGGACGGCTTCATTGGTCGTCCTCGGCAGTCTTGGGCTGCGTCTGGCGCACGGTCAGCTCAAAAGTGTTGGCCTGATCGACTTGGCCGGCAGTGGTCGCCTTGACTTCGTTGAGGCTCGGTGCATCGAACCAGTCCGATGCTTCCAGATTGCGCATCAGGTCGGAAACGCGATTGTTGGATTCAGCGGCGCCGCTGATCGACAGGGCTTTGCCGGCCATTTTCACTTCGGTGAAATACACACCGTCCGGCAGCGTGCGCGCCAGTTGATCGAAGATCCGCCCGCTGACCTGCCGGTTGCCCTGCAGGTCCTGGATGATGCGCATGCGTTCGACCAGTTGCTGGCGGCGCGCCTTGAGTTCACTGATCTGCTTGATCCGCTCGTCGACCACAGCGATTTGCTTGCTGATGTAGTCGTTGCGCGCAATTTGCCGGTCAATGGCGGCGCTGATGATCTGATCGGCAATCAGCAAGGCGCCGACCGAGCCGACGAACACGCCAGTCAATACCAGCAGAAAGCGCTTGCGCCGTTCCTCGCGACGCTCTTCGCGCCAAGGTAAAAGGTTGATCCGCGCCATCAGTCGAAACTCCTGAGCGCGAGCCCGCAGGCAACCATCAGCGCCGGCGCGTCGCTGGCCAGCGCACCGGCGTTGACCTTGCTGCTCAACGACATGTCGGCGAACGGATTGGCCACTTGCGTCGGCGTGTTCAGGCGCTGTTCGATCAAGCGATCCAGACCCGGTACCGAGGCCGTGCCGCCGGCCAGAAGAATGTGATCGACAGAGTTGTATTGCCCGGAGGCGAAGAAGAATTGCAGCGAGCGTGACACCTGCTGCACCAGCGCCTCGCGAAACGGCTGCAGGACTTCACTGACGTAATCGTCGGGCAGGCCACCCTGTTTCTTCGCCAGCCCGGCCTGCTCGACGGTAAGGCCGTAACGCCGCTGGATTTCCTCGGTCAATTGCCGACCGCCGAACAGTTGCTCGCGGGTGTAGATGATCTTGCCGTTATGAAGGACGCTGAGAGTGGTCATCGTCGCGCCGATGTCGACTACGGCGACGGTCAGGCGCTCCTGGGACGCCGCCAGTTGCGTCGCCAGCAAAGCGTATGAGCGTTCCAGCGCGTAGGCCTCGACGTCCACCACGCGGGCCGTCAGCCCGGCAAGGGCCAAGGCCGCTTCGCGCACTTCAACGTTTTCCTTGCGACAGGCCGCCAGCAGGACGTTGACTCGTTCGGGATTGCGCGGCGATACGCCCTGGACTTCGAAGTCGATGGCGACTTCATCCAGCGGATAGGGAATGTATTGGTCGGCCTCGATTTTCAGCTGGTTTTCCAGCTCGTCGTCGGACAGCCCGGCGTCCATCTCGATGACCTTGGTGATCACCGCCGAGCCGGCCACCGCCACCGCCACGCCCTTGAGCCCGGTGCGCGCCTTGCTCAGCACGCGACTGAGGGCCTGGCCGACGCCTTCAAGTTCGGCGATGTTCTTTTCGACCACTGCGTTGGCCGGCAAGGGCTCGACGGCATAGGCCTCGACCCGGTAGCGCTCGCCCTGACGGCTCAGTTCCAGCAGCTTCACTGACGTAGAACTGATGTCGATCCCCAGTAACGTATTGGCTTTTTTATTGAAGAGTCCCAGCACTACCAATTCCCTATGACTTTCCGTGAGTTACGGACTCTGTAATACGCATTGCGTTCCTTCACCCCGTCTTGACAGAAGCGCAAATGACGCCCCCTGCGGAAAAGTGCTTATAATGCCCAGCGTTTTTTTCCGCTTTTTACTGCCCGCGCGGACCGTTCTGTGTGTTACCAGAACCCCGTCGCCAAATTCATTCTTTGCTCTGGATGTCCAAAAGCCTTGATTCGTCTGCTGAAATTTTTCGGTTGGTCCATCGTCGCCGTTTTCTGCGGACTGCTATTAGGTCTCAGCGGCGCGTTTCTTTACCTTAGTCCGGGTTTGCCGTCTGTGGAGGCTCTGCGAAGCATTCAGTTGCAGATTCCGCTTCGCGTCTACAGCAGCGATGACAAGTTAATCGCAGAGTTTGGCGAAATGCGCCGCACACCGATCCGTTTCGCCGACATTCCGCCCAATTTCATTAATGCGTTACTAAGTGCTGAAGACGACAATTTCGCCAACCACTACGGCGTCGATCCGAGCAGCCTGATGCGCGCCGCAACGCAACTGGTCAAAAGCGGGCACATCCAGTCCGGCGGCAGCACCATCACCATGCAGGTGGCGAAGAACTTCTTCCTCACCAGCGAACGCAGCTTCTCGCGTAAAACCACGGAAATTCTTCTGGCCCTGCAGATCGAACGCCAGCTGACCAAGGACGAGATCCTTGAGCTGTACGTCAACAAGATCTATCTGGGCAACCGCGCCTACGGCATCGAGGCGGCGGCGCAGGTGTATTACGGCAAATCGATCCGTGACGTCAGCCTGGCGCAGATGGCGATGATCGCCGGCCTGCCGAAAGCCCCGTCGCGCTTCAACCCGCTGGCCAACCCGGCGCGCAGTAAAGAGCGCCGCGACTGGATCCTCGGGCGCATGTACAAACTCGGCAAGATCACCGAGGCCGACTACACCGCCGCGATCAACGAACCGCTGAATGCCAGCTACCACGTACCGACGCCGGAAGTGAACGCGCCGTACATCGCCGAAATGGCCCGCGCGGAAATGGTCGGCCGCTATGGCAGCGACGCCTACACCGAGGGTTTTCGCGTCACCACCACGGTGCCGAGCAACCTGCAGGAAATGGCCAACACCGCGCTGCACGAAGGCTTGATGACCTACGACCAGCGCCACGGCTACCGCGGCCCCGAGTCGCGCCTGCCGGGCAAGACCCGCGAGGCCTGGGCCAGCGAACTGACCAAACAGCGCACCATCAGCAGTCTGGAGCCGGCGATCGTCACTCAGGTCGACAAAAACGGCCTGCAAGTGCTGACCCGCACCGGCGAAGAACATGTCGCCTGGGACACCATGAAATGGGCGCGGCCGTTCCTCAATACCAACAGCATGGGCGCCAATCCGCGTCAACCGGCGGACGTCGCGCAGGTCGGCGATCTGATCCGCGTGCAGCGCCAGAAAGACAACTCGCTGAAGTTCAGCCAGATCCCGCAGGCGCAAGGCGCTTTGGTGTCGCTGGATCCGCAGAACGGCGCGATCCGTTCGCTGGTCGGTGGTTTCGCGTTCGAGCAGAGTAACTACAACCGCGCCATGCAGGCCAAGCGTCAGCCGGGTTCGAGCTTCAAACCGTTCGTTTACAGTGCCGCACTGGACAGTGGGTACACCGCTGCGACTTTGGTCAACGATGCGCCGATCGTGTTCGTCGACGAGTACCTGGACAAGGTCTGGCGTCCGAAGAACGACACCAACACCTTCCTCGGTCCGATCCGTCTGCGCGAGGCGCTGTACAAGTCGCGTAACCTGGTGTCGATCCGTCTGCTGCAGGCGATGGGCGTGGGTAAAACCATCGACTACATCACCCGCTTCGGCTTCAACAAGCAGGACCTGCCGCCGAACCTGTCGCTGGCATTGGGTACCGCGACGCTGACGCCAATGGAAATCGCCACCGGCTGGAGCACCTTCGCCAACGGCGGTTACAAGATTACCCCGTACATCATCGACAAGATCGAGAGTCGTAACGGCGACACGCTGTTCGTGGCCAACCCGCCGACTGTTCCGCAAGGAGGCTCGGCGACGGACGGTATCGCCGCGCCGCCATCTGAGTCGTTCACAGTCAACGCCGCACCGGTTCCCGGCGAAGCGCCGGGCAACCAGGCAGTGCCGCAAGCGCCAGCGGTGGCCGAGCGGATTGTCGATGGTCGCACCACCTACATCCTCAACAGCATGTTGCAGGACGTGATCAAGCTCGGCACCGGCCGCCGCGCCCTGGCCATGGGCCGCAGCGACATCGCCGGCAAGACCGGTACTACCAACGAATCGAAGGATGCGTGGTTCTCCGGTTACAACGCCGATTACGTGACCACCGTGTGGACCGGTTTCGACCAGCCGGAAAGCCTCGGCCGCCGCGAATTCGGCGGCACTGTGGCACTGCCGATCTGGATGAATTACATGTCGGCCGCGCTGAAGGACAAGCCACCGCATGTCCAGCCAGAACCGGAAGGCATCCTCAGTCTGCGCGTCGACCCGGTCAGTGGCCGTGCAGCGTCGCCGAGCACACCGGGCGCGTACTTCGAGCTGTTCAAGGCTGAAGACTCCCCTCCGTCGATGAATGAGCTGGGCAACGGCGTCGTACCGGGCAGCCCGCTGCCGGCGGATGAGCAGGCGCCGATCGACTTGTTCTGATCCGCGATTAATAAAAAGCCCCGCCCTCATGAGAAGCGCGGGGCTTTTTAATGGCTGATGTCTCGTCCTGAATAAGGTTTACACCTTCTGGCTTCTTATCAGGAGGGTGCAATGGAGACGGGCGAAAAGCGCAGTCAGCGTGATTACACGCTGACTTTTAAATTGTCGGTTGTCGATCAGGTCGAAAAAGGCGAGTTGAGTTATAAAGAGGCTCAACGGCGCTATGGGATTCAAGGCCGGTCGACGGTTCTGGTTTGGTTACGCAAGCATGGTCGGCAGGATTGGAGCCAAGGCGCCTCCATTCGCTCTCAGAGGACTCGACCGATGGACGAGCCAACTTTGCCGCTAACGCCTGAGCAGAGAATCAAAGAGCTTGAAGAACAATTGGCGCTGGCCAATCAGAAAGCCAAGTTTTTTGAAGACGTGGTCGATGTTCTGAAGAATGACTATGGCGTATCCGTTGTAAAAAAGCGGCCAGGCAAGTCGTTGCGCAAACCCAAACCCTGAGTGTCAGCAGGGCTTGCCAGTTTATGGGAATAAGTCGCCAAGCCTATTACAAGCGAGATCGGGCCTACCGATCCAGGCTTGAGCAAGACCAGAAGCTCATCAAGTTTGTGCATGAGATCCGCTTACGTCAGCCCTGCATCGGTACTCGTAAGTTACATTCGATGATGCATGCCAAACGCGAGAGACAAGAACTGCATGTTGGAAGGGATCGTCTATTCGATGTTTTGCGCGATCATCGCCAACTGGTACGAAGAAAACGGGCCTATCACAAGACGACTGACAGCCATCATCGCTTTCGCTGCCATCCCAACCTTCTGAAACCTGGCCCGCAGCAAGTGATTGCGACCGGCCCAGAACAGGTCTGGGTAGCAGATATCACCTACATCCCCACCCGAGAAGGATCTGTTTACTTAAGTTTGGTGACAGATGCCTACTCGAGAAAAATTGTCGGCTTTCACGTGCATGACAGCCTGCACGCCAAATCCGTGGCTCAAGCCTTCCGAAAGGCGCTAAAAGAGCGCCGAACAAGCCAACGACTGGTGCATCACTCGGATCGCGGCGCACAGTACTGCTCTGATCTCTACCAGAAGCTGCACTCCAAACATGGCGTCATTTGCTCAATGACCGATGGCTACGATTGCTACCAAAACGCTCTCGCAGAGCGGGTTAACGGCATTCTGAAAACAGAGCTGCTGCTCTACAGGCCAGAAAATCTAGAACAGGCTGAACAGATGGTGCGGGAGGCTATTACGATCTACAACCAAGAGCGGCCGCACCTTTCCTTAAAATACAAAACGCCCGATGCGGTGCATCGGGCGTTGGGGTGAATAGGTGTAAACCTATTTCAGGACTAGACATGAAGATCAAAAGCCCCTCACCCTAGCCCTCTCCCAGAGGGAGAGGGGACTGATCGAAGTGTCTGGAGGCTCCCATCAACCTGAAAGCGCTGTGTCGATTATGGATTCGGCAGAACACTTTCAGGTCGGCGTAGCTCCCAAGCATCCCGCAATTTGTCCCCTCTCCCTCTGGGAGAGGGTTAGGGTGAGGGTTGTTTCTGACCAACAAAAAAGCCCCGACTCTCACGAGCCGGGGCTTTCGCTTGTAGCGCTACAACGACTTAGCCGTTGAACACGTCATCCACGCTTTTCAGCGGGTAGTTCTTCGGATACGGCAGAGTGGCCACACCGGTCTCGATCGCCGCTTTAGCCACAGCGTCGGAGATCAGGGTGATCAGGCGCTTGTCCATTGGCTTCGGAATGATGTACTCACGGCCGAATTCCAGCGGAGCACCACCGTAGGCATCGCAGACGTCCTGTGGCACTGGCAGCTTGGCCAGTTCACGCAGAGCGTTGGCCGCGGCGACTTTCATTTCTTCGTTGATGCGCTTGGCGCGAACGTCCAGGGCACCGCGGAAGATGAACGGGAAGCCCAGGACGTTGTTGACCTGGTTCGGGTAGTCCGAACGGCCGGTCGCCATGATCACGTCGCTACGGGTGGCGTGAGCCAGTTCCGGGGAAATTTCCGGGTCCGGGTTGGAGCAGGCGAACACGATCGGGTTCGGTGCCATCGACAGCAGGCCTTCAGCGCTCAGCAGGTTCGGGCCGGACAGACCGACGAACACGTCAGCGCCTGCCAGTGCGTCAGCCAGGCTGCGCTTCTCGGTGGCGTGAGCGAACACGGCCTTGTACTGGTTGAGGTCGTCACGGCCGGAGTGGATCACGCCGGTACGGTCAACCATGAAGATGTTTTCGATGCGTGCGCCCATGCTCACCAGCAGCTTCATGCAGGAGATGGCGGCAGCGCCGGCGCCCAGGCAGACGATCTTCGCTTCTGGCAGGGTTTTGCCAGCGATTTCCAGGGCGTTGATCATGCCGGCCGCGGTAACGATCGCGGTGCCGTGCTGGTCATCGTGGAATACCGGGATGTCGCACTGTTCGATCAGCGCGCGCTCGATCTCAAAGCATTCTGGTGCCTTGATGTCTTCGAGGTTGATACCGCCGAAAGTGATGGAGATGCGCTTGACCGTGTCGATGAAGGCCTGCGGGCTTTCCGAGTCGACTTCGATGTCGAACACGTCGATACCGGCGAAGCGCTTGAACAGCACGCCCTTGCCTTCCATCACTGGCTTGGAGGCCAACGGGCCGAGGTTGCCCAGGCCGAGAATCGCGGTGCCATCGGAAATCACTGCAACCAGGTTGCCCTTGCCGGTGTACTTGTAGGCCAGTTCGGGATCGCGGGCGATCTCGCGCACTGGTTCAGCTACGCCGGGGCTGTACGCCAGCGACAGGTCGCGAGCGGTAGCAGTGGCCTTGGTGAGCTCGACACTCAGCTTCCCGGGACGAGGATTGGCATGATATTCGAGAGCGGCAGTTTTCAGATCAGACATTTTGGCATTCCGCTTTTTACTGTTGGACAGACTGGTCAGCGAGGATACGCGCCTCGCAAAGTCCCCACAAGACTGGGCAGTCACCACTGTCAAGCGCCCTGCCCTACGACTTTGGGCCAAGAGCCACGGCGCACAAGGGCTGGACTGTTCACAATCGACATGAAAAATGTCTACAATTTTTCTTCAGCGCGAACCCTGCAGCATCGAAGGATCGGTCAATGGCAACAGCCAGCGCGCCTGCCCCGCCTGCAAGCCACCGCGGCGCGAGCGATCGACGATCCAGCCGCGTGCCTCGATCTGCTGGCCCTTCAGCGCTTGCAAACGGGCATTGTCGAATTGTCCGACCAGATTGGGTGCAATGCGCAGTACAAGCGCGTCCTGTATCTCGATCCAGATTCCACCGCGATTGCGCTGCACCTTGCTCACCCGACCGCTGACCACAGCAAAGCCCGAACGCTGGATCTGCTGCGCTTTGAGCACCGGTGACTGCCGCCAGATGCCGCGGCCGGCCTGCCGCGCCGAGGCTTCGGCGGCCTGCTGACAGGCGACCAGATCGACGTTCGGCGCAACGGCCACCTGGAAACCGAGGCCATCAGCCAGCATTTGCGCTTCGAGATTGGCACCGCTGGCACTGTAGACATGCGCTAGCGCACGGCCGTAGTGGTCCTTTCCCTGCTGTCCGGAACGCAAGCCGACACGCCCGCCGCTGTCCGCGACCAGCGCTTCGAGCCGTTTGCGCGCGGCCACGGCGAACGGCTCGTCGCTACGGCCCTGCTTGCCCAGCTCCGGCGTATTGAGGCCGATCATCCGCACGCTGCGGCCGTCGCTCAGACGCAGCGTGTCGCCATCGACTACCCGCTGCACAGTGACGCTGGCCAGCCCAGCGGGTGCTGGACAGAACGCTTGCGCCCCCGAAAGCCAAATCGCAGACACAAAAAAGGCGCCCGCAAGGGACGCCTTTTTCATCAGTCTGGAGAAGTCGACACGACCTTCCAAAATGATCAGCCTCAGGCTTTTTTGCCGACGCCGAAAGTAGCGAAACGGTCTGCGAACTTCTGCACGCGGCCGCCGGTGTCCAGAGTCTTCTGCTTACCGGTGTAGAACGGGTGGCATTCGTTGCAAACGTCGATCGCCAGGGCTTTGCCGTAGGTCGAACGAGTTTCGAACTTGTTACCGCAGCTGCAGGTAACAGCGATTTCCGGGTAGTTCGGATGGATTTCGGCTTTCATGGTGTCTTCCTCAGGCTAGCGTGCCGCCACCCAACACTATTGTTGAATACCGCACGTAATTAGGCCGCGGATTCTACCAGACCTTTTCAAACGCGCAAGCTGTCACCGAGACCGACCGTCTGCTAGGCTCCCGGCCCATTGCACTGCCCCTGTGGGAGCGAGCCTGCTCGCGAAGACGATCTACCGGCCAGCATCTTCGTCGCCTGACACACCGCTTTCGCGAGCAGGCTCGCTCCCACAGGTTATGTACGCAGTCCTTTTAATCGTCTGTTGATCGAGATCCCCCCGCGTGCCCGACGCCATTCTGCGCCTTGCCTTGCCTTCACCCCTGCGCCGCCTGTTCGATTACCGGGCGCCGGCCGGGGTGCGGCGCGAGCAATTGCAGCCGGGCATGCGCCTGCGGGTGCCGTTTGGGCGGCGCGAGATGATCGGGATTCTGGTCGAGGTCACCGACACCAGCGAAGTGCCGGTGGAAAAACTCAAACCGGCGCTGGCCCTGCTCGATACCACCGCGCCACTGCCGCCGGCGCTGTTCAAGCTGTGTCTGTGGACGTCGCAGTACTACCAGCACAGCCTCGGCGACACCCTGAGCTGGGCGTTGCCGGTGCTGCTGCGTCAGGGCGAACTGGCCGAGGCCCGCCAGGAACGTTTCTGGTCAGCGGCGCCCGGTTCCAGCCTTGATGATCCGCGCATCGCCCGCGCGCCACGCCAGCGTGAAGCCCTGGCAACGCTGGCCCAGCATCCACACGGCGTGGCGCATCAGTTGCTGAGCAAGCTGATGCTGAGCAAGGACAGCCTCGACTTGCTGTTGGCCAAGGGTCTGGTGCAAGTGGAAATCCGCCGCCACCTCCCCGGCGCGCGGCATGAACATTGGCTGGCGCAACCGGAACTGCCGCTCAACAGCGAGCAACGTGCGGCGTATGAAGCGATTCGCGCCGGTTTCGACAGTTATCACGCGTTTCTGCTGGCCGGCGTTACCGGCAGCGGCAAGACCGAAGTCTATTTGCAGCTGATCCGCGAAACCCTCGAAGCCGGCAAACAGGCGCTGGTGCTGATCCCGGAGATCAACCTCGGCCCGCAGACCCTGGCGCGCTTCGAGCAGCGCTTCAATGCGCGCATCGCCCTGGTGCACTCGGCGGTCAACGATCGTGAACGCCTCGACGCCTGGCTCGCCGCCCGCGATGGCGAGGCTGACATCATTATCGGTACCCGCTCGGCGCTGTTCACGCCAATGAAAAATCCGGGGCTGATCATCATCGATGAAGAGCACGACGGCTCTTATAAACAGCAGGAAGGCTTGCGCTACCACGCGCGTGATCTGGCGCTGGTGCGAGCACGTCAGGAAAACATCCCGATCGTGCTCGGCTCGGCCACGCCGTCGCTGGAAAGCCTGCACAACGCCTACACCGGGCGTTACGGCCTGTTGCGCCTGAACGAGCGCGCTGGCGGCGCCAAACAGCCGCGTTTTCTGCGCCTGGACGTGAAAAGCCGTCCGCTGGACAGCGGCATTTCCGGGCCGATGCAACAAGCCATCGGCCAGACCCTCGCCAACGGCCAGCAGGTGCTGGTGTTCCTCAACCGCCGCGGCTTTGCCCCGACCTTGCTCTGCCACGATTGCGGCTGGATGTCCGAATGTTCACGCTGCGATGCGCGGATGACCGTGCACCAGCGCTACGGTGAGTTGCGCTGCCACCATTGCGGCAACGTCGAACGCACGCCGCGCCAGTGCCCGAAGTGCAACAAGGTCGACTTGCGCCCGGTGGGGGCCGGCACCGAACGCGCCGAAGAACGCCTGGCGATTCTGTTCCCGGATTACCCGGTGCTGCGCGTCGATCGCGACAGCACCTCGCGCAAGGATGCGATGAATCAGCTGTTCGCGACGATTCAGAAGGGCCAGCCGTGCATCCTCGTCGGCACGCAGATGTTGGCCAAGGGTCACCATTTTCCGCGAGTGACACTGGTGTCGATCCTCGACGCTGACGGTGGCCTGTTCTCCGGCGACTTCCGCGCCAGCGAGCGCATGGCGCAGTTGATTGTTCAAGTTGCAGGTCGTGCGGGGCGGGCAGAAGAGCCCGGCAAAGTGATTATTCAGACGCACCTGGCCGACCATCCTTTATTGGTGCAACTGACCGAGCAAGGTTATTTCGCCTTTGCCGAGCAGGCGCTGAGCGAGCGCCGCGCCGCCGGGCTGCCGCCGTTTGCCCATCTGGCGCTGTTGCGCGCCGAAGCGCACAAACCCGGGCAGGCTGAAGGCTTCCTCGACGAGGCCTGCACTGAGGCAGAGCGCTTGCTCAGCGAACTGAATCTGAGCGGCATCGAATTGCTCGGGCCGGTGCCGGCGCCGATGGAACGTCGCGCCGGACGTTATCGCGCGCAATTGTTGTTGCAGGCGACCGCGCGGGCGTCCCTGCATCGGTTGCTGGCCAGTTGGTTGCTGGCGCTGGAGCAGATGCCGAGCGGGCGGGCGGTGCGCTGGTCGCTGGATGTCGACCCTGTGGATTTGTATTGAGCTGAAAATCGCTTTCGCGAGCAGGCTCGCTCCCACAATGGATCAGCGCTGCACTTTTGCGTCCTGCTTGACCCCTGTGGGAGCGAGCCTGCTCGCGAAAGCAGAGTTTTTGTCACCACATATCCACAACCGGCCTGCTAAGGTTGGCAAGCCCGGCTCCGCCACGGATAATGCCCAGTTTTTCCACCCGCGCACCGATGCGCCCGCCGCGCTTGCGGTCGAAAGAGAAGACCATGAAAGACACCATTCGCCAGCTGATCCAACAAGCCCTCACCCAACTCGTCAACGAAGGTGTGTTGCCTGAAGGCCTGTCGCCGGCGATTCAAGTGGAAAACGCCCGCGACAAGACGCACGGCGACTTCGCCAGCAACATCGCGATGATGCTGGCCAAGCCAGCCGGAATGAAACCGCGCGATCTGGCGGAAAAAATCATCGCCGCGCTGCCGGCTGACGAAAACGTCACCAAGGCGGAAATCGCCGGCCCGGGTTTCATCAACTTCTTCCAGAACACCCAGGCGCTGGCCAACCGTCTCGATGCCGCGCTGGCCGACGCCCATATCGGCGTGCGCAAGGCCGGCCCGGCACAGCGCACCGTGGTTGACCTGTCGGCGCCGAACCTGGCCAAAGAGATGCACGTCGGCCACTTGCGTTCGACCATCATCGGCGACGGCGTCGCTCGCGTCCTCGAATTCCTCGGCGACGAAGTGATCCGCCAGAACCACGTCGGCGACTGGGGCACGCAGTTCGGCATGCTCATGGCCTATCTGCAGGAAAACCCGATCACCAGCGACGAGCTTTCCGATCTGGAAAACTTCTACCGCGCTGCCAAACAGCGTTTCGACGAGTCCGCAGAGTTCGCCGACCGCGCCCGCGGTCTGGTGGTCAAGTTGCAGGCCGGCGATGCCGAGTGTCTGGCGCTGTGGACCCGGTTCAAGGACATTTCGTTGTCGCACTGCCAGAAGATCTACGAACTGCTCAACGTCAAACTGACCATGGCCGACGTGATGGGCGAAAGCGCCTACAACGACGACCTGATCAATGTGGTCAACGACTTGAAAGCTGCGGGCATGCTGGTCGAGAGCAACGGCGCGCAGTGCGTGTTCCTCGACGAGTTCAAGAATGCCGATGGCGATCCGCTGCCGGTGATCATCGTCAAGGCGGACGGCGGTTATCTCTATGCCACCACTGACCTCGCCGCCGTGCGCTACCGCAGCGGCAAGCTGAAAGCCGATCGTGCGTTGTACTTTGTCGACCAGCGTCAGGCCCTGCACTTCCAGCAAGTCTTCGCCGTGGCGCGCAAGGCCGGTTTCGTCACCCATCCGATGGAAATGGAACACATGGGCTTCGGCACCATGAACGGCGCCGATGGCCGTCCGTTCAAGACCCGTGACGGCGGCACCGTGAAGTTGATCGACCTGCTGACCGAAGCGCAGGAACGTGCCTACAACCTGGTCAAAGAGAAAAACCCGGAACTTGCCGAAGACGAATTGCGCAACATCGCCAAAGTCGTCGGCATCGGCGCGGTGAAATACGCTGATCTGTCCAAGCACCGCACCAGCGACTACAGCTTCAACTTCGACCTGATGCTGAACTTCGAAGGCAACACCGCGCCGTACCTGCTGTATGCCTACACCCGCGTCGCCGGTGTGTTCCGCAAACTGGGCAAGGATTTCAGCGAAGTTGACGGCCAGATCGTCCTCGAAGCGGCGCATGAACTGGAACTGGCGGCGAAACTCGCGCAGTTCGGCGAAGTGCTCAACAACGTCTCCGACAAGGGCACGCCGCACATTCTCTGCACGTACCTGTACGACGTCGCCGGCCTGTTCTCCAGCTTCTACGAGAACTGCCCGATCCTCGCCGCCGATACCCCGGCCCAAATGCAGAGCCGTCTGCGTCTGGCCGCACTGACCGGTCGCACCCTCAAGCAAGGCCTGGAGCTGTTGGGTCTGGAAACTCTGGAGCGTATGTAAGTTGGCTGCCAAGAAAAAACCTGCACCCAAGCGCGGCGCCAGCCGCTATCAGGCTCCGGCGAAGCAACCGATTCCGGGTTGGCTGTGGATGGCCATCGGCCTGACGGTCGGCGCGTTCATCGTGTTTTTGATGAAGCTGGAGCCGGGCAAGGGCAGCGACACGGTCAAGCGTGAGAAAGTCGAGCAGGCGCAACAGCAGAAAGCGACGAAAATCGCCGAAGCCAACAAGACCCCGCCGAGCCCGACGCAACCGGTCAAGCCGAAATACGACTTCTACACGCTGCTGCCGGAATCGGAAGTGATCGTGCCGCCGGATGCCGTGCCGGAGAAGACCCTGCCGACGCCACAAGTGCCGGCCATCCCGACCACGCCGGTCACCCCGGCGGAAGCGGCGAAGATCGACACCGCGCGCGCTCAGGCTGCACTGGCCGGGATTACCCCGCCACCCGCGCCACCGGTAAGCAAAGCGGCGCCGGTGACCAAGTTTTTCCTGCAGGCCGGTTCGTTCCGCAAGGAAACCGATGCCGACAAGGTCCGTGCGCAGATCATTCTGCTCGGTCAGGCCGTGGCGGTTGAGTCCGGAACGGTGAAGGATGAAACCTGGTACCGCGTTCTGGTCGGCCCGTTCAGCAACCGCGAACAGCTGACCACCGCGCAGAAACAACTGGCCGGCGCCGGCTTCAGCAACCTGCTGTTACAACAACGCCAGAGCCGCTGATCCAGACAGAATTACCGCGTCGCCAATATTCGCGAGCAGGCTCGCTCCCACAGAAAATGCACAGTACCTGTGGGAGCGAGCCTGCTCGCGAAGGCGTACGCGCAGTCCCCCGCTGCGTTCACCTGGCAAGACACCGCTCGTCCCCTCTCCCGCACCAAGGTTGAAATCCTCTCCAGCACCCCCATATGAATGGGCATAAGGCACTTTCGCCCCGCTGTGTGGAGACTCTTCCCTTGACCACCATCGTTTCAGTCCGCCGTCACGGCAAAGTCGTCATGGGCGGCGACGGCCAGGTTTCTCTCGGCAATACCGTGATGAAAGGCAACGCGAAAAAAGTCCGTCGCCTGTACCACGGCCAGGTCATCGCCGGTTTTGCCGGTGCCACCGCCGACGCCTTTACGCTGTTCGAACGTTTCGAAGGCCAGCTGGAAAAACACCAGGGCCACTTGATCCGCGCCGCCGTCGAACTCGCCAAAGAGTGGCGTACCGACCGCTCCCTGAGCCGCCTCGAAGCGATGCTCGCGGTCGCCAACAAGGATGCCTCGCTGATCATCACCGGCAACGGTGACGTGGTCGAACCCGAAGATGGCCTGATCGCCATGGGTTCCGGCGGTGCTTTCGCCCAGGCCGCAGCCAGCGCCCTGTTGAAAAAGACCGACCTGTCGGCCCGCGAAATCGTCGAGACCGCACTCGGTATCGCCGGCGACATTTGTGTATTCACCAACCACACCCAGACCATTGAGGAGCAGGATCTCGCCGAATAAGCCTGTCGCGGCCTGTGTGCCACGGCTTGTTTGTGCTTGAGGACCGTCAATTACTATGTCCATGACTCCCCGCGAAATCGTCCACGAACTCAATCGCCATATCATCGGCCAGGACGATGCCAAGCGCGCCGTCGCGATTGCCCTGCGCAACCGCTGGCGCCGCATGCAACTGCCTGAAGAGCTGCGCGTTGAAGTGACGCCGAAGAACATCCTGATGATCGGCCCGACCGGTGTCGGTAAAACCGAGATCGCCCGTCGCCTGGCAAAACTGGCCAACGCGCCGTTCATCAAGGTCGAAGCGACCAAATTCACCGAGGTCGGCTACGTCGGCCGCGACGTCGAATCGATCATCCGTGATCTGGCTGACGCTGCGATCAAGATGCTCCGCGAGCAAGAAATGACCCGCGTGCGCCACCGCGCCGAGGACGCAGCCGAGGACCGCATCCTCGACGCGCTGCTGCCACCGGCACGCATGGGCTTCAGCAATGAAGAAGCACCGGCCAGCGATTCCAATACCCGCCAGCTGTTCCGCAAGCGCCTGCGTGAAGGTCAGCTGGACGACAAGGAAATCGAGATCGAAGTCGCCGAAGTATCCGGCATCGAAATCGCCACGCCGCCGGGCATGGAAGAGATGACCAACCAGCTGCAGTCCTTGTTTGCCAACATGGGCAAGGGCAAGAAGAAGTCGCGTAAGCTCAAGGTCAAGGAAGCGCTGAAACTGGTGCGCGACGAAGAAGCCGGGCGTCTGGTCAACGAAGAAGAACTCAAGGCCAAGGCGCTGGAAGCGGTCGAGCAGCACGGCATCGTGTTCATCGACGAGATCGACAAAGTCGCCAAGCGCGGTAACGTCGGCGGCGCCGATGTGTCCCGTGAAGGTGTGCAGCGCGACCTGCTGCCGCTGATCGAAGGCTGCACCGTCAACACCAAGCTGGGCATGGTCAAGACTGACCACATCCTGTTCATCGCTTCCGGTGCGTTCCACCTGAGCAAGCCGAGCGATCTGGTCCCGGAACTGCAAGGCCGTCTGCCGATCCGCGTTGAACTCAAGGCGCTGAGCCCGGAAGACTTCGAGCGCATCCTCAGCGAACCGCACGCCTCGCTCACCGAGCAATACTGCGCGCTGCTGAAAACCGAAGGCCTGCACATCCAGTTCCAGCCGGAAGGCATCAAGCGTCTGGCGGAAATCGCCTGGCAGGTCAACGAAAAGACCGAGAACATCGGTGCCCGTCGCCTGCACACGCTGCTCGAGCGTCTGCTCGAAGAGGTGTCGTTCAGTGCCGGCGATCTGGCCAGCGCCCATGACGACAAGCCGATCCTGATCGACGCCGAATACGTCAACAGCCACCTCGGCGAATTGGCGCAGAACGAAGACCTGTCCCGTTATATCCTGTAAGCCATACTTACAGCGGTAGCGGACCCTGTGGGAGCGAGCCTGCTCGCGAAGAGGCCGTGTCAGTCGGCATCAATGTTGGCTGACACAGCGCTTTCGCGAGCAGGCTCGCTCCCACATTACATCCAGGGTCGCCCACACATCGGAGGCCAGCCCATGAATCGAATTCCCACCGACATCAAACTGCACAAAGCCTCGAAAACGCTGACGCTTACTTACGCGTCCGGTGAAGAATTCACCCTGCCCGCCGAATTCCTGCGCGTGCATTCGCCCTCCGCCGAGGTCCAGGGCCACGGCAAACCGATCCTGCAATTCGGCAAGCTCAACGTTGGCTTGAGCAAGCTGGAACCGGCCGGTCACTACGCACTGAAACTGACCTTCGATGACGGTCATGACAGCGGCTTGTTCACTTGGGATTACCTCTACGAACTCGGCAAACGCCAGAAAGAACTCTGGGACGATTATCTGGCCGAGTTGCGTGCTGCCGGAAAAACCCGCGATCCGAACGAGTCGTTCGTCAAGCTGATGCTCTAGCCCGAGCCTTGCGCTCATTAGAAGGCATTTTCTAACTTCATCTGTTTGAATGCTCCGCTGTATGGCCGAGGATCGGCCTGCTTGCGAAAAAAATTAAACTCGGGTAACCAATGGAGCTGGCAAGTTCCCTGCAATGCTCTACGACTGTAAAGCAGCTATGCAGAATCAACGGTCACCCGAGCAGTAGTACCTGGCATTGGCTGTGGAACTGCACAGCCGCAAACCGGGTACTCGTCTCAGGACAATGGAGCGTCGTAGATGAGTAACAAGAATAACGATGACCTGAAGTATCAAGCCTCGGAAAACACCTTGGGGCTTAATCCCGTCGTTGGGCTGCGCGGAAAGGATCTGCTGGCCTCTGCTCGGATGGTGCTGAAACAGGCCATCAAACAACCGATCCATAGTGTTAAACACGTGACCCATTTCGGCCTTGAGCTGAAGAACGTGCTGTTCGGCAAATCCGAACTGCAACCGGCCGGTGACGACCGTCGCTTCGCCGATCCCGCGTGGAGCCAGAACCCGCTCTACAAACGTTATCTGCAAACCTATCTGGCCTGGCGCAAGGAACTCCATGCCTGGATCGACGACAGCAGCCTGACCCCCAAAGATATCGCCCGTGGCCACTTTGTCATCAACCTGATGACCGAAGCCATGGCGCCGACCAACACCGCGGCCAACCCGGCAGCGGTCAAACGCTTCTTCGAAACCGGCGGCAAGAGCCTGCTCGATGGCCTCTCGCATCTGGCCAAGGATCTGGTGCACAACGGCGGCATGCCGAGCCAGGTCAACATGGGTGCGTTCGAGGTCGGCAAGAGCCTCGGCGTGACCGAAGGCGCGGTGGTGTTTCGCAACGATGTGCTGGAGCTGATCCAGTACCGGCCGATCACCGAGCAGGTCCACGAACGGCCTTTGCTGGTGGTGCCGCCGCAGATCAACAAGTTCTACGTATTCGATTTGAGCCCGGACAAGAGCCTGGCGCGTTTCTGCCTGCGCAATAACGTGCCGACCTTCATCATCAGCTGGCGCAACCCGACCAAGGCTCAGCGTGAGTGGGGCCTGTCGACCTACATCGAGGCGCTGAAAGAAGCGGTCGATGTGGTCACCGCGATCACCGGCAGCAAAGACGTGAACATGCTCGGCGCCTGCTCCGGCGGTATCACTTGCACCGCCCTGCTCGGCCACTACGCGGCGATCGGCGAAAACAAAGTCAACTCACTGACTCTGCTGGTCAGCGTGCTCGATACCACCCTGGACAGCGACGTCGCCCTGTTCGTCGACGAGCAGACTCTGGAAACCGCCAAGCGCCACTCGTATCAGGCCGGCGTGCTCGAAGGCAAGGACATGGCCAAGGTCTTCGCCTGGATGCGCCCCAACGACCTGATCTGGAACTACTGGGTCAACAACTACCTGCTCGGCAACGAGCCGCCGGTGTTCGACATTCTGTTCTGGAATAACGACACCACGCGCTTGCCCGCGGCGTTCCACGGTGACCTGATCGAGATGTTCAAAAACAATCCACTGATCCGCCCCAACGCACTGGAAGTGTGCGGCACGCCGATCGATCTCAAGCAGGTCACCGCCGACATCTTCTCGCTGGCCGGCACCAACGACCACATCACCCCGTGGAAGTCCTGCTACAAGTCGGCGCAGCTGTTCGGCGGAAAAGTTGAATTCGTGTTGTCGAGCAGCGGCCATATCCAGAGCATTCTCAATCCGCCGGGCAATCCGAAATCGCGCTACATGACCAGTGAAGAAATGGCTGCCAATGCCGATGAATGGCAAGAGAACTCGACCAAGCACACCGATTCCTGGTGGCTGCATTGGCAGGCGTGGCTGGCCGAGCGCTCGGGCAACCTGAAAAAGGCCCCGGTGAAACTGGGCAACAAGGCGTATCCGGCGGGCGAGGCTGCGCCGGGTACCTACGTTCATGAAAGATAGCGGCAAGCCACAAGCGACAAGCCGCAAGCTGAGCACATTCTGCTTGAAGCTTGTGGCTTGGAGCTGCTCCTCTCTAACCCGAAGGGTTTGATCCATGCCGCAACCGTTCATATTCCGCACCGTCGATCTGGATGGCCAGACCCTTCGCACGGCGGTGCGTCCCGGCAAGCCGCACTTGACGCCCTTGCTGATTTTCAACGGCATCGGCGCCAACCTGGAGCTGGTGTTTCCGTTCGTCGCGGCGCTGGATCCGGATCTGGAAGTGATCGCCTTCGACGTTCCCGGGGTCGGCGGTTCCTCGACGCCGAACCGGCCGTATCGCTTTCCCGGTCTGGCCAAACTGACGGCGCGGATGCTCGATTACCTCGACTACGGTCAGGTCAACGTCATTGGTGTGTCGTGGGGTGGCGCGCTGGCGCAGCAGTTCGCCTATGACTACCCCGAGCGCTGCAAGAAACTGGTGCTGGCGGCCACCGCCGCCGGTGCGGTGATGGTGCCGGGCAAACCGAAAGTGCTGTGGATGATGGCGAGTCCGCGGCGCTACATTCAGCCGTCCCACGTGATTCGCATCGCACCGATGATCTACGGCGGCTCGTTCCGCCGGGACCCGACGCTGGCGGCCAGCCATGCGGCGAAAGTGCGCTCGGCGGGCAAGCTCGGTTACTACTGGCAGCTGTTCGCCGGCCTCGGCTGGACCAGCATTCACTGGCTGCACAAAATCCACCAGCCGACGCTGGTACTGGCCGGGGATGACGACCCACTGATCCCGCTGATCAACATGCGCGTGCTCGCCTGGCGCATTCCCAATGCGCAGCTGCACATCATCGATGACGGTCATCTGTTCCTGATCACCCGCGCCGAAGCCGTGGCGCCGATCATCATGAAATTCCTTCAGGAGGAACGTCAGCGCGCAGTGATGCATCCGCATCCGACGCCGCTCGGCGGCTAAACGCAGCGGCAGGCTTTATGCAGGGCTTTACCCACAAGTGCGCGGCAGGACGCCGCGCAGGCAGCAACCCGTAACAGCGTCTATGGTGTTCTGGTTCGGTGAGTTTGTTTTTGCCCTGAAGACGAAGGAGTGTTGAGTCATGCGCGACAAACCAGCGACGGGCGTGGTGCCCAGCCCCGCCGTGTTTATCAACGCACAAAGTGCGATCACTGGCCTGCGCGGCCGCGACCTGCTCTCGACCTTGCGCAGCGTCGCCGCCCATGGCTTGCGCAACCCGGTGCACACGGCAAAGCATGCCTTGAAACTGGGCGGCCAATTGGGCCGCGTGCTGCTCGGTGAAACCGTGCACCCGACCCATCCGAACGACAGCCGTTTTGCCGATCCGGCGTGGAGCCTCAACCCGTTCTATCGGCGCAGCCTGCAGGCGTATCTGGCCTGGCAGAAGCAGGTCAAGAGCTGGATCGACGACAGCGACATGAGCCCGGAAGACCGCGCCCGCGCCCAGTTCGTTTTCACCTTGCTCAACGATGCCGTGGCACCGTCCAACACGCTGCTCAATCCGCTGGCGGTCAAGGAGTTGTTCAATTCTGGTGGCCACAGTCTGGTGCGCGGCCTCAGCCATCTGTTCGACGACCTGCTGCACAACGATGGCCTGCCACGTCAGGTCACCCGGCAGGCATTCGAAGTCGGCAAGACCGTCGCCACCACCACCGGCTCGGTGGTGTTTCGCAACGAAATGCTCGAACTGATCCAGTACCGGCCGATGAGCGAAAAGCAGTACGCCAAGCCACTGCTGGTGGTGCCGCCGCAGATCAACAAGTACTACATTTTCGACCTGAGCCCGCACAACAGTTTCGTTCAGTACGCGCTGAAAAACGGCCTGCAGACCTTCATGATCAGCTGGCGCAACCCGGATGTGCGCCATCGCGAATGGGGTCTGTCGAGCTACGTCGAGGCCGTGGAAGAGGCGATGAACATCTGCCGGGCGATCACCGGCGCCCGCGAGGTCAACCTGATGGGCGCCTGCGCCGGCGGCCTGACCATCGCGGCCCTGCAAGGGCATCTGCAGGCCAAGCGACAACTGCGGCGTGTTGCCAGCGCGACGTATCTGGTCAGCCTGCTCGACAGCCAGATCGAAACCCCGGCAACGCTGTTCGTCGATGAACAGACTCTCGAAGCGGCCAAACGGCGTTCTTATCAGCAGGGTGTGCTTGACGGGCGCGACATGGCCAAAGTCTTCGCCTGGATGCGCCCCAACGATCTGATCTGGAGCTACTTCGTCAACAACTACCTGCTGGGCAAGGAGCCGCCGGCCTTCGACATTCTCTACTGGAACAATGACAACACACGCTTGCCGGCAGCGCTGCACGGCGATCTGCTGGATTTTTTCAAACACAACCCGCTGACCCATCCCGGCGGGCTGGAAGTGTGCGGCACGCCGATCGACTTGCAGAAAGTCACGGTCGATAGTTTCAGCGTGGCTGGCATGAACGACCACATCACGCCGTGGGACGCAGTGTATCGCTCGACCCTGCTGCTCGGTGGCGACAAGCGCTTCGTGCTGTCCAACAGTGGCCATGTGCAGAGCATCCTCAATCCGCCGAGCAATCCGAAAGCCAATTATGTCGAAAACGCCAGGATGAGCAGCGACCCGCGCGCCTGGTACTACGACGCCAAACGTGTCGACGGCAGCTGGTGGCCGCAGTGGCTGGATTGGATTCAACAGCGCTCGGGCGCGCAGCACGAAACCCGCATGACCTTGGGCAACCCCAACTATCCGCCGATGGAAGCCGCACCCGGTACCTACGTGCGAGTGCGCTGACGTTCAACGAATTTTTTCTAAGAAGACTGGATGAAAACCCGCGACCGGATTCTCGAATGTGCGCTGCACCTGTTCAACGAAAAGGGCGAACCGAACGTTTCGACCATGGAGGTCGCCAATGAAATGGGAATCAGCCCCGGCAACCTTTACTACCATTTCCACGGCAAGGAACCGCTGATCCTCGGCTTGTTCGAACGCTTCCAGCACGAACTGACACCGCTGCTCGATCCGCCGTCGGATGTTGAGCTGGCACCGGAGGATTATTGGCTGTTTCTGCACCTGATCGTCGAGCGCCTGGCGCAATACCGCTTCCTGTTCCAGGACCTGTCGAACCTCGCCGGGCGCCTGCCGAAACTGGCCAAAGGCATACGTCACCTGCTCAACGCGTTGAAGCGCACGCTGGCGTCATTGCTGGCGCGGTTGAAGGCCGCGGGGCAACTGGTCAGCGATACGCAGGCGTTGGGGCAACTGGTGGAGCAGATAACTCTGACGCTGCTGTTTTCCCTGGACTACCAGCGGATTCTCGATCGTGAAGGTGAGGTGCGTTTGGTGGTGTATCAGATCATGATGCTGGTGGCCCCGCATTTGTTGCCGCCGGTGAAAGTCGCGACGGAGCGGATGGCGCTGCAGTACCTTGAGGATCATGACTGACCCAAGCGCTGCGCCTATTCACAATCCAATGTGGGAGCGAGCCTGCTCGCGAATGCAAACTTCCAGCGGATGCCTGTGTAACTGATCCACCGCTTTCGCGAGCAGGCTCGCTCCCACAGGGACTCGCAGTGATCCAGATAATTTCCACAAACAAAAACGCCCGACCTTCACAGGCCGGGCGTTTTTTGATTTGCCCTGAAATCAGGACTGACTGGATGGCGTCGACGGAGTCGATGCTGCAGTCGGGGTGGCTGCTGCCGTGGGTGCTGCAGCGGAGTTCGCCGCGTTGGCCGGAGCCGTTGGAGCAGTCGATGCAGCAGCGGCCGGTTTTGGCGCAGCGGCTTTCGGTACAGCCGGTTTTTTCACCGCAGGCTTTTTCGCCGCAGCCGGTTTGGCGGCTGGCTTGGCTGCAGGCTTGGCGGTAGCGGTTTTCGCGGCTGGTTTGGCCGCTGGTTTCGCTGCCGCTTTAGCCGCAGGTTTGGCTGCCGGTTTCGCCGCAGCTTTAGCGGCCGCCGGTTTGGCGGAAGCTTTGGCCGCGGGCTTGGCGGCGGCCGTTTTCGCTGCCGGTTTGGCGGCGGCTTTAGCTGCAGGTTTGGCTGCCGCTTTCGCCAGTGGCTTGGCCGCAGTTTTCGCCGCAGGCTTGGCCGCTGCAGTCTTGGCTGCAGGTTTCGCCGCAGCGGTTTTCGCCGCTACAGGCTGGACTTTCAGACCGGTGAGTTTTTCGATCTGTCTGGTCAGCGTATCGACCTTGGCGTTGAGCGCCTTGACCTCATTGCGGCTCGGCACACCGAGGCGTGAAATCGCGCTGTTCAGGCGCTTGTCGAAGGCCCCTTCCAGCTCGTCCCACTTGCCCATGGCGCGATCTTTCACGCCGCTGATGCGCGACTTCGCCGAAGAGGTCGAGTCCTCGACTTTTTTGCCGACCGCGGACTTGGTGAGCTTCTCGGCTTTCTCGCCGTCTTTGACCAATGTGTCGAAGAGCTTGCTGCCGTCAGTGTCGATCTTCGAGTACACGCCTAAACCCGCCAGCCAGATTTTGCGGGAGTACGACTCGACCTTCCCGACCCACGAGCTGCTTTCTTTATCGGTGTTCTTTTTACCAGCCATCCCGTTCTCCTTAAGATTTACGCGCGACGCGTTCGAGCAATGCCGTCAGCTCATCGAGCTTAGCAGAGAGTGTCTCAACGTCATGTTTAGACGGAATGCCGATACGATTCAAGGCGCTTGCTACGCGGCTGTCGAAGGCCTTCTCGACCTTGTCCAGCTGAACTTCGACACGACCTTTGAAAGAGCTGACTTGAGTGGCGGCCTCGTCGATCTCGACGTTGGCCGCGACCAGTTTTTCGGTGACAGCCTTTTTGCCTTTCTTTTCAACGATTTGACCGGCTTCGATCAGCTCCTGAAAGTACTCGCTGCCCTCTTGCCCGACCTTGGCGTAGGCACCCAGGCCAGCCAGCCAGATCTTGCGGGCATAGGATCGGACGTCGCTCAGAGTCGAAGTCGAAGCGTCGATTTTTTTCTTCAAAATAACTTTGGCCATGGTGCACCTCACGCGCAGAAGGTTTGAGGAACTGCCGGACGAGTGTCGGGCTCAGGCACAAAGTAGATAGAAAAATTAGAAAGGGCACCCTAACCAGCGGGAGCAACACTAAACAAATGTGGGAGCGAGCCTGCTCGCGAAAGCGGTTTGTCAGTCACGGATAATCCGACTGAAAGACCGCTTTCGCGAGCAGGCTCGCTCCCACAGGGGACTGGATTTCAATCTGGAAATCAGGCTAGGGCTTTATCCAACGCCTTTTCGATCTCGGCTTTGATCATGCCGCTCATGGCCGACATCATCAGGCCCAGTTCGACGTCGACCCTGATCGAATCGTCCGCTATATGCACTTCGCCTTTCACGCCCGAGCGCTTGAGGTTCAGGGTATCGCCAGACCACTGCGGCTCCAGACCATATTGTTCATTGAGCTTTTTGGCCAGTTTGTCGGCGTTCTCGCGGGCGGCTTCCTTGCCCAGGGTGTGGGCACGCTCAACACTGATTTTGGCCATCGAATGACTCCTGATAGATGAAGGTGTGTCGGTAGATCTTGACCGCCACTGCGGCAAATCGTCCCGAAGGTGGCCCATCTTACCTTTAGCCATTCGAAGACAAAGCATGGCTTGGGGATTAGAATGTCGCGCATTCTCTTTTGGTGACAGCGATATGACTGATCAGCGCAAAGGCAGCGATGCCGAACCCACCACTCACTTCGGCTTCAAAAACGTTCCGGAAAGCCAGAAAGCGGAAAAAGTCGCTGAGGTTTTCCATTCCGTAGCCGCTAAATACGACCTGATGAACGACCTTCTGTCGGGCGGCATGCACCGTCTGTGGAAGCGTTTCGCGATCGAACTGTCCGGCGTACGCAGCGGTAACCGCGTGCTCGACATCGCCGGCGGCACCGGTGACCTGACGCGCAAATTCTCGCACCTGGTCGGCCCGACCGGTCAGGTGGTGCTGGCCGACATCAACGAATCCATGCTCAAGGTCGGCCGTGATCGCCTGCTGGATCTGGGTGTCGCCGGCAACGTCGAATTCGTTCAGGCGGACGCCGAAAAACTGCCGTTCCCGGACAACCATTTCGACTGCGTGACCATCGCCTTCGGCCTGCGCAACGTGACGCACAAAGAGGACGCCCTGCGTTCGATGCTGCGCGTGCTCAAGCCCGGCGGCCGCCTGTTGGTGCTGGAGTTCTCCAAACCGACCAACGCGTTGATGTCGAAAGCCTACGACGCTTATTCGTTCGCCTTCATGCCGCTGATGGGCAAGCTGATCACCAATGACTCGGAAAGCTATCGCTATCTGGCCGAGTCGATCCGCATGCACCCGAATCAGGAAACCCTGAAGTCGATGATGGTCGACGCCGGTTTCGACCGCGTGACCTATCACAACATGACCGCAGGCATCGTTGCCCTGCACCGCGGCATCAAGCCCTGATGTTGCTCACCGGGCTGCTCGCCAGCGTTGAACTCGGTCTCAACCGGGTGCTGCGTCTCGACAGCACGGCGCTGCCGCGACTGGCGCATTTGACCGGCAAGGTGATCGCCGTCGACTGCCGCAGCCCGGCATTGCAGTTGTTCATTCTGCCCAGTGATGAGGGCTTGATGCTCGCTTCGCAGTGGGCAGCCGGCGTCGACTGCACCTTGCGTGCGCCGGCTTCGAGCCTGGTCAAACTGGCCCTGAGCAAAGACAAAACCGCCGTGCTGCACGCGCCGGAAGTCGAACTCGATGGCGACAGCGGCGTGCTGCTGGAGCTGGCCAGTGTGCTGCAGGATCTTGAGTTGGACTGGGAATACGAACTCTCGCGCTGGCTCGGCCCGGTCGCCACGCAATTGCTCGGCGGCCATCTGCGCAGCCGCGCGCGCTGGTATCAGCAAGGATTTGCCAGCCTCAACCAGAACCTCGCCGAATACCTCGCCGAAGAATCGCGCACCCTTGTCGGGCAGCGCGAAGCCGAAGCGCGGTTCAGTGAACTGGACCGGATCAAACTTGATCT
The DNA here is from genome assembly GCF_043496865.1 of Pseudomonas retamae. Lineage (NCBI taxonomy): Bacteria > Pseudomonadati > Pseudomonadota > Gammaproteobacteria > Pseudomonadales > Pseudomonadaceae > Pseudomonas > Pseudomonas retamae. Next base: position 386,902 of record NZ_JBIEIL010000004.1, read on the forward strand.
GGAACGACTCGAGGCGCGTTTCGAGCGCCTTTCCCGATCCCTCGACCCAAGCGATAACGCATGAAGCTGCTTGCCGTCCGCCGTCTGTTGCGCATCCAGCGCGTCGTGATCCGCTACCGCCTCGATGACCTGCTGTTCGCCCTGCCGCTGCCCTGGTTTCTCCTGGCGCTGCGCTTTGTGCTGCCGTGGCGCTGGTTACCACGCAAACGCCTGGAGCTGAGCCGTGGCGCGTGCCTGCGTCTGGCGTTGCAGGATCTGGGGCCGATCTTCATCAAGTTCGGGCAGATTCTTTCGACCCGCCGCGACCTGCTGCCGGAAGACATCGCCGATGAGCTGATGCTCCTGCAGGACCGGGTACCGCCGTTCGATTCGCAGCTGTCGGTCAAGCTCATCGAAGAACAGCTGGGCAAGAAGATCAGCGAAGTGTTCAGCCGTTTCGACGTCGAGCCACTGGCCTCGGCTTCGGTGGCGCAGGTGCATGCCGCGCAGTTGAAGTCCGGTGAAGAAGTGGTGGTCAAGGTGATCCGCCCGGGTCTGAAACCGATCATCGCGCAAGACCTGGCGTGGCTGTTCATCCTCGCTCGCGCGGCTGAAAAACTCTCGGCCGATGCGCGTCTGCTGCACCCGGTCGATGTGGTGCTGGATTACGAAAAAACCATTTACGACGAACTCGATCTGCTGCGTGAGGCGGCCAACGCCAGCCAGCTGCGGCGCAATTTTGAAGGCTCGTCACTGCTCTATGTGCCACAAGTCTACTGGGACTGGTGCCGGCCGAAAGTGCTGGTGATGGAGCGCATCTACGGCATTCAGGTCACCGATCTGGCGACCCTTGCCGACCAGCGCACCGACATGAAAATGCTCGCCGAGCGTGGCGTGGAGATCTTCTTCACCCAAGTGTTTCGCGACAGCTTCTTCCACGCCGACATGCACCCGGGCAACATCTTCGTCAGCACCGTCAACCCGTGGAGCCCGCAGTACATCGCAATCGACTGCGGCATCGTCGGCAGCCTGACCCCGGAAGACCAGGATTATCTGGCGCGTAACCTGTTCGCCTTCTTCAAGCGTGATTACCGTCGCGTGGCGCAATTGCACATCGATTCGGGCTGGGTGCCGGCGGAAACCAAGCTCAACGAATTCGAAGCGGCGATCCGCACAGTCTGCGAACCGATCTTCGAAAAACCGTTAAAAGATATTTCATTCGGTCAGGTGCTCATGCGCCTGTTCCAGACTGCACGGCGCTTCAACATGGAAGTGCAGCCGCAGTTGGTGCTGTTGCAAAAGACCCTGCTGAATATCGAAGGCCTCGGGCGTCAGCTGTACCCGGATCTGGATCTGTGGAACACCGCGCAGCCGTTCCTCGAACGCTGGATGCGCGAGCGCGTCAGCCCGAAAGCCTTGCTGGGCAACGTGCAGAGCCAGTTCGAGCAGATACCGCACCTGGCCAACATGGCCCGCGACCTGCTCGAACGCATGTCGCAGCCGCACGCCAACGACCCGCCGCCGCCATGGCATCGACGCAAGGACGACTGGTTCCTGCGCCTGCTCGGTTGCGCGCATCTGGCCGGCGGGGCGATCCTTGCCGCCGGTGGCCCACTGACCGATTGGGCGCACTGGCCAGCGGGAATCATGGTGGCCGTCGGCTTGTATCTGGTCGTTCGCCGATAGCACGAATCAGCTGCAAGTTATAAGCTGCAAGCCTTGAGCTTGACGATACAGGTCCACCGCAACCTGCTTTTACTTGCAGCTTGAAGCTTGCAACTCGAAGCTGCTTTCAGGAACTGAAGATGAAAAACTGGCTGGACGAGATCAAGTGGGACGCTGACGGCCTGGTGCCGGCAATTGCCCAGGATCACAAGACCGGACGCGTGCTGATGATGGCGTGGATGAACCGCGAAGCGCTCGAACTGACCGCCGCGGAGAATCGTGCAATCTACTGGTCACGTTCCCGTGGCAAGCTGTGGCGCAAGGGCGAGGAGTCCGGCCATGTACAGACCCTGCATGAAATGCGTCTGGACTGTGACGCCGACGTGATCATCCTGATGGTTGAACAGATCGGCGACATCGCTTGCCATACCGGCCGTCAAAGCTGCTTTTACCGCGTCTTCGAAAACGGCGACTGGAAGACAGTCGACCCGGTGCTGAAAGACCCGCACGCTATTTATTCCGCAGGACACAAACATGAGTGACACACTCACCCGTCTGGCCGAAGTGCTCGAAGAGCGCAAAGGCGCAGCCGCCGACAGTTCGTATGTCGCCAGCCTGTACCACAAGGGGCTGAACAAGATTCTGGAGAAGGTCGGCGAAGAGTCGGTCGAAACCATTATCGCCGCCAAGGATGCCGCCATCAGCGGCGACTGCAGCGATGTCATCTACGAGACCGCCGACCTGTGGTTCCACAGCATGGTCATGCTTGCCCAACTGGGGCAGCATCCGCAGGCCGTGCTGGATGAACTGGATCGCCGCTTCGGCCTGTCCGGACACGTCGAGAAAGCCTCGCGTCCGTCCGCCTGAACAACTATTCGAGAGGAACAGCAACATGGGCATTTTTGACTGGAAACACTGGATCGTCATCCTGGTTGTCGTGGTGCTGGTGTTCGGCACCAAGAAACTGAAAAACCTCGGTACCGACGTTGGCGAGTCGATCAAGGGCTTCCGCAAGGCCATGAACGACGACGAAAAACCTGCCGAACCGAGCGTGACCCCGCCGGCGCAGCCAGTGCCGCCGGTACAGCCGCAGACCACCGCGCAGGCCAACCCGCCGCACACCATCGACGTGCAGGCGCAGAAAGTCGAAGAGCCGATCCGCAAAGACGTGTGAGCACTGACTAATGTTTGGTATCAGCTTCTCTGAACTGCTGCTCGTCGGCCTCGTCGCCCTGCTGGTGCTGGGCCCCGAGCGTCTGCCGGGCGCTGCGCGCACCGCCGGCCTGTGGGTCGGTCGGCTGAAGCGCAGCTTCAACGCGATCAAACAGGAAGTTGAACGTGAAATTGGTGCCGACGAAATCCGCCGGCAGCTGCACAACGAGCACATCCTCTCGCTGGAGCAGGAGGCGCGGAAGATTTTCAGCCCGGTTCAGCAAGAGACGACGCCGGTTGAACACGTGGGCGAGCAGACGATTCATGCGCCTGCTGCACCTGCATCTGCACCGACGCCTGTAGCCGTTGCGCCGACAGAACCGGCGCCTGCTGTAGCAGACTCCTCGGTTGAACACATAGCCCCAACCGCCGCGCCGACTGCACCAGCGCCTCACGACCCAACATTGCCGCCGCGAGCCCCATGAGCGATCTTCCGGAAAACGACCAGCACATGCCGCTGGTTTCGCACCTCACCGAGTTGCGCACCCGCCTGCTGCGTTGCGTGGCGGCGATCTTCATCATTTTTGCCGGGCTATTCGCCTTCACCCAGCAGATCTACACCTTCGTCTCGACGCCGTTGCGCCAGTACCTGCCGGTCGGCGCGACGATGATCGCCACCGACGTGTCGTCGCCGTTCCTGACGCCGCTGAAACTGACGATGATGGTCTCGCTGTTCCTGGCAATCCCGGTGATCCTGCATCAGATCTGGGGCTTCATCGCGCCGGGCCTGTACAAGCACGAGAAGCGCATCGCGGTGCCGTTGCTGGTGTCCAGCATTCTGCTGTTCTACACCGGCATGGCGTTCGCCTATTACTTCGTCTTCCCGCTGATCTTCAAATTCTTCGCCGCTGCCACCCCGGCCGGTGTGGAAATGATGACCGACATCGCCAGTTACCTCGATTTCGTCATGACGCTGTTCTTCGCCTTCGGCGTCGCCTTCGAGATCCCGGTGGCCGTGGTCCTGCTGGTGTGGATCGGCGTGGTCGACGTCGCGTACCTGAAGAAGATCCGCCCGTACGTGATCATCGGCTGTTTCGTGGTCGGCATGATCCTCACGCCGCCAGACATCTTCTCGCAGACCCTGCTGGCCGTGCCGATGTGGATGCTGTTCGAGATCGGCATTCTGTTCGGCGGTCTGATCAGCAAGCGCGAACGCACGGAAGACAACCCGGCCGACGATCACAACGACCAGCCGCCAGCGACCCAGGCATGAACCTGCTGCTGCTCGAAGAAGCCGACTTCATCGCGGCCGACCGCGTGGTCCTGCGTGATCGGCGCTTGACCCATATGCAGGAAGTCCATCGTTCGCAAGTTGGCGACAGCCTGCGCGTCGGGCGCATCAACGGGCTGATGGGCTCAGCTGAACTGCTGCGCCTCGACGCAGGCGAAGCCGAGCTGCGCGTCAGCCTCGATCAGCCGCCGCCGGCGAAACTGCCACTGACCCTGGTGCTGGCGCTGCCACGGCCGAAAATGCTCCGGCGGGTATTTCAGACCGTGGCGACCATGGGCGTCTCGAAGGTGATTCTGGTCAACAGCTACCGGGTCGAGAAAAGCTTCTGGCAGACACCGTTTCTCGAGCCCGAAGCGATTCGTGAGCAACTGATCCTCGGCCTCGAACAGGCCCGCGACACGGTGCTGCCGGAGATCATCATCGAGAAGCGCTTCAAGCCTTTCGTTGAAGATCGGCTGCCCGCGATCAGCGACGGCACCCTTGGCCTGGTCGGCCATCCGGGCAATTACCCGCCCTGCCCGCGAGCGCTGAGTGAACCGGTGACCCTGGCGATCGGCCCGGAAGGCGGCTGGATCCCTTACGAGATCGATCTGCTGGCCAAATCCGGTCTGCAACCCGTGCAACTGGGTGAGCGTATCCTGCGCGTCGAAACTGCCGTCACCGCCCTGCTCGCCCGCTTGTTCTGACTTTTCGCCCCAGACAGATGGTGTTACAGATTGCCATCATCCAGCCGATACATTACCCATAAGTCCAATTTAGTGGTCCGAAGGGAGTGGTCGCATGTACCGTTGGTTAGCCGAAAGTCTTGGGAACGTCAGCGTCAAACGCAAGCTGGGCATCGGCTTCGGCCTGGTGCTGTTACTGACGCTATTGATCACGTTCACCGGCTGGACCGGTATGAGCGGCATCATCAGCCGCGGCGATAAACTCGGTTTCATCTCCAGCCTCAACGAGCTGACCAAGGACCTGCGCCTGGCGCGCATGGACTACGACATGCGCCGTGGCGATCAGGGGCCAGGCGCGGTCAATGAATTGCTGGCCAAGCTGGACAGCGGTCTGCGAGAGGCGCGCGGCATGATCGAACAGCCCGCCGATGCGGCAATGGTCGATCAGCAACTGGCCGCCGTGGCCGAGTACAAGCGCGCCTTCGGTGACATGACCCAGGCCACCGTGCAGCGTGAGGACGCCCGCAGCAAGCTGGGCGCGAATGCCGACAACGCCGTGGCCAAGGTCGGCGAAGTCGAGCAGGCGCTGTTGCAAGGTGACAGCGTGGCGCAATACAACGCGGTGATCGAGCTGAGCAAACTGTTGCAGCAGGCGCGTTATCAGGTGCGCGGCTACACCTACAGTGGCAAGGCCGATGCCGAGCAACCAGCGCTGACCGCGATCGAAAACGCCCTGAAAAACCTCGAAAGCCTGCCAAGCCGCGTGCCGGAACAGCACATCGCCAACTTGCAGCAGGCCACCGACTCGCTCAAAGCCTACCGCGCCGCCGTCAGCCAGTTTCGCGACTCGCAGGTGAAAAATGCCGCTGCGCTGACGGCCATGTCGGCACAAGGCGACATTTTGATCGCCGTCAGCAAGAAGCTCACCGAATCGCAAACCGTGGTGCGTGATACCGATGCCGCACACGCCAAGAACATGCTGCTGGTCGCCACCGCGCTGGCGTTGATCTTCGGTTTGATCGCTGCCCTGGCGATCACCCGGCAGATCATCATTCCGCTGAACCAGACCCTGCAAGTCGCCGAGCGCGTCGCTGCCGGCGATCTCACTCAAAACCTGGTCTCCCTGCGCCGCGACGAACTCGGCCAGCTGCAGCGCTCGATGCAAAGCATGACCCAAGGCCTGCGCGAGTTGATCGGTGGCATCAGCGATGGCGTCACCCAGATCGCCAGCGCCGCCGAAGAGCTGTCGGCGGTGACCGAGCAGACCAGCGCCGGGGTTAACAATCAAAAGGTCGAGACCGATCAGGTCGCCACCGCCATGAATGAAATGGCCGCCACCGTGCAGGAAGTCGCACGCAACGCCGAAGAAGCCTCGGAAGCCGCTGTCGCGGCCGACCAGCAGGCCCGCGAAGGCGACAAGGTGGTCGGTGAAGCCATTGCGCAGATCGAGCGCCTGGCCGCTGAAGTCAGCCACTCCACCGAGGCGATGGGCGAGCTCAAGCGCGAAAGCGACAAGATCGGCAGCGTCCTTGACGTGATCAAATCCGTCGCCCAGCAAACCAACCTGCTGGCGCTCAACGCCGCCATCGAAGCGGCCCGTGCCGGCGAGGCCGGTCGCGGTTTCGCCGTAGTGGCTGATGAGGTGCGCAGCCTTGCCCAGCGCACGCAGAAGTCCACTGAAGAGATTGAAGAACTGATCGTCGGCCTGCAAAACGGCACCCAGCAAGTGGCAACGATCATGGACAACAGCCGCACCCTGACCGACAGCAGCGTCGAACTGACCCGCCGCGCCGGCGGCTCGCTGGAAAGCATCACCCGTACCGTCTCGGCGATCCAGGCGATGAACCAGCAGATCGCCGCCGCCGCCGAGCAGCAAAGCGCAGTGGCCGAAGAGATCAACCGCAGCGTGCTGAATGTTCGCGATGTGTCGGACCAGACCTCGGCGGCAAGTGAAGAAACAGCGGCGTCGAGCGTTGAGCTGGCGCGGTTAGGGACACATTTGCAGACGCTGGTGGGCCGGTTCAAGGTTTAAATGCAAAAAGGGGCCTGTCATCAGGCCCCAGCACTACCTTTACAACTCAGCGGTACGCCGGATTTTCTGCGCAATTTCCGCAAGGTCCATATCTGTCTCGCCCTTGAAATCATGGGACGAGATGTAACCTTCGTATTGGTTGAAGAACTTATCCATATTGGAACTGATGGGTTTGAAGCCGGACGACTGACCAGTACCGTGCATGGGGAAGAGCTTTGCATGCAGATGGTCAACGCCATACCCCTCCAATATGAGTCCGGTCCTTCCGACCTCAGGCCACGCCTTGTCAATCAACAACGCAACTTTTTTGGCTGCGATAATTAACGCCGATATGACCTCATCAGACTGCGCGAACGCATAACTACTGTAATGTTGCTTGGGCACCACCACTGAAAAGCCTGGTGTATTGGGGTAGATGGAAAGAAATGCGGCATGCGTAGCGTCCTCCCATATAAGGTGCATAGGCGCATCGCCGTTAATCATCTTGCAGAAAATACAATCCATACAGGCAAGTCACCGTTCAAAATATCGGTATGCAGGATCAGTGGTTGTCGTGATCATCCCGAGAGTGTATTAAATTGCCACGGCGAGCTATTGGCGTCCCCGACAATGCTATGTTGCTGCGCAGCTCCAAGTGTGTGACGCGCCAGCGCGGCTATAACAGACGATGCCAACATCGACGCCAGACTGAAGTTGGTCGGTCCGAAGCTCGGCATAATCCCGTTGGGTAAACGCTTCCAATCAAACTGGCGCAGTGTTGATCGCCGGAAGTCATCGCCCATCGTACCAAGGCAGTTCGACGCCTCACCTGTATAAAAATTCGTCATGCACATTCGATGCAAGTAGCCCGCGCTCACCACCGGAATATGATACTGATCGGCTATCCGTTTGCATTGCGCAGCCAACGTAGCAGGCTCATCGGCTGTCACCACGACTGCGTCATAACCGTTGCGGACCAAACCAAAAGCCTCGTCGAGTCCGATATTTCGCTTGATGGTTTCGACCTCAAAGCCCGGAAACTTTTCTCGCAAAATTTCCGAAAGAACATCAACTTTGTAAGCACCAACATCGCTTCTTCGCCAGAATAGCTGGCGATTGAGATTACTTTCTTCTATCCGATCACCGTCGGTGATGGTGATATGGCCTATGCCGCTTCCAGCTAACAACAAACTGGCGGTACTGCCGATTCAGCCGCATCCGAACAGCAGAATTCGAGAGTTCTTGAGTGCGGCCACATCCTCCAATACATCCTCACAAGAACGCGCACTGCAAAGCAGATAACTGACTGTTCGACTAAGGTGGGGGTTCTCAAGCAATTTCCGCACTTCCTGCATGGCGTTCGGCTTTCCCGGGATCAAGGCCCCTGCGGCGCTCAAAGCGTCGAACATTGCTGTTTCGCCCTGGCCGTCTAATTGCACTACACCAGAAGGTCCGCTGATGTACATCGCTCCTTCATGAATGCCATAAAGCGTGGAAGGCGCAACAATACCCAGGTAACCGGATCCGGCAAAAAACCTCTCTCGCTTTTCCATGTCTCACCCATTCTTCAACCCCGTCCCGAAAGGACAGGGTTTTACCTAAAAAAGCTTCGATAGAACTTTTTAATTGCAGAGTGGAGTGAAGCCATGCCTGCGCATGTAAGCGAGTTCTTGAGAGGAGCAAGGCAGTCGCCCAAAAGCCACAACCTTGTTATCAGGTCGCATTTGGTACTCGGCCACGAAGGGATTTGCAGGTCTTACGTCTTCAGCTTGAGCAGTCACAGAAACGGCCGCTACACTCGCCAGGAAGGCAACGACACCGCAGGTTTTCTTTTCCATAAGATCAACACTCATAAACGTGGTTTTTGAAGGTTAGACACATCTCCTTGATGCGCTTTTAATGAACGTGATTGGCCGCCGAGAATTTAGGTGATGCGTTCACCAAGACATAAAAAAACCCCGCTGACTCAGCGGGGTTTTTTCATCAGGCCAGTTGCGCCTGCATCGTCGCCGGCCGCAACGGCAGCAGCGGCGCATGCGGGTCGGCTTTCACCGAGGCTCGCCATGCGTCCAGCCATTCGGTCAGACCTTCAGCCCAGACTTGCTCATGCAAACGCGCAAGGGCCACCGGGTCGCTCAGCAGTTGCAGGCGATCATGGTTGCTCAGCTCCGCTGGGCCGACCTTGACCGCGTGTCGTACGCGTTCCTGACGCAGCCACTCGATCGGCTCGGCCTGGCCGTGACGGGAGGTCGCCAGCGAGCACGCCAGGGCGTTCTGCTGTGGATCGACCACCGCGCGGACGAACCCGTCGTTGAGTGCGTGGTAGCGGTTTTCATGGGTGTACTGGTCGGTCGCCAGCAGCGCCTGTGGCGGATTGTATTCCTCAGGAATGAGGAACAGGCTCGCGTCACGGGTCTTCAGGCCCAGGCCAACACGGCTGGAAATCACCGACACCGGGATCGACAGCATCAGCGAACCGACGATCGGCACCAGCCACCAGAGGAAGCTCGGGTTCAGCCAGATCACCAGCAGCGCCCAGCAGAAACCCAGCAGGGTCTGCGGGCCGTGACGCTTGACCGCTTCGCTCCAGGGCGTCGAGTCGTCGTCACGCTGTGGCGAGTTCCAGGTCGCGGCCCAGCCGAGGAACGCGGCGAGGACGAAACGGGTGTGGAAAATCATCCGCACCGGCGCCAGCAGCATGGAGAACAGCATCTCCAGCAGCATCGACAAGGTCACCTTGAACTTGCCACCGAACTCTTTCGCGCCCTTGGCCCAGATCAGGATGATGCTCAGCAGTTTCGGCAGGAACAGCAGCACGATCGTCGTCGAGAACAGCGCGATGGCTTTGTCCGGGTGCCATTGTGGCCACAGCGGATAGAGCTGCCGCGGTTCAAGGAAGTACTGCGGCTCCATCAGCGTGTTCACCGCCAGCAGCGCAGTCGACAGCATCAGGAAGAAGAACCACAACGGCGCCGACAGGTACGACATCACGCCAGTGAGGAACACCGCACGGTGCACCGGGTGCATGCCCTTGACCAGGAACAGGCGGAAGTTCATCAGGTTGCCGTGGCACCAGCGACGGTCACGCTTGAGTTCGTCGAGCAGGTTCGGCGGCAGCTCTTCATAACTGCCCGGCAGATCGTAGGCAATCCACACGCCCCAACCGGCACGGCGCATCAGCGCGGCTTCAACGAAGTCGTGAGACAGGATCGCACCGGAGAAAGCACCCTTGCCCGGCAACGGCGCCAGGGCGCAGTGGTCGATGAACGGCTTCATGCGAATGATCGCGTTGTGACCCCAGTAGTGCGATTCACCCAACTGCCAGAAGTGCAGACCGGCAGTGAACAGCGGGCCGTATACGCGGGTGGCGAACTGCTGCATGCGCGCATACAGGGTGTCCATGCCCGACGCACGCGGCGCGGTCTGGATGATCCCGGCGTCCGGCGTGGCTTCCATCAGGCGCACCAGACTGGTCAGGCACTCGCCGCTCATCACCGAGTCAGCGTCGAGCACGACCATGTACTTGTAGTCACCGCCCCAACGACGACAGAAGTCGTCGAGGTTACCGCTCTTGCGCTTAACACGACGGCGACGGCGGCGGTAGAAGATCTTGCCGAAGCCTTTGGCTTCGCGGCAGACGTCCAGCCAAGCCTGTTGCTCGGCCACGCAGATATCGGTTTCGTTACTGTCGCTGAGGACGAAAAAGTCGAAGCGATCCAGATCACCCGTCGCGGCAACCGATTCGAACGTCGCCCGCAGACCGGCGAACACGCGCGGGACGTCTTCGTTGCAGATCGGCATGACCAGCGCGGTGCGCGCATCTTTGGCAATCGGCTCGTTGCCGGCACTTTTCCCGGAGATGCGGTATTTATCGTGACCGGTGAGCAACTCGAGGAAGCCCATCAGCGCGGTCCAGAAGCCGGCCGAGACCCAGCAGAACAGAATCCCGAACAGAATCAGGATGCTGGTTTGCAGCGCATACGGCAGCACTTGCGTGGCGGTTTGCAGCAACGGCTGATGCAGCACTTCGTCGAGATCGACGAACGACCAGCCCTGGTACGGCATGATGCCTTTCATGTACCAGCCAGCGACGATGGTCTGGCCGAGCATCAGCAACAGCAGAATGTAGCGACGGATCGAACCGACGGTGCGCCAGCGCGCGGCCGGCAGGACGTTTTCGTCCTTCGGCGGCTGCGGCGGGTTGGTGCGCCCGGTCAGGCGGCGCCAGCCACGCACCAGGATATTGGTGCGCCATGGCTCCGGCACGACCTTGGTGCGACGGATCGGCGGAGTGGCTTTCATGCTGATCCGGCCGCTGGCGTCGAGCACCAGCATTTCCGCTTCTTCCAGCTCTTCGGCGGTGCTCAGGGTCAGGCGCTTGCCCACCGAAGCCTGGGCGGCTTCGGTGGGCGCGTCGAACGTCGAGGACGACAGGCGTTGATGCAGCTCGCTGAACGACTGGCAGCCCGCGAGTTCCGCGCGCTGCTCGTCGGTCATCGGCAGATGCGCCAGATACTCGGACAGAGTCTCTGGCTGTACTTGAGAGTTACTCATCGGCAGGCAACTGATAGCTCCAGGTCTCGGTCAGGACTTCTTCAGTCGGTGCCGATTCCGGTGTGGCTGGGGCCGCGTCCGCAGCGGCTGGCTGCTTGGCGTCTTTGTTGGCCTTGTCCTTGGCCTCTGCTACCGGCTTGGCTTCGGCCTGTTTGGCCTCGGCGGCCTTGGCTTCCTTGTCGGCTTTTTCCTGCTGCTTGGCGGCGACCTTGTCGGCTTTGGCAACAGACGAGTTGGACGCCGGCACCGCAGACTTGGCCAGATCGGCCGTGACCACCGGCTGCACCAGGGCGGCACGCATCTCGGTGGACTTGCTTGCGTCCTTGATTTTCATCCGCAGGGTCAAGCGCCAGCCCTTGGTTTCCGGGTTGTAGCGCACGCTGTTTTCCACCAGTTCGGCATTGTCGCCGACACTTACCTGGCTGCGCACATCGGCGTCTGGCGCCAGAGCGGCCAGCGATGGACCTTCGAAGTCGACCAGATAAGCGACGCTGCCATCCGGTTGGCGGATCAGGTTCGATTGCTTGACGTCACCGGTAGAGCGCAGGGTTTGTGCAACCCAGGCACTGTCAGGTGCATGCAGGGCGGCTTCATCCATGGTCCAGTGCAGGCGGTAGGCGAAGTCCAGCGGCTGGCCCGGCTCCGGCATTTTTTCCGGGCTCCAGAACGCAACGATGTTGTCGTTGGTTTCATCGGCGGTCGGAATTTCCACCAGATCGACGGTGCCCTTGCCCCACTCGCCCTTCGGCTCGATCCAGGCGCTTGGACGTTTGTCGTAGCGGTCGTCGAGGTCTTCGTAGTGGCTGAAGTCGCGGCCACGTTGCAGCAGACCGAAACCACGCGGGTTTTCGACGCTGAAGTTGCTCACGGCCAGGTGTTTCGGGTTGTTCAGCGGACGCCAGATCCACTCGCCATTGCCGGCGTGGATCGACAGACCGCTGGAATCGTGCAGTTCACGACGGTAGTTGAGGACTTTCGACGGCTGGTTGGCGCCGAACAGGAACATGCTGGTCAGCGGCGCGATACCCAGTTTGCCGACCTTGTCACGCAGGAACATCTGCGCCTTGACGTCGACGATGGTGTCGCTGCCCGGACGCAGGATCAGGCGGTAGGCACCGGTGGCACGCGGCGAATCGAGCAGCGCGAAGATCACCAGGTGCTTGTCGCCTGGCTTCGGCTGTTGTATCCAGAACTCGCGGAAACGCGGGAATTCTTCGCCCGACGGCAGCGCCGTGTCGATCGCCAGACCACGGGCCGACAGACCGTAGGTGTGACCCTTGCCCACCACGCGGAAGTAACTCGCGCCGAGCATGGTCATGATTTCGTCTTGCTTGTCGGCCTTGTTGATCGGGTACAGCACACGGAAACCGGCATAACCCAGTTGTTCGGTGGCCTTCGGATCGAATTTCAGGTCGCCGAAATCGAAGCGGGTCGGATCGTATTTGATCTCTTCGACGGTGTTCGCCGTGATTTCGTTGATTTTCACCGGCGTGTCGAAGTGCATGCCCTGGTGATAGAAGGACAGCTTGAACGGGGTCTTCTGATCGGCCCACTCAGCCTTTTCGGTGAGGAAGCGGATTTTCTGATAGTCCGCGAACTTCATATCGCGGAACTCGTTCGGCAGGTTGCTGCGCGGGGCTTCGAACTTCTGCCCGGCCAGCTCTTTGGCCTTGGCCGACACATCGTCAAGATTGAACGCCCAAAGCTGACCGGCGCTGAGCAGGCACAGGAGCGCCGAACCCGCTACCAGGGCACTTCGCATGCGTTTGGCAGACATTTTTGCTGCATTACAGGGACTAACAATCACGAGCAACCCTCGCCGAAAACAGATCAATAAACCAACGGCCAGATGAAGTGCCTGTGGGGATTCCGGCGATAAAAAACCGACCTTCCAGCGCACCCTTGCCAAGTTGGCGAGCATTGTTCCGACTCCGCTGGGGCAAAATGATTCCCCAATCGGATCCGGACAAGTCTCTACCTAAGTCAAAACGGACCAACGAACGCCGATCCCCGTAGCGCGCGATTATCTAGTAGCCCGCATGACAACGCATCAGGGGTAACAAAGTATTTATCGCGAAAGCACCCTAAAAACAGTCGAAATTTCCCAAAGAAGGTGTTTCAAGCATTTTCAGGTCTGTAACAAAAAGGTAACCGGGCCATCGTTGACCAGATGCACCTGCATATCGGCGCCGAATCTACCTGATGCCACAGTGCCATGCACCTGTTTCGCGTTGCTCAATAGATAGTCGAACAACTCCTCACCAAGGGCCGGCGGTGCCGCGCTCGAAAAGCTCGGGCGCAAGCCGCTTTTGGTATCCGCCGCGAGGGTGAACTGGGAGACCAGCAGCAACCCTCCGCCGACATCGGCGAGGGACAGGTTCATCTTGCCCTCGGCGTCACTGAATACCCGATAGTTAAGCAGCTTATGCAGAAGTTTGTCGGCGCTGGCACGCGTGTCGTCGGGTTCTACCGCGACCAGCACCAGCAAGCCTTGATCGACTGCACCGACGACTTCCCCGTCGACCTCGACGCGTGCGCCGCGCACGCGCTGTAACAGCCCCTTCATGCTTCTTCAGGCGGCAGATCAAGCAGACGCTGAGCCATTTTGCTCGCCGCGCGCACCAGCGCATCGGTAATGCCCGGTTCGGACGCCGCGTGGCCGGCATCGCGGATCACCTGCAGTTCGCTGTTTGGCCAGGCCTGGTGCAGTTCCCAGGCATTGTCGAGCGGACAGATCACGTCGTAGCGGCCGTGAATGATCACGCCCGGCAGATGCGCAATCTTGGCCATGTCGCGAATCAGCTGGTTCGGCTCGAGGAAGGCATTGTTGGTGAAGTAATGGCATTCGATCCGCGCAATCGACAACGCGCGCTGCGGCTCGGAGAAGCGATCAACCACCAGCGGGTTCGGCCGCAGGGTCGCGGTGCGCCCTTCCCACGTCGACCACGCCTTGGCCGCATGCATCTGCGCGATCTGGTCATTGCCGGTGAGGCGTTTGTGGAAGGCGTTGAGCAGGTCGTCGCGCTCGTCCAGCGGGATCGGTGCGATGTAGTCCTGCCAGTAATCGGGGAACAGACGGCTGGCGCCGGCCTGATAGAACCACTCGATTTCCTGCGGGCGGCAGAGAAAGATCCCGCGCAGGATCAAGCCATGGACGCGCTCCGGGTGGGTTTGCGCGTAAGCCAGCGCCAGGGTCGAGCCCCATGAGCCGCCGAACAGCACCCATTTGTCGATGCCCAAATGTTTGCGGATGCGCTCGAGGTCTTCGACCAGATCCCAGGTGGTGTTGTTTTCCAGGCTGGCGTGGGGCGTCGAGCGTCCGCAGCCGCGCTGGTCGAAGGTAACAATGCGATACAGGTTCGGATCGAAGTAGCGGCGGCTCTGCGCGTCGCAACCGGCGCCGGGCCCACCGTGGATGAACACCACTGGCAAGCCTTCCGGCGAGCCGCTTTCATCGACATACAGCGTATGGGTGTCATCGACAGCCAGATCGTGCCGGGCGTGGGGTTTGATCTGCGGAAACAAAGTCTGCATTGCGCGCTCCGTAAGGGGTCGAGGTCATCCCTGGGGGGACTTCTATTATTCTGCCGTTGGGCATCATAAACCCGATTTACGTCAATGAGCATGCCTGTGCGTTGTCACCGTTTGTCAGCGATCAACCTCACGGGCCGAACGCGATCCTGTGGGAGCGAGCCTGCTCGCGAAAGCGGTGGGTCTTTCAGCCGGGATGTTGACCGAGCTGACGCCTTCGCGAGCAGGCTCGCTCCCACAGGGATCATGCGCGGTAGTTAGAATGGCCCCAGGCGAGGAGGCCTTCGAGCAATTCCTTGAGCACCACCTGCGTCGGCTCGGCCAGGTCGGCGCGGTAGCGGAACGGTTCGAACTCTTCCATGTAGGTGGACTGGCACAGTTCCAGTTGCACCGCGTGGATGTGTTCGGCCGGATTGCCGTAGTGGCGGGTGATGTGGCCGCCCTTGAACCGACCGTTGAGCACGTGGCTGAAGTTGCCGTGCTGCGCGCAGATCACTTCCAGCTGCGCGGCCAGTTGCGCATCGCAGCTGGCGCCATTAAACGTGCCGAGGTTGAAGTCCGGCAGCTTGCCGTCGAACAGGTGCGGGATGATCGAGCGGATCGAGTGCGCGTCGAACAGCAGCGCGTAGCCGAATTCAGCCTTGAGCCGTGCCAGCTCCTCTTGCAGCTTGCGGTGATACGGCGCCCAGATCTGCTGCAGATAGGTGGCGCGCTCCTCTTTCGAGGGCTCCAGACCTTCACGGAACAATGGAATGCCATCGAACAGCGTCGCCGGATACAGGCCGGTGGTGGCCCCGGCGTACATCGGCTTGTCATCGGATGGCCGGTTGAGGTCGATGACGAAGCGCGAATACTCGGCGGCCAAGGTGCTGGCGCCTAGCGCTTCAGCGAAGTCATAAAGTTTGGGGATGTGCCAATCGGTGTCCGGCAGACTTTTCGCCGCCGGGATCAACCCGGCCTCGACCGCAGGCGTCAGGCGTACCCCGGCATGCGGCATGCTGATCAGCAACGGCACGCGACCTTGTTTGAAATGCAAAACCTTATCCACGACCGCTCTCCTACAGATTTGATTCAACGCCGTGACGCACGACGCGCTTGTCCAGATCGCCGCCGAGCCAATAAGCCAGATCTGCCGGTCGATCGATCTGCCAGGCGACAAAATCGGCGACCTTGCCGACCTCCAGCGAACCATGGGTGGCAGCCATGCCCAGCGCCTGCGCGGCGTGGATCGTCGCGCCGGCCAAGGCTTCTTCCGGAGTCATACGGAAACAGGTGCAAGCCATGTTCAGCATCAGGCGCAACGACAGCGCCGGCGACGTGCCGGGGTTGAGGTCGCTGGCAATCGCGATTTTCACGTTGTGCTTGCGCAGGACGTCCATCGGCGGCAGCTGGGTTTCGCGCAGGAAATAGAACGCACCCGGCAGCAGCACGGCGACGGTGTCGGCTTCGGCCATGGCGATGGCGTCGGCTTCGTCCATGAATTCCAGATGATCGGCAGACAGCGCTTTACAGCGCGCGGCGAGACTGGAACCGTGCAGCGATGACAGTTGCTCGGCGTGCAACTTCACCGGCAGACCGAGTTTTTGCGCGGCGACGAACACGCGCTCGACCTGCTCCGGCGAGAACGCCAGGTATTCGCAGAAGGCATCGACCGCATCGACCAGGCCCTCGGCGGCCAGCGCCGGGAGCATCTCATTGCACACCAGATCGATGTAATCGTCGGCGCGATCCTTGTATTCCGGCGGCAATGCGTGGGCGGCCAGGCAGGTGCTGCGGACGCTGATCGGCAGTTCTTTCTGCAGACGACGAATGACCCGCAGGATCTTGCGTTCGTTGGCCAGATCGAGGCCGTAGCCGGATTTCATTTCGACCGTGGTCACGCCGTCGCGCATCAGGCTTTTCAGGCGTTTGGCGGCGCTGGCGAACAGCTGGTCTTCGCTCGCTTCACGGGTCGCACGCACGGTGCTGGCGATGCCGCCACCCTGCGCGGCGATCTCGGCATAACTGACGCCTTGCAGACGCTTTTCGAATTCACCGCTGCGGTTGCCGCCGAACACCGTGTGGGTGTGGCAGTCGATCAGCCCGGGGGTGACCCAGGCGCCTTGCAAGTCATTGACCGCCGGGTATTCGCCGGACGGCAATTGCTGGCGCGGGCCGATCCACTCGATCAGCGCACCGGAGGTGACGATAGCGGCGTCCTCGATGATCGAGTAGACACCGTGGGCCATGGTTGCGACGTGGCAGTGTTGCCAGAGGGTTTTCACTGTTGGCCTCCGTTTGGATTGTGATCGTTCCCACGCTCTGCGTGGGAATGCCTCAAGGGACGCTCTGCGTCCAGTGACGCGGAGCGTCACGGGCTGCATTCCCACGCAGAGCGTGGGAACGATCAGTGGTGGGGTTAAAGGCTAGGCAGCAACTTCGCCGGAACCAGCTCGGTCAGACACCGCGAAGCCAGCAATTCAGTCGCCGCATTAATGTCCGGCGCAAAGAACCGGTCCTTCTCATAAAACGGCACTTCCTTGCGCAAAATCGCCCGTGCCTGTTCCAGCTTCGGCGAGGTCTTCAGACCGTTGCGCAGGTCCAGCCCCTGCGCCGCCGCCAGCCATTCCACGGCGAGAATGCCCCGGGTATTCTCGGCCATTTCCCACAGACGCTTGCCCGCTGCCGGGGCCATCGAGACGTGGTCTTCCTGGTTGGCCGAGGTCGGCAGGCTGTCGACTGAATGCGGGTGGGACAATGCCTTGTTCTCGCTGGCCAATGCCGCCGCCGTCACTTGGGCGATCATGAAACCGGAATTCACGCCACCATTGGCGACGAGGAACGGCGGCAGTTGCGACATGTGCTTGTCCATCATCAGCGAGATACGCCGCTCACTCAGCGAGCCGATTTCAGCGATGGCCAGTGCCATGTTGTCGGCGGCCATGGCCACCGGTTCGGCGTGGAAGTTGCCGCCGGAAATCACATCGCCTTCAGCCGCGAACACCAGCGGGTTGTCCGACACCGCGTTGGCTTCGACAGCGAGCACTTCAGCAGCCTGTCGGAACTGTGTCAGGCAGGCGCCCATGACCTGCGGCTGGCAGCGCAGCGAGTATGGATCCTGGACCTTATCGCAGTTCTGGTGCGACTCGGAGACTTCGCTGCGCTCACCGAGCAGATCGCGGTAAGCAGCCGCGGCGTCGATCTGGCCTTTTTGGCCGCGAGCCGCATGAATACGGGCGTCGAACGGCGAGCGCGAGCCCAGCACGGCTTCAACGCTGAGACTGCCGAGCGCCAGTGCACCGGCGAACAGATCTTCACCTTCAAACAGACCGCGCAGCGCGAACGCGGTGGACACCTGAGTGCCGTTGAGCAGCGCCAGACCTTCTTTTGCCGCCAAGGTCAGCGGGGTCAGACCAGCGATTTTCAACGCCTCGGTGGCTTGCATCCACTCGCCCTTGTAGCGCGCCTTGCCCTCGCCCAGCAGCACCAGCGACATGTGCGCCAGCGGTGCCAGATCACCCGAGGCACCGACCGAGCCCTTCAGCGGAATGTGCGGATAAACCTCGGCGTTGATCAGCGCAATCAGCGCATCGATCACCTGTCGACGGATGCCGGAGAAACCCCGGCTCAGGCTGTTGACCTTGAGCACCATGACCAGCCGCACCAGCGCATCGCTGATCGGCTCACCGACACCGGCGGCGTGGGACAGCACCAGCGAGCGCTGCAGGTTTTCCAGGTCTTCGCTGGCAATGCGCGTTGACGCCAGCAGGCCGAAACCGGTGTTGATGCCGTACGCGGTGCGGTTCTCGGCGAGAATCTGCTCGACGCAGGCGACGCTGGCCTCGATCTGCGCGGCGGCGCTGTTGTCGAGGCTCAGCTTGACCGGGTGCTGGTAGACGTCACGCAGTTGGGCCAGGCTCAGTTGGCCGGGAATCAGGTTCAGCGCAGTCATGTTTGTGCTCCTTTTGAGAGTTTCTTATTAACTGACCAGTCGCTCCGGAAATGTCCGTTGTCCGTCGCTGCTCATCTTTTGGAGAGCCGCGCCTTGGCACGCTGGCAGGGTAGTGTCAGTGCAGATTCGGTAAAACGTTGTGTGGCAGATTCGGGTCTTTCAGCACGCTCGCCGCGGCGGCGATGTCCGGCGCCAGCCAGCGATCCTGATCGTAGGCCGGGACCTTTTCGCGCAGCAGGCGCCAGGCGATATCGGTGCCGGCGCCGAAGCGTTGCTCCTTGAGAAATTCAAACGCCTGGGCCGCCAGCAGATACTCGATGGCGAGGATCTGCGTGCAGTTTTCCACGGCGCGATGCAGTTTCAGCGCGGCATTGGTGCCCATGCTCAGATGGTCTTCCTGCAGGCCCGAAGTGATGTAGTTATCGAGCACCGCCGGTTGCGCCAATTGGCGGTTTTCCGCGCACAGCGAGGCGGCGACGTATTGCACGATCATCATTCCGGAATTGACCCCCGGGTTGGCCACCAGAAACGCCGGCAGGCCGCTGACGTGCGGGTTGATCAGGCGATCGAGTCGACGCTCGGCGATCGAGCCGATCTCGGCCATGGCGATCGCCAGCAGGTCGGCGGCCATTGCCACCGATTGCCCGTGCGGGTTGGCCTGCGACATCACCCGGAAGTTCTCCGGCGTACCGAGCAGCAACGGGTTGTCGGTGCAGGCGTTGAGTTCGATCTCGACTTGTCTGATCGCATGCTCCAATTGATCACGCGCGGCGCCATGCACCTGCGGGATCGAGCGGATGCTCAAGGCGTCCTGGGTGCGAATGCCTTTGCTCGTGGCGATCACTTGACTGCCATCGAGCAGCGCGCGCAGATTGCTGCCGACCTGCTGCATGCCCGGGTGCGCTTTCAGTGCGATGATTTCTGCATCAAAGGCGTCGATCTGGCCACGCTGCGCTTCGAAACTCATGGCGCCGATGACGTCGGCCCACTGCACCAGCCGCGTCGCATCGGCGATCGCCAGGCAACTGAGGCCGGTCATGCACGGCGTGCCGTTGACCAGGCACAAACCGTCCTTGGCACCAAGCTGCACCGGTGGCAGGCCCTCTGCGGCCAGTGCCTGTTGCGCTGGCACAATCTGCCCGCGATAGCTGACGTTGCCGACGCCCAGCAACGCGATACCGATGTGCGCCATGTGCGTCAGGTAGCCCACCGAACCTTGCGAAGGCACCTGCGGGGTGATGCCGCGATTGAGCAGCGCCAGCAGGCCTTCGACCACACGGCGATGAATGCCGGATTTGCCCTGGCTGTAGTTGTGGATTGCCGCGCAGATGATCGCGCGAGTCTGTTCGTCGCTAAGCACCGGGCCGACGCCGCAGGCATGGCTGAGCAAGGTGTTGCGCGAGAGCTGACTGAGTTGTTCGTCTTTCAGTGAGACGTTGGACAGTCCACCCAGACCGGTGTTGACGCCATAGGCCCGCTCGCCACTTTCGACGATGCGCTGAACGATGGCCTGCGCATTGTCGATACGCGCCCAGGTGCCCTCCGACAGCTCCAGTTGCGCGGCGCGCCGGGCCACGGCGACCACGTCCTGCCAATGCAGGTCGTCGCCGGTGATGATGATTTTTTCAGCCTGGGACATCATTAACCTCATCCGAACATTGATGCAGCTGTGCCGCCGCCTTCGCGAGCAGGCTCGCTCCCACATTGGAATGCAGTCCCCTGTGGGAGCGAGCCTGCTCGCGAAGAGGCCAGCCCAGCCAACACAAATCTAACTAAACCACCGCCGCCCGCCGCTGCACGAACCGGTCGACATACTCATCCGCCGGCGAATGCAGGATCTCTCTCGGCGTACCGACCTGAATCAACTTCCCATCCTTGAGAATCGCAATGCGGTTACCAATGCGCACCGCCTCGTCGAGGTCGTGAGTGATGAACACGATGGTCTTGTGCAATGTCTTTTGCAGCTCCAGCAACTGATCCTGCATCTCGGCGCGGATCAGTGGGTCGAGCGCGCTGAAGGCTTCGTCCATCAGAATGATATCGGTGTCCGCCGCCAAGGCGCGGGCCAGGCCGACGCGCTGGCGCATGCCGCCGGAGAGCTGGTGCGGGTATTTGTTTTCGTAGCCTTTGAGGCCCACGGTGTTGATCCAGTGCAGCGCGCGCTCGGTACACAGCTGCTTGCTCTCGCCGCGCACTTTCAAACCGTAGGCGACGTTGTCGAGCACGCTCTTGTGCGGCAGCAGGCCGAAGCTCTGGAACACCATGCTGATCTTGTGCCGACGAAATTCGCGCAGCGCGTCCATGTCGTATTGCAGGATGTCCACGCCGTCGACGAGGATCGCCCCGCTGGTGGGATCGATCAGGCGATTGAAGTGGCGCACCAGGGTGGATTTGCCCGAGCCGGACAGGCCCATGATCACGAAGATCTCGCCGGTGCCGATGCTCAGCGACAGGTCGTTGACGCCTACCACGCAACCGGTTTCGTTCAGTACCTGATCCTTGGTCTTGCCCTGGCCAACCATCGCCAAAGCATCCTTGGCGCGGTTGCCGAAAATCTTGAAGACGTTTTTGACTTCGATCTTGCTCACGGTTGCGTTGCTCATTTGCTCACCTCATGCCGTGGTCGACCATACGCCTGAGTAATGCGGTCGATGACCACTGCGAGAATCACGATCGCCAGACCGGCTTCAAGGCCACGTCCGACGTTGAGGGTCTGAATCCCCACCAGCACATCTTCACCCAGACCACGGGCGCCGATCATCGAGGCGATCACCACCATCGACAGGGCCATCATGGTGGTCTGGTTGATCCCGGCCATGATGCTCGGCAGGGCCAGCGGCAGTTGCACGCCGAACAGTTGCTGCCAGCGGTTGGCGCCGAACGCGTTGATCGCTTCCATCACTTCGCCGTCAACCTGGCGAATGCCCAGATCGGTCAGACGAATCAGCGGCGGCGCGGCGTAGATCACCGTGGCGAAAATCGCCGGCACCTTGCCCAGGCCGAACAGCATCAGCACCGGAATCAGGTACACGAAACTGGGCATGGTCTGCATGATGTCGAGCAGCGGCATCAGCACCGAACGCAGGCGATTGCTGCGCGCCGAGAGAATCCCCAGCGGGATGCCGATCAGCACCGAAATGATCGTCGCGACCATCATCAGCGCCAGCGTCTGCATGAGCTTGTCCCACAGACCGACCGCGCCCACCAGGAACAGCAGACCGACGATGACCGCCGTGGTCACGACTTTGCGCGTGGCGTGCCAGGCGACCACACCGACGATCGCCAGCATTAGCCACCATGGCGCTGCGCGCAGCAGGCCTTCGAGGTTGACGATGGCCCACAACAGCGTGTCGGAGATATGGCGGAACACATCACCGTAGTTGGTGACCAGCGAATCGACCCAACCGTTGACCCAGTCGGCGATGGAAAAGGTAAAGCTCTCGGGAAACATAAGCGGCTCTCAGTCAGCAATCTCAATCCAGCGTTTACGGCGTATCTCCCGGCCAGCCTCGCGGTTGACCGGGAGGTATCGACCTACAGCGCCGCGTCGATTTTCTTGGCTGCGTCTGCACTGACCCACGCATGCCAGACTTCAGGATGTTCCTTGAGGAAGATTTTCGCCAGTTTCGGCGACTCGATACGTTCCTTGGCCATGCGCCCCAGATTCTGGTTCAGCAGGTCGATCGGCAGGTTGACCTTTTCCAGCACGGCGACCAGTTCCGGGGCTTCGTCGTGGAAGGTTTTCGACAGGCCGACCTTGATGCTCACGCTCTTGTCGACGCCGGCTTTCTCTTCAAGTTTGACCGCGTCGATCTGGCCCATCAGCGGGGTGGGCGACCAGTAGTAGAACAGGATCGGCTCGCCACGCTTGTAGCTCGACAGCACCGCCGCATCCAGCGCAGGGCCGGTGCCCGGACGGAAGTTGGTGTAGCTGTTTTCCAGGCCGTAGCTTTTCAGCATTTCGCTGTTATCGAGCTCGCAGGTCCAGCCGGCCGGGCAGTTGTAGAAGCGGCCCTTGGACGGCTCTTCGGCGTCCTTGAACACGGCGGCATATTTGCCCAGGTCAGCGATGTTTTTCAGGTCTGGGGCTTTTGGTTCGAGCTTGCGCTTGGCATCACCTTCGATGACGTAGCGCGGCACATACCAGCCTTCGATGGCACCGACGATCGGCGCGCCAACGCCGACCACCTTGCCGGCCTTCTCGGCCTTGTTCCAGACCTCGCTGCGGCCGACCCATTCTTCGGCAAACACTTGAATGTCATTGCTGCTCAAGGCGTTTTCCATGGTGATGGAATTGCCCGGCAGGCTGTCGGTCTTGCAGTCGTAGCCTTTCTCCAGCACCACTTGCAGCACGTCGGTCAGCAACATGCCGCTTTCCCAGTTCAGGCCGGCGAATTTCACCGGTTTGCCCGATTCGCACCAGCCGGCAGCCTGAGTAGCGCCGGCACTGGCCAACAGGCCCATGGACAGCAACGTGGTCAGCAGGGTCTTGTTCGATTTCATTGTAATGACGCTCCTAATCATGAATGGGCTTACGGCAGTTCAAGAGGCATCCAGCCCTGTCCACGTCCAGATCAGGCCTGCGCCGCAGCGCGACCGGCCCCGCTTGTTTCGGGTTGTACTTGGCTGCTCTGCTCGACTGGCAGAATCAGTTGATCAGGCACTGCGCTGTGCCATTTTTTTGCGCACACGTAGTAAACGGCGGCAGGCAGCACCAGACCGATGATCCAGGAAATATCCACATCACCGAGGGCAGCCACCAGCGGACCGGTGTAGAACTTGGTCGAGATGAACGGCAGCTGCACCAGCACACCGAACACGTAGACGCTGATCCCCAACAGGTTCCAGCGACCGTAACGTCCCTTCGGATCGGCGAGTGCCGGCACGTCGTAGCGCTCACGGGTGATGCAGTAGTAGTCGACCAGATTGATCGCGCTCCACGGTGTGAAGAACGCGAGCAAAAACAGGATGAAAGACTTGAACGCGCCGAGGAACGAGTGCTGACCGAGCAGCGCGATCAGCGTGGCCGCGCCGACGATGACCAGCACAAACACCAGGCGCTGCATGCGCGTAACGGTCAGGTGGCCTTTGAAACCACTGATGATCGTCGCGATACACATGAAGCTGCCGTAGGAGTTGAGCGTGGAGATGGTCACCTTGCCGAAGGCGATGCTGAAGTACAGCAATGCCGCGGTGGCCCCGGTGCCGCCCAGACCGACGATATAAGCCACTTCATGCCCGGCGAACTGGCCGTTGGCCGAAGCCGCCGCGAACACACCGAAGATCATCGCCACCTGCGCACCGATCACCGAACCGGCACCGGCGGCGAAAAAGGTTTTCACCGCCGAGGTGTTGCTCGGCAAGTAGCGCGAATAGTCGGCGACATACGGGCCGAACGCGATCTGCCAGGACGCCGCCAGCGACATCGCGAGCAGGAAG
This sequence comes from Pseudomonas retamae, assembly GCF_043496865.1. Classification (NCBI taxonomy): domain Bacteria; kingdom Pseudomonadati; phylum Pseudomonadota; class Gammaproteobacteria; order Pseudomonadales; family Pseudomonadaceae; genus Pseudomonas; species Pseudomonas retamae. The sequence goes on from NZ_JBIEIL010000004.1 coordinate 411,120, forward strand.
CTGCTCCAGCTGAAGTGGCGGATTTGCAGGAGCGCACCGACGTCGGTCTGGCTCATCAACCGCCAGAACAGAAAGACGAAAGCAATCACGCCGATGATGCTGGCGACCCGGCCAATGAAGTGAATCACCCGATAGCCGAGCACGGTCACCAGCACGATAACGCTGGCAAACAGCAGAATGCCGACGCTGTCGCTGACACCAAACAACTGCCCCAGCGCTTGCCCGGACAGCACGGTGCCGGTCGCGGTGAAACCCAGGTACATCAGGCACACCAGCACGATCGGAATCGCCGCGCCGTAAACGCCGAACTGCACGCGGCTGGAAATCATCTGCGGCAGGCCCAGTTTCGGCCCTTGCGCGGCATGCAGTGCCATCACGCCACCGCCGAGCAATTGGCCGATCAGCAAGCCGATCAACGACCAGAACACATCACCGCCCAGCACCACGGCCAGGGCCCCGGTGACAATCGCGGTGATCTGCAGATTGGCGCCCATCCACAGGGTGAACTGGCTGAACAGACGACCGTGTCTTTCCGCTTCCGGGATGTAGTCGATCGAACGCCTCTCGATCAACGGTTTGTTGCCTGCACGATCGGTGTTGACAGCCATGATTCAACCTCTGTGGATTGTTCTGGGTGGTTATGCTTGTTCGGCTTCTGTGGGAGCGAGCCTGCTCGCGAAGAGGTCAGCACATTCAACAACTGTGTTGGCTGACAGACCGCATTCGCGAGCAGGCTCGCTCCCACAGGGGGTTCTGTGTTTATTTGCCAGTAATCATCGGCAGGTTCAGCCCCTGCTCCTTGGCGCAATCGATAGCGATCTGGTAACCGGCATCGGCATGACGCATGACGCCGGTCGCCGGGTCGTTGTGTAGAACGCGGGCAATGCGTTCGGCCGCTTCGTCCGTGCCGTCGCAGACAATCACCATGCCCGAGTGCTGCGAGAAACCCATGCCGACGCCACCACCGTGGTGCAGCGAAACCCAGGTCGCGCCGCTCGCGGTATTGAGCAGGGCGTTGAGCAGTGGCCAGTCGGACACGGCGTCGGAACCGTCCTGCATCGATTCGGTTTCGCGGTTCGGGCTGGCGACCGAGCCGGAGTCGAGGTGGTCACGACCGATCACGATTGGCGCCGACAGCTCGCCGCTGCGGACCATTTCGTTGAACGCCAGACCGAGCTTGGCGCGCAGGCCCAGGCCGACCCAGCAGATCCGTGCCGGCAGACCCTGGAAGCTGATGCGCTCGCGGGCCATGTCCAGCCAGTTGTGCAGGTGCGCATCGTCGGGGATCAGCTCTTTGACCTTGGCGTCGGTTTTGTAGATGTCCTGAGGATCACCCGACAAGGCCGCCCAACGGAACGGGCCGATGCCACGGCAGAACAGCGGACGGATATAGGCCGGCACGAAGCCTGGGAAATCAAAGGCGTTTTCGACGCCTTCTTCCTGAGCCATCTGACGGATGTTGTTGCCGTAATCGAAGGTCGGGATGCCTTGTTTCTGGAATTCCAGCATGGCTTTGACGTGCACGGCCATCGACTGCTTTGCAGCTTTGATTACAGCGGCGGGTTCGGTCTTGGCGCGGGCGCGATACTCGTCCCAGCTCCAGCCGGCCGGCAGGTAACCATTGAGCGGATCGTGGGCGCTGGTCTGGTCGGTGACCATGTCCGGGCGCACGCCGCGCTTGACCAGTTCCGGGAGGATTTCGGCGGCGTTACCCAGCAGGGCGATGGAGATCGCTTTGCCTTCTTTGGTGTATTTGTCGATACGCGCCAGCGCGTCGTCGAGGTCTTTGGCCTGCTCGTCGACGTAACGGCTTTTCAGGCGGAAATCGATGCTCACCTGCTGGCATTCGATGTTCAGCGAGCAGGCGCCGGCCAGTGTCGCGGCCAACGGCTGCGCGCCGCCCATGCCGCCGAGACCGGCAGTCAGTACCCAGCGACCTTTGAGGTCAGCGTTGTAATGCTGGCGCCCGGCTTCGATGAAGGTTTCGTAGGTGCCCTGAACGATGCCCTGGCTGCCGATGTAGATCCAGCTGCCGGCGGTCATCTGGCCGTACATGGCCAGGCCTTTGGCGTCGAGTTCGTTGAAGTGTTCCCAGCTCGCCCAGTGCGGCACCAGGTTGGAGTTGGCGATCAGTACGCGCGGGGCGTTGCTGTGGGTCTTGAACACGCCGACCGGTTTGCCGGATTGCACTAGCAGGGTCTCGTCGTCATTCAGATTGGTCAGGCTTTCGACGATCTTGTCGTAGCACTCCCAGTTGCGCGCGGCGCGACCGATGCCACCGTAGACCACCAGCTCTTTCGGGTTCTCGGCGACTTCCGGATCGAGGTTGTTCATCAGCATGCGCAGTGGCGCTTCGGTCAGCCAGCTCTTGGCGGTCAGCTTGTTGCCGCGCGATGCACGGATTTCGACGTTACGAACCTTAGTAGGCTTATTGTCAGTCACGAAAAAGACTCCTCAGCGATCAATTCAAACCAACCCTGGCAGTGGGCAAGCAGCCTGCGTGCGTCAATGCGCGACAAGCGAATCAGTGGACGCTGCGGAGAGTCTCAAGCGACTCATACGCATACGTCTTTACTTGTACATACAAGCATATGCAATCAAGCGGCCAACTTGTTGGAGGGGCGTTCAAGATAAAACGCGCAAAGGGCTGGAGAGCTTCTGGATCAAGGGCTCAGGCGTTGATGAAATTTTTTGCAGGAGTGTTTTCGTGTATTGGGGATTTGCCAGATGGGCGTGGTATTGCGCCACGCTGGGGCGTTCGGTAACAAGTTGGTGCGTGCAGGAAACAGGTTTCGGGATCGGTGGTGACGCAGAGCGTCACGGGATGCATTCCCACGCAGAGCGTGGGAACGATCAAGAGAAAGGCGTAATTAGCGAGCTGTCAGCTCGACCACGCAACAAGCGGCATAGGTCGAGACTTCGATCAACCCGGTGTTACCGTCCAGTTGCAGACAATCATGTCGCCCCAGCTGCGAAGCGTTGTCACCGATCTGCACTTGCAGCGCGTCACTGACGCTGAACACCAGCAGCGTCGACGCCGAGCTGAAAAAGCGTTGCTCCCCCTCCAGCCATTGCAACCGCGCGCTGTAACGCTGCGGTGCATAGATCAGGTTGAAATCGCGAATCGCGCCGCCGAGCAACGTGCACGACACCTGACTTTCGCCACTGAAGGCGAACGGGTCGAGCGGTAACAGCGGCCGGGTATCTTCGCCATCGACGCACAGTGTCATGCCGTTACCCTGCAACACGGTGATAACCCGCTGATAACCGGCGAACGTTGAAAAACCGCCTGATTCGGCAATGTCGGCAATCGACAGGCGCCAGCCGAAACCGTCGAGACCGGCGCCGGCATCACGGCTGATTTCTTCAGTGCTGCCGCCGCCGTTTTTCCACGGCATACGCGGGTAGCCTGCGGCGCGCAGAACCTTCACTTCGTTACTCATTTATGAAACCGCCCTTCCAGACGATGACGGGAACCCGGATGGATCAAGCGCGCTGCGGTCACTGGCTGACGGCCCGACCACGTGCGACGACGAATCAGCAGGCACGGCTCGCCCTTTTCGATCTGCAGCAATTTGCACTCGGACGGCTCAGCGAGAATCGCCTCGACCACATGCTCGCCCTCGGTCAGCGGGGCGACCTGGTTGAGGTAGGCGTAGGGGGTTTGCAGGGTGAAGTCCTGTTTGAGGTATTCCGGGGCGACCAGCGCGTTGACGAAGCGGTCTTCGATTTGCACGGGAATGTCGTTTTCGTAATGCACGATCAGCGAGTGAAACACCTTCTGCCCCTCGCGCATGTCCAGCGCCAGCGCGCGCTCGGAACCGGCGGCCTCTTCTTCGAGGGTGATGACCTGGCAGGTGTGGCGATGGCCACGGGAGGCGATCTCATCGGCGATGTTGTGCACTTCGAACAGCGCCGACTGGCTCTTCGGTTCGGCAACGAAAGTGCCGACGCCTTGCATGCGCACCAGCAGGCCGTCGGCGGTCATCTCGCGCAAGGCGCGGTTGATGGTCATGCGGCTGAAACCCAGCTGGCTGACCAGCTCGCTTTCGGACGGCACGCGGTAATGCGGCGGCCAGTTACCGCTGTCGATCTGCTGGGTAATCATCTGTTTGACGCGGGCGTACAAGGGCGCCGGACTGTCGCCCATGTTCGCGGCCAACGGGGAGACTGGAGGCGGAGTCGGCACGGTGGATCCTTGTTCTTGGATGAAAGTGGCTAGCTTGCCGGAGTTTACCGGGCAGGCAAACGTCTGTATATGTATATACAAATAACACACGATGGGGTGCCGAACCATGTCCGCCTTCTTTGCCGAACGCGCACTGCTGCCTAATGGATGGGCCAATAATGTACGTCTTGATGTCAGCGGCGATGGCTTGTTGACCCAAATCCAGGCCGATGCCAGCGCAGACGGCGCCGAACGGTTGAGCGGCCCGTTGCTGCCGGGCATGCCGAATCTGCATTCCCATGCCTTCCAACGGGCGATGGCCGGGCTGGCCGAAGTTGCCGGCAATCCCAACGACAGTTTCTGGACCTGGCGCGATCTGATGTACCGGCTCGTCGGAAAGATCAGCCCGGATCAGCTCGGCATCATCGCCCGTCAGCTGTACATTGAAATGCTCAAGGCCGGTTACACATCGGTCGCCGAATTCCACTATGTGCATCACGACAGCAATGGTCAGCCGTATGCCGACCCGGCCGAACTGGCCCAGCGCATCAGCCAGGCTGCCAGTGACAGCGGCATCGGCCTGACCCTGTTGCCGGTGCTGTACAGCCACTCCGGTTTTGGCGGCCAAACGCCGAATGAGGGCCAGCGCCGCTTCATCAACAGCACCGAAAACTACCTGAATCTGCAATCGCGCCTGCAGCCAATGCTGGCCCAGCAAAAGGCGCAATCGCTGGGCCTGTGCTTCCACTCGCTGCGCGCGGTGACGCCACAGCAGATCAGCGAAGTTCTCGCCGCCAGCGACAAACAATGCCCGGTGCACATCCACATCGCTGAGCAACAAAAAGAAGTCGACGATTGCCTGAGCTGGAGCGGTCGCCGGCCGTTGCAATGGCTGTATGAAAATACCGAAGTCGACCAGCGCTGGTGCCTGGTCCACGCCACCCATGCCAACCCCGAAGAAGTCACGCTGATGGCCAAGAGTCGCGCCATTGCCGGGTTGTGCCTGACCACCGAAGCGAATCTGGGCGACGGGATTTTCCCGGCAGTGGATTTCCTCGCTCAGGGCGGGCGCATGGGCATCGGCTCGGACAGCCATGTATCGCTGAGTGTGGTGGAGGAATTGCGTTGGCTGGAATACGGCCAGCGCCTGCGTGACCAGCGCCGCAATCGCTTGTACGGCACGGATCAGCCGATGGTCGGGCGCACGTTGTACGACGCCGCGCTGGACGGCGGCGCGCAGGCGTTGGGACAGCCGATCGGCGCACTGGAAGTTGGCAAGCGTGCCGACTGGATTGTGCTCGATGGCAACGATCCGTATCTGGCGACGGCCAGTGGCGACGGGATTTTGAATCGCTGGTTGTTCGCCGGTGGCGATCGGCAGGTGTGTGATGTGATGGTCAATGGTCAGTGGGTGGTGCGAGATGGCAGGCATGCCGGAGAAGAAGACAGCGCGCGTGCCTTCACCCAAGTCCTGCGCGACCTTCTTGGCTGACGATTGATCGTTTCCACGCGCAGCAAAGGAATGCAGCCCGGGACACTCTGCGTCCCAAAGCGGACGCAGAGCGTCCATTGAGACACTCCCACGCGGAGCGTGGGAGCGATCAATACAAATGCTTAGTTCGAAGTTTTGGCCATCTGCCGATCCGTCGTCCGCCAGATCAGCCGCGTGGTGTCATACCCTTGCTGGCGTGCCTTGCTCAGCAAGTCCTCGCGCACCACACCGTTGACGGTCGGTGTGCGCGACAGCAACCACATGTACTTGCGACTCGGGTCGCCGACGATGGCGGTCTTGTAGTCGTCGCTGACGTACAACACCCAGTATTCGCCTTTGGCCACGCCCGGCAGCAGGCGCGAGAACCAGTTGTCGAACTCGACCCAGAGCTTGTCGGTCTTGCCCGGCACTTGCGGATAAGCCGTGCCCTTGGCCTCTTCCCATTGCCAGTCCGGCGTCAGGCAGCGGTTGAGCACCGCGACGTTGCCATCAGGCTTGAGGGTGTAATGCGCTTCGGATTGCGCGCAGTTGCGCTGGAAGTACATCGGCAGACGCGCCAACTCATACCAGGTGCCTTGATAACGCTTCAGATTGACGCTGTTGACCGTTTTCGGTGCCAACGAGTCGACGCCGGAAGTGGCGCAGCCAGCCAAAACCAGGCCGGCAAAAAGAACTAACAATAACCGCTTCATTTTTTTCTCCGTGGGCGCGAAGCCCCGGTTTACTTCAGGCCTTGGCCGGAAAACATCAGCACTTTGTCACCGGCGTACTGCACGCTGATAAAGCTGTTCTTGTCGCCCCAGGTGCAACTGGACATGCCGAGCGCGCCCGAGCAATCAGTCGGTTTGCCCAGCAGGGTCTCGACTTCGGCCTTGGCCATGCCGGCCGAGAGCTTCGAGTAGTTTTCCTGATTGACCTTGCTGCATGCGGCCAGCAGCACGCAAAAGCACAGAAGGGCGAGAGATCGCAGCGACATGGTGTAACTCCTGGAGCGGAAGGGGGCTGGCATGGTGCCAACCAGAAGCTTAGAAGAGAAAACCCTCCTCTGGTTCCCTGACCAGATGGCTATTTGTTCATCCGCCCGTCCGGCATTTGTCGGTAAAATCAGACACTTTGTAGGGCTATTGAGCATTTCGTCGAATTTCCGCCCGCACGCCTAATCTTTGGCGCGCGCCGGTCGAAATAAGAGCAGCGCAACGCCAGGGAATATGGCAAATTGCCGCCCTTTCCTGACCAGCCCCTGCTCGGTAGTTCATTCGATGACCAGAAACCTGAAATTCAGCCACAAAATCTTGTTGGCTGCCGCCCTTGTGGTGGCCGTTGCATTCGCCTGTTTCATTCTGTTCAACGACTATCGACAACGTCAGGCCCTGAGCAGCAGTACCGAAGCGACCATGCAGGAACTGGGCAGTCTGACCACCAGCAACATCCAGACCTGGCTGGAAAGCCGCATCCAGCTGTTGCAATCGTTATCCCAGCAAGTGGCGGTCGACGGCAACGCGCCGGCCAGCCTCAAGCGCATCATCGACCTGCCCGCCTATACCGGCAATTTTCAGCTCAGCTACTTTGGCGGTGCGGACGGCGTGATGTTTTCGGTACCGGCCGGCAATCGCGCGCCGGATTACGATCCGCGCGCCCGCGGCTGGTACAAAGCGGCCAACAGCGCGCAACAGACCATTGTCACCGAACCGTACATCGCCGCCTCGTCGGGCAAACTGGTGATTACCGTGGCCACGCCGGTACAACGCCAGGGTCAGATGCTCGGCGTCGCCGGTGCAGATATTGATCTGACCAGCGTCAGCGCAATCATCAACTCGCTGAACTTCGGCGGCCACGGTCATGCGTTCATTGTCAGCGCCGAAGGCAAGATCCTTATCCACCCGGACAGCAAACTGGTGCTCAAGACCCTCGCCGAGGCCTATCCGAATGGCGCACCCAAAGTCAGCCCGGGCCTGAAAGAAGTCGAGTTCGACGGTAAGACTCAGTTGATCTCGTTCACCCGCGTTAACGGCGTGCCGTCGGCTGACTGGTACGTGGCGCTGGTGCTCGATAAAGACACCGCTTTCGCCATGCTCAGCGAGTTCCGCACCTCAGCGCTGATCGCCATGGCCATTGCCGTGGTCATCATTCTGGCGTTGCTGGGCATGCTGATTCGCGTGCTGATGCAACCGCTGCTGACCATGGGCCGCGCCATGCACGATATTGCTGAAGGTGAAGGCGACCTGACCAAGCGACTGGTGATTCACGGTAACGATGAATTCGGCGCGCTGGGCACCTCGTTCAACCGCTTCGTCGAGCGTATTCACACCTCGATCCGCGAAGTGTCCTCGGCCACCGGCCAGGTCAACGAAGTCGCCCTGCGCGTGGTCGCGGCGTCGAACTCGTCGATGTATAACTCCGACCAGCAAGCCAGCCGCACCAACAGCGTCGCCGCCGCGATCAACCAGCTCGGCGCCGCCGCCCAGGAAATCGCCCAGAACGCGGCCCTCGCCTCGCAGCACTCCAGCGATGCGCGCGGCCTCGCCGTCGAAGGTCAGCAGGTGGTGGATAAAACCATCCAGGCGATGCAACAGCTGTCGGCGAAGATCAGCGACTCCTGCGGCAACATCGAAACGCTTAACAGCAACACGGTGAACATCGGCCAGATTCTTGAAGTGATCACCAGTATTTCCCAGCAAACCAACCTGCTCGCGCTCAATGCCGCGATCGAAGCGGCGCGGGCCGGTGAGGCCGGGCGTGGTTTCGCCGTGGTCGCCGACGAAGTGCGCAATCTCGCCCACCGCACTCAGGATTCGGCGCAGCAAGTGCAGAAGATGATCGAAGAACTGCAAGTCGGCGCACGTCAGGCGGTGAGCATCATGACCGTGAGCCAGCGCGAGAGCGAAAGCAGCGTCGGCATCGCCAACCAGGCTGGCGAACGCCTCGGCAGCGTGACCCAGCGTATCGGCGAGATCGACGGCATGAACCAGTCGGTGGCCACCGCGACCGAAGAACAGACCGCTGTGGTCGAGTCGATCAATGTGGATATCAGCGAGATCAACACGCTGAATCAGGAAGGGGTGGAGAACTTGCAGGCGACCTTGCGCGCGTGTTCGGACCTGGAACAGCAGGCGGCGCGGTTGAAGCAGTTGGTGGGTAGTTTCAGGATCTGAAGATCAAGAGCATACCCCCCTCACCCCAGCCCTCTCCCCCAAGGGGGCGAGGGGGAAAGGGAGCAGATCTTCATGCTGTTCAAAACCTGAGTTCGACTCGAAGTTTGCAGGTCGATGTATCACGTCCAGACAACTTGGTCAGTCCCCTCTCCCTCCGGGAGAGGGTTAGGGTGAGGGAAAGCCTTTAAAACCGCGACCCAGGCTCAGAAAGAAACGCCAATTCCTCAGCCGTAGACTCCCGCCCCAACACCGCATTGCGATGCGGAAACCGGCCAAACCGTGCAATCACCTTCTGGTGCCGCTCGGCGTAATCCAGATTATCTGCAAACACCGCCCTCTGCGCTTCCGGCTGTTCAGCCACCAGCTCGATAAATCGGGACACTGCCTCGTTCTGCACCGCGAGGTTTTCGCAGTGTTCAAACACCAGATAAATGAATACGCGCTGAATCGGTTTCAACTGCCGGTCGAAATCCGCGGCAATGCCTTGGGCGACGAGTTTCTGCGCGCGCAAATCACCGGAGTAGGCTTTAGGGGTGTTGCGATGGATCATGCGCGGCAGTTGATCGAGTAAAAGCACAACCGCCAGCCAACCTTCGGGACATTGCGTCCACTCGGTCAATTCGCCGGCCAGGGCCTGATCGACAAAGACCCCGAAACACGTCTGCGCTTCGAGGTCCTGGCTGGCTCGCTTGCCGAACCACAACTTGCCCTTGTCAGCCGCCACTGCGTCCGGTGATTCGGCATGTCCGAACCACCATTCGAGCAACGGCTGCCAGGGCGCGGTCATGGTTACTCCTTGTGGTAAGCCGTGGCGCGAGCGACTTCTTCTTTCGAGCCGAGGAACACCGCTACACGCTGGTGCAGGCCTTCGGGCTGGATGTCGAGGATGCGCTGGTGGCCGTCGGTGGAGGCGCCGCCCGCTTGTTCGACAAGGAACGACATCGGGTTGGCTTCGTACATCAGGCGCAGCTTGCCCGGCTTGGACGGCTCACGGCTGTCGCGCGGGTACATGAACAGACCGCCACGGGTGAGGATGCGGTGCACATCGGCAACCATCGCTGCGACCCAGCGCATGTTGTAGTTCTTTTTCAGCGGACCTTCTTCACCGGCCAGCAGCTCGCCGACGTAGCGCTGTACCGGGGCTTCCCAGTGGCGCTGGTTGGACATGTTGATAGCGAATTCCTGGGTGGTTTCAGGAATGGTGATGTCTTCGTGAGTCAGCACGAAGCTGCCCATTTCGCGGTCGAGGGTGAAGCCTTTGACGCCGTCACCCAGGGTCAGCACCAGCATGGTCTGTGGACCATAGATCGCGTAGCCGGCGGCCACTTGCTGGGTGCCTGGTTGCAGAAAGGCCTTTTCGTTCAGCGGCTCGTTCTGGCTCAGGTATTCGTTGGGGCAACGCAGTACCGAGAAAATGGTGCCGACCGGCGCGTTGATGTCGATGTTCGACGAACCGTCCAGTGGGTCGAATACCAGCAGGTAGGCGCCTTTCGGGTACTTGCCCGGAATCTGGTAGGCATTGTCCATTTCTTCGGACGCCATGCCGGCCAGGTGACCGCCCCATTCGTTGGCTTCGAGCAGAATTTCGTTCGACAGCACGTCGAGCTTCTTCTGCACTTCGCCCTGGACGTTTTCAGTGCCCATGCTGCCCAGAACACCACCGAGGGCGCCTTTGGACACGGCGTGGCTGATTTCCTTGCAGGCACGCGCCACCACTTCGATCAAAAAGCGCAGATCGGCAGGAGTGTTGTTGCTGCGGGTCTGCTCAATCAAATAGCGACTCAAGGTAACGCGGGACATGGACGGCTCCGGTGGAATGGGGGGCTAAAAACCCGCGCAGTTTACAGGGAGTCTGAAAACCTAGCGAGCGAAGACGCCCGCTAACGTGCGTCGGGGCGTATTTGCCTGCATCAGACGTGATTGTCGGTGGAGAGTTCAGGTGACGGATTTGAGCGTAGACCGGTTCGGAAGGCCCGCCGAGAATTTCAGTGTCTGTCCGGCCGCTTTCGCGAGCGAGCTCGCTCCCACATTTGAAGTGCATTCCCCTGTGGGAGTGAGCCTGCTCGCGATTGGCGCGCAGCGCCAGCCCTGCTCAGGTATTGGCGGGCGGCTTGCGCAACAGGCTGAACGCCATCGCCCCGAGAAACACCACACTCAACAGCAATACCGCCCACAAACCGATCTTCTTCCAGTTGGTCCCGGCGACCGCAGCCGCGGTCGTCGTCGAGGTCTGCGTCAACACGGCTTCGCTCTGCACCGAGGCCTTGCCCAGCGTCGCCAGCATCTGCGGTTTGAAATCCGGAATCAGCGTGGTCAACGGCAGGTTCGCCGTTTTCACCGTGGCATTGCCTACGGCGAGGCTGTACGGCCCATCGCCCCGGGCGAGGAAAATCACCTGCGTGGCGCGCACCGCGTATTTCAGATCCGGCGCCTGCTCACCCAGCCCACCGCCGCGCTCGTCCACGGTCAGCTTCAATTGCTGCACGGTCTGCCCGTCGAGAGGGATTTGGTTCTGCACCACGTCCTGATTGTTCTGGGTCAGGCGATACAACAAGCCACTGCTCAGCGTCTGCCACGGCAAACTGCTCTCGCGGCGGCCGGCCAGCGTGACCGGCGCCAGACTGTTCGGCTGTTTCAGCTCGACCTGCACGCGCTCGACATTCAGCCCCATCGGCAGCTGCCAGGTGTATTCCCCGGCCTTGATGCTGCTGCCGGCCACGGTTTGCGACCAGACCAACGGCAGCGGTAGATGACGCGGGTCGCTGCTTTTCAGTTGCGCCGAAGTAAGGATGGGCGCTGAACCCGGCGACTCCCAGAGCAGGCGTACATACCGCGCGGTCTGCCCCGGCAGGGTCACTTCGTGCTGTTCGATGCGCTCATCAGAGAACGTCAGCCGAGCAACCTGGCCTTCGCCCCATGCCTGCCAATGTTGCAGGTCGTCGCTGGCTTCGATGCTGAAACGCTGGAAGCCGTCGCGCTCGCTGGTCCAGTCGAGGACCAATTGCTGCAACGGTGCCTTGATCGCGCTGGCATCGAGCAACCAGCCACGCAGCACTTCTTCGCCGGCCTCCAACTGACTGGACGGCTGCACTTCGACCAGCGTGCCATTGGTGGTCGATTGCACGCGCACGTTCGGCGCGCGTTCGCTGGCGTCGGCGGCGTTGTACAGCGGGAACCACTTTACGTCGTGCAACTGGCCGTCGTCGCGGGTCTGCGCGGATTCACGCGCCAGCGCGTAAGCCTGCGTTTCACCGGCGGCGTTGAACACGCGCAGGTCGCTGAGATCGGTCTGACGCGCCTGCAATTGCACGCTCAGCGGCAACTCAAGGCGATACCACGGGCCGTCACCACTGACCGACAGCGGCACCTGCGTGGCGAAGTCCGCGGGTTTTTCCTGGGCGCCGGCAGCCATCACCACGCCCAACGCCAACCAACCCAGATTCAGCATGCGACTCAAGAGACAACTCCTTCGGTTTGCGTGGCGGGCTTGTCCGCCGCCGGTTCGGCTTCGACGCGCTTGGGCGGCAGCGGGGCAAAATAGCCCACCACGAGCAGCAACACGCCGACGCCGATAAACGAGACGATCCGGGCGAGGCCGCCACGGTTGCTCAGTTCGACAAAAATCAGTTTCGCCACCACCAGCGCAATCAGCGCCGCGCCGATCAGCCACACTTCGCGGCGATGGCGCAGATGACCGCCGATCATCAGCCCCAGCGCCATCAGCGTCCAGACGATCGACAACCCTGCCTGCACCAGCATCGAGGCGAGCAACGTGTCCAGTTCGAACGGGATCCCGGCCCAATGATGCGCGGCGCGGGTCACCAGCGCCGTGCAGAAAGCGAACAGCGAAACCCCGGCGATCAGTTGCGTGCTGTAATCGGCGTAGTTCCGGCGGATCGACAGTTGTGCCACCGCACTGCGCGACCACACATAAACGCCGAACAAGGCAAACAGCAGCCCCAGCTCCAGAGGGTTGAGCAGCGGCACATAAGGCAGCGGGTCGGCGTTGCCATCGCTGACAGCGTTGGCCAGCCAGAACCACGCCAACATCAACACCGCCAGCGGCGCAGCGGCATACAAACGGTACTCGCGGACAAACGCCGATACCGGCCACGGCCAGGCGCGCGGTGCCGCTGCAAGCAACAGATAGATACTCGGCAGAATCGCCCAACCCAGCCAGCGCCAGGCGTTGTACTGCTCGGACAACAGCAGCAGACCGTAACGCAATTCCAGCGCCAGCACGCCGATCAGCAGCCAGCAGCCGAGTACATGCGCGGTACTTAAAGCGCGTGCCGGAAGCATCGGCGCGAGACGGCGCAGGCTGAAGAAATGCACGGCGAATACCAGCATCCAGGCCAGCCAGCCGAAGTCGGCCGCCGGGTGATAACGCGACTGCCACGCGCCAAGCAATACCAGCGCTGCCGCCGGAATCAGCGAGGTGCAAAGCAAGCCCAGCGCCGGCCATTTCAGCCGCAGTGACACCAGCGTCCACAGCGCCACACTGAGCGCCGCGACCAATAGCAGCAGCGTCGCTTGCAGATTGGCCGGGGCAAAGCGCAATACCTCACTGACCCACGCCAACGCCCACCAAGCGGTGCCCCACACCAGCAACACTTCAGACAAGCGCTGCAAACTCAGCGCATCAAAGGCCGAAGCATGGTTGCCCAGTTGCAAGCGCCACGCACCGATCATCGCCGCCAACCCCAGCACCAGCGGCGTCCAGAAGCCACCATGGGCCAGCGGTTTCAAGCCTTCGCTGGACAGCGGCCCCAGCAACTCCGGGCCGGCCAACAAAAATGCTGCGCCGCCGATCACCTGCAACAGCAGACCGAATACGAAACTGACGCGCTGCTGCAGATACAGGCTCAGCCAGATGATCAGCAAACCACTGGCCGCCCACACCGCACTCGCGGTCTGCCACGGCAGGACAAACAGCACTGCCAGGTTGATCAGCACCAGGCCGGCCAACAGCACCACGGACAGACCGCGCAGCAGACGCACGTCGCTGCGCACCATGTCATCGCGTGCCGCCAGCAACATGCCGGCAATCAATGCCAGACCGATCAGCGATGCGCTGAGTAAACCACTCCAGCCCGCGCTGAACACTGCTGACGAATCCTCACCTGCGCCTTGCAGGCGTAACAGAAATAACGCGCCACCGAGCAATTGCACGGCAAACGCGCTGAACAGGAACGTGCGCGATTGAATGCGCAGGCCAACCAGCAACGTTGCCAGTCCGGCCAGTGCCCAACTGATCGCCGTACCCTGGATGAAGAAAAACAGCGGTGCCAGCAGGTACAGGAAAGTCAGGCCAAGGCTCGCCAGCACGGGCAATGCCTGGCGCTCCCACGGCGCGGCCTGCTCCGGTACTGATTTGCGCAATTGGTAGAAGCTGAACAACAGCGCACCGCCGAGCATCAACGCGCCCAATGGAGCACCGTCGAGCAAACTGTTTTCGCCAAAACGCAATTCGTTCAGGAAGGCCAACGCCGAGCCCAATTGCAGCAACAGCGCAAAGGCCCGCGCGAATGGTCGATGCTGACGCAGGCCAAGCCAGAAAATCCCCGCCCCCTCGACGGCCCATGCCGCTGAAGTCCAGCGCGCATCGAGCCCCAACGGAATCGCCAGACTGGCAAAAATCACCCCGAGCGCCAAGCAGGTTTCGCCCAGCAGCACTGCGCGTCCACCCATCAATAGCCTGGCCAGCGCCATATGAAGCATGCCCAGCGCCAAGGCACTGAACGCCGCCGCGAACTCCAGATGCTGAACGAGAGCGAACTGCAAACCGAAACCAATGATTGGCGGGCCGAACAGCATGGTGCCGTCGACGTAATCGCCCTTGCGCGCCGACCAGTGCAACAACGCCTCGCGATCAGCGTCCGCCGGGGCATCGGTCAGGTCGAGCAGCTTGCGTCGGGCAAACAGCAAGCCGATGCCCAGGTACATCAGGAAAAACAGGATCAGGAACGGCTCGGTGCTCCACAACAGCTCCGGAACATAGGAGCGCAGCCCCCAGGCGAACCCGATGCCAAAGGTGCCAACGAAGCCGATCAGATTGAGCAGGCGCCAGGCCTTGAACCAGGCAATGGCCAGAATGCCGGCGTTGAGCAGGGCGAAATAACTGAACAGCGCGACGTGATTGCCTTCTCCCGTGGAGGTCAGGATCGGTGCGGCAAAACCGCCCAATGCCGCCGCTGCAGCCAGCCCCAGCGCATCCTGGGTGATTGCCAGTATGGCCGAGAACACCGTCACCGCCACCAGCAGGCCCAGCGCGGCGGAAGGATCGAGCAGCGGATGCAAACGCATCGCCGCGAATACCGTCAGGTACAGCACCGCGATGCCGGTACCCTGCAGCATCAACGCATAGTGTGTGTTGCGCCGGCGTAACCACCAGCCCAGCGCAAGCAGGCCCAACGCAGCCGCCGCCACCCCGGCGTAACGCAACTCGATGGGCACCACCATGCCTTCGGTGGCGTAACGCAGCAAAAACGCCAGACCGAAAAACAGCAGCACCACGCCGACGCGCAGCACCGTGTTGCCACCGAACAGCCAGTTGCGTGCCGCGCTGATGCCGCGTTCGATCAGGTTCGGACCACGGGGTTCGGCAGGTTTTTGCGGTTCACGAGGGGCCGGTTCGGCGCGCCAGACGTCGTCCGGCAGCGGCTGACTGGTTTCACGGGTGGCGGCTGTTATCGGCTCGAACTCGGGCGGGAGTTCCCAGATCAGCTCAGGCGCGGGGGCTTGCTCAAGGATTTCGGCGGGCTCGGCGACAGGCTCAGCGACGGGCGCAGGAGACGGCGGTGGCGCAGCGTGAAGCGGCGCGCCTTCGAGCAGAAACAGCCGCTGCTCGATGCCTTGCAAGGCGACTTTGGCGTGTTCGAGTTGCTGCTGTTGCGCAGCCGTCAGTTTGGCGAGCCGCGTAATGCGGATCGTCTGCGCAATCGCCAGCCCGAGCAGCCCGCCCAACAGCGCAGCGCTGAACGACTCGTCGAGCAGTCCACCGAGCACCAGCCCGATCAACATGAACATCCATTGCATGGTCGATATCCCTAAGCAGCCCCGGGGCGGGGCGAGTCCGGCGATGGCTTCAGTCTAGGCACAAACCCCGTGGGAGCGAGCCCGCTCGCAAAAGCGCTTTGTCAGTCAACATTTCTGTTTAATGTGACAACGCTATCGCGAGCAGGCTCGCCCCCACAGGGTCCGGGTGGTGACTGAAGCAACCGGTAACCGGCGCTCAGTATATCGATCCGGCCCAACAAACGTTGGGCTTTGCACAGATCTGTTGCGGAAAGTTACTCCAGCGCTTTCCAGATATCGGTGGCGTACTCACGAATGGTCCGGTCAGACGAGAACCAGCCCATCCGCGCGGTGTTCAGCACTGCCGAACGCCACCAGTTATTGGAGTCATGCCAGTGCGCTTCCACGCGCTTCTGCGCTTCCCAGTACGAGTCGAAATCGGCGCAGACCAGGAAACGGTCATAGTCGATCAACGAGTCGATCAGCCCGGTGTAACGCGAGGTATCGTCCGGCGAGAACACACCGCTGCGGATCGCTTGCAGCACATCGTTCAGACGATGCGACGCGGCGATGTCCGGCAAGGCGCTGAACTCATGGTTCTGCTTGCGCGCTTCAACCTGCTGCGCACTCAAGCCGAAGATAAACATGTGCTCGGCACCGATGCGCTCGGCCATTTCCACGTTGGCGCCATCGAGGGTGCCGATGGTCAGCGCGCCGTTGAGGCCGAACTTCATGTTGCTGGTGCCCGACGCTTCGAAACCGGCGGTGGAAATCTGTTCGGACAAGTCCGCCGCCGGAATGATGCTCTCCGCCAGGCTGACGTTGTAGTTGGGCAGGAACACCACTTTGAGCAAGCCGCGTACCGTCGGGTCGTTGTTGACCACCCGGGCGATGTCGTTGGTCAATTTGATGATCAGTTTGGCCTGGTGATAGCTCGCCGCCGCCTTGCCGGCGAAGATTTTTACCCGTGGCACCCAGTCAACTTCCGGCTCGGCACGAATCGCTTGGTACAGCGCGACGGTGTGCAGCAGGTTGAGCAGTTGACGCTTGTATTCGTGGATGCGTTTGACCTGCACGTCGAACATCGCCGCCGGGTTGACGGCAATGCCCAGACGCTCGTGAATCAGGTAGGCCAAGGCTTTCTTGCTGTGCAGGCGCTGTTCGGCAAAGGCTTTACGGAACGCGGTTTTTTCAGCGAATGGCTCCAGTTCAAGCAGACGCTCTTCGGGATGGTCCAGTATCTCCGGCCCCACAGCATCGACCAGCATCGAGGTCAGCTCGGCGTTGGCCTGGAACAGCCAGCGGCGGAACGTAATGCCGTTGGTCTTGTTGTTGATCCGCTCCGGGTAGAGTTTGTGCAGTTCGGCGAATACCGTTTTGCGCATCAGTTGCGTGTGCAACCCCGAGACGCCGTTGACGCTGTGCGAGCCGAGAAACGCGAGGTTGCCCATGCGCACGCGACGGCCGTTGTCCTCTTCGATCAGCGACACCGCGCGCAGCACGTCGAAATCGTGAATGCCTTTGGCCCGCAGCGAGTCGATGTGCTGGGCGTTGATCAGATAAATGATCTGCATGTGCCGCGGCAGCATGCGCTCCATCAGGCCGACCGGCCAGGTTTCCAGCGCTTCGGGCAGCAAGGTGTGGTTGGTGTACGACAGCGTGTCGACTGTTACCTGCCACGCCGCATCCCACGCCACGTCGTAGACGTCGACCAATTGACGCATCAGTTCGGCAACGGCAATCGAAGGGTGGGTGTCGTTGAGCTGAATCGCCGCATGATCACCGAGGGTCAGCACAGAGGTGTGCATGTTGCGGTGACGGCGCAGCAGATCCTGTAGCGATGCGGCGACGAAGAAGTATTCCTGACGCAGGCGCAGTTCCTGACCGGCTTCGGTGCTGTCCGCCGGGTAGAGCACTCGCGAGATACTTTCGGCGCGGGCCACTTCGGCCACGGCGCCAAGGTGGTCACCGGCGTTGAAGCGCTCCAGATGCAACTCTTCCATCGCCCGCGCACGCCACAGCCGCAGGGTGTTGACGCTGGCGCCGCGCCAGCCGACCACCGGGGTGTCATAGGCAATTGCGCGCACGGTTTCCGCCGGTGACCAGACCTGGCGGGTTTTGCCATTGGCGTCGGTGACGGTTTCGACGCTGCCGCCGAAGCCGATCGGGTACACCACCTCCGGCCGTTCGAATTCCCACGGGTTGCCGAAATCCAGCCAGTGTTCGGTCTGCTCCTGCTGCCAGCCATCGACAATCGCCTGACGGAACAAGCCGTGCTCATAACGAATGCCATAGCCGTGACCGGCAATGCCGAGGGTCGACATGCTTTCCATGAAGCACGCCGCCAGGCGCCCGAGGCCACCGTTGCCGAGCGCTGCGTCAGGTTCCAGCAAACGGATACGTTCGAGATCGACGCCGAGTTCGGTCAGCGCTTCACGGGCGACGTCGAGCAGGCCCAGGTTGCTCAGGCTGTCGTAGAGCAAGCGGCCGATGAGGAATTCCAGCGAGAGGTAGTACACCCGCTTCTGACCTTTGCGGTAGATCTGCCGGGTGTGGTCCATCCAGTGTTCGACCATGTGATCACGCGCGGCCAGGGCGATGGCTTCGAACCAGTCATGGTCAAAGGCGTGATCGGGATCCTTGCCCACCGCGTAGGTGAGCTTGGTCAGGACGGCGTCGCGGAATGCGGCCACCTCTGCTTCGCGAACTAGTGGTTCTTGAGTCATCAATAGGACCTCGAGCGAGCGGGGAATTGTCTGAGCCTAGACGGTCTGACCGACGGTAGCGGCTCTGGTTCGGCTGTATTTCCGGAGACTGTGAAGTGGCCCGGCATAACCTTGGCGGATGAACCAATGAATGCAGGGGCCGTGCCGAATTGCCCGGCGAAGTGCAGGTAGCGAGAAAAATCTGGCGAAAGGTTGTTCAAAAATCCACCCGTCCCGGTATGATCGCGCGCCCTGATGCACACACCCTGGTAACTCCCGATGATGAAACCCAACCTGATCGCCGCCGCCGAGATCGATCGTCTCGATACGTGGGCCAAATATTCGGCGCCGATGTGCGGCTCGTGCATGTCCAGCTGCTGCACGCTGCCGGTCGAGGTGAAGATCAAGGATCTGGTGCGCATCGGTGTGGTCGACGAGTTCGAACTGGGCGATCCGCCGAAGAACATCGCCAAGCGTTTGCAGAAGGAAGGCCTGGTCGAGCGTTTCAATCAGAAGTCGGGGATCTTCACCCTCCAGCGCATGAGCAACAACGATTGCTATTACCTGGATCGTAAGAGCCGCCTGTGCACCATTTATGACAAGCGCCCGGACACCTGCCGCAACCACCCGAAGATCGGCCCGCGGCCGGGTTATTGCGCGTACAAGCCGAAGGAAGTCGAGCGGGTGCAGAATTTCCGCGCGATCGATAAGTTCTGACCGCATCTGAGTTGTAGCTAGCCACTGATCGTTCCCACGCTCTGCGTGGGAATGCAGCCCGGGACGCTCCGCGTCCCTTCTGAAGCCGAACGCAGAGCGTCCGTTGAGGCATTCCCACGCAGAGCGTGGGAACGATCATTTGCGTAAGCACCCGACAACCCTGTGTGCGAGCCTGCTCGCGAAGGGGCCAACGCGAACCTCACAGAAACCCCAGACAAACAAAAACGCCCCCGGTCTCGCGACCGGGGGCGTTTTTTATTCCAAAGCTAGATTACGCCTTGGCTTTCTTGGCAGCGCGGGTACGCTCGCTTTCGTCGAGGATCTTCTTGCGAAGACGGATCGACTTAGGCGTGACTTCGCACAGCTCGTCTTCCTGGATGTATTCCAGAGCCTGTTCCAGAGTGAAGCGAACAGGTGGAACCAGAGCGATGGTTTCGTCTTTACCCGAAGCACGCATGTTGTCGAGCTTCTTGCCTTTGGTCGGGTTTACACCCAGGTCGTTGTCGCGGCTGTTCTGACCAACGATCTGACCGTTGTAGATCTCCTGGCCGTGTTCTACGAACAGCTTGCCGCGAGCCTGCAGGGTTTCCAGCGAGTAGGTCAGTGCCTTGCCGGTTTCAACCGAAACCAGAACGCCGTTCTGACGGCCGGACATGTGGCCCGACTTGACGGTGTCGTAACGATCGAAGATCGAGGTCAGGATGCCAGCACCGTTGGTCAGGGTCAGGAACTGGTTACGGAAACCGATCAGACCGCGAGCAGGGATGTTGTATTCCAGACGTACACGGCCCTTGCCATCCGGGACCATGTTGCTCAGGTCGCCCTTACGCAGACCCATCTCTTCCATGACCTTGCCCTGGGATTCTTCAGGGATGTCGATGGTCACGTTTTCGAACGGTTCCTGCTTCACGCCGTCAACTTCACGGATGATCACTTCAGGACGGCCCAGGGCCAGCTCGAAGCCTTCGCGACGCATGGTTTCGATCAGTACCGAGAGGTGCAGCTCACCACGGCCGGAAACCTTGAACTTGTCAGCCGAGTCGCCTTCTTCAACGCGCAGAGCAACGTTGTACAGCAGCTCTTTGTCCAGACGATCCTTGATGTTACGGGACGTCACGAACTTGCCTTCTTTACCGCAGAATGGCGAGTCGTTTACCTGGAAGGTCATCGAAACGGTTGGCTCGTCAACGGTCAGCGGCTTCATCGCCTCGACGGTGTCCGGGTGGCACAGGGTGTCGGAGATGAACAGCGAATCCATACCGCTGATGCAGACGATGTCGCCGGCCGCAGCTTCTTCAACGTCAACGCGGTGCAGACCGTGGTGACCCATCAGTTTCAGGATACGGCCGTTGCGGCGCTTGCCGTCGGCACCGATCGCGACAACCGGAGTGTTCGGCTTGACGCGACCGCGAGCGATACGGCCAACACCGATAACACCCAGGAAGCTGTTGTAGTCCAGAGCGGAGATCTGCATCTGGAACGGACCGTCACGGTCAACGGCCGGAGGCGGAACGTGGTCGACGACTGCCTGGTACAGCGCAGTCATGTCTTCGCCCATGGCGGTGTGGTCCAGACCGGCAATGCCGTTCAGGGCCGAAGCGTAGACAACCTGGAAGTCCAGTTGTTCTTCGGTCGCACCGAGGTTGTCGAACAGGTCGAAGATCTGGTCCAGAACCCAGTCCGGACGCGCGCCTGGACGGTCAACCTTGTTGATCACCACGATTGGACGCAGGCCGGCTTCGAAAGCCTTCTTGGTCACGAAACGGGTTTGCGGCATAGGGCCGTCTTGAGCGTCAACCAGCAGCAGAACGGAGTCGACCATCGACATTACGCGTTCAACTTCGCCGCCGAAGTCGGCGTGGCCCGGGGTGTCCACGATGTTGATGTGGTAGCCGTTCCAGTTGATGGCGGTGTTCTTCGCCAGAATGGTAATACCGCGCTCTTTTTCCTGGTCGTTGGAGTCCATCACGCGCTCGTCGTTGAGCTCGTTGCGCTCCAGAGTGCCGGATTGACGCAGGAGTTTGTCTACCAGGGTGGTTTTACCGTGGTCAACGTGGGCAATGATGGCGATGTTGCGTAGATTTTCGATCACTTGTGTATCTCGATCAGAGGATTCGGTTTGCTGACAAGTCTTGGCAGCGATTAGCAGTAGTGTCCGGCATGGCCGTTACAGCTTGACGGCGGTGTCGGGGGGCCGGTGACGCAGGCCACAGGCAAACAGCCCCGGGCACTTAGCTCGGTCGATAAACGCGCACATTGGCATGCCCCTCACTGAGCAAATGGTGGGCATGCAGGCGACTCATCACGCCTTTGTCGCAATACAGCAGGTACTGGCGAGTCGGATCCAGCTCCTTGAAACGAGCGTTCACTGCATAGAACGGCATCGTCTGTACTTCTACGCCAGCAAGTTCCAGCGGCTCATCCTCGGCGGCATCCGGGTGACGGATGTCGATCACGATCTGGCCGGCCAGTGCTTCGCTGACTTCTTCAATCTGTACGTCCTGGCCCAATTCGTCGATCACCCGATCGATTGGCACCAGTTTGGCGTTGGCGAGCGCACGCTCTAGCACCGCCATGTCGAATTGCTGCTCTTCGTGCTCAACCCGACCGCGTTTGGCGGCGGTTTTCGGGTTGACCGAAATGACTCCGCAGTATTCCGGCATGTGCCGGGCGAAATCGGCGGTACCGATCTCGTTCGCGGTGTCGATGATGTCCTGTTTGTGCGCCACGATCAGTGGGCGCAGGACCAGCTTGTCGGTTACGCAGTCGATCACCGACAGGTTCGGCAGCGTCTGGCTCGATACCTGGGAGATCGCTTCGCCGGTGACCAGCGCATCGATGTGCAGGCGCTCGGCGATGTTCGACGCCGCGCGCAACATCATACGCTTCAAAACCACGCCCATATGACTGTTATCGACTTTACCGAGAATTTCGCCGAGGACTTCCTCGAACGGAACACTGACAAATAGCACGCGTTGCGAGCTGCCGTACTTCTTCCAGATGAAATGCGCGACTTCCATCACGCCCAATTCGTGGGCACGACCGCCCAGGTTGAAGAAGCAGAAGTGCGTCATCAGGCCACGGCGCAGGATCTGATAGGCCGCCACGGTCGAATCGAAACCGCCGGACATCAACACCAGCGTCTGCTCCAGCGCACCGAGCGGGTAGCCGCCGATGCCGTTGTGCTGGCTGTGGATGACGAACAACCGTTTGTCGCGAACTTCGATGCGGACTTCGATTTCCGGCGCTTTCAGGTCGATTCCGGCCGCACCGCACTCGCGACGCAGCTTGCTGCCGACGTATTTCTCGACGTCCATCGAACTGAACGTGTGCTTGCCGGCGCGCTTGCAGCGCACCGAAAAAATCTTCCCTGCCAGTGCGGCACCGTAGTGCTGTTTGCACTTTTCGGTGATGTCGTCGAAGTCGCCCAGCGGGTACTCGTCGATCTGCAGAAAGTGCGCAATACCCGGCATGCAGGTCAGGCGCTCGCCCATCTCTTTCAAGGCTTTGGGGTCGGTAACACGGGTTTCCAACTCGAGATTGTCCCACACGCCGTTCACCACCACTGCCGGGTCCAGGTCGCGGAGCACGGTGCGGATGTTCTTGGCCAACTGGCGGATGAACTTCGTCCGGACAGGTCGGCTTTTGATGGTGATCTCGGGGAAGACTTTTACGATTAGTTTCATGAAAACAGCGCGCGAACGGCCAGCCGAAAAAGGGGGGCGCGGATTATAGCGGAAATTGCTCAAGGTTTAACCAGTTAATGTGCATAAGGTTTTACATGCACCAAAACAGGTCGTTTTCAATTTGCGCCGCCACATTAAAGGGCGATATTTTCAGGATTAGGCCGTTTGAGGCGCTTACAAGCATGAAATTGGGGCAAAAAACCCATGCTGGGGCACTGGCATGCAATTTGCTCCCTTGTGAGGCAGGTTGCCTTGGCAGAGTATTCGCGCCGGCATCACCCAACTTTAAGGGCATCCACTACTAGCCCTAAGCCACCCGGAGGACAGTATGTCGAAGACGGTTCAACTCATCAAAGATCATGACGTCAAATGGATTGATCTGCGCTTCACGGACACCAAAGGCACTCAGCACCACGTGACCATGCCGGCTCGCGATGCGCTGGATGAAGACTTCTTCGAAGTCGGCAAAATGTTCGACGGTTCCTCCATCGCTGGCTGGAAAGGCATCGAAGCCTCCGACATGATCCTGATGCCGGTTGACGAAACTGCCGTGCTTGACCCGTTCACCGAAGACGCCACCCTGATCCTGGTGTGCGACATCATCGAACCTTCGAGCATGCAAGGCTACGACCGCGACCCGCGTGCGATCGCCAAGCGCGCCGAAGAACACCTGAAAGCCACCGGTATCGGTGACACCGTTTTCGCCGGTCCAGAGCCTGAGTTCTTCATCTTTGACTCGGTGAAATTCAAGTCGGACATCTCCGGCTCCATGTTCAAGATCTACTCCGAGCAAGGTTCGTGGATGTCCGACCAGGACGTCGAAGGTGGCAACAAAGGTCACCGTCCAGGCGTCAAGGGTGGCTACTTCCCGGTTCCACCGTTCGACCACGATCACGAAATCCGTACCTCCATGTGCAACGCACTGGAAGAAATGGGCTTGACCGTTGAAGTTCACCACCACGAAGTGGCGACTGCCGGCCAGAACGAAATCGGCGTCAAGTTCAACACTCTGGTGAAGAAAGCCGACGAAACCCAGACCCTGAAGTACGTTGTCCACAACGTTGCTGACGCTTACGGCCGCACCGCGACCTTCATGCCGAAGCCACTGTACGGCGACAACGGTTCGGGCATGCACGTGCACATGTCGATCTGGAAAGACGGCAAGAACACCTTCGCCGGTGAAGGCTATGCCGGCCTGTCCGATACCGCTCTGTACTTCATCGGCGGCATCATCAAGCACGGTAAGGCGCTGAACGGCTTCACCAACCCGGCCACCAACTCGTACAAGCGTCTGGTGCCAGGTTTCGAAGCGCCGGTCATGCTGGCCTACTCGGCTCGCAACCGTTCCGCTTCGATCCGTATTCCTTACGTGTCGAGCCCGAAGGCCCGCCGTATCGAAGCACGCTTCCCGGATCCGGCTGCCAACCCGTACCTGGCCTTCGCAGCACTGCTGATGGCTGGTCTGGACGGTATCCAGAATAAGATCCACCCAGGCGATGCCGCTGACAAAAACCTGTACGACCTGCCGCCTGAAGAGGCGAA
The DNA here is from genome assembly GCF_043496865.1 of Pseudomonas retamae. NCBI lineage: Bacteria > Pseudomonadati > Pseudomonadota > Gammaproteobacteria > Pseudomonadales > Pseudomonadaceae > Pseudomonas > Pseudomonas retamae. The sequence goes on from NZ_JBIEIL010000004.1 coordinate 435,599, forward strand.
AGAGATCCCACAGGTTTGCGGCAGCCTGAAAGAAGCCCTGGAAGAGCTGGACAAGGGCCGCGCGTTCCTGACCAAGGGCGGCGTATTCTCCGACGACTTCATCGACGCTTACATCGCGCTGAAATCGGAAGAAGAAATCAAGGTTCGCACCTTCGTACACCCACTGGAATATGAGCTGTACTACAGCTGCTGATCCGGTAGCGCTGCGTAACGCGGCGTGACAAAAAGAGGCCTCCTTCGGGAGGCCTTTTTTATTGCAGACCAAAAGTCCCTCACCGTGGCCCTCTACCAGAGGGAGAGGGGACTGATCTTGGTGCTCTCACATTGATCGTTCCCACGCAGAGCATGGGAACGATCATTAACGGTTTTGGCCAACCGCCCTGCGTGTCCTATGCTGCTACCCATCGTTTTCAATCCCGGTCGATTTCATGGGTCGCACCTTTCTCTACATTCTGCTGCTGGTCGCCCTGCCCGCCGCTGCGCAGATCTACAAATACACCGACGCCAATGGCAACACGGTCTACAGCGATCATTCGCCGGACGGTGTGAAGGCGCAGTCAGTCGAGCTGCCGCCGTTGAACCGTGTCGAACCGCAAGCGCCGCCTTCATCGCCCGTGCCTGAAGCCGAGGCGCGCCAGCCACCAGGCAATGCCTACGAAATCCTTGAACTGGCCGACCTGCCCACTGACGAAGCGTTGCGCGCCAACAACGGCACCTTCACCGTCAGCGTGCTGATCAAGCCGCGCCTGCAGCCGCCGCATCAATTAAGACTGGTACTCGACGACGAACCCTACGGCCAACCGAGCAATGTGCCGAGCCTGCAACTGGTCAACGTCGATCGCGGCGAACATCGACTTGCGGTGCAGGTGATCGATGGCCAGACCGTCATCCAGCAAAGCCCACCCGCGGTCTTCACCGTGCAGCGGGTGCACAGACCATGAAAGCGCTGTGCCTGGTTCTTTGCCTGCTCGCTCTGCCCGCCTCGGCCGAGGTGTTCACCTATATCGATGCCCAGGGCAACCGCGTCTATACCGACCAGCCGCGCGGCAACGCCAAGCGTGTGCCGATCGCCACCAGCAATCGCATGTCTGCCACCCCGATCGCCGCCGCGCCGAGTAGCCCAACGAAGAACGCCCCCGCGCAGCCACCCTACCATTACGACATGCTGCGGGTTCTGGTGCCCGAGCCCGATGCGACCATCCGCAGCAGTGCCGGGGAACTGATTGTCAGCATCACCAGCGAGCCCGGCTTGCAGCAAGGTCACCGCTATCGCTTGTTGCTGGACGGAAAACCCACCGGCGAACCCGGCCCGAGCCCGGTCTTCCCGCTGAGCAATATCGATCGCGGCAGCCACAACCTGTCGGCGGAAATTCTCGATGCTGACGGGCGCACCGTCGAACGCACTGCCAACCAGCCCTTCCACATGTTGCGCATTTCTCTCGCGCAAAAACGCCAGGTCAAACCCTGCGCTAAAGATGATTACGGTGTACGGCCGGAATGCCCGCTGAAGGACAAACCGGAAGAGCCGAAAAATCCCTTCCTGCGCTTCTTCTGACGCCAACGGGCGGTGCGCACCGCATTGGTGCGCTAAGCTGCACCCTACTCAAATTCCAACCCATTTTGGTTCGAAACTTCCCGATCGAGCTGGCTTCGTGCCATACAAACGCGCGTCAAACGCCTGTTTCAGGGGGCAAACGCTTCTTTTCGGAGCCTTGGTTTGGTTTTTGCATTTTCCCGGTATCAGCGCTTAGTTCTCGCGCACGCCTTGCTCCAAAAGGGGTCCAGATGACCATAAGCGACGCAATCCATCGTTTGCTGCTCGACAACCTGACCACCGCGACCATCCTGCTCGACGCGCAATTGCGCCTCGAGTACATGAACCCGGCGGCGGAGATGCTGCTGGCCGTCAGCGGTCAGCGCAGCCATGGCCAGTTCATCAGCGAGCTGTTCACGGAATCCCCCGAGGCGCTCAATTCTCTGCGCCAGGCGGTCGAGCAAGCGCACCCGTTTACCAAGCGCGAAGCGATGCTCACCGCACTCACCGGCCAGACACTGACCGTGGATTACGCGGTAACGCCCATCCTCAGCAACGGCGAAACCCTGCTTTTGCTGGAAGTCCATCCGCGTGACCGCTTGCTGCGGATTACCAAGGAAGAGGCGCAGTTGTCCAAGCAGGAAACCAGCAAGATGCTGGTGCGCGGCCTCGCCCACGAAATCAAGAACCCGCTCGGCGGCATTCGTGGCGCGGCGCAGTTGCTGGCCCGCGAACTGCCGGAAGACAGCCTGCGCGATTACACCAACGTGATCATTGAAGAGGCCGATCGCCTGCGCAATCTGGTCGACCGCATGCTCGGCTCCAACAAGCTGCCGTCGCTGGCGATGTGCAACGTGCACGAAGTGCTCGAACGCGTCTGCCAACTGGTCGAAGCCGAAAGCCAGGGCTGCATCACCTTGGTGCGCGACTACGACCCGAGCATTCCTGACGTGCTGATCGACCGCGAGCAAATGATCCAGGCCGTATTGAACATCGTGCGCAACGCGATGCAGGCGATCAGCAGCCAGAACGAGCTGCGTCTGGGCCGCATCAGCCTGCGCACCCGCGCCATGCGCCAGTTCACCATCGGCCACATCCGCCATCGCCTGGTGACCAAGATCGAGATCATCGACAACGGCCCGGGCATCCCGGCGGAGCTGCAGGAAACCATTTTCTTTCCGATGGTCAGCGGACGCCCGGACGGTACCGGGCTGGGGCTGGCCATTACCCAGAACATCATCAGTCAGCATCAGGGTCTGATCGAGTGTGAGAGCCATCCAGGCCACACCACCTTCTCGATCTTCCTGCCACTGGAACAAGGAGCCACATCGACATGAGCCGTAGTGAAACCGTGTGGATCGTCGATGACGACCGTTCTATCCGTTGGGTTCTGGAAAAGGCCTTGCAGCAGGAAGGCATGACCACCCAGAGCTTCGACAGCGCCGACGGCGTGATGAGTCGCCTGGCGCGGCAGCAGCCGGACGTGATCATTTCCGACATCCGCATGCCCGGCGCCAGCGGTCTGGACCTGTTGGCGCGGATTCGCGAACAGCACCCGCGGTTGCCGGTCATCATCATGACCGCTCACTCCGATCTGGACAGCGCGGTCGCCTCGTATCAGGGCGGCGCGTTTGAATATCTGCCGAAGCCGTTCGACGTCGACGAGGCCGTTTCGCTGGTCAAGCGTGCCAATCAGCACGCTCAGGAACAGCAAGGCCTGGAAGTCGTACCGGCACTGACCCGCACCCCGGAAATCATCGGCGAAGCGCCGGCGATGCAGGAAGTGTTTCGCGCCATCGGCCGCCTGAGCCATTCCAACATCACCGTGCTGATCAACGGCGAATCCGGTACCGGTAAAGAACTGGTCGCCCACGCCCTGCACCGTCACAGCCCACGGGCGGCGTCGCCATTCATTGCGCTGAACATGGCGGCGATCCCAAAAGATCTGATGGAGTCGGAGTTGTTCGGCCATGAAAAAGGCGCGTTCACTGGCGCGGCGAATTTGCGTCGCGGCCGCTTCGAACAGGCGGACGGCGGCACGCTGTTTCTCGATGAGATAGGCGACATGCCGGCGGATACCCAGACGCGTCTGTTGCGCGTGCTGGCCGACGGCGAATTCTATCGGGTGGGCGGGCATGTGCCGGTCAAGGTCGATGTGCGCATCATCGCCGCGACGCACCAGAATCTGGAAACCCTGGTCCACGCTGGCAAATTCCGTGAGGACTTGTTCCATCGCCTCAACGTGATTCGCATCCACATCCCGCGCCTCTCCGATCGTCGCGAAGACATCCCGACCCTGGCCAAACACTTCCTCAGCCGCGCTGCGCAGGAACTGGCGGTCGAGCCGAAGCTGCTGAAAAGCGAGACCGAGGAATACCTGAAAAACCTGCCATGGCCGGGCAACGTGCGTCAGCTGGAGAACACCTGCCGCTGGATCACGGTGATGGCCTCCGGGCGCGAAGTACACGTCAGCGACTTGCCGCCAGAACTGCTGAACCTGCCGCAGGATTCGGCACCGGTGACCAACTGGGAGCAGGCGTTGCGTCAGTGGGCCGATCAGGCCTTGGCGCGCGGCCAGTCGAGCCTGCTCGACAGCGCGGTACCGGCGTTCGAGCGAATCATGATCGAGACGGCTTTGAAACATACGGCCGGCCGCCGCCGTGATGCTGCGGTATTGTTGGGTTGGGGACGTAACACCCTGACGCGCAAGATCAAGGAATTGGGAATGAAGGTTGATGGTGGGGATGATGAGGAGGGGGAAGAAGGATAACGCTTCGTTCGCTTGAGATTGTCGGTGTATTCGAGATCCAATCCCCTCACCCCAGCCCTCTCCCCAGCCCTCTCCCAATGGGAGAGGGAGCAGAGCGCTTTCAAAGCTTGAGTTCGGCTCGGTAGCTCTGGTCGGCGTAATACGGACAAACGCCACGTTCAGTTCCCTCTCCCTCCGGGAGAGGGTTAGGGTGGGGCCGCTGTGCACCGCATCAATGCACAATGACCCGAGATCGCGCATAGCGACATCGCCTCGCTCTCGATTGAAAAAGCTGCAAGCCTCACAAGCCGTATACGCGAAAGCCCCGAATTCCGGGGCTTTCGTGTTCCTGTCCAGGCTTTTTGTTACAGCAGATGAAAATCTGGCACGCCCCCTGCAATACCTCTTACAGGTGATTCGATTCACCACCCGTTTCGGGGACCTTGGTACAGGCAGGCCGGGGATTCCCCTCTTTACACCGGGCGCACACCGCTTCGCGACGCGCTCACCCTTTTGGGATCCTTGGTACAGGCAGGCCGGGGGTTCCCTCTTTACACCGGACCGACGCTCACAGCGAAGTCCGCCCCTTTTGGGAACCCTGATACAGGCAGGTCAGGGATTCCCGCTTTTATTCCTCCCCCTGAGGCTCAATCGAGCTTTGGGCGTTTGGGCAAATGATGTAGCGGCTGATGCTGCCAAGTCGGATCAAACTTCTTCACTTCCTCTTCCAACCTGTCCAGCATCTTGCCTGGGCTGGGCTCAGTGACCGCCAAGTCCCGCAAAACTTCCTGCTCGCCGAGACTGGCCTTTTTGAAGTGCTCGAGAAATGACCAGACACGACGCTGCAAGAGCGGGCGCTCGACCTGAAACTCGGGCGTGCGAACCAGATCTCTGATTTTTGCCATCATTGCGATGTTTGTCTGATTGGTTAACGCGGCCCAAAGGGCATGTTTTGCTGAGTGTTGCACCTGTGGGACATTGTGCATCCAGTGCCCGATCACCAGATCATGCGTATACCTTCCCAACCAGAAATCCGTGCCTGTCTGCCGCCGTGCAGCAATCAACCGCCGAAAGGTGACTGGGTCGGAAATCGGTGCGTGACTGAGGCTGACACCTTTTCTGAGTTCAACGGTTTCAGGTATTGAGGTGATTCCGGTATAGGACAGATCCAGACGTATCCCGGGAATCTCCGATGTAACACCTTCCGGAAAGCTTCTGATGGGAGTCTGGCTGAGGTCGACCTCCAGCAACGCTGTCATCCCGCGCAGTGACGGCGGCGCGGTAAGTCGGCTTTGCGATAGATTCAGTATTTCGAGTCGCGAAGGGCCGGTCTGCAAACCAAGTCCAGGCGGCGGCGCAGAAATGCGGGTCCAGGCGAGATTCAATACTCGCAAATCGGACATCTGCGTCACATCAGGCGCTTCTGTCAGTTCAGGATTATGGTAAAGATCGAGTACCTGCAACCGTGACGCCGCAGGCATGTCACCGAGTCCTGCAGGCAGTCGGAACAAGTCACAGGAACGTGCGCGCAGGACCCGCAATTCCGTCATTCCCTGCACCGAAAGACGCGGCCAGATGCTGCAGTTCGTCAGGCTCAATTCCTGCAAGCGGGTCATTCGGGTGAAATGTTCAGCATTGCTCGACGTAAGCCAGACTCTGCTTTCCTCAATCACCAGTACCTTCAATGCCGCAAGTTTATTGATCTCAGCGATTAACTCATGGCTCTTGCCCAGGAAGCTGCGAACTTCGAGCGATTCAATATGGGAAAACGTCGAAAATAAATTTCCCAGACTTTTCGATGGGCTGCCGTCCATGCTGAGAGAGACAACGGATCTGAGCGGCATCGAAAAAGCCGGTAGTGCAAAATTTCCCCGAACGTTGAGATCGAGCTCCAGCTTGAAGCCGACCAGCCGCCCGTCTCGGTAGACTTTCTCCGAAGCCTCTCCCTGCCATTTGTACAGCCGACGTATCCGGGCACCTATTGCCTGTCGCCGGCCACGCTCACCACTGACCTTGCCCTTATAGCCCGACTCCCACGCACTGACCTCACGGTCCAGCTGCACAAATTCGAGCTGCAGCCGCTTGAGCTCCACTTCGGCCACAGCCGCTTCACCGAATCGCGCAATGAAATCATCAGCATGCTGATCCGTCGAATCCGCGAAAAACCGTTTGACCTGTGCCCGTGTCGTCGCGACAACGACCGGCGCGTGCCCTGCTGAAGTCCCCGCGCCGCTGAGCCAGGGGCGGTAAAAATTGAACGGGTTGGCATTAGCCGGGGCATTGCCATCCATGCCACCGCGCAACCCTGTGAGGATGGTGACCCACGTGTTTTCCTGATCGCGTGTTATGGCTCGAGTTTCACCGCCAAGGCTGGCGCGATAAATATTTGCGCTGTCAGTGGCGACGGGATCCTTGGCGTTGACCAGACGCCAAACCTTGTATTCCGGCCGCGACGCAACAGGGTCCTGCATCACCTGATACGTCTGTTCCTGGATCACCACGTAGAGCTTGCCTTCGTGACGTATCACTCCGTCAGGGCCTGGTTCTACACTGCGGACATCCAGCCCGGTACGAAACACCCGCAAGCTTGCGTCGGTCAGTGGATTGGTGTGTGCGTTGAAGTCGCTGTGCGGATGCCAGGTGCCGCTCTCGCTATCGCGTAACATCCATGGACCGGAGGGCAGCAACTCGCTGGGAAGTCGAGCGCGATACAGGCCCGTGTCCGGATCCACCCCGACAAGGACGAGACCACCGTCAGCCACCTGCGCATACTGGCGGTTTTTGTGCACTCTCAACCCTTCGCTGTCGGCGTCAGGCAGCCCGGCTGCTGAATTTATCCGGTAGCGCTCCAGCGGTCGATACAGGGGAGAGACTGCGGCAAGAGTCGGCGCCGGGCGAACCTCGACCACCGACGTCGATAAGGTCGCATCGCGACCTGCATCGCCGCCATGTGAGGCGCTTTGCAGCTCCGGATCATCGAGACGCACCCGAGGGGCTGCGCCATCGCGGTCAAGGCTGCCCGTCTGGGTGAAATCCTTTTCCGAACGTCGATTCGGGGCAGTGTGAACATCGCTGTCTACGCGGGTGCTGCCACTGCGAGGTGGTTTTACTGGCATATTATTCGTCCTTGAAAATCGTCTCTGGGCTTTATGCCAGAGGCGATGGGTATCGGCATCCTGCCGATTGAAGGAGCGAACAATAGCGTGGATAAGCATTCGACGGAGGAGGGAAATGCCGACGGGCACAGTGGGAAACGACCTCAGACCGTGTAAGAGCGAATCAAGAAAGATGAATGCCTACTAGGGCTCGCTCAAGCGGATCTCCAGCCGCCAGCGGTCGTCGACTTCGCTGCCGACCCACTCGCCTTTGAGCGGCCGTGCCGCCAGCACCGTCAGCAGCAAACCACCATCGCTCTTGCGGGTGCGCCAGTTGACGTCCCGGCCATTGAGCTTGAGCTGGCCTTTCTGCGAACGGCCTTCAGCCTGAAACAGCAGCGCGACGCTGCCGTCGATGATCTCGCCGTGCAGCTTCGGTTCGTTGTTGAACCACACGACCAGGCCGCCATCGATCACCTCGACCTGCTGCAACTCGCTGGGGTCCGGCGTGGTCAGGCGGCCGATCATCAGACCGACCATCAGGCCGACAATCGCCAGTGAACCGATCACCCGCGGGAATAGTTTCGAACGGTTGTCCACAGGCGGCGTAGAATGCCGCTCATCTTTACCTTCGGAGCCGTGCATGTTTCACGTCATCCTTTTTCAACCAGAAATTCCGCCGAATACCGGCAACGTTATCAGGCTGTGCGCCAATAGCGGCTGCCACCTGCATTTGATCGAACCGCTGGGTTTCGAGATGGACGACAAGCGCCTGCGCCGCGCCGGTCTCGACTACCACGAATATGCCACGCTGCAACGTCACGCGGATCTGGCCAGCTGTCTGGAAAGCCTCGGCAACCCGCGCTTGTTCGCCTTTACCACCAAGGGCTCGCGGCCGTTTCACGACGCGGCGTTCGTACCCGGCGATGCGTTTATCTTCGGCCCGGAAAGCCGTGGCTTGCCGCCGGAAGTGCTCGATGCACTGCCGCCGGAACAGCGCCTGCGCCTGCCGATGCGCGAAGGCTGCCGCAGCCTGAACCTGTCCAACACCGTCGCGGTCGCCGTGTACGAAGCCTGGCGCCAGAACGAATTCAAGTAACACCACACCTGATCGTTCCCACGTTCTGCGTGGAAATGCAGCCCGTGACGCTCCGCGTCACTGGACGCGGAGCGTCCCCCGAGGCATTCCCACGCGGAGCGTAGGAACGATCAGCCAAGAAAAAAGCGCCTGTTACGGCGCTTTTTTCGTTGCAGCTCAAACCGTTTATTGAACGGTAGGCGTCTCGCCGCTTTCCTGCATGCGCTGCAGCTCTTGCGCGTACAGGGCGTCGAAGTTCACCGGAGCCAGCATCAGTGCCGGGAACGAACCACGGGTGACCAGGCTGTCCAGGGTTTCGCGCGCGTACGGGAACAGGATGTTCGGGCAGAACGCACCCAGGGTGTGGCTCATCGAAGCCGCGTCGAGATTCTTGATCAGGAAGATACCGGCCTGCTGCACTTCAGCGATGAAGGCGACTTCTTCACCGTTTTTCACGGTTACGGACAGGGTCAGCACGACTTCAAAGAAATCGCCTTCCAGCGCTTTCTGGCGGGTGTTCAGATCCAGCGCGACCGCCGGGTCCCACTGCTGGCGGAAGATCGCCGGGCTTTTCGGGGCTTCGAAGGACAGGTCGCGTACGTAGATGCGCTGCAAGGAGAATTGCGGTGCGGTTTCTTCTTCGCTGGCTGCAGTGTTCTGTTGGTCAGTCATCTCAGATCCTTATCGATCTTGGGTCTTTTAGGGAGTGCTGTACGTGGGTGCAGCCGTTCAGCCCTTGAGCAGTGCGTCGAGTTTGCCGGCGCGCTCCAGAGCATATAAATCATCACAACCGCCGATGTGCTTTTCGCCGATCCAGATCTGCGGCACGGACGTGCGTCCGGCCTTCTTGGTCATTTCGGCGCGCAACTGCGGCTTGCCATCGACCTTGATCTCTTCGAAGGCCACGCCTTTGCTGGCGAGCAGGTGCTTGGCGCGCGAGCAGTAAGGGCAGTAATCGCTGGAGTAGACGACGACGTGGCTCATATCACTTCACCAATGGCAGGTTGTCGCCTTTCCAGCTGGAAATCCCGCCGGACAGCTTGGCGGCGGTGAAGCCGGATTTCATCAGCTCGCGGGCGTGGGTGCCGGCGGTCTGGCCCAGCGCGTCGACCAGAATGATGGTCTTGGCCTTGTGCTTTTCCAGCTCGCCGGCGCGGGCAGCCAGTTTATCCTGCGGAATGTTCACCGCACCGACGATGTGGCCAGCGGCGTAATCCTTGGCCGGACGGATGTCTACCACCACGCCTGCATCTTTATTGACCAGTGCGGTCAGTTCGCCGGTGCTCAGGCTTTTACCGCCGCCCTGCATCGTATGCGCCAGCAACAGAGCCAGCAGTACGACGAAGATACCGACAAGAATGTAGTGGTTAGTGGCAAATTCAATCAGGTGAGCAACCATCGAAGGAGGTTCCAGGGCGTTAAAATGTCGGCCAGTATACACAGCCACTATGGTCGGCCAAACCCCGTCCGGCGGTGACGCGGTCGGAACTTCGCTTTAAACTCCAACTCCGTTTTCCATCGCCCTCTTCTTTATCAGCCACGAGTGGATTCCATGACGACGACGCCTAAACCTTTGGTCCTGATGATTCTCGACGGCTTCGGTCACAGCGACAGCCCCGAATCCAACGCCGTGTTCGCGGCGAAAAAGCCTGTTCTTGATCGTCTCTGGGCCACGGTGCCGAACGGCTTGATCTCGGGCAGCGGCATGGACGTCGGCCTGCCGGACGGGCAGATGGGCAACTCCGAAGTCGGCCACATGAACCTCGGCGCCGGCCGGGTGGTATATCAGGACTTCACCCGCGTCACCAAAGCGATCCGCGACGGCGAGTTTTTCGAGAACCCGACCATCTGCGCCGCGGTGGACAAAGCCGTGGCCGCCGGCAAGGCCGTGCACTTCATGGGCCTGCTGTCCGATGGCGGCGTACACAGCCACCAGGATCACCTGATCGCCATGGCTGAACTGGCGTTCAAGCGCGGCGCCGAAAAAATCTACCTGCACGCCTTCCTTGACGGCCGCGACACGCCGCCGAAGAGCGCCGCGTCGTCGATCGAACTGCTCGACGCGACCTTCCAGGCACTCGGCAAGGGCCGCATCGCCAGCATCATCGGCCGTTATTTCGCCATGGACCGTGACAACCGCTGGGATCGCGTCGCTCAGGCCTACAACCTGATCGTCGACGGCAACAGCGATTTCCACGCTGCCACCGCTCAGGAAGGTCTTGAAGCCGCCTATGCGCGCGGCGAGAGCGACGAATTCGTCAAAGCCACGACTATCGGCGAACCGGTGAAAGTCGAAGACGGCGATGCCGTAGTGTTCATGAACTTCCGTGCCGACCGCGCCCGCGAGCTGACTCGCGTGTTCGTCGAAGACGACTTCAAGGACTTCGAACGCGCCCGTCAGCCGAAGCTGGCCGGTTTCGTCATGCTGACCCAATATGCGGCGAGTATTCCTGCACCGTCGGCCTTCGCCGCTGGCACCCTGGAAAACGTCCTGGGTGATTATCTGGCGAAAAATGGCAAGACCCAGCTGCGCATCGCTGAGACCGAGAAGTACGCCCACGTGACGTTCTTCTTCTCTGGCGGACGTGAAGAACCGTTCCCGGGCGAAGAGCGCATCCTGATCCCGTCGCCGAAAGTCGCTACCTATGACCTGCAGCCGGAAATGAGCGCGCCAGAGGTGACCGACCGCATCGTCGATGCCATCGAAAACCAGCGTTACGACGTGATCGTGGTCAACTACGCCAACGGCGACATGGTCGGCCACAGCGGCGTGTTCGACGCAGCGGTCAAAGCGGTCGAATGCCTGGACACCTGCGTAGGGCGCATCGTTGAAGCGCTGGAGAAAGTCGGCGGTGAAGCGCTGATCACGGCCGACCACGGTAACGTCGAGCAGATGGCTGACGAATCCACCGGCCAGGCGCACACCGCACACACCACCGAGCCGGTGCCGTTCATTTACGTCGGCAAGCGCGACCTCAAGGTGCGTGAGGGTGGCGTGCTGGCAGACGTGGCGCCGACCATGCTGATGCTGCTGGGGCTGGAAAAACCGGTGGAGATGACCGGAACTTCGATCCTCGTATAAACGACACCAGCCCCTTGTGGGAGCGAGCCTGCTCGCGAAAAGGGTTGGTCAGACAACATTGATGTTGCCTGACACGCCGCTTTCGCGAGCAGGCTCGCTCCCACATGGGGTGCGTGGTGTTTTTCAGGCCAGTTATCACACAGCCCCAATTGGGCGTTTTTTTTGCAGCCTCGGGCGGGCATACTAGGCCGTCCCTTACCCTGGTGCCGCCCGCCCCTATGCTTCGCGTCCTGATCGCCCTTGCTCTGACCTGTCTGCTCCAGCCGGCCTTCGCCGACGAGCGCGCGCAAACCCAACAGCAGTTGGACGCCACGCGTCAGGATATCGCCGAGCTGAAAAAGCTCCTGGGCAAGCTGCAGGAAGAAAAATCCGGAGTGCAGAAGGAGCTCAAGGGCACCGAAACCGAGATGGGCAAGCTGCAGAAGCAGGTCGACGCCCTGCAGAAAGAGCTGCAGAAAAGCGAATCCGAGCTGCAGCGGCTCGATGCAGAGAAAAAAAAACTCCAGAGCGCGCGCACTGAACAGCAGCGACTGATCGCCATTCAGGCCCGAGCGGCCTATCAGAACGGCCGGCAGGAATACCTCAAGCTGCTGCTCAACCAGCAGAACCCCGAGAAATTTGCCCGCACCCTGACCTATTACGACTACCTGAGCCAGGCCCGCCTGGAACAGCTGAAGAATTTCAACGAAACCCTGCGCCAACTGGCCAATGTCGAAAAAGACATCGGTCTGCAGCAGGCGCAGTTGCTCGTACAGAAAAGCGACCTCGACACCCAGCGTGAAGCACTCGAGAAAGTGCGCAAGGAGCGCCAGCAGGTTCTTGCCAGGCTCAATGACGATGTGAAAGCCCGCGACCAGAAACTTGCCGCCCGCGAGCAGGATCAGGCAGACCTGTCTAAAGTCCTTAAAACCATTGAAGAAACCCTGGCTCGCCAGGCTCGTGAGGCAGAAGAAGCGCGACAGAAAGCGCTGATCGCCCAGCAGGAAGCGGAAAAAAAGCGCTTGCGTGAGGCGCAGGCTGACAACAGCGACGCCCCACGAAAACCCGCCAGATCAAGCCCCGGCGCCCTGGTATCGAGCAGCGGCGAGACGTTTGGCGGGCCTTTTGCTGCAACCCGGGGAAAACTTCCATGGCCGGTTGATGGTCGATTACTCGCACGCTTCGGTGAAAGCCGCGGCGACGATGCCCGGACCAAGTGGGACGGCGTGATGATCAGCGCCTCCGCTGGCAGTCAGGTGCATGCCGTCCACGGCGGTCGCGTGGTGTTCGCCGACTGGCTGCGCGGTGCCGGGCTGCTGGTGATCCTCGATCATGGCAATGGTTTTCTGAGTCTGTACGGCCACAACCAGACGCTGCTCAAGTCGGCGGGTGATGTGGTCAAAGCGGGTGAGTCGATCTCCACTGTCGGTAACAGTGGCGGTCAGGACACACCAGCGCTGTATTTCGCAATTCGTCAGCAGGGTCACCCGAGTGATCCGGCGCAATGGTGTCGTGCGCAAGGATAAGCGCCGCATCTAATTCAGGAGTTCGTTCGACATGCTGCATTTGTCCCGCCTTACCTCGCTGGCCCTGACGATCGCCCTGGTGATCGGCGCGCCTCTGGCGTTCGCCGCGCAACCGGCCCCGACCGTCGCTCCGGCAGGCACTGCCGCGACCGCCAAGGCCCCGCTGCCGCTGGAAGAGCTGCGCACCTTCGCCGAGGTCATGGACCGGATCAAAGCCGCCTACGTCGAACCTGTGGACGACAAGACCCTGCTGGAAAACGCGATCAAGGGCATGCTCAGCAACCTTGATCCGCATTCGGCCTATCTGGGCCCGGAAGATTTCACCGAACTGCAGGAAAGCACCAGCGGTGAATTCGGCGGCCTGGGCATCGAAGTCGGTGCCGAGGATGGCTTCATCAAGGTCGTCTCGCCGATCGATGACACTCCGGCATCGAAGGCCGGCATTCAGGCTGGTGACTTCATCGTCAAGATCAACGGCCAGCCAACACGCGGCCAGACCATGACCGAAGCCGTCGACAAGATGCGCGGCAAGATCGGCCAGAAAATCACCCTGACCCTGGTGCGCGATGGCGGTACGCCGTTCGACGTGACCTTGGCGCGTGCAGTGATTCAGGTGAAGAGCGTCAAGGCGCAATTGCTCGAATCGGGTTACGGCTACATCCGTATTACTCAGTTCCAGGTCAAGACCGGTGACGAAGTCTCCAAAGCGCTGGCCAAGCTGCGCAAGGACAACGGCAAGAAGCTCAACGGCATTATTCTCGACCTGCGCAACAACCCGGGCGGCGTGCTGCAATCGGCGGTGGAGGTGGTCGACCACTTCATCACCAAAGGCCTGATCGTTTACACCAAGGGCCGCATCGCCAACTCCGAATTGCGCTTCTCGGCTACCGGCAAGGACGAAAGCGAAGCAGTGCCGATGGTCGTACTGATCAACGGCGGCAGTGCCTCGGCATCGGAGATTGTCGCCGGCGCCCTGCAGGATCAGAAGCGCGCAGTGGTCATGGGCACCACCAGTTTCGGCAAAGGCTCGGTGCAAACCGTGCTGCCGCTGAACAACGACCGCGCATTGAAAATCACCACGGCGCTGTATTTCACGCCTAATGGCCGCTCGATCCAGGCACAGGGCATCGTGCCGGATATCGAAGTGCGCCGCGCGAAGATCACCAACGAAGCCGACAGCGAATACTTCAAGGAAGCCGATCTGCAGGGCCATCTGGGCAACGGCAACGGCGGCGCGGACAAACCGACCGGCTCCGGCGGCAAGGCCAAAGCCATGCCGCAGGATGACGATTACCAGTTGGCCCAGGCCCTGAGCCTGCTCAAAGGGCTGAGCATCACGTCCGGCCGTTGAGGATGTCGCTGCGTTTTCTGTTCGTTCTGCTGTGCTGTCTAGCGGGTACTGTTCACGCAGAGCCCGCCAGCCCGAAATCGCACAAAGCCTACCTGACGCTGATCATCGATGACCTGGGGCAAAACCTGCCCCGGGATCGTCGCGTGCTCGCCCTGCCCGGCCCGGTGACCACCGCGATCATGCCGGACACACCGCACGCCACCGAGTTTGCCCGCGAGGCCCATCGCGCCGGCAAGATCGTCATCCTGCACATGCCAATGGACCCGGCCACCGGGCCTTATGCCTGGCACCCGGAACTGCCGATTGAAGAACTCGAAAAACGCCTGAACGCCGCCTTCGAGAAAGTCCCGTTTACCGCCGGCATCAACAACCACATGGGCAGCCGCATGACCGCGCAGCCAGCCGCGATGGCGTGGCTGATGGGTGAGTTGCAGCGCCGCCACAAGTTCTTCGTCGACAGCCGCACCAGCGCCCAGACGGTCGCCGCGCAGCAGGCGCAGAAGATCGATCTGGCGAGTGTCTCGCGGGACGTATTCCTCGATGACGAACGCACGGAGGCTGCAATCGCCACGCAGTTGCAGACGGCAATCAGTCTGGCGCACAAGCAGGGTTCGGCGGTGATGATCGGTCACCCGTATCCGCAGACCCTCGCGGTGCTCGAGCGTGAATTGCCGAAACTGAAGGCGCAGGGCATCGACTGGATCGATATCCGGCAGATGATCAGCGTACGCAGCAACCGCGCCATGGCCGCTCACGGCAAAGATGGCGCTTATCGGTAATAACCGGTTACGTTGCAGTGACCGCGCAACACCCAACGCAATACATAGTTACCACCAGCCATCTGGCCCAATTCCGGAAAGTGAGACCTGTATCAGGTCGCGACGCCCTTGCGTCGCCTTTCAACTATCAGGAATTGCAATGACGACTCATGACAATAGCGCTTTGCCTCCCGCGCCCCTGCACCCCATCCGAAACGACAACTTGCTGATCAGCTTTACAACTGAATTTCTGCGCATCTGGGACACCTCCGGTTCTCGGGCAAAACCGGCCGCTTTTTGGCGCCCTGTGCCAGCTGGCGATGTGCTGCCGGGCTACTTTCCGTTGGGCGATGTGGTCATTGACGGCAATCAGAACATCACCGGAAAACACGTGGTGGCCGTGGTTCGAGAGGCTGAAACGCTCAGTATCGATCCGACCAAAGGCACTGCATTGCGGCGCCCGGACGACTACGAGTTGGTTTGGCGAGACTCCGGCTCGCGATCTGAGAAGGACGGCGCGATCTGGAAACCTGTGCCCCCGCAAGGGTACGTGGCACTGGGTTGGGTCTGCTCCGACGGCCACGAAAAGCCTTCTTTCAACGCTGTTCGTTGCGTACGCGCCGACCTGTTGACCGCTGCCGGCCTGAGTGAAGCGGTGTGGTCTGACAGGGGCAGCGGTGCTCGGCAAAGCATCAGCCTGTGGAGCGCGATTACGCCAGCGGCTCGACCCGATGAGATCCACTTGGCGCCCGGTACTTTCATCGGGGTGAACAGCTATACCAGACCGACGAATTTCGTTGTCCATGCGTTGCGCATTCCCATCCTGATGGAGTCCAATCCACGACCTGCCGTGCCGGTTCTGGAAAATGCAACACCGCCGGTCATCGCGCCGCCCGGGCAACCCACCTTCACCGCTCGACTGCCGTGGTTCACGATAAAAGACCCACAGCTCACGCCTCCTCAGCAATTTCGCCAGTCACCTGAATACCTGCTGCAGCGTACGGACCATCATCAACTGGTGGGTCATTGTCACAACGAGGAAAACACAAACAAGACCGTGCGCTGGACCGCGCCACGTCTACAGAAAACCGAGAGCCTGCGCACGTTTGCCAACGCCACTTCGATCGAGTTCGGTGCGCAGTGGCAAAGCCACCTGCCCCGCCCCTTTGTATTCTCGGCGCGGCTGAACAATGATTTTACCCAGTGCGAAAGTCACTCCAACGAATGGCTTAACCCGGCACCCATAGAGGTCGCAGCCATCGTGCCCCGAAAAAGCTCAATGGCGGTTTATCTGACGCAGAGTGACTACACGCTCCTACGCACGGACGGCACACAGGTCGGTAGCAAGTTCAGCTACACCGATGGGAAAAATCTGCATTTGAGCCAATACTCGACGCCGCCGTTGACTGAATCAGTCGTGCCCGCTGAGGCATCGCCTGTTCACGAGGCGAATAACGAACCCACAGGCGTGCCGGCAGTAGCGGAGTGACCGCCACTACAGATATCGCCCCATGATCTCGTCAACCACGCCTTCCTTGCGCAACTGATCCAGCGCCGCCTGCAGCCTGGCGACGACTTCATCAGGGACATCCTTGTTCAACGCCAGATAAAGCTCGGCGCTGTTGAAGCGCAGCACGGTTTTCAGGCCGCTGACACCTTCCTGCCGGGCCAGATAGCGCCCGGCAGGATCGCCGGTGGCCCACAAATCGATCTGCCCGTTGACCAGTTTCTTCGCATTGTCCTGGTCACGCAGCACCACGATCGGCTTCAGACCTTGCTTGGCCAGAGTCTCGGCAATCGCATCGCCCTTGTAGGCACCGATCCTGTACTTGCGCGCATCTTCCAGTGTGTCGAGGGTGATCTTGCTGTCCGCCCTGGCCAACAGAATCCAGTCGTCCGGCCCGATCGGACCGACCCACTTGAAGAGCTTTTCCCGGTCGCGCAGACGCGCCATGACAAAGGCGCCGTAGCCAGGATTTTCCAGAGCGAGTTTGTACACTCGCTCCCAAGGGAAGCGCAGGGTCAGGCTGTAGGTAAGGCCGGCACGCTGGAACATTTCGCGCACGATATCGGTAGCGATGCCGTTGATGTTCTCGCCCTGGGCGAAATTCTTGCCGTTTTTCGCCATGTTGTACGGCGGGAAGTTTTCGGTGAGAAGCACCAGATCGGTGTCGGGAGCGTTTTCGGCGCGAGCAGTGTGGATGAGCAACATCGAGGCGCTGGCGAGAACGAGAAGCAGGCGTTTGATCATGTCGGGCTACCGGAATCCATGGCGTGCCCAAGAGTGCCTTGGGTGCGCCATGGTGTCCACTGGCCTGTACCTTTTTGCGTTGCGACTAGCGCATCACAATGCCGCGTTTGGCCATATACGCCTTGGCCTCCTGCACGGTGTATTCGCCGAAATGGAAAATACTCGCCGCCAGCACGGCGCTGGCGTGACCTTCGAGGATGCCGTCGGCCAGATGCTGCAGGTTGCCGACACCGCCGGAAGCGATCACCGGGATACCCAGCGCGTCACTGATTGCGCGGGTCACGCCGAGGTCGAAGCCGTTCTTCATGCCGTCCTGATCCATGCTGGTCAGGAGGATTTCACCGGCACCGAGGCCTTCCATTTTCTTCGCCCACTCGACGGCGTCGAGGCCGGTTGGCTTGCGCCCGCCATGGGTGAAAATCTCCCAGCGCGGGGTTTCGCCGGGGCCGGAAACCTTTTTCGCGTCGATGGCGACAACGATGCACTGCGAGCCGAAATGCTGCGCCGCTTCACCGACGAATTCCGGATTGAACACGGCGGCAGTATTGATCGACACCTTGTCCGCGCCGGCATTGAGCAGGTTGCGGATGTCCTGCACAGTGCGCACGCCACCGCCCACGGTCAGCGGGATGAACACCTGGCTGGCCATGCGCTCAACGGTATGCAGCGTGGTATCACGGCCATCGACGCTGGCGGTGATGTCGAGAAAGGTAATCTCGTCGGCGCCCTGCTCGTCGTAGCGACGGGCGATTTCCACCGGGTCACCGGCGTCGCGGATGTTCTCGAACTTCACACCTTTGACGACCCGGCCGTTGTCCACGTCCAGGCAAGGGATGATGCGTTTGGCCAGCGCCATGGTCAGTCCTCAGCCTTGGTACGAATCGCAGAAAGCTTGCGCTTCGGCGACGTCGAGAGTGCCTTCGTAGATCGCGCGACCCGTGATGGCGCCGATGATGCCCGGCGCCTTGGCGTCGAGCAGCGACTTGATGTCACCCAGATTGTGGATGCCGCCGGAGGCGATCACCGGGATCTTCGTCGCCGCAGCCAGCGCAGCGGTGAACGGCACGTTGCAGCCCTGCATCATGCCGTCTTTGGCGATGTCGGTATAAACGATCGACGAGACGCCGTCGGCTTCAAACTGTTTGGCCAGATCGATGACCTGCACAGTGCTGATTTCAGCCCAGCCGTCGGTGGCGACGAAACCGTCCTTGGCATCCAGGCCGACGATGATCTTGCCCGGAAAGGCGCGGCAGGCTTCAGCGACGAAGGCCGGATCTTTCACGGCTTTGGTGCCGATGATCACGTAGCTCACGCCCGCCTTGACGTAATGCTCGATGGTTTCCAGCGAACGGATGCCGCCGCCGATCTGGATCGGCAGGTTCGGGTAGCGCTTGGCGATCGCGGTAACCACTTCGCCATTGACCGGCTGGCCTTCGAAGGCGCCATTCAGATCGACCAGATGCAGACGGCGGCAACCGCCCTCCACCCACTTGGCAGCCATGCTCACCGGGTCATCGGAGAACACCGTGGAATCTTCCATGCGGCCTTGGCGCAGACGTACACAGGCGCCGTCCTTGAGATCGATAGCGGGAATAATCAGCATGCTTTTTCCTTCGTCAAAGAGCTGCAAGCTGCAAGCTATAAGCTGCAAGCACGCATGTATGGCTGTTTCTTGCAGCTGGTAGCTTGAAGCTTGCCGCTGCTCCTAATTTTTTTCGAGGGCCCACAGGTCGCTTTCGATGCTTTCAAACCGCTCTTTGAGGTGGGTCTGCACATCGAAAATCGCCCTGTTGTAGTAGTGCGGAGCAATTTCGCGGGTAAACAGCTCAAGAATTTCCGCCGCTTCGAACGAACCCAGGTCCAGTTCGAAACGGTCTTCCATGAACCGCTGAATCTTGCGATTGGCCTCGCTCTCCTGCTCGGGAGTGAGGGTCAGAATCGGCGGTCTGGACTTCTTGGCGGCCATCTACCAGCGACCGTCCCACGCGGCGAAGTTCTGCAGCAACTGCAGGCCATGGGTATGGCTTTTCTCCGGGTGGAACTGCACGGCGAAACGCGAGCCATCGGCCAGCGCTGCGGCGAAATCAACACCGTAGTGACCGCCACCGACCACCTGCCGCGCGTTGGCGGCGGCAATGTAGTAGCTGTGCACGAAGTAGAAACGCGCCATGTCCGGAATGTCATGCCACAGCGGGTGGCTGACCTTCTGCTTTACCTCGTTCCAGCCCATGTGCGGGACTTTCAGGTGCTCGCCTTCTTCATGCAGATCTTTGCCGAAGAACTTCACCGCCCCCGGAAACAGGCCGATGCAGTCGACGCCATCGTTCTCTTCGCTGCTATCGAGCAAGGCCTGCATGCCGACACAGATGCCGAGAAACGGGCGATCCTGACTGACTTCACGCACCAGCGAGTCGAAACCGAGGCGACGGATCTCCGCCATGCAATCGCGAATCGCGCCCACACCGGGAAACACTACGCGGTCAGCTTCGCGGATCACGTCCGCATCGCTGGTGATCAGCACCTTGCCCGCGCCGACGTGCTCCAGCGCCTTGGCCACCGAGTGCAGGTTGCCCATGCCGTAGTCGATAACTGCAACCGTCTGCATTACAAAACGCCTTTGGTCGAAGGCATTTGCCCGGCCATGCGCTCGTCCAGCTCGACGGCCATGCGCAGCGCGCGGCCGAAAGCCTTGAACACGGTTTCGATCTGGTGGTGAGTGTTGGTGCCGCGCAGGTTGTCGATGTGCAGGCTGACCAAGGCGTGATTGACGAAGCCCTGGAAAAATTCCTGGAACAGGTCAACGTCGAAGCCGCCAACGGTAGCGCGGGTGTACGGCACGTGCATCTGCAGGCCCGGGCGACCGGAGAAATCGATCACCACGCGCGACAGCGCTTCATCGAGCGGCACGTAGGCGTGGCCGTAGCGACGGATGCCTTTCTTGTCGCCGATGGCTTTGGCAAACGCCTGGCCGAGGGTGATACCGACGTCTTCCACCGTATGGTGGTCGTCGATATGCAGATCGCCCTTGCATTCAATATCCAGGTCGATCAACCCGTGACGGGCGATCTGATCCAGCATGTGCTCAAGAAAAGGGACACCGATATCGAATCGGGCCTTTCCGGTGCCATCAAGGTTGATCGAGGCTTTGATCTGGGTTTCCAGAGTGTCGCGCTCGACAGACGCCTTACGTTCGGCCATCACCAGCTCCGCAAAATCATTGGGCGAAAAAGGCAGCCATTATAGGCACGCGGGGCGTAAACAGAAACACGAGAGGTGAGATGGCTGACGGATAGAACGCCCGGCGGTCGCGGGTAGACATGTCCATACAAGCCATTTCGCACACGCCGCAGACAAATGTGGGAGCGAGCCTGCTCGCGAAAGCGGTTGGTCAGCCAACATTCATGTCGACTGGCACTCCGTCTTCGCGAGCAGGCTCGCTCCCACAGGGGTACTGCGTTCTAGCAACTACTTAGTGAAACAGTACCGCCGTCTTCTGCAGGGTCACCCACACACCCCACGCCAACGGAATACCGACCACCAGCCACGCAGCGATTGCCAGCGGCTTGCTGCCCGGTGCGGCTTTCCACTCAAGAACGGTGCTGCCATCAGCCCCCTTGTCATGGCCCAGCGCCTGTTCGGCCGCCAGTTCAGCGTCGGTCATGAAGTACTTGTCGGCCACCGGACGCACCATCAGGTTGCACAGGAAGCCCAGCACCAGCAGACCGGCGAGGATGTACAAGGTGATGTCGTAAGCGGCGGCGCGTTCAACGCCGATGCTCAATTGATATTCACGCAGGTAGTTCACCAGCACCGGACCCAACACGCCCGCGGCAGCCCAGGCGGTCAGCAGACGACCGTGGATCGCGCCGACCATTTGTGTACCGAACAAGTCAGCCAGATACGCCGGCACGGTGGCAAAACCACCGCCGTACATCGACAGGATGATGCAGAACGCGCCCACGAACAGCGCAACGTTGCCCAGATGACCCATATTCGGAATCAGCGCGTACAGAGCAAAACCCAGGGCGAAGAACACGAAGTAGGTGTTCTTGCGGCCCAGGTAGTCCGAGAACGAAGCCCAGAAGAACCGGCCACCAATGTTGAACAGGCTCAACAGACCGGTAAAACCGGCGGCAATCGCAGCGATCGAAGCCAGTTGACCCGCGTCAAGTTGACCGAACGGCACATCCACGCCCAGCAGCTTGCCGCCGAACACTTCCTGCAACAGTGGCGAAGCCATGCCGAGGATGCCGATACCCGCAGATACGTTCAGGCACAGCACCAGCCAGACCAGACGAAATTGCGGGGTTTTCCACGCGACGTTCACGTGGACGTGACGGTTGGTGATCATCGCGTTCGAGGCTTTCTTCGCCGGCGCGGTCCAGCCTTCAGGCTTCCAGCCGGTTGGCGGCACGCGGTAGGACAGTGCGCCACCGATCATGAACACGAAGTAGATCGCAGCCATGGCCACGAAGCTCTGCCATACGCCCACGCCTTCAGCCGAAGCAAAGTGGCTCATCAGCGCAGTGGCCAACGGTGCGCCGACCATCGCGCCGCCACCGAAGCCCATGATCGCCATGCCGGTCGCCATGCCGCGCTTGTCCGGGAACCACTTGATCAGGGTCGACACTGGCGAGATATAGCCCAGGCCCAGACCAATACCGCCGATTACCCCAGAGCCAATCCACATCAGCCAGATCTGGTGGGTATAAATACCCAGCGCCGAGATCAACAGACCGCCGCACCAGCACAGTGCCGAAACAACGCCGGCCTTGCGTGGCCCGGCATGTTCCAGCCAGCCACCCCAGATCGCTGCCGAGCAGCCGAGGAAGATGAAGAACAGCGTGTAGATCCAGCCGAGCATGGAGATCGGCCAGTCGCAGTTCGAAGAAAATACCTGTGCGATGAAACTCATGTCCGGTGCGCAAGCCACCGGAGCGGTAACGCCCAATGCCTTGGACAGCGGCAACCAGAACACCGAAAAGCCATAGGCCATGCCGATGCACAGGTGAATGGCCAAAGCGGCGGGTGGAACCAGCCAGCGGTTGAAACCGGGCTTGGCGATGATGCGTTCCTTGGACAGGAACGCAGGCTGGTCGGCGCGCAGGCCGTCCGCCGTGATGCTCGTGCTCATTGTGTATCCCCCAATTGTTAGTATGGTTCGCCAGCCACTGCTCACCCTCGGCCTTATGCACGCAGGCATGACCGTTTTTTCAGGTGAAGCTCCTTGAAGGCGCGACGTTAAGTCGCAGACGGGCGGACGAACTGGCGAAGGTTACCATTCTCAGGTGACAGAAAAACCAAACTGACATCACCTTTTTTCAAGTCATCTGTTCTCGTACCACTCAGGAAACGACCATGCCGATCACCGTCCAGGTGCTACAAGACGCCAATAATCAAGATCAGCAGGACTTGCAGAAGATCTATCGCGACGCGCCGCCATGGCTATACGCGCCGTTTTCCGGGGCTTTCGGACTGATCGAAAGCAGCCTCGCCGACGGCGCTCTGATCGCCGCGCGCTTCAACGACCGCCTGCTCGGTGCCGGGCGTCTGCAAAGGCACCACGATGTCTGGTACTTGTCCCATTTATGCGTGCGAAAAGTTACCCGC
Source organism: Pseudomonas retamae (assembly GCF_043496865.1). Classification (NCBI taxonomy): domain Bacteria; kingdom Pseudomonadati; phylum Pseudomonadota; class Gammaproteobacteria; order Pseudomonadales; family Pseudomonadaceae; genus Pseudomonas; species Pseudomonas retamae. The sequence continues at coordinate 458,612 of NZ_JBIEIL010000004.1, forward strand.
CGTCGCGGAGTCGCCGAACGGCTGGTGAACCAAGCGCAGGAAATGGCGTCGCAAGCGGGGGCTGAACTGCGCCTGCTCGCGCCTGCCGGACAGGTCGAGGCGCAAGCCCTCGCGGCCAAATTGCACGTAACGCTGGACGTACTGGCAACAGGACGCCACAGCGAACCGGGCCGTTGCAGCGCTATACTCCCCGGCTAATTTACGAATTCGACTCACTACAAGGACTCGCCCATGAAAGCGTTCGGCAAAATCCTGGGTCTGGTGCTTCTCGGGTTGTTGCTGATCATCGTGGCGGCAGGCTTTGCCCTGACCCACCTCTTCGATCCCAACGACTACAAAGACGAGATCCGCCAGATAGCTCGCGACAAGGCCCACATCGAGCTGACGCTCAATGGCGATATCGGCTGGAGCCTGTTCCCCTGGCTCGGCCTGGAATTGCACGAAGCCAGCGTCGCCACCCTGGCCAAACCTGCCGAACCGTTCGCCGACCTGCAGATGCTCGGCCTGTCGGTGCGCGTGCTGCCGCTGCTGCGCCGCGAAGTGCAAATGAGCGATGTCCGCGTCGAGGGCCTGAACCTGCGTCTGAACCGTGACAAGAACGGTCACGGCAACTGGGAAGACATTGGCAAGGTGCCAGTTGCGCCGGGCACAACCCCGCCGGCCAAAATCGACGCGCCTGCCGGCGAACCGACCGTAGCTGTGGAAAAACCGGCGCAGCCGATTCGCCTCGACATCGACAGCCTGACCGTCAACAACGCCCGCGTTGAGTACACCGACGAGCTGACCGGCAAGCAGTTCAGCGCCGAAAGCATCCAGTTGAGCACCGGCCCGGTCCACGACTCGACCAATATTCCGGTTAAAGCCACCGCGTTTCTTGGCACCAATCAACCGGTGCTGCGCGTGCGTACCGAGCTCAGCGGCGAGTTGCGCTTCGAACGCGCCGTACAGCGCTACAAGTTCGAAGACTTGAAGTTGTCCGGCGAACTGGCCGGCGATCCGCTGCAAGGCAAGACCATGACCTTCTCGGCGCAAGGCCAGCTATTGCTGGATAAAGCCGCGAATGTCGCCGAATGGACTGGCATCAAGATTTCCGCCAACCAGCTGCGCGCCTTGGGCGAACTGAAAGCCAACGACCTCGACAAGACGCCGCAGATCACTGGCGGTATTTCCATCGCCCAGTTCGATCTGGCGAAATTCGTCGATAGCGTCGGGCAGACGCTGCCGGCCATGGCCGAAGGCAGTCTGAGCAAGGTCGAACTGGTCAGCCGCATCGCGGCCACGCCCAGCAGCATCGCCTTCGACAACATCAACCTGAAGCTCGACGACAGCAGCATCAGCGGCCGTATCGCCGTGGAAGACTTCGCCAAGCAATCGCTGCGGATGATCCTCAAGGCCGACACCTTCAACGCCGACCGTTATCTGCCGCCAAAATCGGCGCAGGCCAACAGCGCCACACAGACGCGTCAGGCCGAGGTTGCAAGCACCGAGGCCGGTGCCGTCGCAGGCACCACGCCGCTGCCGGACAAACCGAGCAAAACCGCCTGGAGCACCGAGCGCCTGCTGCCGGTCGAACGTCTGGCCAAGCTCGATGTGGACGCTGATCTTAGCTTCGGCCAATTGACCCTCGACAAGCTGCCGATCGACAACGCCGCGCTCAAGGCCAGCGGCCAGGGCGGCCTGCTGACCCTGACCAACCTCAGCGGCGATCTGTACAACGGCGGATTCGTCGCCAACGGCACGCTCGACGTGCGCCCGAGCGCGCCGGTGTTGAATCTGCAGACCCGACTCAATCGGGTGCCCGCAGAAAAGATCATCGAAAGCCAAGGCAAGAATCCGCCGGTCAAAGGTCTGGTGACACTCACCGGCAGCTTCACCGGCAGTGGCAACAGCCAGCAGGCGCTGATCGACACGCTGAACGGCAACGCCAGTTTCGTCATCAACAACGGCGTGCTGCTCAATGCCAACCTTGAGCAGCAACTGTGCAAAGGCATCGCCACGCTCAATCGCAAAACTCTCAGCGGCGAGCCGCGCGGCAAGGACACGCCGTTCGAAGAACTCAAGGGCAACCTGACTGTACGCAACGGCGTCGCCAGCAACCCGGACCTGAAAGTGCGCATCCCCGGCATGACCGTCAACGGTGACGGCGACATCGACCTGCGCGTACTCGGCATGGATTACCGCGTCGGCATCATCGTCGAAGGCGACACCAGCGCCATGCCTGACCCGGCGTGCCAGGTCGGCGAAAAATTCGTCGGCGTCGAATGGCCGCTGCGTTGCCGCGGCCCGCTGGAACTCGGCGCCAAGGCCTGCCGCATCGACAATGACCGCCTCGGCCAGGTCGCGAGCAAAATGGCCGGCGACAAGCTCAGCGAAAAGATCGACGAAAAGCTGGGCGACAAAGTCAGCCCGGAACTGAAAAACGCATTGAAGGGGCTGTTCAAGCGATGACAGCGGAGCAGTTTTCCACCGCGGTGCTCGACTGGTTCGACCGCCACGGCCGCCACGATCTGCCTTGGCAACAGAACATCAATCCGTATCGGGTGTGGGTGTCGGAGATCATGCTGCAGCAGACCCAGGTCAGCACGGTGCTCAATTATTTTGATCGCTTCATGACCGCGCTGCCGACCGTTGAAGCGCTGGCCTCAGCACCGGAAGACGAGGTGCTGCATCTGTGGACCGGGCTGGGTTACTACACCCGCGCGCGCAATTTGCAAAAGACCGCGAAGATCGTCGTCAGCCAGTACGGCGGCGAGTTTCCGCGCGACGTCGAAAAACTCACCGAACTGCCGGGCATCGGCCTGTCCACAGCTGGCGCCATTGCCAGCATCAGCATGGGCCTGCGCGCGCCGATTCTCGACGGCAACGTCAAACGCGTGCTGGCGCGTTTTACCGCGCAGGAGGGTTACCCCGGCGAGCCGAAGGTGGCCAAACAGCTGTGGGCCAACGCTGAGCGCTTTACCCCGCACAATCGGGTCAACGCCTACACCCAGGCGATGATGGATCTCGGCGCCACGCTCTGCACGCGCAGCAAACCGAGCTGCCTGCTGTGCCCGCTGGAGCGTGGCTGCGAAGCGCACATGCTCGGCCTGGAAACCCGCTACCCGATTCCCAAGCCGCGCAAAGCCATTCCGCAAAAGCGCACGCTGATGCCGATGCTCGCCAACGGTGAAGGCGCGATTCTGCTTTACCGCCGCCCTTCGACAGGACTGTGGGGCGGTTTGTGGAGCCTGCCGGAGCTGGATGATATGGACGATCTGCAGCATCTGGCCGATCAGCACTCGCTGACCATGGGCCAGCAGCAGGCGCTGCCGGGCCTTGTCCACACGTTTAGCCATTTCCAGCTGTCGATCGAACCCTGGCTGGTTCAGGTACAGGAGGCCGCCCATCACGTGGCCGAGGCCGACTGGCTCTGGTATAACCTCGCCACCCCGCCGCGCCTGGGCCTCGCCGCCCCGGTCAAGACCTTGCTCGAACGCGCGGCCGCCGTCTTGAATGCAGGAGTATCGCCATGACCCGCACCGTAATGTGCCGCAAGTACAAAGAACAACTCGAAGGCCTTGAACGCGCGCCGTTCCCTGGCGCCAAGGGCCAGGACATCTACGACAACGTGTCCGCCAAGGCCTGGGCCGACTGGCAGAAACACCAGACCCTGCTGATCAATGAAAAGCGTCTGAACATGATGAACGCCGAAGACCGCAAATTCCTTCAGGGCGAAATGGACAAGTACTTCTCCGGCGAGGAATACGCCAAGGCCGAAGGCTACGTGCCGCCATCCGAATAACCCGGGGTTTTCGTAAGCGACGGAATTAATTTAAGAAATTTTCAAAAAGTCGTTGACGTAAATCCGAAAAACCCTTTTAATGCGCCCCGTTGCCCAGATAGCTCAGTCGGTAGAGCAGGGGATTGAAAATCCCCGTGTCGGCGGTTCGATTCCGTCTCTGGGCACCAAATACCGAAAACCCTGAATCGCAAGATTCAGGGTTTTTTTATGTCTGCGATTTGATAAACCCGGCGAATGAACCCAACGGCGCACCCGAAAACTTTTAGCTTTAGTGCTCTGATTGATTGATGGCTCCGTGCTATTATTTTTCAGGTACATGGAAGACCGTCGATGTTGATGCCGAAATGCCCCCGCTTTCGAATCAGTCGCCACAGGATCGAGATACGCAAGGAGTGCGTGCTTTTCACCCCTCCGCGCAAACATCCCCGCCCTGCCCGACCAGACTAGTCAGCCTTCCAGGCACGCCCACCTTCTCGAAAAACCGAACCTGGAATCGTTATGTCCGACATCAATGAGTTGAAAGACAAGATCAACACCAAAACCTTGAACATGGTTCTGCTGTCGATGGCCACCGCCGGGCTGTACCTGTTGCTTTGGCTGTACAAGAGCAATCAGAAGATCAGCGAAACCACAAAAATCAAACTGGTCGACGATACCTACATCATTTGGCTCGCCGTCTGCCTTGGCTGGTGCGGCCTGCTGTCGAACCTGGGCGATGTGCTGTTCGACACACTGTCGTTTGCTCTGATGATTGCCTATAACGCGCTTTATATCGTCTGGGCGTTCAAGGCGAAGAACGCATTGTCGGAATACGCTCTCAACGTGCACAAGATCGATTTGCGCATGAACGGTTTCTACACCTTCTTCTTCAACATCTTCTACGTGAATTACTGCATCAACGACTTGCCTGAAGAACAGCGCAAGCAGCAAATCCTGCGCGCTCAAACGACGCAAGCCTGATCCAGGGATAAGTGGCAGCCCAATGGGCTGCCACTGAATCTCATGAACCAGAAGCGCACTCGTATTCCGCGGCCGCATCCATCCCCACCCCGCGATAGCCTGGTGTCCAGAGGGCTGGCAATCATGATTTACCTGTTTCTGATCGGTACCGGCGCGCTGCTGGGTTACTCCGCCATCGACGGCGTTATCCACGAGACGATCAGCACCGCCACGCGCGGCGGGCCGAGCAAGGTCTACACCCTCGCCGGGCAGCCGGGCGCGTACTGGTTTCATGTCGTACTTCAAGGTCTGTTCGGCGCGTTACTGATGGCCGCAGGCCTGGCGTGGCACAGACTGACGCGTATCGACAAACCTGTGGCCAGAACCCAACGCAAACCGCGTTCGCGTTAACGGTTGTCCTCAAGCGTACGAAATAGACTACAGACGCCGGCCCGGCAAAGCTTCGGTCCTCGGCAACGTCCTGCAATGGCAATCTCTTCTTCCTGCGGACTTCACCGTCTCCCCCGACATACTGAAACGGCGACAATCGTCATGCTTTTGCGTCTGTTCACCCTGACGCGGAAGACTCGATGAGCCAGCTAAAACCTGCTGATACGCAAGATCCGAAAATCGATTCACTGCTGGGCGAACTGGGCGAGCTGATTCGCCAGGCGCGGCAAAAAGTGCTGCGAGCGGTTGATACGATTCAAGTGCAGACTTGTTGGCAGATCGGCCGGCATATTGTCGAGTTCGAGCAAAAAGGCGCTCAGCGTGCGGGTTATGGCCAGCGGTTGCTGGCGCTACTGGCGAAGGATCTGACGGAGCAGTTCGGGAAGGGGTTTGACGCCTCCAATCTGCGCTACATGCGCCTCTTTTATCAGGCGTTTCCAATTCGTGACGCACTGCGTCACGAATTGAGCTGGACCCATTACCGCCGCCTGCTACGCGTCGAAAGCGAGAAAGCACGTCTGTGGTACATGAACGAATGTGCCGACCTCAACTGGTCAAGTCGCGCCCTTGATCGGCAGATCCTGACGCTCTATTACGAGCGCCTGCTCATGAGCCAGGACAAAACCGAAGTGGTCGAGGAAGCAACCACCAACATCAATGCCATGAAATGCAATCCACGGGAATTCATTCGCGATCCGGTCATGCTCGAATTCCTCGGTCTGCCCTCTGCGGGCAAAGTCAGGGAAAGCGGACTCGAACAAGCTCTCATCGATCACCTGCAAAGCTTTTTGCTTGAACTGGGCAAAGGCTTCTCCTTTGTCGCTCGGCAACAACGCATCAGCACTGACGGCGTTGATCTCTACATCGATCTGGTGTTCTACAACTACCTCCTCAAGTGCTTCGTGATCATCGACCTCAAACGCGGCAAGCTCAGCGCCCGCGATGTCGGGCAGATGGACATGTATGTGCGCATGTACGACGAGCTCAAGCGCAGCGAGGGCGACAAGCCGACTGTCGGCATCATTCTGAGCGCCGAGAGCAACGACTCGGTTGCGCGTTATTCGATGCTCAAAGGCAATGAGCAACTGTTCGCCAGCAGTTACAAAACGATATTGCCGAGCGAAGAACAGCTACGTGCCGAACTGAACCGCGAACAGGCGCTGATTGAAGAACGCATGCTCACCCAATCCGCTGAATAAACCGGCTGGATTGTTCACAGACACCACTGAGACTATCGTTGGCGAATCTCCGTCGAGGTCGAGCACCATGAGCAGTCAGCACACAACCGGACCGGAAAACGCTGAATTGAGCCAACCGGTTCTGACTGCAAGCGAAGGTATCGCCTTCAAGGAAACCGCCGACGACGGCTATGCACTCGGCGGTTTCACTTGGCGCCACAGCTCGCCCGACCCGCAACGCCCGGTGGTCATCATCAATGCCGCCACGTCCGTGCGTTGCCGTCACTATTCACGTTTCGCGGCTTATCTGTTCAGCCATGGCTTCGACGTGATGACCTACGACTATCGCGGCATCGGCGAATCACGCCGCGCTTCGATCAAAGGCTTGAACGCGTCATGGACGGATTGGGGCTCGCTGGATTTCGAAGCGATGCTCAAACGTGCGCAGCGGGAGTTTCCCCGGCAGCCGATCGATGTGGTCGGTCACAGTTTTGGCGGTTGCGCGGCGGGGCTGGCCGAATCCGGGCGAGGAATCCGACGGCTGGTCACCGTCGGCGCGCAGTTCGCGTACTGGCACGACTACGCAACCGAACAGCGCTGGCGCATGTTGGGCAAATGGCATGTGGTCATGCCTCTGCTGACGCTGCTCTGCGGCTTTTTCCCGGGTAAGCGGCTCGGCTGGCTGGAAGACACGCCAAAGGGCGTTGTACGCGACTGGAGCACGCCTGCCGCACGTTTCGAACAGCGCCCGAGCGGTCGCGCCCTGTTGCAGAAAACTGGCGCCCTGCCCTTCGCCAACGTTCATGCACAAACCCTGGCCATCAGCATCAGCGACGACCCTTACGGCACGATCCCGGCCATCGAACGCCTGCTCGACTACTTCAGCAACGCGACAAAAATTCACCTGCGTATCGAGCCGAGGGACATTGGCGAACAACAAGTCGGACATTTCGCCTTTTTTCGCAGCGCATACCAAGCCACACTATGGCCCATCGCTCTGACCTGGCTGCAGACCGGCGCACTGGCCCCCGACACACCCGGCCGGCAAGTCCCGCGCAGCTGAGCCCTTCCCAACGCACGACGGAACACATCATGGCCTCCGCCAACAAGCAGCAAAAACGCGCCGCCCGGGCCAAGACCAAGGCCAAGCAGAACCGCACCAAACGCGCCGAGGCGCCGGTCGAACTGGACCCGAACGACGACCGCATCGACTTCGAATCGGTGGACCTCACCGAGCTGTTCAAGAAGATGATCGACGCCGAAAAGATCAGCCAGCAAGCGATGTGCAGCGCGTTCCTCGAAGACCCGCTGCTGGAACTGGTCTATGAGCAGGAAGGCGAAGAAGGCGCGATGGATTTCATCCTCGCCGCGCTGATCGAATATCGCCAGTGGTCGCAGGAAACCGATGAGGCCGGCGCGCTGGCGTGGATCGAATCCCCGGCCTTCCAGGCCGACTATGTGGCCGCGTCCGACGCGATCGCCGCGCAAACCCAACAGAAGAACTGAGTTCCCATGGCATCCCTGAACAAGCAACAGAAACGCGCCAAACGCGCCAAGGCCAAAGCCAAGCAAATCCGCATGGTCGGTCGCAAGCCGCTGGATCAGGACGAAGACCTCGGTCACCTCGCCGAGCCGATCCCGGAATACACCCTGGCGATGTTCAGCAAAATGCGCGACGCCGAAGCCGTCAGCCGCGATGAGATGTTGCTGACGCTGCTGCGCGAACTGGCCTTCATCATCGTCGACCATCCTGAACTGCTGGACATGGAAAACGCCGACAACGAAGGCATGGCCGCCACCCACCTGGCCGCAGACATGCTGATCGACTACCGCATGTGGGCCGACGGCATGACCATCGAAGAAGCCCAGGCCTGGCTGAGCGAACCGCAGTTCATCACCGATTTCGGGATAGCGCTGGATACTTACAGTAAATCGGTAGACGACAGCGAAGCGAAAGCCGAATAACGCCTGGCGTTAATTCCGGGCGCAAAAAAACGGGCGCAATCAGTGATGATTGCGCCCGTTTTTTTAAGCCGGATGTTCGCTATCAGATCGCTGCTGCTTCCAGCCGCGGGATCTCCATACCGATTTTCGAACTGACGTAATTCAGGTCGCCACTGGCAATGGATTGAGCCTTGTAACCGGCGCCGATCAAGTCGCGTACGTACAGTTTGTTGTAGATGAACATGAATACGATATTGCTTAAACCGAAGGTCATGCAGGCCAGGACAAACATGATCGCTGCCCATTTGATGTCACCACGGAACAGCGGCGGCAGGAAACTGAAGAAAAACACAGTCCACGAAAAGCCGATCGGCGCTTCTTTCATCGCACCGGTATTAGGGTTTTTGAATACAACCGATGTAAACGCCATACATGTCTCTCCTTGATGCCCTGATGGGGGTCGCTGAATGGCCGGGCCAATTCGACTCAGCTTCTACTGCGTGCCGCTCTTGAAAAGTCGGCAGCAGAAAATGCACCGTGGCTGACGCGCACGATGAGGAGCAGGCTGGAAAGGGTCGACGGCTTTGGCTGCAAGGCGGGGGCGTGACGAACAATCCGTGTCCTGAAACTCCAATGCACCCGTAACACCGGGATACACATTTTCGGAGAAGGCTACTATCTCGCCATCACTGTGTCCATCACAAGCATGCCTGGATCGAGTTAAGGAATGCCCAAAGAAAACGACCGCGATCATCTCTGATCGCGGTCGCCTGGCCCTTACGTCCAGGAAAGCGGATTGAATTACCGTGCCACGGCAACACTGAGCTTTTCCTGACGACGGCGGCGTGCCACCAGCAAACCGGCAGCCACCACCATCAGACTCAGCAGGCCTGTGGCGAGGATTTCGACGCGATGGGCTTCCTGGAACAGCATGATGGTCAGCGCCGCGATGATGAAGATGATCACCGCGTAGGTCAGCCCCGGGAACAGCCACATGCTGAAGACAATTTTCTCGCCGCGTGCCACGAGCTGCTTGCGCATGCGCAGTTGCGAGAAGGCGATCACCAGGTACACCAGCAGGGCAATGGCGCCGGAGCTGGCCAGCAGGAACTCGAACACCGCAGCCGGTGCGACGTAATTGGCGAAGGTGCAAAGGAACGCTGCGCCGGTCGACAACATGACTGCCCAGTAAGGCGTGCCGCTCTTGTTGGTGCGGGTCGACATGGCCGGGGCGTCGCCGCGCTTGCCGAGCGAGAACAGCATGCGCGAAGACGTGTACAGCGCCGAGTTCAGGCAGCTGGTCACCGCCACCAGCACGACGATGTCGACGATCATCTTGGCGTTCGGGATGCCCATGCGCTCAAGCACAGTCTGGTAGGAGCCGAGGTTGGCCAGCGTAGGATCGTTCCATGGCACCAGCGCCACGACGATGAAGATCGACACCAGATAGAACAGGCCGATCCGCCAGATCACCGAGTTGGTGGCCTTGGAGATCTGCTTGCCCGGGTCTTTCGATTCCGCCGCCGCGATGGTGACGATCTCGGTGCCCATGAAGGAGAACATGGTGGTCAGGATCGCGCCCAGCACAGCGCCCATGCCATTGGGCAGGAAGCCGCCGCTGTCGAACAGGTGCGAAACGCCGCTGACCTGACTGGTCGGCAGGACGCCGAAAATAGCAGCGAGGCCGAGAGCGATAAAGCCGATGATTGCCAACACCTTGATCAAAGCGAACCAGAACTCGAACTCACCGTAATTCTTCACGCTGAACAGGTTGGTCACGGTCAGCAGCATGGTGATGACCAGCGCAAAAGCCCAGATATCCACGCCCGGGAACCATGCGTGCAGGATGGTCGCAGCGGCGTTGGCTTCCAGTGGAATCACCAGTACCCAGAACCACCAGTACAACCAGCCGATGGTGAAACCGGCCCAATGCCCGATCGCGCGGTCGGCGTAGGTCGAGAAAGAACCGGTGTCCGGCGACGCGACGGCCATTTCGCCGAGCATGCGCATCACCAGCACCACCAAGGTACCGGCAGCAGCGTAAGCCAGCAGCACGGCCGGGCCGGCGGCAGCGATGGCGTGGCCGGAGCCAACGAACAGACCGGCGCCGATCACACCGGCGATCGACAACATGGTCACATGACGCGGTTTGAGCCCCTGTTCGAGGCCATTGGAGCTTGGGGTACTGCTCATAGAGACTACCTTTGCAAGGAAAGCGGGTGCATCCGGCCGGTCTGAAAATTCTCTCTCGTAAAAAGAATCCAACGGGCTGTTCCTTATTCTGCACGCAAGATTTGCGCCAAAATGTTTCATACCCTTGTATGCCGGGGTATACGGCATCCGATGCAAGTCCTTGAGTTCAATGGCAATTCGCCAGAGCGTTACCCTGCGACTCACATTCAGGACAAATCCGCGCACCAGCAACACACAGAAAAAGTCTCCGACGCACAGAAAAAGGGCGAATCGGTAACGATCGGCCGGATAGCGCTTCCAACACCCCGCCAAAGCTGGCAACATCGCGCCTTTTTTTACGCGACACCCACGGGCGTGCTTGATCAAACACCCGTTCGGTTGTTGATGGGGCGACAGTCTGCTGCGCCGATGCGACACCCTGCCACAGGCCACCCGATTACCGCTCGTAGCGCTGTTGGCTGCCATTGAAACGCTATGCTAGCTTGGCCGCCTCGCCTGGAAGGCCCGCCAACAGCAGGAGCGCAACATATATGAGGAACGCACATGGCTGAGGCCACGCCCGCGCTGGAAATCCGCAACTTGCACAAACGCTACGGACAGCTTGAGGTGCTCAAAGGCATATCGCTGACCGCCCGCGATGGCGACGTGATCTCGATCCTCGGTTCCTCCGGTTCCGGCAAGTCCACCTTCCTGCGCTGCATCAATCTGCTGGAAAACCCGCACCAGGGCCAGATTCTGGTAGCCGGGGAAGAACTCAAGCTCAAAGCCGCGAAGAACGGCGAACTGGTTGCCGCCGACGGCAAACAGATCAATCGCCTGCGCTCGGAGATTGGTTTTGTATTTCAAAACTTTAATCTGTGGCCGCACATGAGCGTGCTCGACAACGTCATCGAAGCCCCGCGTCGCGTGCTCGGCCAGAGCAAGGCCGAAGCCATCGAAGTCGCCGAAGCACTGCTGGCCAAGGTCGGCATCGCCGACAAGCGCCACGCCTATCCGGCGCAACTGTCCGGCGGTCAGCAACAACGCGCGGCCATCGCCCGCACATTGGCGATGCAGCCGAAGGTGATCCTGTTCGACGAGCCCACCTCCGCGCTTGACCCGGAAATGGTTCAGGAAGTACTTAGTGTCATCCGCGCATTGGCCGAAGAAGGCCGCACCATGTTGCTCGTGACCCACGAAATGGGCTTCGCCCGTCAGGTTTCCAGCGAAGTGGTGTTCCTTCATCAGGGCCTTATAGAAGAGCAAGGATCGCCACAGCAGGTGTTCGAAAACCCGCTTTCGGCGCGCTGCAAACAATTCATGTCCAGCAACCGCTAACGGAGCAACATGCATGCAGAATTTCAAAAAGGTCTTCCTGGCCGCCGCCGTCACCCTGGCGTTCAGCGCCGGCGCCATGGCTGAGACACTGAAGATGGGCATCGAAGCGGCCTACCCGCCGTTCAACAACAAAGACGCCAGCGGCCAGGTTGTCGGCTTCGACAAGGAAATCGGCGACGCCCTGTGCGCGAAGATGAAAGTCGAATGCAGCGTGGTCACTTCCGATTGGGACGGCATCATTCCGGCCCTGAACGCGAAGAAGTTCGACTTTCTGATCTCCTCGCTGTCGATCACCGACGAGCGCAAGGGCGCGGTGGACTTCACCGACCCGTACTACTCGAACAAGCTGCAGTTCATTGCACCGAAAAACGTCGATTTCAAAACCGACAAGGATTCGCTCAAAGGCAAGAAGATCGGTACCCAGCGCGCGACGCTGGCCGGCATCTGGCTGGAGGATACTTACGGTGATGACATCTCGGTCAGCCTTTACGACACCCAGGAAAACGCCTACCTCGACCTGACCTCCGGTCGTGTCGACGCGATCCTCGCCGACAAGTACGCCAACTACGACTGGCTGAAAACCGACGCAGGCAAGAACTACGAGTTCAAGGGCGACCCGGTCGTCGAAAGCGACAAGATCGGCATCGCTGTGCGCAAGGGTGATCCACTGCGCGAGAAGCTGAACGCCGCCCTGAAGGAAATCGTCGCTGACGGTACCTATAAGAAAATCAACGACAAGTACTTCCCGTTCAGCATCTATTGATCTGACCTGTCGGACTGGCGCTGTGACCAAGCGGCGCCGGCTCCCGACTTTGCCTGCCGCAATTTGAACAGAAATCCATGATTATCGACCTCTACGGATTCGGCCCGGCGCTTGCTGCCGGCGCGCTGATGACCGTCCAACTGGCCCTCACCGCCCTGTGCCTGGGCCTGGTGCTCGGCCTGCTCGGCGCCTTGGCCAAGACATCCCCGTACAAGCCGTTGCAATGGCTTGGCGGCACTTATTCGACACTGGTACGTGGCGTTCCGGAATTGCTCTGGGTGCTGTTGATCTACTTCGGTACCATCAACACGATGAATGCCATTGGCGCATATTTTGGTCATCCCGAACTGGCGCTAAGCCCCTTTGTCGCGGGCGTAACCGCTCTGGGCCTGTGTTTCGGCGCCTATGCCACGGAAGTATTTCGCGGTGCCATCCTGGCTATTCCGAAAGGTCACCGAGAGGCAGGCCTGGCGTTGGGCCTGTCGAAATGGCGAATCTTCACCAGACTCATCATGCCGCAGATGTGGCGGATTGCCCTGCCGGGTCTGGGTAACCTGTTCATGATTCTGATGAAAGACACTGCGCTGGTATCGGTCATCGGACTGGAAGAAATCATGCGCAATGCGCAGAACGCCGTAACCTTCGCCAAACATCCATTTACTTTCTTTCTGGTCGCAGCCTTTATTTATCTGGGCCTGACGATCCTGGCCATGACCACTATGCACTTCCTGGAAAAACGCGCCGCTCGCGGCCTGGTGAGGACGCCTTAATGGAATGGGAAGTCATCTACAAGTGGCTGCCAAAGTTCTTTCAAGGCGCCGTCCTGACACTTGAGCTTGTGAGCATTGCCGTAATTCTGGGGCTGTTGCTGGCGATTCCATTGGGAATTGCTCGCTCTTCCAAGCTCTGGTTCGTGCGCGCAGTTCCTTATGCGTACATCTTCTTTTTTCGTGGTACGCCGTTGCTCGTGCAACTGTTTCTGGTCTATTACGGGCTCGCTCAGTTTGAAGCCGTACGCAACAGTTTCATGTGGGTCTATCTGCGCGAACCCTTCTGGTGCGCCGTGGCCACCATGACCTTGCACACAGCAGCCTATATCGCCGAGATCCTGCGAGGCGCCATCCAGGCCATCCCGCCAGGCGAAATTGAAGCCGCACGGGCATTGGGCATGTCGAGAGCCAAGGCCATGTTCTATATCGTGCTACCCCGTGCCGCGCGCATCGGCCTGCCGGCGTATAGCAACGAAGTGATTCTGATGCTCAAGGCCAGCTCTCTGGCGAGCACGGTGACGTTACTCGAGCTCACTGGTATCACCCGCACAATCATTGCTCGCAACTACCTGAACGTTGACATGTTCTTTACCGCCGGCGTCATCTATTTGTTGATGTCGTTTGTTCTGGTTCAGGCATTCAAGCAGCTAGAGCGCTGGCTGCGCGTCGATGCCTGCCAGGGCCGCTGAATCTTCCGACGTGCTGACGGGCGAGGCCCTACTCGCCCGCTTCACCGCGCTGGATGCTTTTCTCACGGCGCATCAGGCGTTGTGGAAGCCTCGTCCGTTCACCCATCGTTCACTGGCTTGGGAAACGTCCTTCCCCGAATTGGCTTCATGGCTACGCGGGCGATCGTTGGAAGACGCCGAGAACGCTCACAATCACCCTGCTGATCTTGTCGATGCGCCAGAACCGTTTACCTCACTGGCGAAGCTGTCGGCTGAATTGAGCGCGGTCGGTTCGCTGCCGGCGCATGCGCTGGAAACCGCCGGCCATCGATTGAATGTCGATGTACCGGGGCGCAAGTGGCAGCAGATCGAGGCGTTTGCCAGCCGCTTGGCTTTTTCAGCGCAGCCGATGCATTGGCTGGACTGGTGTTCGGGCAAAGGTCATCTGGGCCGGCGGTTGCTCAACGCAGGGCAACAACTGACGTGTGTTGAGTACGATCCTGCGCTGGTCGCCAGCGGTCAGGCACTGAGTCAGCGTCACCATTTGCATGCTCTGCATATCGAACAGGACGTGCTGGCGGCCGACGCGTGCACAGTCCTGAGCGCTGCCCACACCCCCGTCGCGCTCCACGCTTGCGGCGATCTGCATGTTCGCTTGATGCAACTGGCCAGCGCGGCCGGGTGTCAGCAAATGGCGGTTGCGCCGTGCTGCTACAACCGCATCGAACGCAGCGAATATCAGGCGTTGTCCTACGCCGGACTGCGATCTTCCCTACGGTTATCGCGGGAAGATCTGGCTCTGCCGATGAGCGAAACCGTCACCGCCGGCGCACGAGTCCGACGCCAGCGCGACACGTCCATGGCGCGACGCCTGGCCTTCGACTTGCTGCAACGGCAGCTGCGTGGCGTTAACGAATATCTGCCCACCCCGTCATTGCCAAGCGCCTGGCTGGATAAACCGTTTGCTGACTACTGCCGCGATCTCGCCGCCCTCAAAGACTTATCCACAACCGGCTCGACGGATTGGGAGCGTCTGGAAGCCGCCGGTTGGCAGCGTCTGGCCGAAGTGCGCAACCTGGAATTGCTGCGCGGGCTCTTCCGCCGGCCGCTGGAGCTTTGGCTGAATCTGGATCGCGCGCTTTTTCTGGTCGAGCAAGGCTATGCCGTGCGTCTGGGCATATTCTGCGAAACGGCGCTAACGCCGCGTAATCTGCTGCTCTTGGCCCAGCGCGGATAAGAGTCCGCCAATCTGTGGATAACTCTGTTAATGAAATTCGCTTGGATCCGATATATGCGCCTGTTTCGGCCCTTCTGCTGCTCTGGTCATTTTTTGTTCACATAAATAAAAAACCGGCAAAACAGCAATTTGCATACAAAATGAGAATGCCTGCTAAAAAACCGGACTAAGTCGCTAACCAAGGCTTCCCGTTGTGCATAAGCCGCCAATGAAAACGGCATAACCGCCGAATTCCGGGCATCCAAAGCGAATAATTGCGAGCGTCCGCCAGCCTTGCTATACAAAGCCTCACCGCCTCGCCAGCACATGCCTGAACAATAAAAACCGACCGACAGGAAGCGACCGTGACGTTCATCTCCTATGCACAGAACTTTGAAGACGTCCGCCTGTGGCGCGCGCTCAAGCAGGTCGAGCACGGCTGCTACATCGACGTCGGCGCCAATGATCCGTGCCACGACTCGGTCACCAAAGCGTTCTACGACCATGGCTGGCACGGCATCAACGTCGAACCGATGCAGAATTATTACGACGCGCTCTGCCAGCAACGCCCGCGCGACACCACCTTGCAATGCATCGCCAGCGACCAGCCCGGCGCCGTAACCTTCTACGGCATCCCGGACACCGGCCTGTCCACCGCCGACCCCATCGTTGCGCAACAACGCAAAGACCTCGGCATGAACGTGCACGATCTCACGGTCGAGGCCCGCACACTCACTTCGATCTGCGAACAACACGCCGCCGACCGGCCCATCCACTTTCTCAAGATCGACGTCGAAGGCCACGAAGAAACCGTCCTGCGTGGCATGGACTTCAGCCGCTTCCGCCCATGGATCATCCTGATCGAAACCCCATGGCTGCGCGATCACACCTGGGAACACCGGGTCACCGACGCCGGCTATCAGTCAGTCATGTTCGACGGCCTCAACACCTGGTTCCTCGCCGACGAACACCTCAACCTAAAACCGGCCTTCGAGCTTCCACCCTGCAACCTTGACAACTTCCAGCTCTGCCGCGGCCACGCCCTCGCCCACCCGCTCAACCCCGACGAACCCGACACCGCCAGACAACTCGCCGACGCCCAGCACCGCGCCGAGCAGGCTGAAAGCCAACTGCATGCACTGCAAAACAGCCGCACAGTGCGTGCCGCGCAGAAGCTGCGAAACATACTGCGCAGAGCCTGATTTGCAGCAACGCAAAAATAGTCTGAATTCAGGGGTTTACAGGATCTTCCCAATCGCTATAATCGTCGCCCACACGCCGGTATAGCTCAGTTGGTAGAGCAACTGACTTGTAATCAGTAGGTCCCGGGTTCGACTCCTGGTGCCGGCACCATACAAAACGAAGCCCCTGCAGAAATGCAGGGGCTTTGTTGTTTCTGGGTATTTATATTTTTGGGCGACGTCTCGCCTTGATAGGACCTGCTCCTGCCCTTTTTAGGTAAAGCTCTACTGCTCTGCTTGTTTGCGACGTAACTGGCAAACGCCGCGTTTGCGCCAACGGTTCAAATCTCAATTTTTATAATGAATTATGAACAGCCAATAATTATGGCTTGCCCACAATCAGGGGTAATTGGATGAGCAACATCTTTCAGCGCTCTGAGTTGGCTGAATCGATGGCAAACCAGCTTTTGAGTCCGAGCGTACTCGATGAAGGTCTGCGCTCAGGCCTATTCCTGTCCAGCCCGCGCCGTACAGGCAAAACCACATTTCTGAGGAACGATCTTGTCCCGGCACTGGAAGATCGCGGTGCTTTGGTAATTTACGTCGACCTGTGGAGCAATACTCTCGCTAAGCCAGCCACGCTCTTACACACCGCCATCCAAAAAACTCTGAAAGATCTCCAAACGCCGGGCTCCTCGGTACTGGAAACATTCAGACGCGTCAGCAATGTCGAAACTGGCGCCGCAGTATTCAAGTTCGGCTTCAAACTCGACAGCATTGGCAGCCCCCACGGACCGACACTGGCGCAAGCACTCACAGAAGTCGTGGATCAAGCGAAGACAGATCTGGTATTGATCATCGATGAAGTGCAGCACGCCATCTCCTCCGATGACGGCAACCAGTTACTCTTGGCGCTCAAAGCCGCTCGGGACGCAATCAACCCACGACCACATACACCGGGCTATTTCCTTTTCATCCGGACCGGCTCCCACAGGGCGCAAGTCAGCGAACTGACCGCCAAACGCAACCACGCCTTCTCCGGCGCCACGTCAGCCACCTACCCGTTGCTCAAAGGCGATTACGTTGAATTCCTGCTCAACCGACTCGCAATGACAGTAAAGAAGGAGAGGCTGCCCTCCCTCGAAGTCGCCATCGATGCGTTCGATACCTTGGGAAACAGACCTGAAGAGATGCTCAAAGCCCTGCGCCAGCTATTGCAGCAAGAGGGCGAGCCCGACGTTTTCCTGCCCGTAATCGCCAGCACTTTACGCTCTGCGGCGGCGAGCATTGAGCTGGAAAAAGTTGAACAACTGGGCAGCCTGGCCCAAGCCATCTTCAACAAAATCGCCTCAACTGAAGGCGATGCACGCGGGATATTTTCCACTGACGCAGCGGCTGAATATTCAAAATCAGTAGGGCGAGAAGTGCGTGTCGAAGAGATTCAACCGGTGGTGATTGCGCTGGTTGCCGAAAACATCATCATGCGACGCGGGCACGGGATTTATGCGATCACAGATCAGTTTGTTCAAGAGATCTGGCTGGAAGAGCGGGCTTTGATTGAGGGGAGTTAGGTTGCGGGCTGATCCACACTGTCGTGGTTCGCGCCAATTACGATTGGCGGCCTGCAACTCGCGCGATCAGAGCGATATGATGGAGGCACACGATTAACACACCAAAAACACAGGGGTGAGTTTCCCAAAACACCAACGAACAACTTCAACCAAATAGCATCTTCTGCCAATGATCCTCACCCACAATGGCAATCGACGCTCCCGCTTCACGCAGCTCGACGGCTTTCATGATCTTCGTTCCATAAGTGCTATGGCGCCACTGCTCATTACCCACGCTACCAACCACCAGGTAATGCACCTTTCTACTGATGCTGCCCCCAATCAGGCCGCCTCGTTCTTCGACCAGCGCCTGACAATCCTTACGCGGCCCAAAGGCCATGACGCCGGTAAAGACGAACATTCGGCCGTCCCAAACCAAATCGGGGACCGGTGAGTTGAATGGAAGGTCTGTAGGAATAACGGCCGCAGTACCGCCATCCTTCGGTCCCTCAATGCGCACTCCTGAGAAACTACGCAGAATATCAAGCAGCTCTCGCGACTCATCCACGTCTAGAGCATTGTCCTGAAGCATGCACGCCAAACGTGAATACAGCAGATTGATCACCGGATCGTTCAAATGCGCGAGGTTGTCCTCCAACCACTGCTTTAGAAATACCGCCTCAGCTATGTTCACGATACCGTCGGCTGTAATCCCAGCGGCCAACCCGACCAAAGCATCGGCGGCGCGACGATCGATACGGGATCGGTGGAAAAATTGGCTGTTCTCAAACTCATGATGTAGATCCATTACGCGTTTTCCTTGAGTAGTGCACTGGCTCGATACTGAAGCATAAGCAAGCAAGTAGATGTTGTATTCAAAGCTAGCATCACTGGGCGCAAATACCGCTTTTGAAACAAGAAAAGATAGGTCCGCCCCGTTCGTGCTTTCCCTACAAAGCGAAGCCCCTACGGAAATGCAGAAGCTTTGTTAATTCTCGGGTGCGGATACTTCACCCATCTTATCTGGCGTGCCGACTGGTGGTGAAAGCGTGCCTTCGGTGACGCGTGCAGCTTTTCCAGCATTCATTTGCCGTACAGAGTCCAGCAAATCCTGCTGAAATTGTTCCTTCTCACGATCCATCGTTTATCCCTCTTACAAGTCGCTTTGGAAGGTTGCCGCCGAGCCGCTGAACTCTGCCTGTTTATCAGTAGTAAACGCTCGAAAACGACGCAGATACCGCGTCATATTTGGACGCTGCGCTCTGAACCGCCTCATATGGTGATCTTTCTAACGTTCAATGCTGAACTACGCCGCCTCCACCGATAAAGAAATCCGTCGCCCTAACCGTTGCAATGCGCGCTCGACATTCTCGATTTTTGAGTGGTGCAGGAAATCAACTAGCCGATCGACCTGGGGCCGTTGCACACCAAGACGACGCGCCAGTTCGGCTTTGCTGACACCTGACTCCAATAGCGAATTCCAAAGCGCAACTTTCGCGGCAGTCAGTGCAGGAAGGCGCAACACAACACCGTTTTCCTGCTCTTCTGTGTGAGCAGTTGGGATCAACCGGCGATCATCCACATAGATGGAAAATGCCGTCTCAATCGCATCGATGGCGGTAGCTAATGCCTCCCCCAGAGTGTCGCCGACAGCGTGCATCTCTGGAATAGCAGCGCAAGTCAGCCAGACGCTGCCCAGCTCTTCGTGAACATCCAAGGAGTATTCGAACATCACACTTTCTCTAATGGGTACAGCTGAGGCCTCAATTGAACACCAGCTGTTCCGTTACCGTTTTGACGCAAGGCATTTCAGTCTCAAACCTGATTAATCTCAAACACGATCGAAATCTTGCGCTCGTTCGCACTCCACACATAGCGCAAATGCTTCCCCTGCTTGGGAATCGAAACCGCCGGCGGCCGAAGCGCCGCGACACATTCATGCCCAGCCATTCGCACGCTGTTATAAAGCAAGCCCCACGATTCAGCATCGCGCAGTTGCCGCGCGAACGCCTGCGATGGCCCATACGCTTCCGGGTCAGGCTGATGCAGACTTTCGAAGCCTTGGCGAACATCATGCAGCGGCTTGACCACTCGATTGACGTAAGTGCGCATGGTCAATTCAAGATCAGCTTCCTGAGTCGCAGCGAGAAAACGCTCCTGATGAAAACAGGTCTCGGCAATCGCCGCTGCCTGGCTGCTGGCGGCGTAGTAGACGCCGAAGGTGCCGTCACTGAAACGGCTGCGTTTGCCGACGTGGGTGAAGGCGGCCATCACCGGGCTGGAGCCGGGGCCGGACAGGCGATCTTCGGGGCGTACGCGGGCGAGCACGCCGGCCTGTTCGATCAGGCGATCGTTGGTCAGTGCTTCGATGGCGTAGGCGACTTCGAGGTCTTCGGGGTCGAGGACGTCTTCGAACAGGGCGATCGGCGGGAAGCTGCTGTTGACGATGCGATACGCCCGCGGCCATGGCACATCGACCAGCGCCGGGGTCTTCAACCGCGCACTCCGTCGAGATAGCGGCGCACATCCGCGATGTCGATCACCCTCCCCGCCAGCATGTAATCGAGCGCCGTTTTGCCATTGAACGGTGCTGCCGTGTTCGGGCTGCTGACCCACGTGTAGGCACGTTCGCGGCTGTTGCTGAAGATGATGCTCAACGCCTTGTGAATGCCCATCAGGTACGAAATGCGCTCAAGAGTGTCGTGGGGCAAACGGATGTTGGGCGGCAGGTGCTTGTATTTGTAGAAGGTGGTGTTGCCGACGCCGCCAAGTAACGTACGTTGCTGCTCGGCGCTGCAGCCCCAGTGCTCCATGAGATTGAAAAAGAACTTCAGCGCAACGCGGCCGGCTTCGGGGGCGTCGAGTTGTTCATGGGGCGTGAGGGCTGTGGAAGAGGTCGGCATGTCTAATCCTTCGTGGCTGATCAGCAAAGTGAGCTTAGTACAAATATGAATAGATTCAACTTCATGGTCCACATACGGATTGTTAATTCAAAACCTCAGGTTGACACCTCAGTGTTCCCCAGCACAAAATCGGGCCCAAGAGCGCGAAACCGACTGCCTTCAGGTGGCTATAGTCGGCGTTAGGAACCCCGTTGATGACCTGAAAATCAGCGCTCGGGTGAGACCTCTTCTCCCCTGCTTGAGGGAGCACAATATCAAGCGACATACATGAAAAGGGCAGCCTTAAACGGCTGCCCTTTTTCGTTTTTGCTATTCGTAACGCTGATATAACAGTTCACCGTGGCGATGCTTGTTCAAGCCTTTCCTGTCGCAGTTCATGAAATTCCACAGTACGTTACCGCGCTCGATGTGGATCACTACCAGCATCTGATATTTAGTGTCGTAGGCCCCGATGAAGGAAAGTCGAAACGAAGCGTCGTCGTAGCGAACCCTCCATATCTCAAAGGGATTCGTCAGGGTATCTCGCGCAAATAAGGTGAACCGCTCACGCGCATTCGGGCGCTTTTCCACCGCATGAAGCAAATGTTCACGCTTCACCAGAATCGGCGCGTAGGGCGTTTCGATCAGAACAGCGTCTAGACCATCATCAAGTCCAAAGCCTCTGGCAACTTGCTCCCACGCTGCATTCAGGGACGATGCACTAGGTAATTCACTCACCGAAGAAATCAGTAGCTCTGGGTCAATATCTCGAATGTCCGGCAACTTCAGGTCTTTCCAGTTATTTTGATCGGGCAACGCCCTGCTTACCTGCAAACCCATGGCATCGACTCGCTAGCTTCGCGGATGCCGGCATTGCCTGGATATCCATCGCCTCGGACTAAAAGTCCCGAAAATAACTGCCTGACATTCCAGCTATTTTTGCTTTGGTGGTAAATCAGCCCCTTCGCTTTTTTCGATAGGACGCTTCCGGCAGAGATACAAAACAGCGACGTATCGGTGTGGGAAAAAACTCGAAATGCTGTAATCCCTACTCGTAAAAAACCGTTTCAGTCACACTCGAGACATCGACTTTCTTGACCCCCATTACCCCCTCCCCACCAAAAACCCCGATCCTGTGTCAGCCTCCAGCCATCGGCGGGGAAATCAATTCGCTACCAAGTCCGCGACAACTATGCTCAGGTACGGGAATATAGCCAGCATATGGCGCCGGTTCGGTCGTCTCGTAAACAACAATACCCAGCCCACTTCAGAGGGCATTACCCATGGATAGCAGAACCTTACGCAACCTGATGCGCATCGTGCAGACCGGCTCGTTGTCGGCCGCGGCGGAGCATTCGTGTCTGACCGTGCAGGCGTTGGCCGCGCAGTTGAACAAAGTCGAAGAACAGTTCGGTTTTCGTTTGTTTCGACGCTCCAACAAAGGTCTGACGCTGACGCCGCAAGGCACCGAGCTCACGCCTTACATCGACAAAGTGTTGATCGCGACGCGACAGATGGAAGAAAAAGTCGCGGCCTTGAAAGTGCCGGGCCAGCGCACGTTGAAGGTGGCGTTGAACAATACCCTGGCGCCTGACTTCAACCGGCGCATGATCGGGCGGCTGATCGAGGTGTTTCCGGATTATCAGATGGAGTTCAGCTACGCCGAGTCGATGGAGAATCTCAGCAAGCTGAAAAATGAGGATTTCGACCTGGCGGTGTTGATCGGTCCGCAGCGGCCCGGCTTGCCGAGCATCGTACTGCCGGACGTGCAGGTCCAGGTGGTCGGTGCGCATTGCGGTCAGGAAAACGATCCGCTGACGTTGCTGGGCAACAAGTTTCAGGTGCGTCCTGCGGAAGATTGTCCGTATTCCCACAGCTTTTTGCGCTTTCTCGATGCCGGGCTGGGCAATCACGAGAATGGCCAACGCATGGTTTATTCGTGCAGTGAAACCCTGACGCTGTCGTTGATCACGCAGATGGACGCGGTGGGCATGGTCTCTCGCGAGGCCGCACAGAAAAACGGCCTGACGATTTTCCCCGGCTTCGAGGATTTCCTCGAAGTGCGCCTGGCGGTGAACAATCCGGAGTTGTCGAGCCAGGCGTTGAGCGATGTCGTCGACTTGCCGTTACATGAACGAGCCGAGCGCAATGTACGCAGCCGTCCCCACCGCCACACTGAGAAAGAGGTTTTTGCTGAAATACGCACATAGCAACGTCGGAATCGCGGCATAGAATTCCGGGCGATCAAGCTGTATCTGCCGGTCCTTGATCAACAAAGGGGTCAGGCTGATCGCGGCGACGATCGCCACCGGTAAGTATTCCAGTGCCCGCGCGATAAACGGCGGCCAGTGTTCGGTGTTGATTTGCAGCGGTAGCGCGCGTGGCAGGAACGTCACCGCCATCATCAGCGCGACTACCAGAATCAGGAACGTTTGGTCAGGCATACACCGACTCCGCAGCCCACAAACGTGGCGATAAACACATTGAACGGCGAACTGCCCATCAGGCTCAACGCACCCATGCAAACTACCGCAGCGGCGGCAGCGATGAGTTTGTTGCGTGTGTTGCACAGCGACACCAGCACATACAGCATCATCGCCGTCAGGGCGTAATCGAGCTGATATTTGATCAGGTGCGCGGCGTACTGCGCGCACACCGCGCCGAGCAGGCCACCGAGCACCCAAGAGGTGTGGCAGAACAGGTTAAAACCGATCAAATAGCGCACGTTGACCGGGGCGCCCGTGCCGAGCTTGACGCTGTGGAACGCAAAGGATTCATCGGTCAGGCCACCGGCGTAGCACCAGCGCTCCATGCGGCTCAGGCCGAGCGCACGCAGGGCCTTGGCCATATACACCGACATCAGCATGTGCCGCGCGTTGATCAGAAAAGTCGTCAGCACGATGGTGGTCAGCGATGCGCCGCTGGAGATCAGCGCCAGCGCGGCGAATTGCGAAGCGCCGGCATAGACGAACAGACACATCGCCACCGGCAGCCACATCGGCAGCCCGGCATTCACAGCCATCAGGCCGAACACGAACGCCACCGTGAAATACCCGGCGACCACCGGGCTGGCTTCGGCAAACGTGCGCGACGGCTGATGGTTGACCATCAACGGCGCACTGCCGGACGTTTCATTCATAGGTCCCTCTCAAATGTCCGTTCGCCGTGAGGCTCGCAAAAACCCTGGGCGGCCCAAAAACGCTTGCCCGCGAGGTTAGCATCGTCGACAAACAGGAACATCCGCAACACCCCGACCCGTTTCATGTCCGATGACGCCGCTTCAACCAGGCGTTGACCGACGCCCTGGCTGCGATAGCGTGGGCTGACCGCCAGGTGATTGATGGTGCCGCGGCTACCGAGCATGCCGCCTAGCACCGCGCCGACGATTTCGCCGGCAACGTCAAAGGCCAGATAGGCGGTTGTGGTTTTCTGGATCAACACGCCGCGCAGGCACTTGGCGTCCTGCCATTGGCAGAACGACACTTCATCGAACTGACGGAAGAAGCGCTCCATGCGCTGCGCATCCTTGGCAGTGGCGCGGCGCAGCACCACGGGCGTCGAGCACTCGACGCCATCGATTGGGGTGATCTGATTAGCGAACAATGTCGAAAGCGGTCCCGGGCCGCGAGAAGGAAATCGCCAGAATCTGCCGGAATGCCATGGCATGGGTGTGCGTATTGCGCGCCGGGGTCACGTAGTGGCGCATGTCACGGTCGAGGAAATACGTCGTGTCGAGAATTTCCTGGTAAGTGGTCGACGCCAGTTGATGCTCGTGAATGTCGTACAAACGACTCTCCGCACCCTCGACGTTATTGCGCCCCCAGAAATGCACACCGCTGAACGGGTAGCCGTCGCAGTGAATGCCTTCCGGGGTGATTTCCAGTTGTTTGCCGGGTTTGATTTCGATGCGGATCTGATGGATCTGGCACTGCCAGATTTCATCGTGCAGCTCTTCCGGCAGTACGCTTTTATACACTTCGAAGTCGGTGTCGATCAGGCTGCGCATCACCGGCGAATTCATCACTTCTTCAGAGAAGTCCTGGAAGTGCCGCACGACGCCGCCGACATAGGCATTGTTTTCCTTCGACTGCACGTAAGCACGATGTTCGAGTTGCTTCAGTTCGCGAGTCTTCGGGTTGTATTCGAAGTCGCTGTAACGACGGTAACGCATGCCGGCTTCGGCCTGACCGTAGTAACTGTCAGGCTCCATGTTTTCCCAACTTTTGGTCAATCTGACGAAGTCGGCAAAATGACCGTAGAGATTGAAGTCACCACCCTGGACGTTGACATATTTGTCGCGCCGTAGCGATTCGCCCACTTCTCTGTTCAAAACGATCATTACCCAAATCTCCGCTGCGTTGAGCGGCCTAATCTATTAGGTGGAGAATTTGCGTCCATGAGAAAGAATTTCAGGCATTTGAAGCGCTGTTTGAAACGGCACTTGCAGCGCTTGAAAAGCAACTTTTACATGACAAAAACACGGGGTTTTTCGTCTTTTTGTCGAAAAACCGGCGAAAAAAAACCCCGAACGAATCGGGGTTTTCTCATTTTCGTTACAGCTGCCCGAGCATCAGAAGATGTTGATCGGGTAGTCGACGAATACACGCAGCTCGTTGCCGCTGACGTTGTATTCACTGGATTTCTGCGATACGCGCAGAATCGAGCTGCGCAGTTTCACGCTCAGGTCTTTGGCCGGGCCACTTTGCACGACGTATTTGACCTGGTTGAAGATTTCGCGCTCGGTGCCGCCTTCGCTGGTCGACGTGGTGATGTTGTCGCCACGCACGTAGGCAAAGTTGTAGCTCAGACCCGGTACGCCGAATGTGCTGAAGTCCAGGCCGTAGCCCAACTGCCAGCTGCGTTCGTCTTCGGCGTTGAAGTCGGACCAGTAGGAGTTGGCCAGGTAGATGGAGTTACCGCCGTCGCCGACACGACCCTGATCTTTCTGATAGCCACCGTAGGCGTAACCGAGGTTGCTGTCGCCCGTCGAACGCTGGTGCGCCACGGTGAAAGAGTGCGGGCCGGTGGCGAAGGTCGCTGCCAGGCTCCAGATCTTGTTGTCGTCGCCGGTTACGCTGTTTTCGCGGACGTACGAGTTGTCCAGCTTGGTGCGATAACCGTTGAAGTCCAGGGTCAGCGACTGATCCTTGTTGAACGGAATCACGTAGTTGGCATTCACGTACTGTTTCTTCAAGACGTCTTCAACGTCGGAGGCGTACAGCGCGCCTTTGAAGTGTTCGGTGAACTGATAGCTGCCGCCCAGGACGTTGATCGCCTTCAGACCGCCGCTGTCACGGCCTTCATCGCTCTTGCGCGATTCGGCGGTGAAACGCCCGGCATTCAGTTCCAGACCTTTGATCTCACGGGAAGTGATCAAGGTACCGGTGTAGCTTTCCGGCAGCAGACGCACGTTGTCGTAGCTCAGTACCGGCAGGGCCGGCATCTGGTCGCCATAAGTCAGCACGGTGTTGGACACACGGAATTTGACCGCTGCGCCGCCCTTGGCGATGTCGTGCGCCGCGCGACCGTCGTTTTCCTGTTTGAAGAAGTCGATACCTTGCGCGCCGGTGCGACCCTGGCCGCCGTCCAGACGCAGCGCATACAGACCAAATGCGTCAACGCCGACACCCACGGTGCCTTGGGTGAAGCCGGACGAGAACGTACCGATCGCCGCTTGACCCCACTCGGCTTTGTCCGGACGACCGTCCTTGTAATCACGATTGATGTAGGCGTTGCGCAACAGCACTTTCAGGCTGCTGTCTTCAACGAAACCCTTGGATTCGGCCTGGTCGTTAGCCATGGCCTGTGTAGCACTCAACATCCCCAGTGCGATCAGACTGATTCGCTTGTTCAACATTTTGTTTTCCTTATTACGGGTTGAAACGCGCTGTGTCGAACGGCTTGAACGGCGCTTTTGCACTCTTGTATTCACCCCGAAACAAAAAGACCCGCCGCGATCATGTCACGGCGGGCCTGCTCCCTGTTTTGAGTCATGGCGGTTAGCCACAGGCGTTGGGCCGAATCGTAGCCGCGCCCCGAACAATGTGTCAATTTCAAGAATCGTCTTTAAATAGGCAGAAATCGTCTAAGAAACGTAAATTTTGCGCTGGCTGCTTGCTGTTAATTGCAGGCAGCCAGTGAATCCGTAACGTATCAAACACAGCCGTCGGTGCTACAGAATGCAGCCTGTTGGCCCGAAACATCGGGCGCGCTGGTCTGGCTCAGCCAAGCGGCGAAGGCTTGCGGTTTTCCCAGCCACGGGCTGATGTCGATGGTGCTGAATTGCCCGTTGTGTTCCAGCACGAACGTTGGAAAACCCTGCCCGCCGACGCGGGCCAACAGTGCGCGACTGGTCTTTATATGCTCGGTGGTTTGCGCAGCCTCAAACGCGACCTTGAAAGCTTGCGCGGCATATCCCGATTGCAGGGCGATTTCCAGCAGCACTGGCTCATCGGCAATCCGCCGGCCGTTCACGTAATGCGCCGTCTGCAAATGCCCGAGCAGCTGCAGGCCGCGGCCGTCGATAGCTTCCGCCGCCAGTACTGCCGCGATCGGAGGCGTCGAATCGAAAACTGCTGAAGGGTCACGCAGCAACCCGTCGAAATAGGCTTGGCCAAAAGGCTGGCCGGTGTATTCGGCGATGCGTCGATCATGAGGCATGACGTAATCACGCAATTGCTCGCAAACGCGCTGGCGGTTGCTGCCGCTCATCATTCCACCGGCGTGAGCGGCGACGGGCAAGACCTGCTGCGCCGCTTCGACCAGCGGCTTGGCGCCGTAACACCAGCCACAGAGCGGGTCATAGATGTAGTGAAGGATCACCTGAGAGGACTCCGATAGAAGTAATTGCAGCAGGTTAGCCCCATCACCCTGGCAGAAAAACGCTGCAACGGCTTTCAGTCTGTTTCGTGAACCGGTCGAATCACGGACCTGCTGATCGACCTCAGTCCCAAATCGCCAACCAGGCGTGCCATGCAGCCGAATCATGACCGGCACCGAAAATGTCTGATTTCACACAAATCCTGTGGGAGCGAGCCTGCTCGCGAATGCGGTGCACCAGTCAATGAAGAGGGTCGCTGACACAACGCTTTCGCGAGCAGGCTCGCTCCCACATTGAATTCGGTTGCACAAACAATCGGGCATAAAAAAGCGCCGCCTTCCCGGCAGCGCTTTTTCCAATCCCTGTTGTTCTTCTTATCCTTCCATCACAGCCCACAACGCATCCAGTTCGGCCTCGCTGAACAGGTCAGCGGGATAGCGCTCGATCATCATCCGGCGCGGATCAGGTTCTCTGATCTGACGCGTTCCATTGGACTTCAACCAGTGCGCCACACGCTGGAGCGTTTCGCCGTTAACGGCCATGGGATGCAAAGTCCGCTCGCTGATTACGTTCACTTCGGCGTTCATTTCAGCGCTCTCTCCCCGTTCGTGAGCGGCTACGTTATCCAAGATTCATGACAGAACTGTTGAAGTTCTTCTCCCTCCCTAGTGCAACAGAAGCAATACAAGAGCTATGCCAAGCTTTTGGTCGGGCGACCGGCAGAGACAAAAAAAGCCCGCGGTCCTTTCGGGCCGCGGGCTTGGTGTTCCTGACCGGTACGTTAAAAAACGTCTGGCTTTTTTACCTGTTATCTCAGGCTGTTACGACTCAACTCACTCTTTGTGCGGCGCCGGTTGCTGTTGGGTAAGGCAGTGAATATTGCCCCCGCCCAGTAACAGTTCGCGACCGGGCACCATCACCACTTCGTGCTGCGGGAACAGCTTCTGCAGGATTTCCCGGGCCGGCGCATCCATCGGATCGTCGAAGCTCGGCGCGATGATGCCGCCATTGACGATCAGGAAGTTGACGTAGGAACCAGCCAGGCGCACGGACGGGTTGCGCTCCTGCGAACCGTCGACCGGGTCGACGCCGGCGCACTCTTCTTCAGTCGCGTACAGCGGTCCCGGAATCGGCATCTTGTGCACCGTGAACGGGCGGCCCTTGGCGTCGGTGCTGCTTTGCAGTACGTTCATTGCGGCTTGGCAGCGCGGATAGTTCGGATCCTGCGGATCATCAGTCCAGGCCAGCAACACTTCGCCCGGACGCACGTAGCAACAGAAGTTATCCACATGGCCGTCGGTTTCATCGTTGAACAGGCCATCCGGCAGCCAGATGATCTTGTCCACAGCCAGATTGGCGCTGAGCACTGCTTCGATTTCTTCGCGGCTCAGGTGTGGATTGCGATTGCGGTTGAGCAGGCATTCTTCAGTGGTGATCAGCGTGCCTTCGCCGTCGACGTGAATCGAACCGCCTTCGAGCACAAAACCTTCAGTGCGGTAACGCGGGCTGCGTTCGATCTCAAGGATCTTGCCGCCGACCTGCGAATCACGGTTCCACGGCGCATACAGGCCGCCAGCGAAGCCGCCCCAGGCATTGAAATCCCAGTTCACGCCGCGCACTTCGCCGCTGTTGTTGATGACGAACGTCGGGCCGCTGTCGCGCACCCAGGCATCGTCGCTGGACATCTCAACCACGCGGATATTCGGCACATCGAGGCGCGCACGGGCGTTTTCATATTGGCCGGCGGAGACCGCCACAGTCACCGGTTCGAAACGGGCGATCGCTTTGGCTACCGCGGCGTGTGCGGCCTGCGCCGGTTTGCCGCCCAGGCGCCAGTTGTCCGGGCGTTCGGGCCAGATCATC
The DNA here is from genome assembly GCF_043496865.1 of Pseudomonas retamae. Classification (NCBI taxonomy): domain Bacteria; kingdom Pseudomonadati; phylum Pseudomonadota; class Gammaproteobacteria; order Pseudomonadales; family Pseudomonadaceae; genus Pseudomonas; species Pseudomonas retamae. The sequence continues at coordinate 488,127 of NZ_JBIEIL010000004.1, forward strand.
CAGGTCTGGGTTTGCGCTGCCCACTCGGCCGGCATGTAGAAGCCGTCGGCGCGTGGGGTGCTTTTCAAGGTGGTCATCGGGATCAGGACTCCAGGGAACCGTCGAGGGTTTTCAACGCACCGTACAGGTTCGGACGGCGGTCGCGGAATGAACCCCACGCGCTGCGAATGTGTTCGAGCTCGTCAAGGTTAAAAGTGTGCACAAGAATACCTTCTTCGGTTTTATTCAGCTCCTGCACTTTTTCGCCGAACTGGTTGGCGATGAATGACGAGCCGTAGAACGTGATGTCATAGCCGTCCTGTTCTTCGCGGCCAATGCGGTTGCTGGCGATCAGCGGCATCAGGTTCGCGCCGGCGTGGCCCTGTTGCACACGCTGCCAATGGTCGCGCGAGGAAATCGTCTGGTCGTGCGGTTCGCTGCCGATCGCAGTCGGGTAGAACAGGATTTCCGCGCCCTGCAACGCCATGCTGCGCGCCGCTTCCGGGAACCACTGGTCCCAGCAGATGCCCACGCCGATTTTTGCGTAACGGGTGTTCCACACTTTGAAACCGGTGTCGCCGGGGTTGAAGTAATACTTCTCGTGATAGCCGGGACCGTCCGGAATGTGGCTTTTACGATAAATCCCGAGGTTGCTGCCGTCAGCATCGATGATCGCAATGCTGTTGAACCGCGCACGGCCGGCCAGTTCGTAGAAGCTGATCGGCAGTACCACTTGCAGCTCTTTGGCGATGTTCTGGAAATGCTTGATCGCGACGTTGTCCTCGACCGTCGTCGCCAGCTGCAGGTAGTCCGGGTTGGGCTTCTGGCAGAAGTATGGCGCCTCGAACAACTCCTGAATCAGGATGATCTGCGCGCCTTTGGCAGCAGCTTCACGGACCAGTCTTTCAGCGATTTCGAGGTTGGCGTGCAGATCCCACGAACAGGCCATCTGAGTAGCGGCAACGGTAACGATACGGCTCATGAATCATCTCCCGGCAGGTGCTTCGACGGTCGGAAAGTCGACCGAAAAGTAAACGCGCGCCGGACAAAAAGATCGCCATGCCGGAGCGATGGCGACTTTATAGCCGATAAATATCGGCTTTAGAAGCGATCGAAACGCCTTCCGTCGAAATAAAACCTAAAAATACCGATACAAATCGAACTGCCAACCTAAAATAACTGTGGGAGCGAGCCTGCTCGCGAAGGCGATCACGCAGTCAACAATGATGTCGATTGATCAATAGCTTTCGCGAGCAGGCTCGCTCCCACAGGAGATTCGCAACGCTTACAGGCCTTCGCTGAACACCCGGTCGAGCATGTCCACGAAGAAATCCACGCTCTGGCGCGATGTCACCATCGGCGGTTTGATCTTGAGAATATTCAGATCATCGCCAGTCGGCTGCATGAAGATTCCCAGCTCACGCAAGCGATCGCACAGCAGCGCGGTCTCTTCGGTCGCCGGTTCCAGCGTGTCGCGGTTGCGGATCAGTTCAAGCCCCAGATAAAACCCCGAACCATGCACCGCTCCCGCGAGCGGATGTTTATCGATCAACGCTTCGAGCCGCGCCTTGAAATGGCCACCGACCACCTGGGCGTTTTCCCAGAGTTTTTCTTCTTCCATGGCGTCCAGCACTGCCATGCCGATCTGGCAACTGACCGGACTACCGCCCGCCGACGAGAAGAAATAGCCCTCGGCCTCCAGCGCCTCGGCGATTTCGCGCCGCGTGATCACCGCGCCCAATGGCTGGCCGTTGCCCATGCCCTTGGCCATGGTGATGATGTCCGGCACCACGCCCTGTTCTTCAAAGCCCCAGAAAAAATGGCCCATGCGCCCGTAACCGACCTGTACTTCATCGGCAATGCATACGCCGCCCCGGGCGCGCACCAGCCCATAGACGTGTTGCAGATACCCCGGCGGCAGCGAGATGCCACCGGCATTGCCGTACACCGGTTCGCAGATGAAACCGGCCAATTGGCGATTCTGCTCAGCCAGTTTGTGTAATTGGTGTTCCACGCTGCGCACGTAGTCCGGGGTGGAGTCGAGGCCACGGAATTCACCGCGATAAGTGTTCGGCGCGGTCACCGGATGCACCCAGTCCGGGCGACTTTCGAGGGCTTTGGGGTTGTCGGCGATCGAAGTCGATACCGCATCGGCGCCGACCGTCCAGCCGTGATACGCCTCCAGCACACTCAGCATGTCGCGCCCGCCGCTGTAGGCCCAGGCCAAGCGAATCGCCAGGTCATTGGCCTCACTGCCGCTGTTGACCAGAAACACCCGGTCCATGCCTTCCGGCGCCAGCTTCAGCAGGCGTTCGGAAAACTCGGCGACTGCCGCATAGTTGAAGCGCGAGTTGGTGTTGAGCAGCGACCATTGGCGCGCCGCCACCGCCGCCATGCGCGGGTGGCCGTGACCGAGCACCGCGACGTTATTGAGCATGTCGAGATAGGAACGGCCCTGCATGTCGATCAGGTGATTGCGCCAGCCGCGCTCGATGCGCGGCGGGTCGACGTAGTAGTGTTTTTGCGTGCGGGCGAAACTGGCGTCGCGCCGTTCAAGCAGGGTTTTGCCGTCCAGTTCCGGCTCGGCATTACAGGCCAGCCCCAGCACCGCGGCCGGCGAAGGACAAAGGGCCTGCCACGCCGCCGCGCGCATTGGCGCGCAGAACAACGGCGCCGGCATTTGTGCGTCACGGCAAAGTTGCACCAGCAACGGTCCGCGGACCGCAGCCAGCGCCTGCCCTTTGGCCAGCGTCGAACCGCCGGGCAGCGAGGCCGTCACGCCCCACAGCCGTACGCTGAGCTGCGGGCCGTCCAGACAAACCGCGCCGTCAGCCGTCTCGCGCAGGACACCAGTGAACGGCGCTTGCACGACGCTGCCATGGGGAACACGCAGTTCAACGTGCAATGGGAAAGTCTGCGGCTCGACGGCGCTGTCAGGCTGTGTGCGTGACAATCGATACTGGCCGTAACGGCTCGCCGCCAGACCATGAGCGGCTGCGGCATCGTCCAACAGGCGCTGATCAACGCCCGTCTGCTCCCAATTGCCAGCCTCGAAATGCGGACTCAGAACGCCAAGGTCGATCAGGGCAAACTCGCGGCCGACCAGTCCCGGTAGCAACGCTGCGAAATCGCCACTGTCGATCGCCGGCAGGCTGCGCCCCACCGAGGTCAGGATCGCCGCTTCCATCAGCGCCAACGGCACCGACGTCGCGACACGGAAAATTTCCCACTCATGGCTGAGGTTGTCGCGGCTGTAGTCGTTGGTCGGATCGATGCTGACCTGCTGCTCGCCACTGAGCACCAGTACCGCCGCGCGCGCGACGATCAACGGCCACAGCGCCTGCAACTCCTCATGGTGCAGCGGATTGACCGCGTGGTAGGCCTGCACCGCCGGCAGAATGACGAATGGATCGCCGGCGGCATGGTGCAGCAAAGCAGCGCAGGTCACCGACAGATCGGTGATGCGCCAGGTGCGCACCAGATCGCCGAAGTCGATCACGCCCTGCAATTGCCAATGGCGTTGAGCATCGCGCTGCCAGACGACATTGTCATCGGTGATGTCCATATGGATCGCCTGCACCGGCAGTTTGTCTTGCAGCGGCTGCAAACAACGCTCGGCCTGTTCGGCAGCTTCGGCAATCAATGTGCGTTGCTGTTCGTCCTTGATCACCGGCAGCAGATGCTCGATCAAGGCACTGGCGTGGCGTGCGTCCCACTGCAAGGTACGCGCAAGCCCCGGATGATCGAACCCGGCGAGGGCCAGATCCATCTCACCGCATAGCCGCCCAAAGCCAGCCACGACCTTCTGGCCGAGATGCGCAAGATGCGTCAGCGACTGGCCCTCGATGTAATCGAGCAGACGCACGTGCACCGCTTCACCGCCGGTCTGCAGCGTCAGCAAGTCCTCACCGTTGTTGGCCACGATGACGCGCGGCACCATTATCGCCGAGTGCTCGGCCAGATATTTCAGACCCGCATGCTGGGCTTGCAACTCCACCAGTGCGTAATCCCCCCGGCAGATTTTCAATACGAAGCGCCCACGCGAGCTGTCGACACGGTAGTTGAGGTCCTGCTGACTGCCGAGCGCCTGCAGTGTGCCGCTGAGCCCGTAATGTTCCGCCAGCCATTGCTGTACTTGCTCCTGCGCAACCTGCGGGCTGGGCAAACTGGCGCGGTGAATCAACGTGGCGAGCGGCATGGAACGACCCCTGAAATTTTATTAGGCGCTTATATCGCCATTGCTTCAGAGGTTGCGCAACTCTTTATCACAACGACAAAGCAGTTAGACGCGGCAACGTCGTAGCGAGAGCGTCGCCGGGAAAATTCCACACAGGAGTTTTAGATTGAGTTTCCGTGCGACTCTCGGCAACCTGCGTGCTGAGTTTCCACTGCAGGATGCAATCCTCGTCATGTCCTTCCGTCGCCTCGCCCTTTCGAATAAAAAGGTCCGCAACATCCCTCGCCGACTACGTGCCTTGGCTAACTGGGCCGCTGACTTCGAGGGGCATTTTCCAGCCGGCCTGACCCAGGAAAGTAGATACTGCAACTGGAAAATTCCGATCCATATGTCGTTGGTGGAAGGAAAACAGGCCACCGCCGAACTGAAAAGGCAATGCGCGCAGCACATGGTCGACGCAGCACAGCATCTGCGCCTGTCACGTCCAGCGGGCGCCATCGACTGCCGGGTTGTTGCAGCCATTTGTGTTCCGTGCATGTTTTCCAGCGAAATTTGTATCTATACAGATCTCGAATACCATCGCGGTCATATCCCTTTGGCTGACAGCGAAGAAGTCGAAACCGGTAGAAGCCTGGCTCAGGAATGGGGATTCGTCCTGCCACCCGGCATGGGTGAACGAGGCTTACGCTACAAGGTTGAAAACTGGGAAGGCCAGATTCATGAAGAAGAACGCTGGTATTTCGGTGAGGTCGACTGATTCGACCACGCCATCCGCGCTCGCACCGCGCAGCTCTTTGCGCAAGAATGGCGACCTTTCAAGCCCGACTACGGAAATCTTCATGAATGTAATCACCACCGATCTGCCCGGTGTTCTGATCATCGAACCCAAGGTGTTTGGTGACGAGCGCGGTTTCTTCTACGAGAGTTTCAATGCCAAGGCGTTCCGGGATGCGACCGGCCTCGATATGCAATTCGTCCAGGACAACCACTCGCGTTCGCAAAAAGGGGTGCTGCGCGGCCTGCATTACCAACTGCAAAACACTCAGGGCAAACTGGTTCGCGTGACGGCCGGTGAGGTTCTGGATGTGGCCGTCGATATCCGCCGCAGCTCGCCGGACTTCGGCAAGTGGGTGGCCGTGCGTCTGTCGGCCGAAAACCATCGCCAGCTGTGGGTGCCGGAAGGTTTCGCCCATGGTTTTGTGGTGCTGAGCGAGTTTGCCGAGTGTCTGTACAAGACCACTGATTACTACGATCCATCGTCCGAACGCAGCATTCGCTGGGATGACCCGGCGTTGGGCATCGACTGGCAGCTCGACGAAGCGCCGAAACTGTCGGCCAAGGATCAGGCCGCCGTGCTGCTCAAGGACGCTGACGTCTTCGCCTGAGGCCGGGCATAATGCGCCTGTCCCTACAGGCGTTACCGGCTCATGAAACCGACTCTTCCCCGCAGACCCCGCTGGCGCAGCCTCGCCCTGCTTGCGCTGTGCCTGGCGCCGCTGTTGTGGCCGCTGGAGCATCTGGCCGAGCGCTATTACCGCAGCGAGCTGGCCGGGCAGAACCGTCAGACCCTCGACCTGTACGTCGCCAACCTGCTCGGCACCCTGCACCGCTACGAGGTGTTGCCGCAAATTCTCGGCGACTTGCCGGCGCTGCGCGCCGTGCTTGGCGCGCCGGACGATGGCGTTACCCAAGGCAACGCCAATCGCCTGCTGAAGAACATCGCTGCGCAGACCGGCGCCGAAGTCATGTACCTGATGGACACCAGCGGCCAGACGCTGGCGGCGTCGAACTGGGACAAACATGACAGCTTCGTCGGCCGCAATTTCTCGTTCCGCCCGTATTTCAGCGAAGCCATGGCCGGGCGCCTCGGGCGTTTCTTCGGCCTCGGCACGACGTCGGCCAAACGCGGTTATTTCTTCGCCGCCGCCGTGCGCAACGGCGAAAAGATCATCGGTGTGCTGGTGATCAAAGTCGACCTCGACCATACCGAAAGCCTGTGGGGCAAAACCCCGGAACAACTGTTGGTCACCGACCACAACGGTGTGGTGATCCTGACCTCGCGGCCGGAGTGGCGTTTCCGCTCGACCCGCGAATTGAGCGATACCGAGCGCTCGGCGATCACCGCGATCCAGCCGTACCCGACGCGTGAGCCGCGGCCGCTGAACCTCAGCGCCGACGCCTGGCTGATCCAGACCCACGACATCGCCGAAACCGGCTGGAGTGTCAGCATCCTCGCACCACGGACGCTGATCGACCGCCCGGTGCGCACCGTCGTCGCGATTGGCGGCGCGACGCTGCTGGTGGTGATGCTGCTGGTGGGGCTGATGATGCAGCGCCGTCGGCATTACCTGGAGCGCATCGCCTTCGAGGCCAAGGCGCGGCGCGAACTGGAAGGTCGGGTTGCCGAGCGCACCAGCGATCTTGAAGGCCTCAACCGACGCCTGAAGCAGGAAGTGCTCGAACGCGAAACCGCGCAGCAGGAATTGGTCCGCGCCCAGGATGATCTGGTTCAGGCTGGCAAACTGTCGGCGCTGGGGACCATGTCGGCGAGCATCAGCCACGAACTCAATCAGCCGCTGGCGGCGATCCGCAGCTACGCGGAAAACGCCGAGGTGTTGCTCGATCATCAACGCACCGACGACGCGCGCGGCAATCTCAAGCTGATCAGCGAACTGACCGGGCGCATGGCCTCGATCATCGCCCACCTGCGCGCCTTCGCCCGACGCGATCGCCATGCCCCGGAAAGCGTCGCCCTGCAACCGGCGCTCGACGATGCGCTGGCCCTGCTGGCCAAGCGTCGACGCAGCATGGAGGTCGAACTGATCCGCGATCTGCCCGCTGCTACGCTGTGGGTCGAGGCGGGTGAAACCCGTCTGCGCCAAGTCCTGGGCAACCTGCTCGCCAACGCCCTCGATGCCCTGACGGAAAAGGGTCCGCCGCGCAAACTCTGGCTGAGTGCCGAATCCACTGCCGACGGCGTCAACCTGTACATTCGCGACAACGGCCCGGGGTTCTGCATGGAAGCCCTTGGCCGCGCCAGCGAGCCCTTCTACACCACCAAGACCCGCACGCAGGGTCTGGGTCTGGGGCTGGCCATTTGTGAAACACTGATGCGCGCCTTCGGCGGTGAACTGTCGTTCGCCAACCACAGGCAAGGTGGCGCCCTGATTACCCTGCGGCTGCGCGCCGGCGCGCCCGGGGTCAGCCTGCAACCCTCCGAGGACCGAAGTGCATGACCATCGACAATCGCATTCAGGTGGTGTTGATCGACGACGATCCGCACCTGCGTCAGGCCCTCGGCCAGACACTGGATCTGGCCGGCCTGAAAATCCTGCCCTTGTCTGAAGCCAAAGGTCTGGCCGCGCAACTGGAGCGTGACTGGCCGGGCGTAGTGGTCAGCGATATTCGCATGCCGGGCATGGATGGCCTCGAACTGCTGAGCGAATTGCACGCACAGGACCCGGAGCTGCCGGTGTTGCTGATCACCGGCCACGGCGACGTACCGCTGGCGGTGCAGGCGATGCGCGCTGGCGCTTATGATTTTCTCGAAAAACCCTTTGCCAGCGACGCGCTGCTGGACAGCGTGCGCCGCGCCCTCGCCTTGCGCCGCCTGGTACTGGATAACCGCAGCCTGCGCCTGGCCCTCAGTGATCGCAATGAGCTGAGCGCGCGGCTGGTCGGTCATTCAACGCCGATGTTGCGCCTGCGCGAGCAGATCGGCGCGCTGGCGGCGACCAAGGCTGATGTGCTGATTCTTGGCGAAACCGGCGCCGGCAAAGAAGTGGTCGCCCGCGCCCTGCACGACTTGTCCAGCCGCCGCAACGGCCCTTTCGTGGCAATCAATGCCGGCGCACTGGCCGAGTCGGTGGTGGAAAGCGAACTGTTCGGCCACGAACCCGGTGCGTTCACCGGCGCGCAAAAACGCCGGATCGGCAAGTTCGAATTCGCCAACGGCGGCACGCTGTTTCTCGATGAAATCGAAAGCATGAGTCTGGACGTGCAGGTCAAATTGCTGCGCATGTTGCAGGAACGCGTCGTCGAGCGACTGGGTGGCAATCAACTGATCCCGCTGGACATCCGCGTCATCGCCGCGACCAAGGAAGACCTGCGCCAGGCCGCCGATCAGGGGCGCTTTCGCGCCGACTTGTATTACCGCCTGAACGTGGCGCCGCTGCGGATTCCGCCGCTACGTGAACGCGGCGAAGACGCACTGCTGCTGTTCCAGCACTACGCCGATGAAGCCAGCGCCCGCCACGGTCTGCCACCCCACGAACTGCAACCGGCACAACGCGCGTTACTGCTGCGTCACACCTGGCCGGGCAACGTGCGTGAACTGCAAAACGCCGCCGAACGCTTTGCCCTGGGTCTGGAACTGGCGCTGGACAACGGCGAAGGCAGCGCCGGCGCACCGGTCGAAGTCGTCAGCGGCGGGCTTAGCGAGCAAGTGGAAAACTTCGAAAAAACCCTGATCGCCGCAGAACTGGCGCGCTCACACAGTTCGGTGCGCAGCCTCGCCGAAGCCCTGGGCATTCCGCGCAAGACCCTGCACGACAAATTGCGCAAGCATGGCCTCAACTTCGGCGACAGCAGCCAGGGGGACGAAAACGAATGAGCGGCAACACTGAATATCTGCAATCGGTTCTGCATCACGATATCCCGCTGACCACCGAGATGGGCCTCACGGTACTCGAGTGGCGTGAACAGCGACTGAGCCTGCATTTGCCGCTCGCGCCGAACGTCAATCACAAGAGCACGATGTTTGGCGGCAGCCTCTACTGCGGCGCGGTGCTGGCCGGTTGGGGCTGGCTGCATTTGCGCCTGAAGGAAGAAGGGATTACCGACGGGCACATTGTGATTCAGGAAGGGCAGATCAGCTATCCGCTGCCGGTGACGGGCGATGCCACGGCGATTTGCCCGGCGCCTGACGCGAAGGTATGGAAGAAGTTTCTGGCGATGTATCAGCGCTATGGGCGGGCGCGGTTGACGCTTGATACGCGGATCGTCAATCAGGGCAGTGAAGCACACGCCGTGACGTTTACCGGGCAGTACGTTTTGCACCGTTGAAGATCAACGGCCCCTCACCCTGGCCCTCTCCCGGAGGGAGAGGGGACTGATTAGGGGATGCTGCAGATTTACGTCTACCTGAAACTGCTTTGCCGAATCCACAATCGACTCGAATCTACAGGTCGATGCATCGCGCCAGACACCTCGGTCGGCTCCCTCTCCTGGGGGAGAGGGCTGGGGTGAGGGCAAGCTGGACAGAATCCTAACCCCGGGCCAACTCCAGCAATCTCTCACGCCACGAAGCCTTCGCCGGCAACGCCAGAAAGAACTCATTCAACAGCGATTCCCGCGCCGGATAACAAAACGCTTCACCGCGCAGATCCAGCACTTCGCCCCCCGCGCCTTCCAGCACGCCCTGCGCTGCTGCCGTGTCCCACTGCGAAGTCGGCGCCAGTCGCGGATAACAATCCGCCGCGCCTTCCGCCAGTAAACAGAACTTCAGCGAGCTGCCAATGTTGGCCAACTGCAACTCGCCCAGACTGGCACTCAGCCCGGCCAGCAGACGCTCCTGCTCAGGACTCGAGTGTCGGCGGCTGGCAACCACGGTGAAGGCTTCGCCCGGTTGCAGCGCGTCACGCACCTGAATGGCAACCGGTGTACCGTGCTTGTCGCACCGCCACGCGCCAAGCCCGGCGCCGCCGACGTAGTAGCGACTACTGGTCGGCATCGACACCACTCCAAATACCACCCGACCGTTTTCGATCAGGGCGATGTTGACGGTGAATTCTTCGCTGCCACTGATGAATTCCTTGGTACCGTCCAGCGGGTCCACCAGCCACCAGCGCTGCCAGCCAGCACGCACGCTTTGCGGGATATTGGCGTCTTCTTCCGATAACACCGGGATGCTCGGGTCCAGTGCTGTCAGCCCAGCGACAATCAGGTGATGCGCGGCCAAGTCGGCTGCGGTCACCGGCGAATCATCGGACTTGGCCGTGACTTCCACGCCCGAGCGCCAGAACGGCAAAATCGCCTCGCCAGCCTGTAATGCCAGGGCAACAACAGGTGCCATCAACGGGTGGGGGAAATTCATCGACATCTCACTCAAGATTGAAAGAACCGCGCTGAGTCAGCAGGTCGCGGGTCAGATACAGCGCCGCCAGCGCGCGCCCTTCGGAAAACTGCGGATTGAGCGCCAGCGCCGACAGCTCGCGCAGGTTGATCTTGTCGACGCGCATCGGCTCAGGCTCGTCGCCCTCCAGGCGCTCTTCGTACAGATCGGTGGCGAGCACCACCTGAATCTTCTGGCTCATGTAACCGGGCGACAACGACAGCTCGGTCAGGTGTTCGAGTTGCCGCGCGCCGAAACCGGCCTCTTCCTTGAGCTCGCGCTCAGCCGCAGCCAGCACATCCTCACCCGGCTCGATCAGGCCCTTGGGCAAAGACAATTCGTAGGCATCGGTGCCACCGCAATACTCTTCGACCAGCACCGCATGTTCGGCATCGAGCATCGCCACGATCATCACCGCGCCGTAGCCCGCGCCTTTGCCGACCAGCCGCTCGTAGGTGCGCTCCACGCCGTTGGAAAAGCGCAGCTTGAGTTCTTCGACCGCGAACAGACGACTGGTGGCGACGATCTCGCGGGCAAGTACGGTGGGTTTCTGGCGCATGCGAAGCTCCTTGGCGTGAACGCGCTACTATAACGCGGCTTTCCCGATTGTTTACCTCGGATATCCTTCTACCGCTCGAGACGTTGCCATGCCTTCATTACCGTGGTCCGACATCGATACCGTCCTGCTCGACATGGACGGCACGTTGCTGGATCTGCACTTCGACAACCACTTCTGGCTCGAACACCTGCCCCAGCGTTACGCCGAACTGCATGGGGTCAGCCGAGCCATGGCCGAGATGGAACTGCAGCCGCTGTTCGAGCGCCACGCCGGCCAGTTGCAGTGGTATTGCCTGGACTTCTGGAGTGCGGAACTGAAACTGTCGGTGCGCGAACTGAAACAGGAAACCGCACATCTGATCGCTTTGCGCCCGGATGCCGACACCTTTCTCGAGGCGATCAAACGCGCCGGTAAACGGGTGATCATGATCACCAATGCGCACCGCGATTCGCTGTCGCTGAAACTGGAGCGGATCGAGCTGGCACCGTACTTCGAACGGCTGATCAGCTCGCACGATTACGGTTATCCCAAGGAAAATCCGCAGTTCTGGGATGCCTTGCAGGCGGATATCGGGTTCGATCCGGCGCGCAGCCTGTTCATCGACGACACCTTGCCGATTCTGCGCAGTGCGCGGGATTTTGGCGTAGCGCACTTGCTCGCGGTGAAAGAGCCGGACAGCCGCAAGGGGCCGAAGGACACCGCCGAGTTTGCTGCGGTCGAGGATTATCGGGATTTGATCGCAGGGCTTTGAAACCGCAGTGCGCCCTTCGCGAGCAGGCTCGCTCCCACAGGGAAACGCATTTCCATGTGGGAGCGAGCCTGCTCGCGAAAGTGGTTGCGAAGGTTACTCAGGAATACGCAGTGTCTGGCCTGGATAGATCTTGTCCACATCCTTGAGCATCGGTTTGTTGGCCTCGAAGATCTTGTTGTACTGATTGGCGTTGCCGTATACCGCGAGGGAGATCGCGCTGAGGGTGTCGCCTTTTTTCACCACGACAAATCGCGCCGCAGCGACCACCGGCCCGGTCACGGTGATCTGGTCATCTACGCTGCCCACCCCTTGAATGTTGCCCACCGCCAGAAGAATTTTCTCTTTCTCTTCCTGACTGGCGACTTCACCGGTCACCGTCACCTTGTCGCCGTCCACAGTCGCCTGTACGTTGGGATTGCCCAGCCCGACCTTGCTGATGTGTTCCTTCAATTGCTCGCTGGCATTGGCATTGCCGGGGGTCAGCAGGTCCAGCAGCTTTTCACCGGCTTCCTTCACAAAGCTCAAAAGACTCATGGCGCACACTCCTTGATTTGGGTTCCAGACGCCCAAGCCTAGACCACCCCGGCCAAACCCGGTTCCAGTCCGACCAATGACCCTGTGCATGCGCACGCGGTAGAATCGCCTACCCCGCCAACCTTTCCCGGAGCGAAGATGGACATCAAGCAACTGAAATTCCTCATCGCCCTCGACGAAACCCGTCACTTCGGCCAGGCCGCTGCGCGTTGCCACATCACCCAGCCGACCTTGTCGATGCGCCTGCGCAGCCTCGAAGAAGAACTCGACCTGCCGCTGGTCAACCGTGGGCAGCGCTTTGAAGGTTTCACCGCGCCGGGCGAACGCGTGCTGGCGTGGGCGCGCACGGTGCTGGCGGCTTATGACGGCTTGCAGGCGGAAGCGGCGGCCTGTCGCGGCAATCTGATCGGTACGTTGCGCCTGGGCGTGGTGCCGCTGTCGAGCTTCGACCCGCTGCCGCTGATGCAACGCCTGCACGCTGCGCACCCGGAGTTGCGCTTCGAATTATCGTCGCTGAGTTCCGAGCAGGTCCTCGAGCATCTGGCCAACAATCGCATCGACATCGGCGTGTCGTATCTGGAGCGTCTGGACAGCGAGCGATTCGATTCTCTGGCCTTCGACGAAACGCGCATGGGCCTGCTTTACGATCAGCGCTCGTTCACCTTTGGCGAAGCACCGCTGAGTTGGGAAGCGCTGATCGAGTTGCCGCTGTGCATGCTCACCAGCGGCATGCATTTTCGCCAGTCCATCGACCACAACTTCCACAGCCGCGGCCTGACCCCGCAGCCATTGCTGCAAACCGACGCCGTGCATCAATTGTTACAGGCCGTACACGGCGGCTTTTGCTGCGCGATCATGCCGCTGGATGGAGGTGCGGAAACTCTGGCCGATCACCTGCGTCTGCAACCGATCGAAAACGCCCGCACGCTGGCGCCGCTGGGCCTGATCATGCGCCGTGGCGCGCCACGCTCGGCGCTGGCCGAAGCCTGTTTCGCGCTGTATCAGAAATCGTCTAAAGAGGCTTGATCGACGGCATCTATCGGCAGATCGGTAATAGCGATTAGACGCGACAACTTGACGCGCCTAGTCTTGACCTAGATCAAACCGTCGGTGATGCCATGAACGCCAAGCGCCCAGCCTGCGCGGCGCCAGCCCTCGAAACGCCCGCGCCCGCCGCCAGCCAGACCTACAGCTACAGCGATTTGCCCCGCGGGGAATCGGCCAGCACCGCGCTGGCCGAAGAAGTCGCGTTGGCGATTGCCTATAACGGCATCAGTCAGGCGGTGATGCTGGTGACCCCAACGGATCTGGAAGACTTCATTGTCGGCTTCAGCCTCGGCAGCGGCATCATCGAAGACGCCAGCGATATCTACGACCTGCAACTGACCGGCTCAGGCTCAGCGCAGTATGCGCAGGTGACCATCGCCAATCGCGCCTTCTGGAACCTCAAGCAACAGCGTCGGCAATTGGCTGGTACCAGCGGTTGCGGTCTGTGCGGTGTCGAAGCGGTGGAACAGGCGCTGCCGGATCTCAAGGTGTTGCCCGGCGCGCCGCTGCCGCCGATCACCTGGCTCGACGGTCTGCGCCAGCGCATCGGTGCGTTTCAGCCGTTGGGCCAGCATTGCGGCGCCGTGCATGCCGCGGTGTTCATGAATGCCAGCGGCGAGTTGCTGCTCGGTCGCGAAGATATCGGCCGGCACAACGCCCTCGACAAGCTGATCGGCGGCCTGATTCGTCAGAAGATTTCCACCGAGGGCGGCTTGGCGATTGTCACCAGCCGTTGCAGTCTCGAACTGATTCAGAAAGTCCTGCGTGCCGGTATCCAGACCCTTGTCAGTCTGTCGGCACCGACCGGGCTTGCCGTGCAATGGGCACGGCGCCACAACCTCAATCTCATCCACCTGCCGCAGAAAAGTGCGCCGCGGGTGTACAGCCCCGCGATGGAGAATCAAGCGTGAGCCAACATCATCAAGCCGACCAGAAACCTGTCCCGCGCTACAAGCCTTACAAAGGTGCCGCCGGCGGCTGGGGTGCCCTGATCAGCGTGGCGCAGGCCTGGTTGACCAGCGACAACGCGCTGAAGAACCTGCGCATGATGCTCAAGACCAACCAGAACGGCGGCTTCGACTGCCCTGGCTGCGCGTGGGGCGATTCGCCGGAAAGCGGCATGGTCAAGTTCTGCGAGAACGGCGCCAAAGCGGTGAACTGGGAAGCGACCAAGCGCCGCGTGGACGCGAAGTTCTTCGCCAAACACAGCGTCACTGCGTTGCTGGAGCAGAGCGATTACTGGCTGGAATATCAGGGCCGCCTGACCGAGCCGATGGTCTACGACGCTGAAACCGATCGCTACAAGCCGATCAGTTGGGAAGATGCGTTTGCCCTGATCGGCAAGCATTTGCGCAATCTGCCGAGCCCGGACCAGGCTGAGTTCTATACCTCCGGTCGTGCCAGCAACGAAGCGGCGTACTTGTATCAGCTGTTCGTGCGCGCTTACGGCACCAACAATTTCCCTGACTGCTCGAACATGTGCCACGAGGCCAGCGGTGTGGCACTGGCGCAAAGTGTCGGCGTCGGCAAAGGCACGGTGACGTTCGATGATTTCGAGCACGCCGATGCGATTTTCGTCTGGGGCCAGAACCCCGGCACCAACCACCCGCGCATGCTCGAGCCACTGCGTGAAGCGGTGAAGCGCGGCGCGCAGGTGGTGTGTATCAACCCGTTGAAAGAGCGCGGCCTGGAACGTTTCCAGCATCCACAGCACCCGATCGAAATGCTCACCAACGGCGACAAACCGACCAACACCGCGTATTTCCGCCCGGCGCTGGGCGGCGACATGGCGGTGCTGCGCGGCATGGCCAAGTTTCTCCTGCAATGGGAACGCGACGCGCAGAAGGCCGGCGAGCCGGCGGTGTTCGATCACGACTTCCTCAATGCCCACAGCGCCAACGTGCTGGAATACCTCGGTGTGGTCGATGACACGCCGTGGGAGCAGATCGTCGAGCAGTCGGGCCTGACCCTGGTCGAAATCGAACAAGCCGCGCGCATGTACGCCAAAGGCAAGAACGTGATCATGTGCTGGGCGATGGGCATCACCCAGCATCGCCATTCGGTGCCGACCATCCAGGAAATCGCCAACCTGATGCTGCTGCGCGGCAACATCGGCAAGCCGGGCGCCGGTCTGTGTCCGGTGCGTGGCCACAGTAACGTGCAGGGCGACCGCACCATGGGCATCAACGAACGTCCACCGGTGGCGTTCCTCGACTCGCTGGAACGCCGTTTCCAGTTCAAGGTGCCACGCCACAATGGGCACAACGTGGTCGAGGCGATCCACGCGATGGCCGAGGGCCGCGCCAAGGTGTTCATCGGTCTGGGCGGCAACTTCGCCCAGGCCACCCCGGACAGCCCGCGCACTTTTCAGGCGCTGCGCAATTGCGACCTGACCGTACAGATCAGCACCAAGCTCAACCGCAGCCACTTGGCTCACGGCAAAGACGCACTGATCCTGCCGTGCCTGGGTCGTACCGACATCGATATTCAGAGCGAAGGCCCGCAAGCGGTCACCGTGGAAGACTCGTTCAGCATGGTTCACGCCTCCAACGGCCAGTTGCAGCCGCTGTCGAACCAGATGCGCTCGGAGCCGTCGATCATCGCCGGCATCGCCGCCGCGACATTGGGCAGCAAACCGGTGGACTGGAACTGGCTGGTCGCCGATTACGGGCGTATTCGCGAGTTGATTGCCGACACCATTCCGAACTTCAAGGACTTCAACGAGAAGGTGAAAAACCCGGGTGGTTTCTACCTCGGCAACAGCGCTGGCGCGCGCAAGTGGAACACGCCGTCGGGCCGGGCCAATTTTCGTCCGAACCTGCTGCCCACGGATCTAGTGCACGAACGCACCCGCGCTACCGGGCAGCTACCGGACCTGATCCTGCAATCGATGCGTTCCCACGATCAGTACAACACCACCATTTACGGTCTCGACGATCGTTATCGCGGCGTCAAAGGCCAGCGCGACGTGTTGTTCGTCAACGAGGCCGACATCATTCGCCTGGGCTTCCGTCCGGGGCAGAAGGCCGACATCGTGTCGCTGTGGGACGATGGCCGCGAGCGCCGGGTGAAAGGTTTTACATTATTGGCGTTCGATATTCCTGCCGGCCAGGCGGCGGCGTACTATCCGGAAGTGAATCCGCTGGTGCCGCTGGAAAGCACCGGCGATGGCAGCCATACGCCGACGTCGAAATTCATTGCGATCCGCCTGGAAGCGGCGAGTGAGAGCGGGTTGATCATGGCCAAATCGGCTTAATCGACTTAATCGGCGCTTGTAATGGCCCCTTCGCGAGCAGGCTCGCTCCCACATTGGAATGCAATCCTCTGTGGGAGCGAACCTGCTCTCTAAAGCGATGGAACTGCCAACTTACCAACCGTGGCGGACGCTTTTCAATCGCCCACAAAAAAGGCCGTTTTTGCATAAAAACGGCCTGTCCGAAGTAGCTAAAGACCGGCGAAAATCGGTTAAGTTCCGGTGAAAAAACAGTAACTTGCAATATTGTATACAAGTCGTGTTATTCGTCGGATTTTGATTGTCACGCCCATTGCAGAGCCTCAGGATCGGCGCCGTCATCCCTTTGAGGCTCATCCTCTATGAAGTTCTCCTCGATTCTCTTGTTGTCCCTTGGCCTGGTCAGTGGCTTCGCTTCTGCAGGCGGCACCACCGAAGCAGGTGTGGGCGGCGCATTGGGCGGGGTTCTTGGCTCAGTCGTCGGTCAGTCTATAGGCGGCAATACAGGTTCCACCATCGGCGCAGCCTTGGGCGGCGCGGGTGGTAGCGCGGTCGGCGCAGACAAACGCAGCCGTGGCGAAGCCGCCATTGGCGGTGCATTGGGCGCGGCCGGTGGTAACGTCGTTGGTCGCAGTCTGGGTGGCACTACCGGCAGCCTGATCGGTTCCGCGGCAGGTGGCGGCGCAGGCGGCGCGCTGGGCAACTACATGGGCAACAAGAGCGATGACGATGATCGTCATTACGATCGCCGCGATGATCGCCGTTACTATCGCGATCGTGGTCATCCCGGCCGTGGCCACGCTTACGGCCATCGCAAGCATCACAAGCACTATCGCCACCGTTAAGGCGAGGCTTGAACAAAAATCGCAGCCCTCGGGCTGCGATTTTTTTTGCCTGTTCAGATGGCCAGACGTTGCAGCGCTGCGCGCAACCCGGGCGGAATCGGCACCGGCTGATTGCTCGCCCGGTCCACGAAGACATGAACGAAGCGCCCGGCTGCGCAGGCCTCCGCTTCTCCAACCTTGAACACCGCCAGCTCGTATTGCACCGAACTGTTGCCCAGCTTGCCCACGCGCAAGCCGATTTCGATCAGATCCGGGAAAGCGATCGAGGCGAAATAATCGCAGGCTGAGCTGACGACAAAACCGACTACTTCGCCGTCATGGATATCCAGACCACCGACCTGGATCAGGTAAGTGTTCACCGCCGTGTCGAAGAAGCTGTAATAAGTGACGTTGTTGACGTGACCGTAGGCGTCGTTGTCATGCCAGCGCGTGGTGATGGGCTGGAAGTGTGGGTAGTCGGCGCGTTGGGGGGTCGGGTTGGACATTGATCCTCGATTCCTGAAAGTGTTTTGGCGAGTCTGATTTAAAACCGTGGCGCGCCCTTCGCGAGCAGGCTCGCTCCCACAGGAATCCGCGGTCCATGTGGGAGCGAGCCTGCTCGCGAAGGCGTCAGCACAGCCGACATGTCTTAACGATCGGCAAATCCCCTCCCCTGCGCCGCCAGTTCGCCGATCAGCCGCGCCGGTTTCCACTGATCACCCTGCCGCGTCTCCAGCGCCAGCAGACGTTGATGAATATCCGCCAGCCCTTGCTGATCCGCCCAGGCCATCGGCCCGCCCTTGTCGGCCGGGAAGCCGTAACCGTTCAGGTACACCAGATCGATGTCATGGGCTGACTCGGCAATGCCTTCCTGGAGAATCTTCGCGCCCTCGTTGACCAGCGCCAGCAAACAGCGCTCGAGGATTTCCTCAGGACCGATCTCGCGGCGCTGGTAACCCAGCCCTTCACTGACCTGCAACACCAGTGCGTCAACCTCGGGGTCATGCTCAGCCTGTCGGCTGCCGGGTTCGTAATGGTAATAACCGTTGCCGGATTTCTGTCCGAAGCGGCCCAGCTCGCACAGTCGGTTATCGACCTGCACTTCTGGCGCATCCTGCCCCTTGCCCGCCAGTTCGCGGGCACGCCATTCCAGATCGATGCCGACCACGTCGTACATGCGGAACGGCCCCATAGCGAATCCGAAACCCTGCAGCGCTGCATCAACCTGATGCGGGTAGGCACCTTCGAGCAGCATCTTGCGCGCTTCCAGCACGTACGGATGCAACATGCGGTTGCCAATGAAGCCATGGCAATTGCCCGAGACCACACTGACCTTGCCCATGCGCTTGCCCAGCTCGAGAGCCGCCTGCAGCGCCGCCGGCGCGGTCTGCGCACCGCGGACGATCTCCAGCAGTTTCATGATGTGCGCCGGGCTGAAGAAATGCAGGCCCAGCACTTGCTCCGGACGGCGCGTGGCCGCGGCAATCGCATCGATATCCAGCGCCGACGTGTTGCTGGCGAGCAGCGCTTCAGGCTTGAGCAGGCCATCCAGTTCGCGAAAGATCTTTTGCTTGAGCTCAAGATTTTCGTACACCGCTTCGATCACCAGATCGACATTGCGAATCGCCGCATAATCGGCAGCGGCACTGACCCGGGCGATACGCGCGTCAGCCTCGGCCTGATCGATCCGCCCCTGACGCACGTTGTGCGCGTAGGTTTCGGCGACAGCGGCGAGCGCCTGTTCGAGCATTTGTGGATTATTGTCCACCCATTGCACCGCGACGCCAGCATTGGCCAGGCACATGACAATGCCACGGCCCATGGTCCCCGCGCCGATCACCGCAGCTTGCTGAATATCGAAGGATGTCTGGCTCATGTTGTTCTCTTGTTGGCGATCCAAAGACTGGAATCACCATAGTCAGCCAATGAAGGTTTTTGAAGTTTATTACCGTGATGGTTGGTATTCAGCGGATGGATAGAGGCTCGCTCCCACAACGTCCCGGTCAGCCAGGTATATTGTCAGCAGCCCAACGGCGCACTTCGCCAAAGGGATACTCCTCCAGCGCCGCGAATCCCGAAATCGTCCGCGCCTTCAGTTTGGTGAACAGCGGCACGCTGATCCCGCACAAGAACCGCGTCAGCCGCTCGGCCGATGGCATCGAGCCGGTGTGTTGCTCGTGCTTGTTAATAAATTCGCCACACAACTGCGCAAAATTTTCATCCACAAGCGCTGGTAGCTCCGGCGCTGCTGGCAGTCGTGCAACGTGGCCGTGACATACCGAACAATGGCCACATTGTTGCGGAGCATTGTGGTCGCCAAAGTATTCGGCCAGGCGATAACCAAGGCAGCGTTCGCTGGCGAACATCGCAAGCATAGTGTGAATACGTGTGATTTCAGCCTGCTCATGGCGGGTGAAATAGTCGTGTAGCTCGGTGCTCAAGTGTTCACTATCGAAATCACTGCGCAGCAGGCTGTAGACCTCGGTCATCTGCTTGCTTTCCAGCTCGATCCAGCCTTTTTCCTGAAAATAGTCCAGCGCCTTGACCACCCGACTGCGCTCGGCGGAATAGCGCGTATACATCGCATCGAAATTCACCGTGGCCCACGTACGTGCACGGGTTGAGGTCTGGATCAGCGCGGCAACGAAGTCCCGGCGTTCGCCGTCGAAACGCTCAAGCAGTACCTCCGGCTCCAGCAGGTATTTGAAGCGGTAGTCGGCGTAATAGGCGTAGCGCGGCGCGATCAAACCGCGCAGTTCCAGCTGAACCAGCAAAGTCTTGAGCGGCAACGAGCGAATGTTGCTCTGGTCCGCCAGCGGCCCGAGCATGAACTCCCACTGCCCCTGCACTGCCGAGGCCTTGATTTCATCCAGCACGTAACGAATGCCTTCACGCTCCGGGGTGTCGCCGTAGACGAAGTTTTCCAGCACGTTGAGGCTGTCGCGATTAGCCAATACCAGGCAATCGGACGGCTGCCCGTCACGACCGGCGCGGCCGATTTCCTGACTGTAGTTTTCGATGGACTTGGGCAGGTCGAAATGCACCACGTTGCGAATGTCGCTCTTGTCGATGCCCATGCCGAACGCAATGGTTGCCACGATACAATTGGACTGCCCGGCCATGAAGCGTTTCTGGATCGCTTCGCGTTGGTCATGGGGCAGACCGGCGTGATACGCCTCGGCCTGAATGCCATTGCGTTCAAGGTGCTCGGCGATGTCTGCAGCAGTTTTCTGCAAGGTCACGTAGACGATGCTTGGCTGCCCCGCTCGCGCGTTCATCCACTCCACCAGACGCCGGCGCTTGTCTTCACCGCGCACCGGTTCCACCAGTAGATTGAGATTGGGTCGGTAGAAGCCGGTGGTCACCACGTCCTCGGCGGCGATATTGAATTTGGCCTGCATGTCGGCAATGACATTCGGCGTTGCCGTAGCCGTCAGCAGCAGGGCTTGCGGGATGTTGAACTGGCGTTGGTAGTCCGGCAGCTTCAGGTAATCGGGCCGGAAATTGTGGCCCCACTCGGAAATACAGTGCGCTTCGTCGACAACTAATAACGAGATGGGTACCTGCTGCAGAAAATTGCGAAAGCGCTCGTTCTTCAAGCGTTCCACCGAGACCATCAGGATCTTCAATTCACCCGAACGGGCGCGGGCCATCACCGCACTGGCGTCATCACGATTTTGCGCCGAATCGATGCTGCCGGCCGAGATGCCATGGCGATGCAGAAAGGCCAGTTGATCCTGCATGAGCGCCAACAGCGGCGACACCACCAGCGTCAGATGCGGCAACAACAGGGCCGGCAGTTGATAACAAATCGACTTGCCGGAACCGGTGGGGAAAATCGCCGCCGCCGAGCGCCCGGCCAGCACCGCAATGATCGCGGATTCTTGCCCGGGTCGAAACTGTGAGAAACCAAAAACCTGTTCCAGGGTGTTGTGCATTCGCTGTCACTCCGTTGACTGCTGCCATGCCAACAGCCTAGCGGGCGATTGCAGCGAGTCGAGAAAAGGTCGGGGGTCAAATCGATTCGGAATGATACCGCGTGGGGAAATGCTCAACGCAAGCGCACGCGAAACGCGATTAAAAAGAGCCGATTCCGTTCAAGCGAGTGTCAGACGCCTGGAAACTTCCTACTGAATCCAAGCCGCATGTTATGAAGGGCGATCAAGAATCGTCTGCCCCACAAGTAGGAATATTCACCGGTTGATTCTTGGCCAAAACAAACCGCGAAAACGTGTAGGAAAGATCGCTCAATTGACGAAAAAGTCCCTACGAAAGCTGTCCATTGCGGCTGTCTTGTCTCACCGCAAAACGCCCTTCTATAGTGACCGGCGCGGCCTGAACACACCACCAGCCCGCCCGAACGCCTCAGCACAGGACACGCCTGACCATGATCAACCGCTACCGCCCGCTCAAGACCCGCTACAGCGAAAACCCCGTCCTGCTCATCGACAGCCATGCCAGCCCACGCGACCTCATCGACGCCGCCGATCAACGCTTGCGCGCTGCCGGAGATTTGCTGGAAACACTCTATTGCCTATGTTTTAAACAGGCAGACGTGAAAGACATTCCCAATATCGTTAACGCGCTTTACTTACTGGTACAGGACGGCTGCGATTTGCTGGAAGTCGCCAAACAGAACTCACCACAAACAACTTATAACTAAGCGGAACTACAAACGCCGAAACAACAGAACGCTTTATTTATCCACACAACCATCACTAACTTGTTTGCTCTTACAACTAACCAAGGGCAATACAATGACTGTTTTAACTATATTTTTTTGCGGCACCGGCTCCAACAAGTTTGATGTCACCCATGAAAATTTCTGGGACGGCGAACTGGTTTCGACACTGGCCGCCAACCATGCGGGCCGCGAGTTCGCCGAATGGATCGTCGTCGACGGGCCGGGCAGTGGCAACCTGCAAGCCGACGATCTGTTTACCAAAACCGAGGAATACGGCCTGACCGGCACACTGTTCGGCAAAGGCTGGGAAGAAAACGTGCAGCACGCCGTAAATATCATAAAAGGCAAATGTGACTGGCAGCGCGAGCAACTTACCGAAGAAGAATACAACCGTCTGAAAGCCGCCGGCATTCCTATCGACGATGTGAAGACCGAAGGTTCGTGGTTCTGGCGTAAATATAACTACGGCGATCGCAGCGTGACCCAGCAAACGTTACAAGAGCAAATTATCAAGACGTTCCGCAAGGACGGTGTAATCCCCACCCAAGTCAATCTGGTGGGCTGGAGCCGTGGCGGAATCAGCTGCCATATGTTGGCCAACGCAATGTTGAATGATCCAAAGCTGAACCATATTCCGGTGAATATCTTCGCTCTTGATCCGGTGCCGGGCATTGGCAACTTCCAGGACCAACGCGTCAAGCTCGGTGCCAACGTCAAAGAGTACGTTGCATTCTATGCCCGCGATGAACGGTCCAAAGGTTTCAGCTGTGTCATTCCACAGACCGCGGTCGGCACCAAAACCTCCATCTACCCAATGGCCGGCCGCCACGCGACCATGGCCGGCAATGCCACCGCCGCCGGTGGCGTACCGACCAGCAGCAGCGATCTGAAAACCTTCATCGAACCAGGCCGCATCGTCCGCCACTTCGCCGAAATCTGCCTCAACCGCTGGGGCGTGCAACTGAACAAAACCCTGAACCTCAGCGAAGCCGACCTGCTGCGCCTCACCGGCGCCATCGCCAGCGACGAAGCGCGCTACAAACTGATGCACAAGGTTTCCTACACCTACTTCACCGAACTCGATCAAGGCGAACGTTATGTGTCGCTGGGCAGCAAAGGCGTGCCGTTCTCGGCGGTGAAGGGTTCGATCTACGCGCCGGCAACGGGATTGACGACCAGCGTGCTGGAGTTGGCGGCGTATAAACATCTGCGTTGAAAAGTGAGCAGCCGTTGATAGCAACGTCCGATGAGATCTTCATACCGGTCCTACGCAGGCAGACTCTTTGTCTTCTATCGGGGTTGGGGAATGCGAACTTATAGTCGTGGCTGTCGCTGTTCACTTAGCGGCTCAGGTTTGGTCACCTGAAAACAGAGATAACTGATGCATGCCCTTGTATGCTGCCAGCACATTCTGTCGGCACGCTTAATGGCGGCTGTGTTTGGGACGCTTCGGCGTACCGGGTTATCTCTGCCGGTTTGACCAACTTGAACACAGTCCGCCTCCACCGCTTGGTCACGGTAGCAGCGGTTTTCGTTGCCTTCAGAGATGTCAAAAAATGAAAACATGGAATGAGTTTCTCACCGATCGCTACCACCCACTCGAATCCAGCCTCACCGACACCAGGCCGCTGCTCATCGACACCGCCGCCAACCCGCAGGACATCCTCGAATGTGCTGTCCAGCGTCTGCGCGCTTCCAGCGACCTGCTCCGCACCCTGTACTGCCTCAACTTCAAACAAGCCGACGTCGAAGACATCCCCCACATCACCCACGCGCTTTATCTGTTGACGCAGGACGGCTGTGACCTGCTGCAGGTCGCACAGCAGCGGATGCTCCACTGGAAAGCACCGACCTGATAACAAGCTGCCTGCCTTTAACTTAAGAACATGATTGCTGGACACCCGGCGTCCAGCCAAGGAGTGAATTTTGCAAACTACTATTGATTGCGTACGATGGAAGCCATTGTTCAGCCAAGGACTTGTCTTCATGATCACTGAAACCATCGATCACAGCACCCTTACCCACCTGATTGAAAACGGTTCTGTTAGCAGCACCAGCATTATCGCCAAACCCGGTGGCTGGTCGATCCAAATTCAGCAAGGAAGCAAAACATTTGCACTGGCAGCGCAACGCAGCGGTCAGGTGCGTCTATTCAAACGACTTGAAACCCTAGTCAGCTATCTGCAGGGTTTAGGTATAAGCCGCTTTGGAGTGGATGCCTCAAACTACGATCCGCTGCAACTTAAAACCTATGCTCGTCCGGATCGCTCCGAAGCTCTGAAACAGGCACATGAAGCCGCTGCGTATGAAGAATGGTTCAAGCAGCAAGTTCAGATCAGCATCGATGATCCAAGACCAAGCGTTAGCGATGAAGATGCTCGCCGAATATTCGCTGCCAAGCGTGATGCCTTGCGTCAACGAGCGCGCTGATGAGGCTGGTCTGGCGCCAACAAGCGCTTGATGACCGAGACCGAATCATGAATCGCATCGGGCAAGACAATCCTGAAGCGGCTGCGGATCTGGACGACGTTTTCGAATCAAAAGGGGACATCGCCCGACAGCGTCCCACCTTATACAAAAAGGGCAAAGTTGAAGGAACTAGGGAAATAGTCGCTGCCTCCAACTACGTCATCGTCTACACGATCAAAGATGAATGCGTGGAGGTGTTGCGAATTATTCATGCCCGGCAGCAATGGCCGTGATGGCGTACTAGAGCCTCTACATCGAGCGGGAAGTGCAATTATTCTGGCGCCATCACTACTCGAGTGAAGGAATATCAGCGTTATGGCCAAAAAGACCGCACCCCTGCTTCCGAAAAACTGCAGCGCTGCCGAGCAATCTGGGCGACCGTCTGAAATTGACACGTTTGCGCAGAAAGCTGACTGCCAAACAGGTCGCCGAACGAGCCGGAATGTCAGTCATGACACTACGGTCTCTGGAAACAGGTGCTACGGGGGTGACGATAGGGGCTTATGTGTCAGTAATGCAGGTTCTGGGTTTGGAACAAGACTTGAACCTGCTGGCATCTGCAGATGGCTTGGGCCGCTCTCTGCTGGATGCACGACTGACCAGTTCCAAACATACAAACAACGGGAAGCGAGCACGGGTCATTACCAGCGGCGGCAGCGTCAATGCCCGTGGCTCAACGGAGCAAATCTCGAGTTATGGAGAGCTATCCACTGAGTTCAGTCGCAAGTTTCCACTCAACACTTTTTCTCTATCCGAGCTTTTAAACGATGTGAATAAATTGAAGAAGGAAGACTAAGAACTGATGACCCACAAAAAAGCCGCCCCAAAAGGGCGGCTTTTTCATTCACAACAAACCAATCTTACAACTTCGGCCCTGCAGCCTTGATCGCGTCGCTCACTTCGAACTTCTTGAAGTTCTCGATGAACAGACCGGCCAGTGCTTTCGCGGCTTCGTCGTATGCGACCTTGTCAGCCCAAGTGTTGCGTGGGTTGAGCAGGACGGTGTCGACGCCCGGGACGGCCAGAGGCACGTCGAGGTTGATGGTGTCGAGATGTTCGGTGGCGGCACCGATCAGTGCGCCGCTCTGGATCGCTGCGATCACTGCGCGGGTGGTCGGGATGTTGAAGCGTTTGCCGACGCCGTAGCCGCCGCCGGTCCAGCCGGTGTTGACCAGGTAGACCTTGGAGCCGAAGCCGCGGATGCGCTTGATCAGCAGCTCTGCGTATTCGCCGGCCGGGCGCGGGAAGAACGGTGCGCCGAAGCAGGTGGAGAAGGTCGACTTGATGCCGCTGCCCGAACCCATTTCAGTCGAGCCCACCAGTGCGGTGTAGCCGGACAGGAAGTGGTATGCCGCTTGTTCTTCGTTGAGGATCGACACTGGCGGCAGCACGCCGGTCAGGTCGCAGGTCAGGAAGATCACCGCGTTCGGCTCGCCACCGAGGTTCTTCTCGGAACGCTTGGCCACGTGCTCCAGCGGGTAGGCGGCACGGCTGTTCTGGGTCAGGCTGACATCGGCATAGTCGGCGTGCTTGGCGTCGTCGATAACGACGTTTTCCAGTACAGCACCGTGCTTGATGGCTTTCCAGATAACCGGCTCGTTCTTCTCGGAGAGGTCGATGCACTTGGCATAGCAGCCGCCTTCGATGTTGAACACCACGCCTTCGCCCCAGCCGTGTTCGTCGTCACCGATCAGGTAACGGCTTTCATCGGCCGAGAGGGTGGTTTTACCGGTGCCCGACAGACCGAAGAACAGGGTCACGTCGCCTTCTTCGCCGATGTTGGCAGCGCAGTGCATCGGCAGCACGTCAGCGGCCGGCAGCAGGAAGTTCTGCACGGAGAACATGGCTTTCTTCATTTCACCGGCGTAACGCATGCCAGCGATCAGGACTTTTTTCTGCGCGAAGTTGATGATCACGCAACCGTCGGAGTTGGTGCCATCACGCTCAGGCACGCACTCGAAGTTGGCCACGTTGAGCACTTGCCACTCATCACGACCAGCCGGGTTGTACTGGGCCGGGTTGATGAACAGGCAACGACCGAACAGATTCTGCCAAGCAGTCTGGGTGGTCATTTTCACGGCCAGGTAGTGATCTTCCGCAGCGCCTACATGCACGTGGGAGACAAAGTGCTCTTGCGCATTGTTGAAGGCTTCTACGCGAGCCCACAGGGCATCGAACTTGTCGGCCGGGAACTTGCGGTTGATCGGGCCCCAGGCGATAGCGGCCTGGGTGGAAGGCTCTTCAACGATGAAACGGTCGACTGGCGAACGGCCGGTGCGATGACCGGTGCGGACTACCAGAGCGCCGGTATCGGCAAGCTCGCCCTCACCGCGTTGCAGGGCTTCTTTTACCAGATCATCAACACTCAGATCGGTGTACACGGCGTTATTGGCTTGCGTCATGAGGTTCCCCGTCGGCCAGTGGCCGAGTGTGCTCCAAACGTTTTGTAGTAGAAAGTCGTGCACTACTACCGCGAAAAAAGTGGGCCGGATTATGCCAGAAAAGCCCAAAAAGAGTAGGGTCCTCCCGTCGTAACGGCGAAATTCCGTCGCTACGCAGTGAATTTACCTGCGCTGAACCGTTTTAGTGCCGGGTATCTGACGGCGTGTCGACACCCGCGCCAGCGAACAATTGAGCGATATCGGCCGAGTCGAACACGTACTGCTGATTGCAGAACTGGCAGTCGATCTCGACCTTACCGCCTTGTTCGGCCGCCAGTGCCAGCGCATCCTCCAGCCCAAGACTGACCAGCGCATTGCCGGAGCGTTCCCGCGAGCAGCTGCAGTTGAAGCGCAGATGCTGCACGTCGAACAGGCGCACTTGCTCTTCGTGATAGAGGCGGTGCAGCACGGTTTCGTTATCCAGGCTGAGCAACTCATCGGCGCCCAGAGTGCTGGCCAGCGCGGTGAGGTGCTGCCAACTGGCGGCGCGATCTTCCTCGTCTTTCAAGCGGTCGGCAGGCAATTGCTGCAGCAGCATGCCGCGGGCACGACGGCCGTCGGCGAACAGCTTGAAGCGAGTGCCGACCTGTTGCGACATGACGAAATAGTTGGTGAAGCAATCGGACAGGGTTTCGCCGTCGAGATCAACGATGCCCTGATAACGCTGGCCAACGGTCGGATCGACAGTCAGGGCCAGTACGCCGTTCGGCATCAGGTCTGCCAGGGTGGCGTCGGCGGCAATCTGCTCGGCGTCGTAACGCGCCAGGCCACGAATCTCGCGCTCGCTTGAACATTCGATCATCAACAGCGGAATCGGCCCTTCGGAGCGCGCCTGCAAAATCAGCAGCCCGTCAAACTTCAAAGTGCCGACCATCAGCGACGCCGCCGCCATCAATTCGCCGAGCAACTGCGCCACCGGCTCCGGGTACGGGTGCTTGGCAAGAACCTCGGCGTAGCTGCGCTCAAGCGCGACCAGTTCGCCGCGAGTGTCGCTGTCGTCGAAGATGAAACGTTGGGTGAAATCGGTATCCGTTAGGTCGGTCATAGGTCCGGGTATCTGAAAGTGATGACAAAATGATTACAAAACGTGAAAATTTGCGGTTCTTGGCACCCTTTTTGGTGCCGGCGTTTTGGCCATGGGAGGCATTTTATGAACAATCCGGGTTTGTTCCAATCAAGGTGGAACCTCGGCCGGCTGGTTCTGTGTAACGTAGTGCCATTGGCGCTACTGGCTTTCTGGTTATGGCCTACGGGCCAGATGCTGTGTGTGATTTTCGACGAGTGGCTGTTCCGCTCGCTCAATGCACCGCTGGCCAGCAACCCGATATGGCTCCACATCTGGGCAATTGCAAGTCTGCGCCCGTTCGACATCGTTGTCGGTCTGATTTTGCTGACGCTGCTTATCAAGGGCGACTGGGTGTTCAAGGCGATCGATGTGCGCCGCGCATTTTTTGGGTTCTTCTCAATCCTGCTGCTGATGGTGGTGATCCGCGCGCTGTTTTCCAAATTCGCTGATCACATGGGCTGGCAACACAGCAGCCCGTCGATGGTCCTCGAAGGCGCGGTGCATATCAGCGATTACTTTCCGCACCTGGAAAAAACCTGGGAACTGAAGGACCGCTCGGGCCAGAGCTTCCCCGGTGATCATGCTTCGGTGCTGTTGATCTGGGCGTTGTTCATGGCGGTGTTCAGCCGCACGGTGGGCCAGTTTCTGACGGTCTGGGGCCTGGCGCTGTTGTTCATGCTGCCGCGCCTGGTGGCCGGTGCGCATTGGGGCCAGGACGATTACATCGGCGGCGTGTTGCTGGCGGTGTGGGCGTTGGGTTGGGGTTATTACACGCCGTTCGCTTATCACGCGGCAAATTTCTGGCTGAAGGTGACTGCGCCGATTTTTGCGCTGCTCGGCAAGTTGCCGGTGGTTGCGAGGATGAGTGTGGTGCGTAGCGCCTGATACCGCGTCGCCTTCAGCGAGTGCTGCACACTCGAATCGCCAGCAGGCTGGCTCTCACATTGAAATGCAATCTCTTGTGGGAGCGAGCCTGCTCGCGAAGAGGCCGACATCAGCGGCCCAGAATGTCGCGCTTACTCGTTGCTGCTACCGCGAAATTTGAACAGATCCCGCCGCTGCTTCTTGCTCGGCTTGCCATCGGTGCTCACACCCAACGCCCCCGCCTTGCGCATCGCCGCAGCGGCTTCGCGCTTGGCAATACTCGCCTCAGTCTCGCTGTACAGCGTCTGTGCTTCCGGCGCCCCGCGCCGCACAATCGATAACGCCTCCACCCTCACCGTGCGCTCTTCAAAACCGGTACGGATCTCGAACTCGTCGCCAATGCGCGGTTCCTTGCCCGGCTTACAGCGCTCACCGCGACAATGCACTTTGCCGCTTTCAATCGCCGCCTTCGCCAGCGCCCGGGTTTTATAGAAGCGCGCAGCCCACAGCCATTTGTCGAGACGAACCTTGTCGTCCTCTTCCTGTTTTTGCGCCATATGAATTCCTCGTTCAGCCAGTAGTCGGAACTGTACTACCGTTTCTGTCGGGCGCAAGAACTCGGCCCTCCAGATAGACTGTGATCTAGGCCGGCTATGCGGCATGGAGTGTTCGAGTGACTACAATTTTCCCCTCTTCGTTGACCGCGCCCAAAAGCGGTTGCCAAGGCTGCCAGCAAAGCGAGCCGCTGGACTTCGATTTCGCATTCGCCTACCAACCGATCGTCGACCTGCGCGACCAGTCGGTATTTGCCCACGAAGCGCTGGTGCGCGGCGTCGCCGGTGAAGGCGCGATGTCCGTGTTAGATCAGGTTACAGAAGCAAACCGCTACCGTTTCGACCAGCTCTGCCGGACCCGCGCCATCGAAGGTGCGGCCGCGCTAAACATGCAGACATACTTGTCGATCAACTTCATGCCCAACGCCGTCTATCGTCCAGAGCTATGCATTCGCAGCACACTGGAGGCTGCCAAGAAACACCATTTCCCGATCGACCGGCTGATTTTCGAAACCCTGGAAAGCGAGCACGTAGATAACTATCGCCATTTGACCAATATTCTGCGTGAATACCGCGAATTCGGCTTCAAGACCGCCATCGACGATTTCGGTGCCGGGTATTCGGGGCTCAATCTGCTGGCGGATTTCCAACCGGACCTGATCAAACTCGACATGGCGTTGATTCGCGATGTCGACCGTGACCGTGTTCGTCAGGCGATCGTTCGGGGGATTGTCACAATCTGTGCGGAGTTGAACGTTACAGTCATCGCCGAAGGTATCGAGAGCGCCGGTGAACGGGATTTCCTGGCGGACTGTGGAATATTTCTGATGCAGGGCTACTGGTTCGCCCGGCCTGCATTCAAAGCGTTGGCCCAGGTATCGCCTGAGGCCTGGACACGTTAATCGTTGGTTTTTTTCTTTGAAGACATTTGATCATTTGACCGTTGTCGGTCTGCGCGAGTGGGTGGCGCTCCCGGATCTGGGAGTCGCCGGCCTGCGCGCGAAAATCGACACCGGCGCCAGCACCTCCAGCCTGCACGCCACCGATATCGAGCCGTTCGAACGGGACGGCGAGAAATGGGTGCGCTTCACCGCGCACCTCGGCACGGTGGTGCAGTTGCGTCATCGCCGCTGCGAAGCGCCATTGGTGACGCGCAAGACCATCAAAAGCTCCAACGGCCATGCGCAGGTGCGCTACGTGATCAGCACCACCCTGGCCTTGGGTGATCGGGTGTGGCGGGTCGAGTTCACCCTCGCCTGCCGCAAGTCCATGCGCTATCGCCTGCTGCTCGGCTCCAAAGCCCTGATCGATGGCCACTTGGTGGTCAATCCGGGCATCAAATATGTACAAGACAAGCCGGTGTTCCCGGTATCTACCTTTTCCACAGGTGTTGCATGAAGATCGCTGTGCTGTCGCGTAATCCGCGTCTGTATTCCACCCGCCGTCTGGTCGAAGCCGGAACCGAGCGCGGGCATGAAATGGTGGTGATCGACACCTTGCGCGCCTATATGAACATCGCCAGCCACAAGCCGCAGATTCACTATCGCGGCAAACCGCTGGAAGGCTTCGATGCGGTGATTCCGCGGATCGGCGCGTCGGTGACTTTCTACGGCTGCGCGGTGTTGCGCCAGTTCGAAATGATGGGGGTGTTCCCGCTCAACGAATCGGTGGCCATCGCCCGCTCGCGGGACAAGCTGCGCTCGCTGCAGTTGCTGTCGCGCCGCGGTATCGGCCTGCCGGTGACCGGGTTCGCCCACTCGCCGGATGACATCCCCGACTTGATCGACATGGTCAACGGCGCACCGCTGGTGATCAAAGTGCTGGAAGGTACTCAGGGCATCGGTGTGGTGCTGTGTGAAACCGCGACCGCTGCCGAGTCGGTGATCGAAGCGTTCATGGGCCTGAAGCAGAACATCATGGTCCAGGAGTACATCAAGGAAGCGGGCGGCGCGGATATTCGCTGTTTCGTGGTTGGCGACAAGGTGATCGCGGCCATGAAGCGCCAGGCCAAACCGGGTGAGTTTCGTTCCAATCTGCACCGTGGTGGCAGCGCCAGCCTGATCAAGATCACCCCGGAAGAACGCATGACTGCATTGCGTGCGGCCAAGGTCATGGGCCTGGCGGTGGCGGGTGTGGATATCCTGCGCTCCAACCATGGGCCGCTGGTGATGGAAGTGAATTCGTCGCCGGGACTGGAAGGGATCGAGACCACCACCGGGAAGAACGTGGCGGGGATCATCATCGAGCATCTGGAGAAAAATGGCGGCCCGAATATGACTCGGACCAAAGGCAAGGGTTGATCCTTTACAGAGGTGGTGGCCAGGGATGCCGCCTTCGCGAGCAGGCTCGCTCCCACAGTTGATCGCTTTCCTTCAGGAAGAACACGGTCAATGTGGGAGCGAGCCTGCTTGCGAAGGGGCCATGAACCCCACTGCCGATGTCAGCGCTTAAACGGCATCCCGAGGCAACATCAAACCCAACGGCAATCTCACCCGCGCCTCCAATCCACCCCCGGACCGATTACGCAGTTCGACATTGCCGCCATGCATCGAAGCAATGCGCTTGACGATCGCCAGACCCAGCCCGGTGCCCTTGCCGCCACGGGCACGATCGCCTCGGGTGAACGGGTTGAAAATCGCCTCCAGCTCCGACGGATCGATCCCCGCGCCGCGGTCCATTACGCTCAGCACCACATAGGGCGCGCTGACGTCTCCGGACACGTAAGCCGCCACTTCGACGTGGCCGCCGGCATGGTTCAAGGCGTTGCCGATCAGGTTATTGAGCAGGCGCTTCATCGATACCCGACGCAGCGGAAACGGCTGGATCGGTTCCAGGCGCAAGCGCACCTTCTCTTCATTCTGGTTGTATGGCGCCGCTACTTCACGCACCAGATCACTGAGGTCGACCTCTTCCACCGACTCGTCGCGACCATCGCGAATGAACGCGAGGAACTGGTCGAGAATGGCGTCCATGTCTTCGATGTCGCGGACCATGTCGTCGGTCAGGTCGTTGCGGTCGCCCATCAATTCCAGCGACAGCCGCAGCCGGGTCAACGGTGTGCGCAAGTCATGAGACACGCCGGCCAGCATCAGCTCACGCTCGCGTCCGGCCTGTTCGACGTCTTCGGCCATCTGGTTGAAGGCGCGATAAACCTCGGTCATCTCACTCGGCGTGTCACTGATCGGCAGGCGCACGCTGCGGCCCTGACCGAGTTGACGTGCGGCATACACCAGACGTTTCAGAGGCTGGTTGAGCTGGCTGACGAAAATCCATGCCGAGGCCGTCGACAACAGGCCGATGGCCAGGAACCAGCCGAGCACATTCCAGATTTTCTGGCCACGCAGAGGGTGCGGATATAACGGCACCTTCAGCCAGCCGTCGCCCAGGCTTGGCGCGCGCACCCAGAGCGCGGGCGGCGAGTGCATGCGCAAGCGTACTTCGGTGTCGGCACCCAGTTCCGCCTGCATTTGCCGCTGGTAGATTTCGCTGTACGGCCAATGCTGTTCGCCTTCCGGCACACCGGCGCCGACCACGCGGATCAGGGTCGCGGCATCAGCGATTTTGGCGCGGTTTTCTTCATCGGCGGCCCAATAGGCACGCAGCGTCAGGGCGACGCCGTGGCTGTATTGACGGTCCACCAGCACGTCCTCGTTCATCAACAGATAAACCAGGGTCAGCGCCTTGGAAAACAGCACGACGATGAGCACCAGCCAGAGGGTGCGGGAGAAAAAACTTTGGGGGAACCAGACGGGGGTTTTCATCTTTAACCGCTACACACTTGCAGGAGCGAGCAATGCTCGCATATTGCGGATTGCGAGTCTGCGGGCTGGCCGTTCGACCAAAACCGCAGACCCGCTCCTACAAATCACCGATCACTTGCTGGCGGTGCCATCCGGTACGAACACGTAACCAACGCCCCAGACAGTCTGGATATAACGCGGTTTGGACGGATCAGGTTCGATCATCCGGCGCAGACGCGAGATCTGCACGTCGATGGAGCGCTCGAGAGCATCCCATTCGCGGCCACGAGCCAGGTTCATCAGCTTGTCGCGGGTCAGTGGCTGACGGGCGTTCATTACCAGCGCCTTGAGCACCGCGAACTCACCGGTGGTGAGCATGTGTACTTCGTCACCGCGCTTCAGTTCGCGGGTCGCCAGCGACAACACGTAATCACCGAAGGTGACGTTTTCGTCTTCGCTGCCTGGCGCGCCGGGTACCGGGGCGGCCTGGCGGCGCAGCACAGCTTTGACCCGAGCCATCAGTTCGTCAGGGTTGAACGGCTTGGCCAGATAGTCATCGGCGCCCAGTTCCAGGCCCTTGATGCGGCTCAGCTCGTCGCCTTTGGCGGTGAGCATGATGATCGGGATCTGATTGTTCGCGCCACGCAAGCGGCGGCAGGCAGTCAGGCCATCTTCGCCCGGCAGCATCAGGTCGAGCACGACCAGATTGAACACTTCACGCGACAGCAGACGATCCATCTGCTCGGTGTTCGGTACGGTACGGGCACGGTAGCCCTTGCTGACGAAAAAACGTTCCAGCAGGCTGCTCAGCCCCGGATCGTCGTCAACGATGAGAATTTTTTCGCCTTCAGCAGTTTGTGCAGTGCTGCTCATTGGATGCTCCTTTTAGCTCGGCGCGCATTATGGCGTAGCTGCCGTTATACGCACCGTGTGCATTGTTAGCAGATTTTTCCTTCACTGCCAGAAAACCGGGGTTTATGCCTACAGACTGCAACGCCCCCGAATGACAGAACGCTGGTTATAATGCGCGGCGTTTTGTGCCAGGCAACGTCTGAATCGTTACCGCAGGTGGCAGGCTTTTTTCCTCGCCTCGCGCAGTAATCGTTCGATTTCACGGGTCAATGGGCTGCCTCTTGATCCAGGCAGCGGCAATTCTCTAGCCGCTCAACCAGACTCCGGGCCTTTATTTCCGTGCCCGCGAGCCTGCTTTCACACTATGTCAGGTGGTTTTATGGACAGCATCAACAGCCGCATCGCCGAAGAGCTCGGTGTACGCCCACAACAGGTCGAAGCGGCCGTCGCGCTACTCGATGAAGGCTCTACCGTTCCCTTCATCGCCCGTTACCGGAAAGAAGTCACCGGCAGCCTCGATGACACCCAGTTGCGTCATCTGGAAGAGCGCCTGCGCTACCTGCGAGAACTCGACGAACGGCGCATCAGCATCCTCGCCAGTATCGAAGAGCAAGGCAAACTCACCCCGGCTCTTGAGCGCGACATCAAGCTCGCCGACACCAAAACCCGCCTCGAAGACTTGTACCTGCCGTACAAGCAGAAGCGCCGCACCAAGGGCCAGATCGCCCTCGAAGCCGGCCTCGGCGAGCTGGCGGACGGCCTGTTCAACAACCCGACTCTGGCCCCCGAAGCCGAAGCCGCGCGCTTCGTCGATGCCGAAAAAGGCGTAGCGGACGTCAAGGCTGCGCTGGAAGGCGCCAAGTACATCCTCATGGAGCGCTTCGCCGAAGACGCCAGCCTGCTGGAAAAATTGCGTAACTACCTGAAACAGGAAGCCACTCTCAGCGCCCGCGTGATCGCTGGCAAGGAAGAGGAAGGCGCCAAGTTCCGCGACTACTTCGAACACGATGAACCGCTGAAAAGCATGCCGTCGCACCGTGCGCTGGCGATTTTCCGTGGGCGCAACGAAGGCATCCTCAGCTCCGCGCTGAAAGTCGGCGACGAGCTCCCGGGCACCATGCACCCGTGCGAAGGCATGATCGCCCAGCAATTCGGCATCCAGAACCAGAATCGCGCGGCGGACAAATGGCTCGGCGAAGTGGTGCGCTGGACCTGGAAGGTCAAGCTCTACACCCATCTGGAAACCGACCTGCTCGGCGAGCTACGCGATGGCGCCGAAACCGAAGCGATCAATGTCTTCGCGCACAACCTGCACGACTTGCTGCTGGCCGCCCCGGCCGGCCCGCGCGCTACCCTCGGCCTCGACCCGGGCCTGCGTACCGGTTGCAAAGTGGCCGTGGTCGACTCGACCGGCAAGCTGCTCGATCACGCCACGGTTTACCCGCACGTGCCGCACAACAAATGGGATCAGACCATCGCCATCCTGGCCGCCCTGTGCGCCAAGCATTCGGTGGACCTGATCGCCATCGGCAACGGCACCGCCAGCCGCGAGACCGACAAGCTGGCGATCGAGCTGATCAAAAAATACCCGGCGATGAAAATGACCAAGGTCATGGTGTCCGAAGCCGGTGCTTCGGTGTACTCGGCGTCGGAACTGGCGGCCAAGGAATTCCCGGACCTGGACGTATCGATCCGTGGCGCGGTGTCGATCGCTCGTCGCTTGCAGGATCCGCTGGCGGAGTTGGTGAAGATTGATCCGAAATCCATTGGGGTCGGTCAGTACCAGCACGACGTGTCGCAGCTGAAACTGGCGCGCGGTCTGGACGCGGTGGTCGAGGATTGCGTGAACGCCGTCGGCGTTGACGTCAACACCGCTTCGGTAGCGCTGCTGGCGCGCATCTCCGGCCTCAACGCCACACTGGCGCAAAATATCGTCGCGCACCGCGACGAACACGGTGCGTTCAAGACTCGCGCGGCGCTGAAGAAAGTCGCGCGTCTAGGCGAGAAAACCTTCGAACAGGCCGCCGGTTTCCTGCGCGTGATGAACGGTGACAACCCGCTGGATTCGTCGGCGGTGCACCCGGAAGCCTATCCGCTGGTGCAGCGTATCGCCGCCGAAACCGACCGTGACATTCGCTCGCTGATCGGCGACGCCGCGTTCCTCAAGCGTCTCGATCCGAAGAAATTCACCGACGAAACCTTCGGTCTGCCCACCGTGACCGACATCCTTCAGGAACTGGAAAAACCCGGCCGTGACCCGCGTCCAGAGTTCAAGACCGCCGAGTTCCAGGAAGGCGTCGAAGACCTCAAAGACCTGCAACTGGGGATGATCCTCGAAGGCGTGGTGACCAACGTGACCGCGTTTGGCGCGTTCGTTGATATCGGCGTGCATCAGGACGGCCTGGTACACATTTCTGCGCTGTCGGAGAAATTCATCAAGGACCCGCGCGAAGCGGTGAAGGCCGGTGACGTGGTGAAAGTGAAGGTCATGGAAGTCGACATTCCGCGCAAACGCGTCGGCCTGTCTATGCGCATGGGCGACACGCCGGGCGAGAAAATCGACGGTGCCCGTGGCTCGCGTCCGGGCTCGGCGCAACGCCAGCCGTCGAACAACGCGCCACGCAAGGAAACCGTCAGCGCAGCGCCGGTGAACAATGCGATGGCCTCGCTGTTCGCCAACGCCAAACAGTTGAAGAAACGCTGATGGAGCTGCCGGCCGGGCTTGTCGAGAGCGCCTTTTTCAAGCTGTTGGGCTGCCGCCTGCACAGCCTGGAAACCGGGGTGGCGCAAGTCGCCCTGGTGTTGGAGCCGCAGCTGCGCAATCGCGGCGGCAAACTCCACGGCGGCGCGCTGTTCAGCCTGGTCGACATTGCCATGGGGCTGGCCTGTTCCAGCAGCCACGGTTTCGATCAGCAGAGCGCAACCATCGAATGTAAGATCAACTACATCCGCGCCGTTTCCGACGGCGAGGTGCTGTGCACGGCCCGGGTGATCCACCCGGGCCGCCGCACGCTGGTGGTAGAGGCCGAGGTGATGCAGGGCGACAAACTCGTCGCAAAAGCGCAAGGCACCTTCGCTGTCCTGTAGATGTTGGCCATCATTTTGAGTTAATTTCGGCGCAACGAACCCTGTGGGAGCGAGCCTGCTCGCGATAGCGGTGCCTCAGCAATGATGATATTGACTGACACACTGCTATCGCGAGCAGGCTCGCTCCCACAAGGATTGTGCAGTTCCTGACTGACCGGCAAATGGCCTGCCGCTACAAAACCAGGCGATAACGCCAGTTTCAACTTCACCCTTGTAGACCGTCCTGCCCACCCCCATATTGGGGCGACTGACGCGTGAAGGAATCCAAATTGAGCGAACTTCTCAACCGCCGCCTGGCTCTGCTCGGCGAGCGCGCTAACCTCTCTCTGCTCGAACAGTGCCTGCACGGTATCGAACGTGAATGCCTGCGCGTGACCAGCGAAGGTCGCCTGGCGCAAACGCCGCACCCCGAAGCCCTGGGTTCCGCGCTGACCAACGAACAGATCACCACCGACTACTCCGAGTCGCTGCTGGAATTCATCACGCCCGCCCTGCCCGATCCGGCCGATACCCTGGCGAGCCTGGACAAGATTCATCGCTTCGCCTACAGCAAACTCGGCGACGAGTACCTGTGGAGTCCGTCGATGCCGTGCCCGTTGCCGGCCGAGGAAGATATCCCGATCGCCTATTACGGCACCTCCAACATCGGTCAGCTCAAGTACGTCTATCGCAAGGGCCTGGCCCTGCGCTACGGCAAGACCATGCAATGCATCGCCGGGATTCACTACAACTTCTCGTTGCCGGAACAGCTCTGGCCGTTGCTGCGCGAGTCCGAGGGCTTCGTCGGCACCGACCGCGATTTCCAGTCGGTTTCCTACATTGCGCTGATCCGCAACTTCCGTCGCTACAGCTGGCTGCTGATGTACCTGTTCGGTGCCTCGCCGGCGCTGGATGCGGGATTCCTGCGCGGTCGTTCGCATCAGCTCGAACAGCTCGATCCGGACACCTTGTACCTGCCGTATGCGACCAGCCTGCGCATGAGCGACCTCGGTTACCAGAGCAACGCCCAGGCCGGTCTGACGCCGTGCTACAACGATCTGGCAAGCTACACCGACAGCCTGCGCAAAGCCGTGGCCACGCCGTACCCGCCTTACGTCGAAGTCGGCACGCATAAGGATGGCGAGTGGGTGCAACTGAACACCAACATCCTGCAGATCGAAAACGAGTACTACTCCAACATCCGCCCGAAACGCGTGACCTACACCGGCGAGCGGCCGATTCAGGCCTTGATGGCGCGCGGCATTCAATACGTCGAAGTGCGTTGCCTGGACATCAACCCGTTCCTGCCGATGGGCATTGACCTGACCGAGTCACGCTTCCTCGACGCGTTCCTGCTGTACTGCGCGTTGAACGACAGCCCGTTGCTGACCAACACTTCGTGCAGTAACGCGACCTCGAACTTCCTCAGCGTGGTCAAGGAAGGCCGGCGTCCGGGCCTGCAATTGCAGCGTGACGGCCAAGCGGTCGAAATGAAGACCTGGGCTGCCGAACTGCTTGAGCAAATCGCTCCGCTGGCTGCGCTGCTCGATCAAAGTCATGGCGGCGATGCGCACAGCAAGGCGCTGGATGCACAACTGGCGAAAGTCAGCGATCCGTCCCTGACGCCGTCCGCGCAGGTGCTGGCAGCAATGGCCGAGCACAAGGAAAGCTTTGCGCAGTTCTCGCTGCGCCAGAGCCAGGCGCATGCAGAGTTTTTCCGTAGCGAGCCTTTGGCGGCGGATGAGCAGGCGAAGTTCGAGGAAGTGGCGCGCTCGTCACTGGCGCAACAGGCAGAGCTTGAGCAGAACGAGGTCGGTGATTTCGATGTGTTTGTCGGGGCGTATCAGGCGAGCATTCTGGCGATCAGCAACTGATATAGAAGGTCCTCCGGCCCTTTTCGCGAGCAGGCTCGCTCCCACAGAGGAATCCGATCTCCTGTGGGAGCGAGCCTGCTCGCGAATGGCCGCTGCGCTTAGATTTTTCCGCTCATAAGCTCATTCGAAAAAGTTATTTATTTCGAGATTCTTAGATCATTTAGTCTCCATTCACGCCGACGCTCGGTCGCCTGATATGGAGCTCTTCAATGAAACTGAATGTCACGCTTCGCCTGCTCGCCACGGCCACTCTGGCTGCCGCAAGCTTTCTGGTGCAGGCTGCCGACCTCACCGTCGCCTACCAGACCACCGTCGACCCGGCGAAAGTTGCCCAGGCCGACGGCGCTTACGAAAAAGCCACCAAAGCCGATATCGCCTGGCGCAAGTTCGATAACGGCGCCGACATCATCGCCGCCATCGCCTCTGGTGACGTGCAGATCGGTTACCTCGGTTCAAGCCCGCTGACCGCAGCGATCACCCGCAAGGTTCCGGTGCAAACCTTCCTCATCGCCACGCAGATCGGCGCCGCTGAAGCGCTGGTGGCGCGTGACGGTTCCGGCATCAAGACGCCGCAGGATCTGATCGGTAAGAAAATCGCCGTGCCGTTCGTTTCCACCGGGCACTACAGCCTGCTCGCCGCGCTGAAGCACTGGAACATCGACCCGTCGAAAGTCACTGTGCTCAACCTCGCCCCGCCCGCGATCATCGCCGCCTGGAAGCGCAGTGACATCGACGCCACCTACGTCTGGGATCCGGCGCTCGGCGTGGCCAAGGAAAACGGCAAAGTGCTGATCACCTCCGGCGAACTGGCCAAATTCGGCGCGCCGACCTTCGATGCGTGGATCGTGCGCAAAGACTTCGCCGAAAAGCACCCGGAAATCGTCACCGCATTCGCCAAGGTCACCCTCGACGCCTACGCCGATTACCGCAAGGACCCGCAAGCCTGGCTGGCGAATCAGTCCAACGTCGACAAACTGGGCAAGCTGTCCGGCGCCAGGGCCAGTGACATTCCGTTGCTGCTGCAGGGCAACGTCTACCCGCTGGCGGCGGATCAGGTCAGCGACCTCGGCGCGCCGACCACCAAAGCCATCACCGACACCGCCGCGTTCCTCAAGGAGCAAGGCAAGGTCGAAGCCGTACTGCCGGACTACGCGCCGTACGTCAGCGCCAAATACATCACCAACTGATCGGGAGTAGACAGCGATGGCCTTGCTACAGCTGGAGCGCATCAGCGCACAGTACCCGGGCAGCCCGGAGCCGGTGCTGGCGGATATTTCTCTGACCCTGGGGCCTCAGCAGTTGCTGGTCGCCCTCGGCCCGTCCGGCAGTGGCAAGACTTCGCTGTTGAACCTGATTGCCGGTTTCGTCGAACCGAGTGCCGGGCGCATCACCCTTGACGGCGTGCCGGTCAAAGGCCCGAGCGCCGAGCGTGGTGTGGTGTTTCAGGACGACGCCTTGCTGCCATGGCAGGACGTGCTGGCCAACGTTGCGTTCGGTCTGGAACTGGCCGGTGTCGCCAAAGACAAACGCGAAAAGATTGCCCGCGAAATGCTCGCACTGGTTGATCTTTCCGGTTTCGAAAGCCGCCGTATCTGGCAACTCTCCGGCGGTCAGAAACAACGCGTCGGCCTCGCGCGCGCCCTCGCCGCCGACCCGCGCGTATTACTGATGGACGAACCCTTTGGCGCCCTCGACGCTTTCACTCGCGAGCAGATGCAGGAGCTGTTGCTGCAGGTCTGGCAGCGCACGGCCAAACCGGTTTTTCTGATTACCCATGACATTGAAGAAGCGGTGTTTCTCGCCACTGACCTGATTCTGCTGGCGCCGAATCCGGGGCAGATCGTCGAGCGACTGCAGCTGGATTTCGGCCAGCGTTATGCCGCTGGTGAGTCGGCCCGCGCGATCAAATCCGATCCGCGCTTTATCGAAACCCGCGAGCATGTGCTGAGCAAGGTGTTCTCGCAACGCAGCGCCGGACCACGACAGGAGCGCGCATGAGCAGTTACGACGTTTCCGCTGCGGCGGTGAAAACATCCTCGGTGGTCACCCCGGTGCGCCGCAGCCTGAGCACACGCTGGATCAGCCTGTTGACGCTGTTCGCGTTGCTGGCGATCTGGTGGGCGGTCACCGCCACTGGATTGATCGAGCCGTTGTTTCTGCCGCCACCGTCCGCGGTGCTG
Organism: Pseudomonas retamae; assembly: GCF_043496865.1. NCBI lineage: Bacteria > Pseudomonadati > Pseudomonadota > Gammaproteobacteria > Pseudomonadales > Pseudomonadaceae > Pseudomonas > Pseudomonas retamae. The sequence continues at coordinate 529,132 of NZ_JBIEIL010000004.1, forward strand.
CAAAAAGGCTGGTTGCTGGCGACTACTGGCTATATGGATTCGACCCTGTGGCAGCACCTGGGCGCGAGCCTCAGCCGCATCGGTCTGGGCCTGGGCTTTGCCATTCTGACCGCCGTGCCGGTGGGCATCGCCATCGGTGCCAATCGCATTGCTCGTGGCGTGCTCGATCCGTTGATCGAGTTCTACCGACCGATTCCACCGCTGGCTTATCTGCCGCTGATCGTGATCTGGTGCGGCATCGGCGAATTGTCGAAAGTGCTGCTGATCTATCTGGCGATTTTCGCGCCGATTGCCATCGCCACCGCGACCGGCGTACGCACGGTTGATCCGGCGAAATTGCGCGCCGCGCAGTCACTGGGTGCGACTCGTGCACAACTGATTCGCCATGTGATTGTGCCCAGCGCCCTGCCGGACATCCTGACCGGCGTACGCATTGGCCTGGGGGTTGGCTGGTCGACGTTGGTGGCCGCTGAATTGATCGCGGCGACCAGTGGCCTGGGTTTCATGGTGCAGTCGGCCGCGCAGTTCCTGGTTACCGATGTGGTAGTGCTGGGGATTCTGGTCATCGCCCTGATCGCCTTCGCCATGGAAATGGGCCTGCGCGCCCTGCAGCGCAAGCTGGTGCCATGGCACGGCAAGGCGCACTGACAAGTTTCCTTTGATTTCCTGTGGGAGCGAGCCTGCTCGCGAAAGCGTCGGACCAGTCGCAGCACTATTGCCTGACACTGCGCCTTCGCGAGCAGGCTCGCTCCCACAAAAAGCTCGATACCCGCATTTGAAGAGAACGACCATGAGCAGCCTCACCATCACCCCGTTAAGCTCGGCACTCGGCGCGCAGATCAGCGGCGTCGACATCAGCCAGCCACTGAGCCTGGAACATCGCGATGCCATCGAGCAGGCGCTGCTCAAGTATCAAGTGCTGTTCTTCCGCAACCAGCCGATCGAGCCGCCGCAGCAGGCACGTTTCGCGCATTATTTCGGCGACCTGCACATTCACCCGATCTACCCGAACGTGCCGGAACAACCGGAAGTGCTGATCCTCGACACCGCCGTCACCGACGTACGCGACAACGCCATCTGGCACACCGACGTGACCTTCCTGCCAACCCCGGCGATGGGCGCAGTGCTCAGCGCCAAGTTGCTGCCAGAGTTTGGCGGCGACACCTTGTGGGCCAGCGGCATTGCTGCGTATGAGGCGTTGTCGGCGCCAATGAAAGGCTTGCTCGAAGGGATGACCGCGACCCACGACTTCACTCGCTCGTTTCCGCTGGAGCGCTACGGCAACACGCCCGAGGCGCTGGCGCAGTGGGAAGAAGCGCGGCGCAAGAATCCGCCGCTGTCGCACCCGGTGATTCGTACGCACCCGGTCAGTGGCCGGCGCTCGTTGTTCGTCAACGAAGGCTTCACCGCGAAGATCAATGAACTGGCGGAAACCGAAAGCGAAGGGATCCTGAAATTTCTGTTCGCCCACGCAACGCGGCCGGAATTCACCATTCGCTGGCGCTGGCAGAAGGACGATATTGCGTTCTGGGACAACCGTGTGACCCAGCATTACGCGGTGGACGATTACCGCCCGGCGCGGCGGGTGATGCAGCGGGCGACGGTGTTGGGGGATGTGCCTTTCTTTCGCTGAGCCCGACCTACACAACCATCTATCTGGTCAGCTGGACAAAAATACAGTCCCGACTTCCATAACGAATAAAAATAACGTAAAAATCCGCTTACCGAACAGTGAGTGGTGAAACGCATGGTCACAAAAGAAGAAATCCAAGATTTCATTCGTACACAGGTGGACAGGGAATTCTTCGACGAGCTTGAAGTATTGATTCCGCAGACCTTTCAAAAAGCAGCAAAGGAAGTCGGAGACCTCTTGATTCACACACCTCCAGAAGACCTGCGTGGCCACTTGCGTCACTCACTTGTTCAGGAAGCTTTGGCAGGTATGAAGCGCTGGAACCCAATCATCAAGGCCACAGATCCGAAAGGGCATAACTATGTCCTATTGGAGTTGGGCAAAATGCGAGTCACGGCGGTCGTATTGCCTTGGCAGAAAGAAATTCGAGCCGCTAAACACCGAACCGAGCTCAAGACGCTGAATGAATCGTTATCGTCGATCCAAATAGATTGGATCGACGGCCTTAAGCACACCGTTACCGAACAACTGATCCATGCTCTTGTCGTAGTCCATGCGCCACCGCCACGTTTCGCGGATCAGTCAGAGCCTGTCGCGATCATGATGGCAGTGCCCTATTTCAACGGGAAAGGATTTCACATGGATTGCACGCTTGAAGAATTGCTCCAGAGCTATTCTGATAATCAGGCAACCGATCCAAAACCGATTGAGTTGGTGAAATTGCGAGATAAGATGCGCCGCGCCGAAACACTTGAAGATCAAATTGATGAGCAGAAAACCAAGAGGTGAACCATGAGAACTGGAGTCGCAGGCTTTCAGTCCGAACGCCTCAGACAGTTACGGCTCACGTTTGGCATCACCCAGACCGCTCTGGCCGAGATGGTGGGGCGCGCCTCTGGAAACATCTCTAAATGGGAGAACGGGGTTCAGGCTCCTGAGGCCGATGCATTTCAACGACTATGTGAGGTCTTCGACGTCAGTGAAAATTGGCTGCTCGAAGAGCAAATCGTAACCAATGAGGAAATACCGTTCTTCTTTCGTTCTCAGGTCAGCGCTACCGCTAACGCTAGGGAAATTGCAGAAGTACGTTTGGCATGGCTTCAAGAGATCTCATATAAACTTCAGGAAAGCCTTGAGTTCGTCGCGGTCAACGTACCTCATTTAGAGGAAAGCAACTGTCTTGTGATTTCGGATGAGGAAATCGAACAGATGGCCTCCAAATGCCGCAAGGTCTGGGGGCTTGGGACGGCGCCCATTCCCAACGTTGTTCAAACGCTCGAAAACGCAGGTATCGTCTGCACTCGAACCACGCTGGGCCATCTGAAAATGGATGGGGTTTCAAACTGGCATGAATTGGACCAACGTCCTTACGTGCTCCTTGTAGCAGATAAGGCAAACGGCATACGAAACCGATTCGATGCGGCTCACGAGTTGGGGCATATCGTTCTTCATCGACATGTTTCCAAAGAGCAGTACGAATCGAATTACGATCTGCTTGAATCACAAGCACATCGATTCGCCAGCGCATTTTTGATGCCCGCAGAGAGTTTCCTCAGAGAAATTCGATGGCCAACTTTGGATACCTTGCTCGCTCTGAAACCGCGCTGGAAAGTCTCAGTAGCCGCGATGGTTCGTAGATGCAAGGATCTAGAAATAATCAACGAAACCACTACAACGAGATTGTGGAAGGCCAGGTCAGCGAGAGGCTGGGTCAAAGGTGAACCGATGGACGCCGACTTTGATTTTGAAAGACCTCAGCTCATTGCACGGGGCGTGAAAATGCTCGTGGAACAAAACGTTTTTTCTCGATCTCAACTCAGGCAGCTGCTAGGGCTGCCACTGCCGACGCTTGAAAGCCTGTGCAGCTTGGACAAAGGTTACTTTACCCTGCCAGATCAGTCACAGGTGATCGACATGCAACTGCGTAAAAGGTCTGCAAGGGACACTTTTTTCAGCGAGGCCGCTCAGGTGCTCGGTTTTCCCAGCAAAAAATAAAATGCAGATGAATCACGGTGAAACCTCACTCCAGAGGTTTCGCCGTAATGAAGCTGCGGTTCTTAGTAAGGCTTACTCCGCCGTCGAAGGCTTCTCCCAAAGATTGATCCCGCCCTCTTGGGCAAACCGGTCAATCTCCGCCAGCTCTTCCGCGCTGAAACTCAAATTCTTCAACGCGCCGACGTTCTCGATGATCTGCTCCGGCCGGCTCGCGCCGATCAGTGCCGAGGTCACCCGCGGATCGCGCAGCGTCCATGCCAGCGCCAGTTGCGCCAGGCTCTGGCCGCGACGCTTGGCGATCTCGTTCAACGCGCGCACGTGAGCAATGTTGGCCTCGGACAGGTGCGAAGCTTGCAACGAGCCACCGCCCGGACGATTGACCCGCGCATCCGCCGGTACGCCGTTGAGGTACTTGTCGGTGAGCAGACCTTGCGCCAGCGGCGTGAAGGCAATTACGCCGGTGCCGAGTTCATCGGTGGTGTCGAGCAAATCCTTTTCCACCCAGCGATTGAGCAGGTTGTACGCCGGTTGGTGGATCAGCAGCGGCACTTTCCATTCTTTCAACAGCTCGGCCATTTCGCGGGTTTTCACCCCGGAGTACGACGAGATGCCAATGTACAAGGCCTTGCCCTGCTGCACCGCCGTGGCGAGGGCGCTGGCGGTTTCTTCCAGTGGCGTGTCCGGGTCGAAGCGGTGCGAATAGAAGATATCGACATAGTCCAGACCGAGGCGTTGCAGGCTCTGGTCGAGGCTGGCCAGCACGTATTTACGCGAACCGCCGCCCTGGCCGTAAGGACCGGGCCACATGTCCCAACCAGCCTTGCTGGAGATGATCAGCTCATCGCGGTACTGCTTGAAGTCTTCGCGCAGCAAGCGACCGAAATTGATTTCGGCGCTGCCGTACGGCGGGCCGTAGTTGTTGGCGAGATCGAAGTGGTTGATGCCCAGATCGAACGCAGTGCGCAGCAGGGCGCGCTGGGTGTCGATCGGCGTGCTGTCGCCGAAGTTGTGCCACAGGCCCAGCGACAGTGCCGGCAGCACCAGACCGCTGCGCCCGACGCGGCGGTAAGGGATGGAGTCGTAGCGGTTTTCGGCAGCGGTGTAGGTCATCGAATGCTCTCTTGTCTGTCTTGAATGGGTGTCGACTGCTTCGCGAGCAGGCTCGCTCCCACAAGCGAATGCATTTCAAAGGTGGGAACGAGCCTGCTCGCGAAGGGCGTTACGCAAATCTGTTTTTCGGTCGCGCCAGACCCAGATTCTGGCGCAACGTCCGGCCTTCATACTCCGTTCTGAACAGTCCACGCCGCTGCAGTTCCGGAACCACAGCGTTGGCGAAGTCTTCCAGCCCGCCCGGCAGGCTTAGTACCAACTTCGACAAATCGAAGTTGCCCAGCATACGCCCACGCAAGGCCACGCCTACCTCCGGTTCGACCAATTGCTGAAACGTTTCACACTTTTCCTGTGCTTTCGCTTCGGTACGGCCGACCACGACAAAAAACTCCAGGCACTGCCAGGTTATCGAGCGGGAAAACGCACGTGTCCTGCAGTTCTCGCTCAGCTCGACAATTCGCGCAAGGCTGCCGCAGCCAGGAATCCTGACCGCGAGTTGTAGCGCTGATCGCGCCTGACTGTTTGATCGATACGCTCCAACAGTTGCTCAGGCAGTGTGGCGTTGAACCGCACTGACTTGCCGAAATACGGCGTGATATCAAAATCGACCACGCCCCAGATCCCTCCTGCGTAATCCGGGTTATCAAGATGCGCATCAATGTCTTGCACCTGCGGCAACGGCGCTCCGTCGGCAACCAGACCTTCATAGTGAAGCGCCAACGCTTCCCGAGTACTTTCAAAAGCCTCAGCAACCGTAGCGCCTGCGGAAAAGCAGCCGGGGACATCCGGGATAATCACTCCGTAGTCCGAGTCGACATCCTTGTGCAGAACGACCGGGAATTTCATACCAATCCTGTATGTGTGCGAGTTAATGCTCGCAACTATAGGTTTAACCCCTAGCCGTAATTTCAAAGTACACATTTGGAATTGATCCTCTGGCAGGCTTAGAGTCGGCGGGATTGGCTATGCTGAAGGTGACACCGAGGAGGCCCCTTCGCGAGCAGGCTCGCTCCCACAGGGATTTCATGCGTATATAAAATTTATGTCCTACCGAGGTCCATTGTGGGAGCGAACCTGCTCGCGAAGGCGATCCTTCAAGCAATGCATCTTCATCAGGCAGAACGCACCATGCACACCGCCATCATCATTTTCTTCGGCCTGGTCCTGGTCCTGCTCGCGCTGATGCTCTACATCGGTGAGCGCATCGGCTTCAGTCGGCAGACCATGGCCTACGGCTTCGCCGTGCTGTGGCTGGCGTTGACGTTGATCAATGGCGTGGTGGGGGTGGTGCATGCCGGCCAATCGGTGGGAGCGGAGATTGCGCTGGGCAGTGTGGTGTTCGGCGTGCCGATGGCGGCGATGGTGTTGTTCATGGTGCTGAGCGCCGAGTCCTGAACCGACCCGACGCTCAGCCGCCGATCAACGCACCAGATGCAGGAACTGCATGTGCCGTTCGTACTGGTCGAGGATGTCGTTGATGATCTGCTCTTTGGTGTAGCCGACCAGATCGTAATCCTGACTGCCCTCGCTCAAGTGCACTTCGGCGCGGTAATAGCGGCGGTTGTTGAGCTGCTTGGAGCCCATGCCACCGCGGGCAAACGACGGCGTGAAGTAGCCACGCATCTGCACTTGATAGATGAACGGATGCTGCTCGCCATGGCCGATTTCCAGGCTGACGCTGTCATGTGCCGGGTCTGGCTGGGTGACCACGTTCAGGCCTTTCTCGACGAACACCGCCGTGACTTCTTCAATCGCCGGACGCACCGTGCTGTCCATGAAGCGATACACCTCGTCACGCGACGGGAAATGCACTGCCTGGCTCAGGCGCTGGCGCCAGCCACCGGTGCCACGCCGCGAACCGGAAACCGGCGCCAGCGAATGCAGCTGCGCAATCTGCTTCTGCGATTCCAGGTAGAACGCCTTGTGCAGCCCCCACATCATCAGCAGCAGAATCAGCGAGAACGGCAACGACGTGAGGACCACTGCTGACTTCAACGCATCGATGCTGCCGGAGAACAACAGCGCACTGGTGATCAGCGCGGTCATCGCGCCCCAGAACACCCGCAGCCATTTCGGCCCGTCCTCGTCAGGGTTGCCGCCCTTGGCCGACAGCGTCGAGAGCACGACGGTGCCGGAGTCCGCCGAGGTGACGAAGAACACGAAGCTGATGAACACCGTCACGGCGATCACGGTTTTGCTCCACGGATAGGTTTCCAGCAACAGATAAATGCTCATCGACGGGTTGTCGATGGCCGACATGCCCAGCGCGCTCATGCCATGGTTGAGCACTTGATCGAGGGCGCTGTTACCGAAAATCGACATCCACGCCAGGGTAAAGCCGAGCGGAATCAACAGCACGCCGAAGACGAATTCGCGGATGGTGCGGCCACGGGAAATCCGTGCGATGAACAGGCCCACGAACGGCGACCAGGCAATCCACCAGGCCCAGTAGAACACCGTCCAGCCGCCGAGCCAGTCGCTCGGTTTGTCGTAGGCATACAGGTCAAAACTCTTCATCGGCAGGGCGCCGAGGTAGTCGCCAAGGTTCTGGATCAGCGTGTTGAGCAAGTGCTGAGTCGGCCCGGCGAACAACACGAACAGCAGCAGCGCACAGGCCAGCAGCATGTTGATGTCGGACATCACCCGCACGCCTTTATCCACCCCGGAAACAGCGACGATGATCGCTGCGCCCATCATCAGCGTGATCAGGCCGACCTGAATCCACTGGGTATGAGCGATGCCGAATAAATAATCGAGACCGGAGTTGAGGTGCAGCACGCCAAAGCCCATGTCGGCACCCAGACCGAACACCGTGGCGATGATGCCGAAGCCATCCACGGCGTAACCGATCGGGCCGTTGATGCGTTTGCCGATCAGCGGATACAGCGCCGAGCGCAGCGCCAGCGGCAGGTTGTGGCGGTAGGCGAAATAGGCCAGCGCCATGCCAACGAAGGCGAACACGCCCCAGCCGTGCAGGCCCCAGTGCAGAAACAGAATCTGCATGGCCTGACGCGCCGCATCTGCGGTGCCCGCCTCGCCTTGCGGCGGCTGGATCATGTGCGTCAGTGGCTCGGATACGCAGAAGAAAAACAGCGTGATGCTGATCCCGGCGGCGAACAGCATGCCGGCCCAGGACAGATAACTGAATTCGGGCTCGTCGTGGTCGGCACCGAGTTTTATCTTGCCGTAGCCGGATAAGGCGGTGACCACCACGAAGATCAGATACACCGTCATCGCGAGCATGTAATACCAGCCGACCGTGTTGGCCGCCCAGTTCTGCGCTTGCAGCAACCAGGCGCCGGCCTGCTCGGGCATGGCAATAACGACGAGACCAAACAGCAGAATGACCGTCGCGGCGAAGTAGAACACCGGCGGATTCATCCGCACCAGACCGCTGGCGGGGGTAGACGATGCACTCATGAAACGTGCACCTCGAGGAGTTGAAACATGGCTGAAATGATCGGACTCAGCAAAGGCAAGCCTCCTGTTGTGAGCGGGCAGCGAACCACCGGTTTAACTTGAATGAACGTTCAAGTTAAACATGGATAGGGTGGTAAGGACTAATCGCAGGGCTGGGCGGTAGTTTTCCTACAGTTGCCCGAGGAGGGGTATGACGCGGGTTTCAGGGGATTCGTTCACTGCTGAATTGGCTGACGGAGATTATCTCGATTCGGCCTGACAACCATTCGCGAGCAGGCTCGCTCCCACATTGAAACGCATTTCCAAGGTGGGAGCGAGCCTGCTCGCGAAGAGGCCTGAAGCAATAGCACAAATTCAGAAGGCTACTTCTGCGTCCCGTCATCATGCTGCAAATTGGCCTGCGTCAGGTTCGCCCCCGCCGGCACGCTGCGGGTCAGCCACACGTTGCCGCCGATGGTCGAGCCCTTGCCGATGGTGATCCGCCCGAGAATCGTCGCCCCGGCGTAGATCACTACATCGTCCTCAACGATCGGATGGCGCGGGTGGCCCTTCTGTAACTGGCCGTCCTCGTCCGCCGGAAAGCGCTTGGCGCCGAGGGTCACCGCTTGGTAGATGCGCACCCGCTCGCCAATGATCGCCGTCTCGCCAATCACCACACCCGTGCCGTGATCGATAAAGAAACTGCGGCCGATCTGCGCGCCCGGATGAATGTCGATACCGGTCGCCGAGTGGGCGATTTCCGCGCTGATCCGCGCCAGCAGCGGCAGACCCGCGCGGTACAAATGATGCGCCAGGCGATGGTGAATCACCGCCAGGATTCCCGGATAGCACAGCAGCACTTCGTCGACACTGCGCGCGGCCGGATCACCGTGATAGGCCGCCAGCACGTCGGTGTCGAGCAAGGTGCGCAGGCCAGGCAAAGCCAGGGCGAAATCCTGAACGATCTGAATCGCGCGGGCTTCGACTTCGCTGTCGTCCTGGGCGCTGTGGCGCGCTGCGTAACGCAGCTCCAGTCGTGTCTGCGTGAGCAAGGCATTCAGGGCGACGTCGAGGGTGTGGCCGACGTAGAAATCTTCACTTTCTTCACGCAGGTCAACCGGACCCAGACGCATCGGGAACAGCGCCCCGCACAATGCTTCAAGAATCTCCGCCATCGCTGCGCGCGAAGGCAATTCGCGGCCACCCTGCTCGCCGGAAGCCCGGCCATTCTGTGCCCGCCATTGATCGCGCGCGCTGCGCAACTGGCCGACGATGGTGTGCAATTGCCAATGACTGGAACGCTCGCTCACGGTAGAGACTCCTCACGGGCGGCCGGACTGTCTGGCCGCGTCAACGGCGCCCACTTTACGACATGACCATGAGGGCAAATTAAGAACCGATAGTGCTGACGTAAGTCCAACGGGCTATAAGCGATTGGCGGTTGCCCCTGCAAATGCGCGTGCCTATAGTCGTTTCATCTTCCTCCGCCAGTACGGACCCATGATCAAGAATCAGCTGGAACGCTTCAACCGTCTCGACCTGCTCGGCCACCCTACGCCACTGGAAAAACTCGAGCGCCTCTCCGCCTGGCTCGGCCGCGAGGTGTACATCAAGCGTGATGACTTGACGCCGCTGGCCATGGGTGGCAACAAGCTGCGCAAGCTCGAATACCTCGCCGCCGATGCGCTGGCACAAGGCGCCGACACGCTGATCACCGCGGGCGCGCTGCAATCGAACCACGTTCGCCAGACCGCTGCGCTCGCCGCCCGACTTGGTCTCGGCTGCGTTGCACTGCTGGAAAACCCGCTGGGCACCGAGGACAGCAACTACACCGGCAACGGCAATCGCCTGCTGCTGGACCTGTTCGATGCCAAGGTCGAGTTAGTCGACAACCTCGATAACGCTGACGAACAACTGGCCGCCCTCGCCGTGCGCCTGCGCAGCAACGGCAAGAAACCCTATCTGGTGCCGATCGGCGGTTCCAATGCGCTCGGTGCGTTGGGTTACGTGCGCGCCGGGCTGGAACTGGCCGAGCAGATCAAGGACACCGGACTGCAGTTCGCCGCTGTCGTATTGGCTTCGGGCAGCGCTGGTACGCATAGCGGCCTGGCCCTGGCGCTGAGCGAGGCGCTGCCGCAACTGCCGGTGATTGGCGTGACCGTGTCGCGCAGCGAAGAAGATCAGCGGCCGAAGGTCCAGAGTCTGGCCGAGCTCACCGCAGATCTGCTCGGTGTCGAGCTGCCGAGCAGTTTCAAAGTCGAGCTGTGGGACGAGTATTTCGGCCCACGCTATGGTGAGCCAAACGCCGGAACCCTGGCAGCGTTGAAACTGTTGGCGGGTCAGGAAGGTCTGCTGCTTGACCCGGTCTATACCGGCAAGGCCATGGCCGGGTTGCTCGATGGCATCGGGCGCCAGCGCTTCGATGAAGGCCCGATCATTTTCCTCCACACCGGCGGGTCGCCAGCGTTGTTTGCCTACAAGGATTTCCTGTAACAGAACGTTCCCACGCTCCGCGTGGGAACGCAGCCTGGGACGCTCTGCGCCCTTCCGAAGCTGGAACTCGGAGCGTCTTTCGAGGCATTCGCACGCCGAGCGTGGGAGCGATCCATATGCAGGAAAAGAATAACCAGTCAGATATTGAGTATTTTCAAGTCTATAGCCGACATCCTATAGTCACGCCGCGGGCGAATTTCGGGCGAGACGCATAAGCTGCTTTGAGGCAGGATAGCGCTGTCGTCAAATTCCCGAATGTGCCTACATTCCTTAAGCGTCTTCCATAAGAAAACACAGGGGCTTGTCATGAATTTTTCCGCACTACGTCGCACTCTGCTGGTCGGTTCGCTGGGTCTTGCGCTGGGCGCCGGTCTGATCGGCCAGGCCGTGGCCGGTGAGCAACTGCAACAGATCAAGGACAAAGGCGTGCTCAACGTCGGCCTGGAAGGCACTTATCCACCGTTCAGTTTCGTCGACGAGAACGGCAAGCTGTCCGGCTTCGAAGTCGAACTCTCTGAGGCGCTGGCGCAAAAACTCGGTGTCAAAGCCAAGGTTCAGCCAACCAAGTGGGACGGCATCCTCGCCGCGCTGGAATCCAAGCGTCTGGACATCGTGGTCAACCAGGTGACCATCTCCGAGGAACGCAAGAAGAAGTATGACTTCTCCAAACCGTACACCGTCTCCGGGATCCAGGCGCTGGTGCTGAAAAGCAAAGAGGCCGCGCTGAACATCAAGACCGCCGCTGACCTGTCCGGCAAGAAAGTCGGCGTCGGCCTGGGCACCAACTACGAACAATGGGTTCGCGCAAACGTGCCAGGTGCTGACGTACGCACCTACGATGATGATCCGACCAAATTCGCCGACCTCAACAACGGCCGCACCGATGCGATCCTGATCGACCGTCTGGCCGCGCTGGAATACGCCAAGAAAGCCCCGAAAACCGTGGCCGCCGGCGAAGCGTTCTCTCGTCAGGAATCCGGGATTGCCCTGCGTAAAGGCGAGCCGGAGCTGCTGGCTGCGGTGAACAAGGCCCTCGACGAACTGCGCGCCGACGGCACGCTGGAAAAGCTGTCGAAGAAATACTTCAACGCTGACGTCACTCAATAATGGAAGAAGCTTTCCAACTCGCCCTGGATTCCGCGCCCTTCCTGCTCAAGGGCGCGTATTACACGGTAGTCCTCAGCCTCGGCGGCATGTTTTTCGGCCTGCTGCTGGGCTTCGGTCTGGCGCTGATGCGCCTGTCGCGCTTCAAATCGGTCAGCTGGCTGGCACGCATCTACGTGTCGTTCTTTCGCGGCACGCCGTTGCTGGTGCAACTGTTCGTGATCTATTACGGCTTGCCGCAATTGGGTCTCGAGCTTGATCCGCTGCCGGCAGCGCTGATCGGCTTCTCGCTGAACATGGCCGCCTACGCCTGTGAAATCCTCCGCGCCGCAATCGGTTCGATCGAACGTGGTCAGTGGGAAGCGGCTGCGAGCATCGGCATGACCCGCGCGCAGACCTTGCGCCGGGCCATCCTGCCGCAAGCGATGCGCACGGCGCTGCCGCCGCTGGGCAACAGCTTCATTTCGCTGGTCAAGGACACCGCGCTGGCCGCCACCATTCAGGTGCCGGAGCTGTTCCGTCAGGCGCAATTGATTACCGCCCGGACTTTCGAAGTCTTCACCATGTATCTTGCCGCCGCGCTGATCTACTGGATTCTGGCCACGGTGCTGTCGCACCTGCAGAACAAGTTGGAAGAGCGGGTCAATCGGCACGACCAGGAGTCCTGAGCCCATGATTGTCGTGGAAAAGCTGACCAAGCAATTCAAGCAGCAGGTGGTGCTCAACGGCATCGATCTTGAGGTCAAGGAAGGCGAGGTCGTGGCGATCATCGGCCCCAGCGGTTCGGGGAAAACCACGTTCCTGCGCTGCCTGAATTTTCTTGAACAACCCACCAGCGGCCGGATCAAGGTCGGCGATATCGAAATCGATACCAGCCGCCCGCTGAATCAGCAGCAGAGCCTGGTGCGCAACCTGCGCCAGCACGTGGGTTTCGTGTTCCAGAACTTCAACCTGTTCCCCCATCGCACCGCACTGGAAAACGTCATCGAAGGCCCGATCGTGGTCAAGAAGATCCCGCGTGACGAGGCCGTCGCGCTGGGCAAAAAGCTCTTGGCCAAAGTCGGACTCGCCGGCAAAGAGGACGCTTATCCGCGCCGCCTTTCTGGTGGTCAGCAGCAGCGCGTGGCGATTGCCCGGGCACTGGCGATGGAGCCGGAAGTGATCCTGTTCGATGAGCCGACCTCGGCGCTCGACCCGGAACTGGTCGGCGAAGTGCTGGCGACCATCCGCGGCCTCGCTGAGGAAAAACGCACCATGGTCATCGTCACGCACGAGATGGGTTTTGCTCGCGATGTTGCCAACCGTGTGGTGTTTTTCGACAAGGGCGTAATTGTCGAACAAGGTGAAGCCAAGGCATTGTTTGCCAATCCAAAAGAACACCGCACGCAACAGTTTCTCAGCAAGTTCCTGAATCACGCCTGAGTCTCTTTCCAAGTGCGCCTCGGTAACTTCCACGGATGGAAGATGCCCTATCAATATTTATATAAAGCAATATAAAAACACCTGTAGCAGGCGCATTTGCATACATTGCGCAACAGTTGAGTTGCGCCTGCAACTTCACCCCATCGGTTTGATTACCCAGCCATAAACTCAAGCAGAAACGGGCGAAAAGCCGTGCGGCGCGTGGCCCTATTCGCCTCGACGCCTAGGCATTAGGCGTCCACGACGTAGGAGCTTTCTGATTAACTTGTAATTCGTGGATTAACTAAGCTCGTCTATTGACACTCCTTCCGACACGCTCTTATCTAGTCGACAACCGGCACCAATCAGTTCAACCACGCCGTCTTCAACTTGAATAAAAGTTCGACGCTTTATTGCCGGTTTATTCACGCCTTTTGTTCTTTCAGAAACGGACTTCGCTGCAAGGCTTCAAGGAGAGAAATCGATGACCCGCACTTCGCATACCCCCGAACTGGCAGCGCCGAGCCTGGCGCCCGCGCAGAAAACCGGCATCAATCTGGCCGCCGCCGCTCATCTTTTGATCGAGGTCGCGCCCTACCCCGACATGGACAGCGGCGACCTCATCGAGTTGTTCTGGAACAAGTGTTACGTCGGCTCCAGAGTTCTGGCCGCTGAGGATGTCGGCACGACGGTCAGCCTGCGGGTGCCGGAGAGCTTCATCGACAACGGCACTGCGCGCATTCACTACCGCGTGATGCAGGTTGGCCAGGGTCCGGCGTTCTCGGCGGCGACAAGAGTGTTGGTCAAACTCGATTGCCCCGGCGGCCAGCCATCGGCCCTCAGCGCAGACGAAAACCAGCAACTGGCGCCGGTGACGATTCCTGAAACCATCCGCCGCCAGGGCGTCAATCCGAACCAGATCAAACGCGGCGTGCCGCTGAGCATCGAGCCGTACCTGAACATGGCCGAAGATGACGCCATCACCTTGCGCTGGGGTGATGTGCGGATGGACCTGGCACCGATCACCGCTGCCGACATCGGTTTACCCATTCAGGTCTGGGTGCCACCAGCGGTGATTGTCGAAGCGGGCGAAGATCTGCGACTGGACGTGACCTATTGCATCCTCGATCGGGTCGGCAACAACTCCCGCTGGGCACCGCCCCGCACCTTGAAAATCGGCTGCGTCAATCCTTACCTGAAAGTACCGTTGAGGCACGAACTCAAAGCGGCCGAAGCACGCGAGCATTGATCTCGCCGAGAGGTGACGTGGGATCTCCCCACCCTTCTATGCATATTCCTACAAGTTAGTTTATTTAATTTTTATACACGCTTAGGGTATATGCACCGGACCACCGGACATTCTTTCGTTCGCCGCACCTTGCGGCGCTTTCAATGAGATGTGAGGTAGGTCGTATGGTCCGGAACACAATCACCCCAGTGCAGATCGCCAGGGCATTGCGTGCAGCCAGGGAGTGGCGATGATGTCCAGTCTGGCCGATGCAAACGTCCAGTCGGATCTGGACATCGCCCCGCTGTTGTTGCCCGCGCAGGTCTTGCGCAACGATGCCCAAGCCATCAACGCGGCCCGCGAACTGGCGCAGGTCGCCCGCGTCCAGGCGGCGAAACGCGATCGTCAGCGCAAGTTGCCGTGGGCGGAGATCGAGCAGTTCACCCGCAGTGGCCTGGGCAGCATTGCCATACCGCGCGAGTACGGTGGCCCGCAGGTTTCGTTCGTGACGCTGGCGCAAGTCTTCGCGATCATTTCCGCCGCCGACCCGGCGTTGGGGCAAATCCCGCAGAACCAGTTCGGCATCATCCATCTGATCCTTGGCTGCGCCAGCGAGGCGCAGAAACAGCAGTTGTTCGACAGTGTTCTGCAAGGCTGGCGCATCGGCAACGCCGGCCCGGAACGCGGCAGCAAAAACACCCTGGAATTGAAAGCGCGGATCAGCGCCGATGGCGACGATTACGTGATCAACGGCCAGAAGTTCTACTCCACCGGCGCACTGTTTGCACACTGGGTGGCGGTGAAAGCGCTCAACGATGAAGGCAAGCAAGTGCTGGCGTTCGTCCGGCGCGGCACGCCGGGTTTGCGCATCGTCGACGACTGGTCGGGCTTCGGTCAGCGCACCACCGCCAGCGGCACAATTGTGCTGAACAACGTGCGTGTCGAGTCGAGTCTGGTCATCGACAACTGGAAGATTAACGAAAAGCCCAACACCCAAGGCGCCGTGTCGCAATTGATCCAAGCGGCCATCGACGCCGGCATCGCCCGTGGCGCAATCGACGACGCCATCGAATTCGTCAAAACCCGCGCACGGCCATGGATCGACGCCAAGGTCGATCACGCCAGCGATGATCTCTATGTGATCGCCGATATCGGCAGATTGAAAATCGAATTGCATGCCGCCGAAGCGCTGCTGCGCAAGGCCGGGCAGGTGCTCGATCAGGTGCATGCCGCACCCGTCACGGCGGCCTCCGCCGCGCGTGCGTCGATCGCCGTGGCCGAAGCGAAAGTGCTGACCACCGAGATTTCCTTGCTTGCCAGCGAAAAGCTTTTCGAACTGGCTGGTAGCCGCGCGACGCTCGCCGAATTCAACCTCGACCGCCATTGGCGCAACGCCCGCGTGCACACCCTGCATGACCCGGTGCGCTGGAAATACCACGCGGTCGGCGCCTATCGCCTGAACGGCACTTTACCGGCTCGCCACTCCTGGATCTGACGACCAGAACACTTTTGACCAGATCCTTGGAGAAGCACATGACTTTTTCCCAACCCGTCGCGGTCATCGCCAGCGACGAGCAAGCCCTGATTATCGCCAGCGACCTGGCCGAAGATTTCCAACGCGACAGCGCCCTGCGTGACCGCGAACGCCGCCTGCCATTGGCAGAACTGGAAGTATTTTCCCGCTCCGGCCTATGGGGTATCAGTGTGCCGAAAGAATATGGCGGTGCGGGCGTATCCAATGTCACCCTGGCCAAAGTCATCGCTTTGATCGCGCAGGCTGACGGCTCGCTGGGGCAGATTCCACAGAACCATTTCTACGCACTGGAAGTGCTGCGCGTGAATGGCAGCGACGAACAGAAACAGCGCCTGTACGCAGAGGTTCTTGCCGGCCAGCGTTTCGGCAATGCCTTGGCGGAACTGGGTACCAAAACCGCTCACGACCGCGTAACCCGTCTCAAGCGCGACAGCGATGGTTATCGCATCAACGGCCGCAAGTTCTACGCGACCGGGGCGATTTACGCGCAGCGCATTCCGACCTCGGTGGTCGATGAAAACGGCGTGCAGCAACTGGCATTCGTTCCACGCCACAGCAAAGGCCTGAGCATCATCGATGACTGGAGCGGCTTCGGCCAGCGCACCACCGGCAGCGGCTCGGTCGTGTTCGAAGACGTTTACGTTGCCGCTGAAGACGTGCTGCCATTTCAGAGTGCTTTCGAACGACCGACAACGGTCGGCCCGCTGGCGCAAATTCTTCACGCCGCCATCGATACCGGTATCGCCCGCGCCGCTTATGAGGACGCCTTGCATTTCGTGCGCAGCAAGACGCGGCCGTGGATCGACTCCGGCAGCGACAAGGCCACCGAGGACCCGCTGACCCTGAAGAGCTTCGGCCACCTGAGCATCCGCCTGAGCGCCACCGAAGCTTTGCTCGAACGCGCCGGCGAATTCCTTGATGCCGCACAGGCTGACACCAACGCCGAAACCGTTGCAGCGGCCTCTGTCGCCGTCGCCGAGGCTCGCGCGATCAGCACGCAAATCTCCCTGGCGGCGGGCAGCACCTTGTTCGAACTGGCCGGCAGCCAGGCCACCCTCGCCGAGCACGGCCTCGACCGCCACTGGCGCAACGCCCGCGTGCACACGCTGCATGACCCGGTGCGCTGGAAATATCACGCCGTTGGCAATTACTACCTCAACGACGAAAAGCCTCCGCTGCGAGGGACGATCTGATGAGCGCGGCGAAAAAGAAGATTCTGCTCAACGCCTTCAACATGAACTGCATCGGCCATATCAATCACGGCTTGTGGACGCATCCACGCGATAACTCGACCCGTTACAACACGATCGAATACTGGACCGAATTGGCGCAGTTGCTCGAGCGCGGCTTGTTCGACGGTCTGTTCATCGCCGATATCGTCGGTGTGTATGACGTCTACCAGAACTCGCTCGACGTGACGCTGAAAGAGTCGATCCAGTTGCCGGTCAACGATCCGTTGCTGCTGGTCTCAGCGATGGCTGCTGTGACCAAAAATCTGGGCTTTGGCCTCACCGCCAATCTCACCTACGAAGCGCCGTACCTGTTCGCCCGGCGTCTGTCGACGCTCGATCATTTGAGCCGTGGCCGGGTAGGCTGGAACATCGTCACCGGCTATCTCGACAGCGCCGCCAAAGCCATGGGCCTCAGCGCGCAGCTCGAACATGACCGCCGTTACGACCAAGCCGATGAGTACTTGCAGGTGCTCTACAAACTCTGGGAAGGCAGCTGGGAAAATGGCGCGGTGCTCAACGACCGCAAGCAGCGCATCTACGCGCAGCCGGACAAAGTCCATAAGGTCGAGCACAAGGGCGAGTTCTACCAGGTCGAGGGTTATCACCTGTGCGAACCGTCGCCGCAGCGTACGCCGGTGCTATTTCAGGCCGGCAGTTCCGAGCGCGGCCTGCAGTTCGCCGGGCGGCACGCCGAGTGCGTGTTCATTAGCGGCCAGAACAAGCCATCGACCAAGGCGCAAGTGGACAAGGTCCGCGCCAGTGCCGTTGCGGCGGGACGCAACACCGAAGACATCAAGGTGTTCATGGGCCTCAACGTGATTGTCGGTGCCAGCGAAGAGGCGGCCTGGGCCAAGCATGCCGAGTACCTCGGCTACGCCAGCGCCGAGGCCGGCGTCGCGCATTTTTCCGCCTCAACCGGCATTGATTTTTCCCGGTACGAAATCGACGAACCGATCCAGTACGTGAAAAGCAACGCGATCCAGTCGGCCACCAAGACCCTGCAGAACAACGACTGGACCCGCCGCAAATTGCTCGACCAGCACGCCCTCGGTGGCCGCTACATCACCGTGGTCGGCTCGCCTGAACAAGTGGCCGATGAGCTGGAGTCGTGGATCGCCGAAACCGGGCTGGATGGCTTCAACCTGACCCGCATCGTCACGCCGGAAAGCTACGTGGATTTCATCGACCTGGTGATTCCCGAACTCCAGCGGCGCGGCTCGTACAAGACCGCGTATGACGGCGGCACCTTGCGCGAGAAGCTGTTTCACGGCGAAGCGCAGTTGCCTGAACAACACACCGGATCTTCGTACCGCCACTGATCCCTTGCACTGATCGTTCCCACGCTCTGCGTGGGAATGCAGCCGGGGACGCTCCGCGTCCCAACAGCGGACGCAGAGCGTCCATTGAGGCACTCCCACGCGGAGCATGGGAACGATCAAAGATAACTTACGGACTGGATAACTCATCATGACCAAGAAACTGCTCTCCCACCCAGTCAAAGCACTGGCCCTGGCCTTCGGCCTGTTCAGCTCGGCGGTGTTTGCCGCCGATGCACCGTTGAAAATCGGCACCACCGCCGCCTTCGCCATTCCGCTGGAAGCGGCCGTCGAAGAGGCCTCGAAGCAAGGCCTGAAGGTCGAGCTGGTGGAGTTCACCGACTGGATCGCGCCAAACGTCAGCCTCGCGGCCGGCGATATCGACGTGAATTATTTCCAGCACATTCCGTTTCTGGAAAACGCCAAAGCCGCGTCGGGTTTTGATCTGGTGCCGTTCGCGCCGGGGATCATCAACAACGTCGGCCTGTACTCGAAAAAATACAAAAGCTTCGACGAATTACCGGAAGGCGCCAGCGTTGCCATCGCCAACGATCCGATCAACAGCGGTCGCGGTCTGCAATTGCTGGCCAAGGCCGGTTTGATCACGCTCAAACCGGGCGTCGGCTACAAGGCCACCGAGGATGACATCGTCGCCAATCCGAAGAAGATCAAGATTCTTCAGGTCGAAGCCGTGCAACTGGTGCGCGCCTACGATGACGCCGATCTGGTCCAGGGCTACCCGGCCTACATTCGTCTGGCGAAGACCTTCGATGCCGGTTCGGCGCTGCTGTTCGACGGCCTCGATCACAAGGAATACGTGATTCAGTTCGTCATTCAACCGAAAAGCAAAACTGATCCGCGCCTGATCAAATTCGTCGACATCTATCAGCATTCGCCGGCCGTTCGCGCCGCGCTGGATAAAGCTCACGGCAAGCTCTATCAAGCCGGTTGGGAAAGCTGAGCATGACCGCCGCGATCCAACGGCGACTGGAGACTCCAGAGCCACACACTGCGCAAAAAACCGAGCTGCATCCCGAGCTCAATCGTGCCCACGTACGCTTCATCGGGCTGGGCAAAACCTACAACGGCCGGCAAGGCCCGGTCGCGGCTTTGCAGGGCATCGATCTGGCAATTCAGCGCGGTGAAGTGTTCGGCATCATCGGCCGCAGCGGCGCCGGCAAGTCGTCGTTGATCCGCACGATCAATCGCCTTGAGCTGCCGACCTCGGGGCGCGTTCTGATCGATCAGGTCGACATCGGCGAATTCGACGAAGATCGCCTCGTCGCGTTGCGCCGGCGCATCGGCATGATCTTCCAGCACTTCAATCTGATGTCGGCCAAGACCGTTTGGCAAAACGTCGAACTGCCCTTGAAAGTCGCGGGTGTACCGAAGGAACAGCGCGAGAAAAAGGTCCGCGAACTGCTCGAGCTGGTCGGCCTGCAAAGCAAGCACACAGCGTATCCGGCACAACTTTCCGGTGGACAGAAACAACGCGTCGGCATCGCCCGTGCGCTGGTACATGACCCGGACATTCTGCTGTGCGACGAGGCCACTTCGGCGCTCGATCCGGAGACCACGCAATCGATCCTCGCCCTGCTGCGCGAGATCAATAAGCGTCTGGGTCTGACCATTGTGCTGATCACTCATGAGATGGCGGTGATTCGCGAGATCTGCGACCGCGTCGTCGTGCTTGAGCACGGCCGTATCGTCGAGCAAGGCCCGGTCTGGCAGGTATTCGGCAATCCGCAGCACGAGGTCAGCCAGACCCTGCTTGCGCCGCTGCAACACGCCTTGCCGGAAGAACTGCAGAGCCGTTTGCAGGCGCAATCCACGGCTTCTGATGCAGCGGTGGTGTTGCGTTTGCAGTTCACCGGCAGTGCCGCTGATGAGCCGGATCTGGCCGCGTTGTTTGCGGCGCTGGGTGGACGAGTGAAGTTGCTTCAGGGCGGGGTCGAACGGATTCAGGGTCATGCGCTGGGGCAGTTACTGCTGGCCGTCAGCGGCTCGGCATTCAGCGCCGAGCAATTGCGCGAACGCGCCGGGCAATGGGCGCAACGAGTGGAGGTATTGGGCTATGTGGTTTGATCGCTTGCTGCAGGGTTTTATCGACACCTTCCTGATGGTTGGCGTGTCCTCGCTGATCGCGCTGCTGGTGGGCATTCCCATGGCGGTCATTCTGGTCACCAGCGACAAGGGTGGGATTTACGAAGCGCCGCTGTTGAACCGTGCGCTGGGCGCCTTCGTCAATCTGTTCCGCTCGATCCCGTTTCTGATTCTGATGGTCGCGCTGATTCCGTTTACCCGCCTGATCGTCGGCACCACCTACGGTGTCTGGGCCGCTGTGGTGCCGCTGACCATCGCTGCGACGCCATTCTTTGCGCGGATCGCTGAGGTCAGTCTGCGCGAGGTTGATCATGGCTTGATCGAAGCCGCGCAGGCGATGGGTTGCCGGCGCTGGCACATCGTCTGGCATGTACTGCTGCCCGAGGCGCTGCCGGGAATCGTCGGTGGCTTCACCATCACCTTGGTGACGATGATCAATTCGTCGGCCATGGCCGGGGCAATTGGTGCTGGTGGGCTGGGGGATATCGCCTATCGCTACGGCTATCAGCGCTTTGACAGCCAGATCATGTTGACGGTGATTGTCTTGCTGGTGGCGTTGGTGGCGGTGATTCAGTTGGGTGGAGACAGACTGGCGCGCGGGCTGAATAAGCGCTAAGGTCGATAGCGGCAGGTGGCCATCAAGCAGATCCATGTGATCGCACGTATTTGGGCAATGCCCTTCGTAAAAACCAGACCCGTCCTACGCGAAATTTATCGTTTCGCCAGCCTGAACCACGCGGGTTTGCAGGACGCTTCCTAGAATGATTTGCCCGCTTGTACCCGAAATATCCTGTAGCTAATCTCCGCTCGTCACTGCTTGGCGGTGACCGGATTCAGTTGTCCGGATTCGCTGGGCGTGCGGTCAGGCCTGACCTTGGCAGAGCTCCAAGCTGCCCGATGTTGGCTGTGCGCAGGGCACTTTCGGGTGCGCCGATAACCGGCGGCCGACGACTGATCCGCGTGCAGCCGCCGTCCTGCTCGTTTAGTCGCGAAATGGTTGGCTCCCCACTTGAAGTCAGGAGTTTACCCATGGAAAAAAATCTTGCCGATCCGCCACTCAGCCTCACCTCCACCAAGCGGTTCACCGAGGATTTGCTCAAGGATCGCTCTGCACTGTGCCGTGCCGTCGACTCGCATCTGGCCGGTAAACAGGTCACGCTGGCGGGACAGAAACGCGTCTACAGCATCAGTGAGGACGTGACGCTGGAGGATGCCCAGTTGTATGTCGCCGATCTGCTGCGCTGCGCTTCGGTGACCGTCCATCAATGCGGCGATCAGCTCGGGGGCGCGGATCGAGCCATGGTGTTCTCGGTCTGGCATCTGCTGGAGATGGCCAAGGCGATGATGGATCGCTCAATCGATTGCCTGGGGGCGAAGCAGCCCTGAAACCGGGGCACCCGTCGCCGCCTGCGCTGGTGCCAGCGCAGGCGGCGTTTTTTTGCCGGCGAAAAGCTTATAGTCGGTTCTCTCCCTCCGCCAAATACAGCACCGATGATGAAGCAGACCCCCAGCGACCTCGAACAAATCACTGCAACCACGCTAGGCCATTACAACTCGGTGGCCGAGGACTTCCGCGAAGGCACCCGCGATCACGATGTCAGTCAGAACATCGATGCGTTGCTGCGGCATATTCAAGGCCAGGCGCCGTTTACCCTTCTGGATTTCGGCTGCGGGCCGGGGCGGGATTTGCAAACTTTCACGCGGATGGGTCACGTCGCTGTCGGGCTGGACGGTTGCGAAGAATTCGCGCGGATGGCCCGCGAGGACAGCGGCTGCGAAGTGTTGCAGCAGGATTTCCTCAAGCTGGATCTGCCGGCGGAGCGCTTCGACGGGATCTTCGCCAACGCGGTGTTGTTTCATGTGCCGTTGCAGGAATTACCGCGGGTACTCAAGCAATTGCACGGCGCGTTGAAACCGGGTGGGGTGTTGTTCAGCTCCAATCCCCGTGGCGACAATCGCGAGGGCTGGAACGGGCCGCGCTATGGCTCGTATCACGATCTTGAGGCCTGGCAGGGTTTGCTGACGGCGGCGGGGTTTGTCGAGCTGGAGCATTACTACCGGCCGGCGGGGCTGCCGCGCGAGCAGCAGCCTTGGTTGGCGAGTGTCTGGCGTAAATCTTGATAAACCGTTCTGACGCCATCGCGAGCACTCGCTTTTAAGCCGCGTCCTTTTTGATCGTTCCCACGCTCCGCGTGGGAATGCAGCCAATGGCGCTCTGCGCCACAGGGACGCGGAGCGTCCCGAGATTCATTCCCACGCAGAGCGTGGGAACGATCAAGACACCATCGCCGGCCTGATGGCGATGAGCGAAGGGGCCGCTTTTACTCTGTTTCTTTTTGCGGCTCGCGAATCTTGTACCAGGCCACATACAGCGCCGGCAGAAACAGCAGCGTCAGCAACGTCGCCACCACGATCCCGCCGATCATCGCGTAGGCCATCGGCCCCCAGAACACTTCGCGAGCGATCGGGATCATGCCCATGCTCGCCGCGGCGGCGGTCAGCAGAATCGGCCGGCGCCGGTGCTCGGTCGCTTCCACCACTGCATCCCATGGCGCATAGCCCTTCTGCTCGAACTCATCGATCTGCGTCACCAGAATCACCGAGTTGCGGATGATGATGCCGATCAGCGCGAGAATCCCCAGAATAGCCACAAAGCCCATCGGCGTGCCGGTCGGCACCAGCGCCAGCACCACGCCGATCAGCCCCAGCGGCGCGACGCTGGCCACCAGGAACATCTTCTGCACGCTGTGCAACTGGATCATCAGGAACGTCGCCATAAGGAACAGCATCAATGGCAAGACCTTGGCAATCGGCCCCTGAGCCTTGCCGCTCTCCTCGACGGTACCGCCAGTGGCGACCTTGTAGCCGACCGGCAGTTTCGACGCGAACGCGTCAATCGATGGCTTGAGCAGTTTCACCAGATCGGTTGGCTGAATCTCGTCGCGCACCGAAGCCTTGATGGTGATCGTCGGCAAACGGTCGCGACGCCACACCAGCGGCTGCTCCAGTTCATAGCGCACGGTGGCGAACGCCAGCAGCGGAATCGAGGTGCCGCTCGGCGTGACGATCTGCAGGTTCTGCAGGGTTTCCGGCGTGCCGCGTTCGGAATCCACCGCGCGACCGACCACGTTGATCAGGTAGATATCATCATCGACCTGGGTCAACGGCGAACCGCTGACGATGCTGTTCATCAGGTTCGCCACGTCTTCCGACGACAGCCCGAGCTGGCGCGCCTTGTCCTGGGCGATGTCGATGCGCAGGACTTTGCCCGGCTCGTTCCAGTCGTAGATGATCTCGCCGATATGCGGGTTCTTGTCCAGCTCGGTGGCCAGATCGATTGCGTGTTTACGCACCTGATCGACGTCCTTGCCGCTGACCCGGTACTGAATCGGCCGCCCGACCGGCGGGCCCATTTCCAGCGCCTGGACGTAGCTGCCGATACCGACGAAGTCTTTGTGCAAGCGCTCGCGCAGGCGCTGGCTCAGCGCTTCGCGGGCTTCGAAATCCTTGCTGACGATGACCAGTTGCGCGTAGTACGGGTTCTGCAATTGCTGATCGAGGGGCAGGTAGAAACGGATCGCGCCCTGACCAATGTAAGTGCTCCAGCGCACAATGTCAGGGTCGCCCTTGAGCGTGGCTTCGAGCTTGTCCACCGCTTTGCGGGTTTCATCGATCGAGGCGTTTTGCGGCAGGTTCAGGTCGACGAGAATTTCCGGGCGGTCCGACGCGGGGAAAAACTGGTTCTGCACAAAGCGCATGCAGAACACCGCCAGCACGAACAGCAGCACGGTGACGCCGATCGCCCACCAGCGGTTGCGCATCGCCCATAGCAGGCCGCCGTTGAAGGCGCGACCGATGCGACCCGGTTCGGCGTCATGCGCCTTCACCTTGTCGCTGAGAATATGCACGCCGATCACCGGCGCAAAGAACACCGCCACCACCCACGAGACGATCATCGCCACGGCAATCACCGCAAACAGCGTGAACGTATATTCACCGGCGGAGCTGGCGTTGAGGCCGATCGGCACAAACCCGGCGACCGTCACCAGCGTCCCGGTGAGCATCGGAAATGCCGTCGAGGTGTAGGCGAACGTCGCCGCCTGCTCCTTGCTCTCGCCCATTTCCAGGCGTGTGACCATCATTTCCACGGTGATCATCGCATCGTCCACCAGCAGGCCGAGGGCAATGATCAACGCACCGAGGGAAATCCGTTGCATGGTGATGCCGCTGTACTCCATGAAAACGAAGACCATCGCCAGCACCAGCGGAATCGAGCACGCCACCACCAGACCGGCGCGCACGCCGAGGCTGATGAAGCTCACCACCAGCACGATGATCACCGCCTCGAACAAGGCGCTGGTGAAGCCGCCGACGGCTTCTTCCACCACCACGGCCTGATCGGACACCGTGTGCACGCCGACGCCCACCGGCAGGTCTGCCGTCAGTTCGTCGATGCGCTGGTGCAAGGCCTTGCCGAACTCCTGAACGTTGCCGCCCTTCTGCATCGCAATCGCCAGACCGATGGCCGGTTTGCCGTCGAAGCGGAATTCAGGCGTGGCCGGGTCGACGTAGCCGCGACGGATGTCGGCGATATCGGCCAGACGATAGAAGCGATCGTTGAGCTTGAGATTGACCTCGGCCAGATCCTTTTCCGAAGCGAATTGCCCCGACGTACGCACGGAAATTCGCTCGGGGCCGGCCTCGATCACGCCGGCCGGAGTCACCGCGTTCTGCGACTGCAGGCTTTGCACCACCTGACGCTGATCGATGCCCAGCGCGGCGAGTTTGCGTGTGGAGAAGTTCAGGTAAATCGTTTCGTCCTGCTGGCCGACCATTTCGACCTTGCCCAGCCCCGGCACGCTGCGAATCTCGGCGCGCGCTTGCTCCACGTAATCGCGCAACTGGCGCATGGTCAGGCCATCGGCGGTAAACGCATAGACCGAGCCGAACACATCGCCGAACTCATCGTTGAATCCCGGCCCTTGAATCCCTTGGGGAAACTGCCCGCGAATGTCATCGATCTTCTTGCGCACCTGATACCAGATTTGCGGAATGTCTTCGGCGCCGGTGGTGTCGCGCAGGTAAACGTACACCGTCGATTCGCCGGGGCGCGTGTAGCTTTTCACGTAATCAAGCGAGTCGAGTTCTTCGAGTTTTTTCTCGATGCGGTCGGTGACCTGCTTGAGGGTTTCCTCCTGGGTCGCGCCGGGCCATTTGGTCTGGATGACCATGGTCTTGATGGTGAACGAGGGGTCTTCTTCGCGGCCCAGATTGAAATAGGAGAACACCCCCATGAGCAATCCGACGAACATCAGATACCAGACGAATGACTGATGCTTGAGGGCCCATTCGGAGAGGTTGAAAGAGCCTTTCATTGACTGTCCTCGTCAAGTTTTACCGATTGTCCGGGTTTGAGACTGTTGACGCCGGCGCTGACCACGCGCTCGCCGTTCTTCACGCCGCCGGCCAGCACCACGCTGCTGTCGGTGCGGCTGATTACCGTGACGTCGCGGGGACTGACGGTTTTGCTCTGAGTATCGATCACCCAGATCCGCGGTTTGCCTTCGACCTCCTGCAACGCGGTGGCGGGCAATTCGATGCGCGGTTTGATCGCCGAACTGAGGGTCACACTGATTGCCGTACCGAGGCGAAAACCGTCCGGGGTGTCGGTCAGGGTCAAACGCGCCCGGCGCGTGCGTGTGGCGCTCTGCGCCTGCGGTTCGATTTCGCGGATGATCGCCGTGGTGTTGATGCTCGGGTCGAGTTGCGCGGCCACTGAAAACACCACGTCCTGCGGAATCTGATCGACGAGGGTATCGGGCAGATCGATCACCGCTTCCTTGATGTCCGGCTGGGCCAGCGTCACGACTTGCTGGCCGGCGGTCACCACCTGCCCGGCTTCGGCGTTCCACGCGGTGACCACCGCTTTGTGATCGGCGCGCAGTTCGGTGTAGCCGAGTTGATCCCGGCTCTGGTTGACCGCCGCGCGCGCCTGGTCCAGCGAGGCCTGGGTGGTTTTCAGATCAGTCGTGGCAACGTCCAGTTGCGCCTGCGCACCAACGCCGCGATCAAACAGCGCCTGCTGTCGGCGCGCGTTGGCCTGCGCATTGATCAGTTGCGCCTGAACCCTGGCAAGATCACCTTCGGCCGAACGCAGCTGGTTTTGTTGGTCGGACGGGTCGAGGGTGGCGAGCAGCGTGCCCTTCTGCACTTCGGCGCCGACATCGACGTTGCGACTGGCAATGCGCCCGCCAACGCGAAAGCCAGTGTTGCTCTCGTAACGCGCCTGAATGCTGCCAGCGAAACGCCCGAGATTTTCCTCGCTCAACGCTTCGACCTTGACCGACAACACCGGACGCACCGGTTCCGGCGGAGTTTCCTTTTCCGAGCAGGCGCCCAGCAGCAGCGCCAGGCAAAACAGTCCGAGACGCTTCATGGCTGCGCTCCCGGTTGCAGGTCTTTGTAAGTGTTTTCGGCGATCTCGACTTTCATCCCGGGATGCAACAGTTGCCCGCCGGCGACGATGACTTTTTCCCCGCCCTTCAGACCTTCGCTGATGATGACTTTGCCGGTCAGATAGCGGCCGACCGTGACCGTGTGCAGCTGCGCCTCGCCCTTGTCATCGACCATCCAGACCGCCGGTTCGCTGATGTTTTTCGTCAGCGCCGACCATGGCAGTTCCACCGCCGACTTGCCCGAGCCTTTTGCCGTGGCGCTGACCACCGAGCCGAGCTGCATGCCCGGCGGCAGTTTGTCGAGGCTTACCTTGACTTGCACGGTGCCGGATTGCGCCGACACCGCCGGGGTTATTTCACGCACGGTGCCGGTGGTTTTGATCTCGGGATTATCGAGCAGGCTGACCACGATCGAATTGTCCGCCGGGCGCTCGGCCAGCAGCGATTCATACACGTTGAACACCGCATCACGATCGCCATCGCGGGCCAGACTGAAAATCGGTGCGGTGGCCTGCACCACTTGCCCGACTTCAGCCTGACGCTCGGTGATCACTCCGGGCGCATCGGCGATCAGCGCGGTGTAGCTGAGTTGATCCCTGGCGTTGGCCAGTTGCGCCTGCGCGGCGCTCAGGGCGCTCTGGCTGCTGCGCAACGCCGCTTGGGCGGAATCGTATTCGCTCTGGCTGGTGTAGCCCTTGGGCAGCAGTTTTTGCTGGCGGACGAAAGCTGCAGCGGCCTGTTTCACGCGAGCCTGTTCGGCGAGGACCTGAGCCTGGGCCGAATCGACGTTGGTCTGCAGATCCTTGGGGTCAAGCTTGGCCAGCACCTGCTTGGCAGTGACACGGTCACCGACGTCGACCATGCGCTGGATGATCTTGCCGCCCACGCGAAATGACAATTGCGTCTGCACGCGCGCCTGCACGTCACCGGTCAGGGTTACCGCTGCCGCGTAGTTCTGGGGTTTGACCTCTTGCACAAAGACCCGTGGCAAGTATTCCTGAGCGGGTTTCTTGTCGCCGCAAGCGGTGAGCAAGACCATGGCGCTTAACACCATCAGCACTTTCAATCCGGGACCCGCCATGCACACTCCTTGGCCTTTAATGCTGCTGTCGAGACGATACGACTTCAGAGCTTAGAACAGGGTTCCACGGTTGCGGGCGTCAAGCACAGATTTATCTCATTGCGGGTATGCTGCGAACGTTCCGCAGTTACCCGGAGAAGGATTTCATGCTTAACACCCTGGCGGTGGCCAACTACCGCTCGATCAACAAACTGGTGATCCCGCTCGGGCGTCTGAACCTGATCACCGGGCCCAACGGCAGTGGCAAATCCAACCTGTACCGCGCGCTGCGTCTGCTGGCGGAAACCGCGCAGGGCGGCGTGGTCAACGCGCTGGCACGCGAGGGTGGGCTGGACTCGACCTTCTGGGCCGGGCCGGAAACCATCAGCCGGCGCATGCGCAACGGTGAAGTGGCGATCGAGCCGACGGTGCGTCAGGGCGTAAGGCGATTGCGCCTGGGCTTTGCCGGGGAGGATTTCAGTTATTCGATCGCCCTCGGTTTGCCCGAACCGAGCCGCTCGTATTTCGCCCTCGACCCGGAAATCAAACGCGAATGCATCTGGGCCGGCCCGCTGTATCGCCCGGCGAGCCTGCTGGTGGATCGCAACGGCCCGATGATCAGGGCGCGCGAAGGTCGTGGCTGGGATGTCCTGGCGCAGCACACACCAAACTTCGACAGCCTGTTCGATCAGATCGGCAGCCTGCGCAGCTCGCCAGAGGTGTTCCAGATGCGCGAATTCATCCGCCGCTGGCGCTTCTACGATCACTTTCGCAGCGATGCCGAGGCGCCGGTGCGCCAGCCGCAACTGGGCACGCGCACGCCGGTGCTGCACCACGACGGGCGCGACCTGGCGGCAGCCTTGCAGACCATCATCGAAATCGGCGACCCCGAAGCCTTGCGCGCGGCGATCAGCGATGCGTTTCCCGGTGCGCGGCTGAACATCGCACCGCTGGCCGGTGGACGCTTTGCGATCGAGTTTTTTCAGGAAGGCTTGCTGCGGCCGTTGTCGGCGGCGGAGCTGTCGGACGGGACTTTGCGTTATCTGCTGCTGGTCGCGGCGCTGCTGACGCCGCGACCTCCGTCACTGATGGTGCTCAACGAGCCGGAAACAAGTCTGCACCCGGACCTGTTGCCGGCGCTGGCACGGCTGATCATTCGCGCCTCCGAGCAGTGTCAGGTGTGGGTGGTGTCGCATGCACGGCGGTTGATTTCGGCGCTGCAGGAAGATCCCGAGTGCAATTGCATCGTGCTGGAGAAGACGCTGGGGCAGACCGGAATGGTTGGCCAGCGGGTGCTGGATGAGCCGGCGTGGAACTGGCCTGACTAAGCGGTGACTGAAAAATTCGCGAGCAGGCTCGCTCCCACAGTCGTACGCGCACTCATGTGGGAGCGAGCCTGCTCGCGAAGGCCCTTCAAGCCACCAGTTATAGATCAGACCATCACCCCTGCCACTTGCCCCCCTCGACAATCACACTCTCAGGCCGGGTGTCATCGCTCAGTTCCTTGCGCACATACTGGTCATACAGCTTGAGCAGGTATTTCTCCTCGCCCAGCTTCGCCAGCTCGGTATTCACCCAATCGCGCAATTCGAGATTGCCCTTCTTCACCGCCGGGGCAATCGGCGCTTCAGCCCCGAGTTTTTCCTCAAGCACGCGATAGCCCGGATTCTGCTTGGCCCAGCTGAACAGCACCAGATTGTCCTGCGCGTAGGCATCGCCGCGACCGTTGGCCAGGGCTTGCAGCGATTCGGAATTCTTTTCGAACTTGAGCAGCTTCCAGTCCGGATGAGTCTTGGTCAGCCAGATATCGGCGGTCGTACCGGTGGTGACGATGGTGGTGCGAGTCGCCAGATCATCGAGTTTTTTCACCGAGCTGCCCTGCGGCACCAACGCCTGGAGACTTTGATCCCCAGTGCGGGCAAAGCGAAGTAGACAAAGAACAGCTGAATCAGCAAAGGCGTATTGCGCGCCAGTTCCACATACAGGCCGACCAGTTTGCGAAGGTACGGCGTGCGAAACACCAGGATCGTCGCGTTGAGCAGCGCCACCAGCAGCGAGGTGCCAATGGCGATCAAACCGACCTGCAGCGTCACGCCGACGGCTTTGAGAAACGCCGGCAGGGTGCTGAGGATAAATGCGTAGTCGAAAGTCATGCCGTGTCCTGACGTCGCTTGGTAAACGACGGTGAAGCAATCCATGGACAGCGTGCTGGCTGTCCGGCAGGCACTGACTTTATAGGTATAAAAATCAGAATTTAAATACCGTTAAAGCATATTGATATCACGCAAAAAACTATCTTGTCGGTTTGCCGGGAAGGAATAAGAAGGCTATTTTCCTTTGCGCTGTAGGACGGATCTTTTTTTCAAGAAAGGCCTCCAAGGACGGGCAGCTTTTGGCCAGACTCCCTCGGCCAAACCAAAACAAGGAAGATGACATGGACGTAAAAGCACCGCAGCGACTGGATCCGCAGGATATTTTGAAATTGCTGGTGGCGTTGCGCCGGGCGTTGAAGGCGCAGGTGGCCTGAGATCAAGAGCACCCTCACCCCAACCCTCTCCCGGAGGGAGAGGGGGCCGACCGAGGTGTTTCGCGCTTACATCGACCTGTTGAATCGAGTCGATTGCAGATTTAACGCAAGTCTTTCAGGTCTGCGGAGATCTGAAGCATCCCCCAATCAGTCCCCTCTCCCCCTGGGAGAGGGTTAGGGTGAGGGGCTTTCAAGGCACACACAAAAACGCCGATGACCATCACTGGCCATCGGCGTTTTCACATCAAATCAACGCTCGGATCAGAACGCCGGCAACACCGCGCCGCTGTACTTTTTCTCGATGAACGCTTTGACTTCCGGGCTGGTCAGCGCTTTGGCCAGTTTCTGGATGGCGTCGCTGTTCTTGTTGTCCTCTCGGGCAACGAGGAAGTTCACGTACGGCGAGTCAGCGCCTTCGATCACCAGAGCATCCTTGGTCGGATTCAGCTTGGCTTCCAGCGCGTAGTTGGTGTTGATCATGTCCAGATCAACTTCCTTCAACACGCGCGGCAGCAGCGCCGATTCCAGTTCCTTGAACTTGAAGTTGTGCGGGTTCTTCGCGATGTCTTTTGGCGTTGCCAAAGCGTTTTTCGGATCTTTCAGTTCGATCAGGCCAGCCTTCTGCAGCAGGATCAGCGCACGGCCGCTGTTGCTGCCTTCGTTCGGGATGGCGATGGTGGCGCCGTCCGGCAACTCAGCCAGAGTCTTGTACTTGCTCGAGTAGCCACCGAATGGTTCAACGTGTACACCTTGCACGGTTACCAGGTACTTGGACTTGTCGTCCTTGTACTTACCCTGGTTGAAGCTGTTCAGGTACGGCAGGGTCTGGAAGTAGTTGGCATCGAGACGCTTCTCGCCGACCTGCACGTTGGGTTGCACGTAGTCGGTGAAAACCTTGATCTCCAGATCCACGCCTTCTTTGGCCAGGGTCGGTTTGATCAGCTCGAGAATTTCAGCGTGCGGCACCGGGGTCGCGGCGACCACCAGTTTTTCGCCAGCATTGGCGAAAGAAGCAGTCAAAGCAGCCGCCAATGCGGTAAACAACAGAACCTTTTTCATGCAGTGTCCTTATCGAAAATCACGGTCGTCATCGACGACGGCATCTAATACGTGTGCCAGTGAAGTGATATCGCTGGCGTGAGGCGGACAATACCCGGATTTTTTATTCCCGGACAATAACGTTTATTCAGCTTCATATTCCATTTTGTTCATGTTGAAGAAAATGGCTATAACCCGTCGCTCAAGCGAATCAGCAAATCTTTCAAGGCTTTACGTTCTGCAGTGCTGCCGCCGATATGGATTTGCGCAACCAACCGTTCGATCCGCAGCCCCGGCCCAGACACCTCGGGCAGGTTCAGATGCTGCGGCAGGATTTCTTCGCCGGTGCTGACCAGCAACGCAAAGTGAATGACATTTTCCAGCTCTCGCGTGTTGCCCGGCCAACTGTGTTGTTCGAGCGCATGCTGCGCGGCTTCGCTGATCAAGGGCACGGGCAGGTCGAGGCGCTGGCTGTAGATGCCGAGAAAATATTCGGCCAGCGACAGGATATCGCCGGTTCGCGCGCGCAGTGCCGGCAGTTCGAGTTGGCCCTCGCTGAGATAGTGATAGAGCCGCTCGTGGAATTTTCCTGCATCGACGGCTTGTGCCAGATCGATGCTGGTCGCCGCCACCAGACGCACGTCGACCGGGCTGGGTTGATGCGCACCGACCCGAGTGACTTCGTGGTTCTCCAGGGCGGCGAGCAATTTCACCTGGATCGGCAGCGGCAAATCGCCGATTTCGTCGAGGTACAACGTGCCGCCATTGGCCGAACCAAACCAGCCGGCGCGACTGCTGGCCGAACCGCTGTAGCTGCCTGCCGCATAGCCGAACAGCTCGGCGTCAGCATACGTCGGGCTGATCGCCCCGCAGTTCACCGACACGAACAGCCCGCTGCGATCACTGGCGCGATGGATATGCCGGGCGAGCAGTTCTTTACCGGTGCCAGTCTCACCGCGGATCAATACCGAGATCGCGCGTGGCGCCAGTTGTTCCAGTTCTTCCCGCAGTTGGCGTGAGCGTGGGTCAACGAACACCAGCGCTTTGGCGCGAATGCTCAGCGGGCTTTTTTCCGCATCGGGAAAGGTCAGCAACGGCTGACCGAAAGTTTCGAAACTCATGGCAGGCTCCCGCCCTGAACCGCCTGGCAGACGGGGGCGTTAAAAATGAAAGTCAGGCGCGACGACGGGCATGATGTTCCAGGCGATTCTGCAGGCGATAAAGATAGGCAAAACCCTGCTCCCAGCGCTGATGCCCGGACTTGACGTTGATATGCCCGGCACCGGCGAGAATCCCCGCTTCCGCGCCCCAGTTGCGCGCCAACTCCAACGCGCGCGGCGCACTGACGGCAGCGTCGTTGTCGGAGCTGACGACCTGGCTCGGAAACGGCAACAGGTCCGTGGGGATCGGTGCAAAGTTGCGCAGCGCCGGTGAGCACGCGGGACGCTCCACATCCGCAGGCGCAACCAGCAACGCACCGCGAACCTGACGCAGGTATTGCAGCGGCGCGGTCGCCGCCCAATGCGCGACGGTGATGCAACCCAGGCTGTGGGCGATGAGGATCACCGGCGTGCTGTCGGCGGCAATCGCTTCGGCGAGCGCCGCGACCCAGTCCTCACGGCGCGGGGTTAGCCAATCGGCCTGCTCGACCCGCGCACTGTTCGGCAGGCTGTTCTGCCAGTGGGTCTGCCAATGATCTTCTGGCGATCCTTGCCAGCCCGGCACAATCAGGTAGCGGATTGATTCGTTGCGCATGGGAAGCTCTCCTGCGTCGTGTCTGTTCTCGGTCGAGTATAGGGACGGGAGTTATATTCGTTAAGGAATAAGAAGCTATTTATTAAGATCAATAATGCATATATGGCGCGAGACCTGTGGGAGCGAGCCTGCTCGCGAATGCGGCGCATCAGTCGGCGTTAATGTTGCGGCGAATGGCGCCTTCGCGAGCAGGCTCGCTCCCACATTGGAGTGCGTCGTGGGCAAAAAACGGGTAAAAAAGGGGCCGCACCCTGCCAAGGAAACGGCCCCGGAAAACTGTTGAATCTGTCACCGCGCAGTAATCACCGACAGCTTGGTAATCCCTGCCCGCTCAATCGAAGCCATGGCCCGCGCCACTTCGCCGTAGTTCACCCCGTCATCGGCCTGCAACTGCACGCGCACCTCCGGGTCCTTGGCTTTCGCAGACTTGAGGTTGAATTCCAGCACGTCCGGCTGAATCTCATCCTTGTTGATAAACAGCTTGCCGGCACCGTCGATGCTCACCACCAGCGGGTCCTTCTGCTCGACCGGCGCCACCGCTTCGGTCTTGGGCAGATTGATCGGTATCGCGTTGGTCAGCAGCGGCGCAGTAACGATAAACACCACCAGCAGCACCAGCATCACGTCCACCAGCGGGGTCACGTTGATCTCGCTGAGGACTTCATCCGTGTCTTGCGTGGAGAAGGCCATATCAGGAGGCCTCCTTCACTTTTGTCGCATTCCCCGGCGCAGAAACCTTGTGTGCGGTCGGGTGAATCAACACCCGGAACGCACTCTTCTGCGCCAGGCTGTAGAAGTCGTGGGCGAAGTCGTCCAGGTCCGCCGCGGTCAGTTTCAGACGGCGCAAAAAGTAGTTGTAAACCAGTACCGCCGGTACCGCGACGGCGATGCCCACACCGGTTGCCACCAGTGCCGCACCGATCGGCCCGGCCACCGTTTCCAGGCTCGCCGACCCGGCCGCGCTGATGCCTTTCAACGCTTCCATGATTCCCCACACCGTGCCGAACAGTCCTATGAACGGCGAGGTGCTGCCAATACTCGCGACCACTGCCAGACCGATTTCCAGCGAACGTCGCTCGCGGACGATCTGCTGGCGCAAGGCACGCTCCAGACGATCCTGATGGTTGATCGCCTGGCTCAGGTCATTGGCCTGTGGCGGCTCGCCCACCTGAATCGCCGCGTAACCGGCCTGCGCGACACGCGCCGCAGCCCCGGGCTGGGTTTCGCTCAACTCGGCGGCTGCATCAAGACTCGACGCCGCCCAGAAGCGCTTATGAAAACGCCGGTCCTGCGCTTTCAAACGCCCGAACTGCAACGCCTTGAGCAGTGCCAGCCCCCAGGTGACGACGGAAAAAACCACCAGCAGCCAGATCACCGCGCTTTCGATGGATTCCAGTGGAGAAGCCAGTAACGTCATGATGTATTCCCTCGTGTAAACGTTTCGCGCGAATTTGATTGCGGTTTAGTGAATCTTGAAATCGATAGGCACGCTGACCCAACCGTTCTGGGCGACATCGCCCTGCCTGGCCGGGACGAAACTCCAGCGTTTCACGGCGTTGAGTGCCGCATCGTCGAGCTGCTGGCGGCCGCTGCTTTTCTGAATCTGAATCTCGCCCGGTTTGCCACTGGCCAACACCTGCACGCGCAGCAACACCGTGCCTTCCCAACCGCGACGCTGCGCCAGCGACGGATATTCCGGCGCCGGGTTTTTCAGGTAAGCGGCGCTGGCCGAGGCCGGTGTGACCGGCGCCGGCACCGGTGGCGCGGGTGGCGCTGGCGCAGCGACCGGGGCGGCCGGTTTGGGCGGTACTGGCGCTTGCTCGACGGCTTTGGGCGCCGGTTTGGGTGGCGGCTTGACTACCGGCTTGGGCTTCGGCACGGGTTTGGGTGGTGGCGGCTTCACCGCCAGCTCGTCTTCCACCGGTGGCGGTGGTTCAACCACCGGCGCAGGAGGCGGCGGCGCCACAACCGGCGGCGCGGGCGGTGCCGGACGGGAAAACTCGATGGTCATCGGCGGAATTTCCGGCGGCACGATTGGCAGCGCGGGGGTCGGATGCTGATTGATCCAATAGATCACCGCGCCATGCACCACCAACGCCAGCACCGCGAGCAAAACGGTTTCGCGGCGACTCAGAATACCCTTGGGCGCACGCTGCAAACGCAGTTGCCCCAACGGCACCCGGTGCGCCCGGCCGAGGTCGATCAGTTCGCCACCCGGCGTTTGCCGCCACAGCAATTCCCCTGCGCTGGCGGCGGTCTGGACACTGCCCATTGTTTGACTCCCTGCGGTCTTTTTGCGGTTCTTGCACAACAGCTGAGCAACCGTTTGTTGAATCCCCCAACGGCTGGCCCTGGGTGAATCATTGGTCTTGCCGCTTATCTCCGAAAGAAATATTTAACGTTATGCATAGGTCTTTATGGAATATAAAAACGATCAATTTCACCGACGCCTTGCGCCACGCGGGCTGCAGCGAGACGCAAAAAATCGCATGCCTTGCCGGCATTGAAAGTATTCATTCAGCGCATCGGATTCGGCTGACCCGGTTTTAAAGGACAGGCTCAAAACGATGTGGTTAGTTGAAAACTACATTCTTCCGAGCAACAAAAAAGGCCGATACACTTTCGTGCACCGGCCTTTTGTTTGATCAGCTGTTATTGTTTTATGAATTCTCCAGCCAAACCTACTACATCACCGTCAAAGTTTGTTCGCGCGCCAACTGCACGCACTTTCGAATAATTGTGATCTGGCGAAAACAATGTCCATGCCTGATAACCCGAGCCCTCGTTCAAAGCTGTTAAGGTGATGACCGTCGGCTGCCCGGTGCTGTTCTGGAAATGGTAGTGGCCGTACGCGATGTCGTAGTTCACGCCGTTCTGGCTGAATTTCCCGCTGAATGTGCCGTTGTAATCGTTGCCATCGGTAATTGTCAGCCTGGCGCCCGCGTTGGCGTTTACATAATTGCCATTGATGCTCGACATAATGCGATTTCCTTTATCGTTGAAATGGGTATCTTCCGATGAGAGCAAGTTTCTTTCCTGGAAACTCGCGACACAGATCATGGTTCGACATCGATTGATTGTCCACGGGAGCAACTAACTGAATCGGCATAAACACTATTCAAGAGACGTCTAAGTTATTGCGAAATAACTGTAAGCATATTCCGATTGGTACGATTAAAAATCATAACGCCCAGTCACCCCAAGCGTACGCGGCGTGCCGAGCAGCCCCTCATAACCGCCATTGCCGCCCGTCCACAGCGTCGTGTAATAGGTTTTGTCGAAGGCGTTTTTCAGCCACAACGAAACATCCCACTGACCTTGATTGAAATCGCCACGCAAGCCTGTGGAAAAGTTGACCACGGCGTAGCTGGGAATCTGCCCGTAGTCGGAGTCCTCCACTGTGCCCACGGCTTTGGAGCGGAATGCATAGCTGCCGGTGACGTAGGGTTCGAAGCCGTTATCCAGATTCCATTTGTATTCGCCGTTGGCATTGCCGATCCATTTCGATGCGCCGACCACTTGATGGCCGCTGAGATCGCAAGAGGCCGGCGCACCCGGCGCCTGGCTGACTTCCGGCGGGCACGGCGCATCTTTGTAGGAGAGATAGCTGACGTCGTTGTACGAGCCGTTGAAGTTCAGCGTCAGGCCACGCAGCGGCATCACGGTGCTTTCGAACTCGATGCCGCGCGAGCGCACGGAGCCGGCATTGGTCAGGTATTGCACGCGGTTGTCGGCGTCATAGGCATTGGTCTGGTAGGCGTTGACCTGGG
This sequence comes from Pseudomonas retamae, assembly GCF_043496865.1. Classification (NCBI taxonomy): domain Bacteria; kingdom Pseudomonadati; phylum Pseudomonadota; class Gammaproteobacteria; order Pseudomonadales; family Pseudomonadaceae; genus Pseudomonas; species Pseudomonas retamae. Next base: position 566,285 of record NZ_JBIEIL010000004.1, read on the forward strand.
TCCAGAACACGTTGGCGTTGAGCTGCAGACGGTGATCCCACAAAGTGCTTTTGAAACCGAGTTCGGCGTTGTTCGCCCGTTCGGTGCCGATCAGCAGCGAGTCGGCACCCGCGGTTGGCGCGGAGCCGACTGCGAGGTTGACCCCGCCGGATTTTTCGCCGTGGGACAACGTCGCGTAGCCAAGCACCTCATCGGTGATGCGATAGCTGAGATTGAGCAGCCCCGAAGGGCTTGAGCTGTATTGATTCAAGTCACCGGAGTCGTAGGCGCCGGCGCGGCCTCGGCGCGCATTGGCCGCCGCGCCCGCCACGGCCACACCGCCGACCGGGGCATTGCGGTTGACCCAGGCATTTTTCTCTTCGTAGGTGCCACGCACCCCGGCGGTGAAATCCAGCCGCTCGGTCAGGTGCCAGGTGCCTTGGGCAAACAGCGCAAAGCTGTCGGTCTTGATGTGGCCCTTGCCGACGCTGGTCACATTGGCCAGCGCACCCGCCGGCGTGCCGTTCCAGATGTCCGCCTGCGGGCCGTAATAGGCGAAGGATTTGTTGTCCAGATCGGAACCGAAATAGTAGGCACCGACCACGTAGTCGAAGAATTCCCCCTTGGGCGAGGCGAGGCGAAATTCCTGCGAATACTGTTTGTCTTCCACCGACACCCCGGCGTTGTAACTGGCCGGCACGTTGAGGCCGTCATCATTGCGTGGAGTGAAGTTCCAGAAGCGATACGAGCTGACCGAGGTCAGGGTGAAATCGCTTGGCAACGTCCAGTTGGCTTCTACCGAAGTGCCGCCCTGATGCACGGTAACGTGTTGGTCGTTGTCGAGATTGACCTTGCGGTGTGTGCCGTTGACCAGCGTCGCGCCGGCCGCGTTGGCACGGGATTGATACAGGTTGACGCCGTTGATGGTCGGCCCGATGTTGTACAACACGCGGGTGCCGGCGCTGGAATCCTCTTCGTTGTAATCGCCGATCCAGCGCAGGTTGAAATTTTCGTTGGGCTTGAACAGCAGTTGCGCGCGAAAGCCTTCGCGCGAGCCGCCATTCAGATCATGGCCGTCGTATTCGTTCTTGATGTCGCCGTCGCTGCGCGTGCGATACGCGGAAAAACGCCCGGCCAGTTGCTCATTCAGCGGCCCGGAAATCGTGCCCTTGGTCTGGAAATAACCGTCCTCGCCAACCGAGGTTTCGATGCTGCGCTCAGGGGTAAAGGTCGGCGCACGGGTGCTGATGTTGATCACCCCGGCGGTGGTGTTTTTACCGAACAGTGTGCCCTGCGGCCCGCGCAAGACTTCGAGCTGTTCGATGTCCATCAAGTCGAACACCGCCATCCCCGGGCGGCCCAGATAAACGTTGTCGATGTACAGGCCGACGCTGCCTTCCAGACCATCACTGGCCGGATTGTTACCCAGACCGCGAATCGACACGCTGGACTGCCGCGCGTGCATATAGGCGACGTTGACGCTGGGCACCAGTTGCTGCAGATCCTGAATCCGATAGACCCGTTGCGTCTCCAGATTCTGTCCGCTGACCACACTCATTGGCGTCGGTACATCCTGCGAACTTTCCTCGCGACGACGGGTGGTCACGGTCACGGTTTCCAGCTGCGAACTGCTCGCCGCCGCTTTGCCTGCGGCGACCGGCGCCGGGATTTCGGCTTCGGCGGCGTAGCCGTGAGTCCAGCTCGCGCTGCCGGCGAGAAACAAGGCCAGAGGCAGGCGCTTGAGCCGTCGAGGTGGTTGGGGTGACGCGTGTTTCAACGGACTCATGGCGCGGCTCCTGGTCAAAAAATACACAGGCTTCACCAGCACTGCATATTCTTTTAAGTTATTTATTTATGGATTTACAAATATTTACTGCATAAGAGATTGCCTTTATAAGGAGTCGACCTAATGCATATCCAATGCATTTCCCGGATATTTTTTATGTGAAAAATGCATATCGACCTGCGCCAACTTCGTCACTTCATCGCCCTGGCTGAACAACGCAGCTTCGTTGCCGGCGCGCAGGCGGTGAACCTGTCGCAGTCGGCGTTCAGCCGCAGCATTCAAGCGCTGGAACACAGCGTCGGCTGTCAGTTGGTCGATCGCGGGCGCAAGGAATTGCCCCCCACCAAACAGGGCCAGGTCTTGCTCGAACATGCGCGGCGGCTGGTCAGTGGCGCGCAGCAAATGGCCAACGAGATCAGTCAGTTCAACGGGCTTGAGGCTGGGGAATTGCGCTTCGGTTGTGGGCCGGCGCCCGCCGCGGGACTGATTCCGCGGGCGATCGGTGCGTTCATCGGGCGCTACCCGAAAGCGCGGGTTCAGTTTGTGGTAGATGACTGGCAGAGCCTGAGCAAACGCCTGCTCAGCGAAGAGTTCGAGTTCTTCGTCGCCGACACCCGGCAGTTCGAGGCGGACCCGGACTACCTGACCCATCGCCTGCGCGCGCGCAAATGGCATTTCTGCTGTCGCGCCGGGCATCCGCTGGCGGCGTTTGAACGCGTCAGCGCCGAGCAGTTGATGAGTTATCCACTGGCAGTGAGCATTCGTCCGCCAAACCTGCGCAAAGTCATCGTCGACCTCAGCGGCCGGCCAGATTTCACGCCGAATGTGGAATGTGAAAACAGCTCGAGTTTGCTCAGTGTGGTGCTGCGTTCGGATGCGATCGGGATTGTCGGCGCCTATTCCGACGCGTTGCATCTGGCCAAGGGTGAGCTGGTGTGCCTGAAGATCGAAGGATTGGCTGACGATCTTGAGGAGCTGTATACCCGCTACGGGATCGTCAGCCGCGCCGGGTATCGGTTATCGCCGCTGGCCGAGGCGATGATTGAGCAAATCAAAGCGATTGATGCGGTGGATGAAGAAGTCTGTTCACTGGAGAATCTTGCGGTCTGATTTACCGATGCATTTGCTGCATAAAACCCATTCCCCAAACGCACTTGCCGTACACCCCTGCCGACGGCGACAACCCTCACCTGTCCCACTGACCGGTGAACTCCATGCCCACCCCGCCCAACCCCGTGCGCAACGTGCTGTACATCATGTGCGACCAACTGCGCCGCGATTACCTGTCCTGCTACGGCCATCCGCATCTGCATACACCGAACATCGATCGCCTCGCTGCCGCCGGCGTACGGTTCAGCCGCGCTTACACTCAGGGCACGATTTGCGGTCCTTCCAGAATGTCGGCCTACACCGGGCGCTATGTCAGCAGCCATCAGGTGGCATGGAACGCCGTGCCGTTGCCGCTGGATGAACTGACCATCGGCGATTACCTGCGCCCGCACGGTATTCGTACCGCTCTGGTCGGCAAGACTCACGCGACGGCAAACATTGATGCCTTGCAGCGCCTGGCAATCAACCCTGACAGCCTGCAGGCCGAAATCCTCAACGAAGTCGGCTTCGAACCCTACATGCGCCATGACGGCATCTACCCCGACGACCCACTGTTCGATGACAAGCGCGAATCCGCCCCCTACACCCGTTACCTTCGCGAACACGGTTTCGACGGCCGCAATCCCTGGCACGACTGGGCGAACGCCGCCGAAGGCGCGAACGGCGAGATCCTCAGCGGCTGGAAAATGCGTCATGCGAATTTGCCAGCACGAATTCCCGAGCAACACTCAGAGACTGTCTACACTACCAATCGAGCCATCGACTTCATCACCGAGCAAGGCGAGAAATCGTGGTGTTTACACCTCTCGTACATCAAACCGCACTGGCCCTACATCGTACCGGCGCCATACCATTCTTTGTACAGTACGAAATCGATTCTCGAACCGATCCGCGCGACGCCCTCCGAAGCCAGTAAACACCCCGTATACACGGCCTTTCGTCAACATGAAGAAAGTCTCAACTTCTCCCGGGACGCAGTACGATTGACTGTAATCCCTACCTACATGGGCTTGGTCAAACAGGTGGATGACCAACTCGGAAGGCTGTTCGATTTTTTGCAGAGCAATGGCCGTTGGGACGACACGCTGATCGTGTTCACCAGCGATCACGGCGACTTTCTCGGCGACCACTGGCTGGGCGAGAAGGAGTTTTTGCTCGAACAAGCGGTTGGCGTGCCGCTGATCGTGCGCGACCCGCGCACGGCGGCGGATGTCACCCGCGGCACGGTTGATGAGCGACTGGTGGAAACCATCGATGCACTGCCGACATTTCTGGCGGCGCTGGGATTGCCGGGCGCCGAGCATCGTCTTGAAGGGCGCTCCTTGATTCCCCTTCTGCACGGCGAGAATCCCGATTGGCGCCGCTACGCAATCAGCGAATATGACTACGCCTTCCAGGCGCCGGCCCGCGCGCGGTTGGGCCAGCCGATCGACCGCTGCCGCATGACCATGGTGCGCAGCGAGCGCTGGAAATACCTGGCGTACGACGGCTTCCGGCCACAGTTGTTTGATCTGCTCAATGACCCGCACGAGCTGCGCGATCTAGGCGATGACCCGGCGCACGCGGCCGTGCGCGAAGAGCATGCGGGGTACCTGTTTGAATGGCTGCGCGGGTTGAAGCGGCGCACGACGATCAGCCATGAGGAGATCGATTCACGCGGGCAGCGGTTTCGTTATGGAGAGCCTGAAAGCGAGAAAGTGGTGCAGATCGGGATCTGGTGAAAGCCCTTCGCGAGCAGGCTCGCTCCCACAGGTTCAAGCGATCGTTCCCACGCGCAGCAAAGGAATGCAGCCCAGTACGCTCCGCGTCCCAACAGCGGACGCAGAGCGTCCATAGAGGCATTCCCACGCAGAGCGTGGGAACGATCATTCAACTCAGGCTCGAAAAGCCCCCAATAGGCTCCCTCTCCCTCTGGGAGAGGGCTGGGGTGAGGGGCTGTTGATCTCAGTCACGACCTTTGATGGTTTTACTGCGCTGCCCATTCACCCCCACCGCCACCTCGCCTTTCAACGTCACCCGACGCACCACCCGATCCTGGGTGCCGTAATCATCGATCGCGTAATGCTGCGTCGAGCGGTTATCCCAGATCGCCACATCACCAGCCTTCCAGCGCCAGCGCACGGTGTTTTCCTGACGGATCACATGGCTTTGCAGCAGCCCGAACAGGTGCGCCGAGTCCGCTTGCGAGTAACCCTTGATGCGTTTGACGAAATGCCCCAGCAGCAGGCTCTTCTCACCGCTGATCGGATGCACCCGGACGACCGGGTGTTCGGTTTCGTACACCGTCGAGGTGAAGACCTTGCGGTAGCGCTCAAGCTTCTCCGCCGAAACGTCCGGTTTAGCGCTGGCGTAGTCGTATTCGTTGCTGTGCACTGCGACCAGTTTGTCGGCCAGTTCACGCAGCTCGCTCGGCAAGCCGTTATACGCCGTGGCGGTGTTGGCCCACAGCGTGTCGCCGCCGAATGCCGGGGCCACCGCCGAGCGCAGGATCGAGGCTTTCGGGTAGGCATCAACGAAGGTCACGTCAGTGTGCCAGGAGTTGGCGCGCTGACCTTCGGCGCCGTCCAGTTCGAGCAGATAACGGGTACCTTCGCGCGACGGCACGGTCGGGTGCGCCACCGGTTCGCCGAGCAAATGCGCGAAGGCTTCCTGACGCTGATCATCAAGCCGGGTCTGTTCGCGGAAGAACACCACCTTGTATTCGATCAGTGCCTGCTGAATGGCTTCGACCGTGGCGGCGTCCAGCTCACCGGAGAGGTGCACGCCACGAATCTCGGCGCCGATACGACCGGCCACCGGGTGAATTTCCAGCGCATGGACAGCGGGTTTTACAGCGAGTGCGGCATTGCTCATGGGAAGATCCTCATCGACTGCTTGCGGTTGGCGGCAGCGAAACAACGCTCTATCTATATGCCATTTACATCTAACAGATAGGTGCGTGCTTCGTTGACGGAATAAGAGCTTGCATTTAAAACCTCAGGCAACCCTCGTCGCAAATGCCTTCGAGCTATTTTTAGGATGCCGGAAAAGCATATGGATCTTCGCCAGTTGCGTTACTTCATCGCCCTCATCGAACACCGCAGTTTTGTCCGTGCGGCGGACGCGATGGGCATCACTCAACCGGCGTTCAGCCGTAGCATTCAGGGGCTGGAGCAGGAGTTCGGCTGTGTGCTGGTGGACCGCGGCAACAAGGATTTGCGCCCCACCCCCGAAGGCCAGGTGGTGCTGCAGCACGCCTTGAGCCTGGTGCAGGGCGCGGCACTGCTCAGCGCCGAAGTGACGCAAATGACCAAGCTTGATGCCGGTGAAGTGCACTTCGGTTGCGGCCCGGCGCCAGCGGTGAAACTGGTGCCGGATGCGGTGGCGCAATTCATTAATGCACACCCGAAAGTGCGCACCTGTTTCCAGGTGGATAACTGGGAAAAACTCAGCCGCGCGCTGAGCCGCGAGGAGATCGAATTCTTCATCGCCGATATTCGCCATTTCGAATCCGACCCGAATTTCCAGACCCAGGCGCTGACGCCCAAACGCGGCGTGTTCTTTTGCCGTCCGGGGCACCCGTTGCTGGCCAAGGAAAGCCTGTCGACCAACGATATGTTCGACTATCCGTTGGCGACTACGCTGATCCCGCCGGGGATTCGCAAACTGTTGGCCAACCTCAGCGGCCGCACCGATTTTTCCCCGACCATCGAGACCGAGCATTATCCGGCGCTGGTCAAAGTGGTGCTGCAATCGAATGCAATCGGGGTGGGCACCGAGGAGGCGTTTGCCGAGGACATTGCCAAGGGTTCGCTGGTGCTGCTGCACTGGCGTAATTTGCCGCAGAACCTGGAGAGCATGAACGCGCGCTGCGGCATCGTCAGCCGTACCGGGTTTCGCTTGTCGCCAGCGGCCAGGGCGCTGATCGAGACGTTGGTGGCGGTGGATCGGCAGAAAGTCAGCGTCGCCGTATGAAAACCTTCGCGGCAGACGCCGATCGTTCCCATGCTCCGCGTGGGCATGCATCAATGGACGCTCTGCGTCCGCTTTTGGGACGCGGAGCGTCCCGGGCTGCATTCCCACGCAGAGCGTGGGAACGATCCGTTACTCTAAAGTTTGGCCGCCGCCAGTTCAGGCGCCACCCAATCGCTGACCTTGAACGGCTTGCGAATCAGCTTCTGCTGCGCCGCCAGATCCACCGAATCCTGCAATTTGCCGAGGAACACTGGGTCGAGCGTCGACTGGAACACTTCACGCAAATCCTGATCCTGCAAATCCTGAGTCAGGATCACTGGCGGGTAACTGGCCAGCCCCGACACCAGTTGCACGTAAGCGCCCTTGTTGCCGTCTTCGCTCAGCCAGTCAAAAGCTTGCTGCTGTGCCTTGAGCAGTTTCGCCACCACCTCGGGGTGCGCGTCGACAAACTTTGCCGTGCCCAACAGTACGGCCTGCACACTGCCGGCCCCGCCCAGATCCTTGGTATTGAGCGGCAACTCCGCCAGGCCTTTGGCTTGCAGAGCCGATAGCGCGGAACTGCCCCATGATGCATCGATCTGCCTGGCCGCCAGTGCTGCGACCGCCGCGTTGAAGTCCAGGTTGATGACCTTCAAATCCTTTTCGCTCAAGCCCTGACTGGCCAGCGCCGCGTCGAAGGAAAGCTGTGTCGCGGTGCCACGGAAGATCGCCACCCGCTTGCCCTTGAGATCCTGCAGGGTCTTGATTCCCGACCCCGGCACCACGCCCAGATACTGCTTGACCCCGCGTGCGGTGGCGCTGAGCAGGCGGGTGTCCAGCCCGTTGGACTTGCCAATGATTGCCGCCAGATCGCCCAGATACGCGAGATCGACCTGACCGTTGGCGAACGCTTCATTGATCACCGGCCCTGCACCTTTGAAAAAGCTCCACTGAATCTTGATGCCTTGTTCGGCAAAGGCCTTTTCGAAGATCTGCTGATTGCGCAGTACATCGACCACGCCGCCACCACTGTGCTGGGTACCGGCGCTCAGGTCAGGCACGGCAATGCGGATTTCCTTCAGCTCCTCCGCGTGGGCGCTGAACGCCAGCAGGCCAGCCAGCGCGGGAACGGTAAACAGACTGAAAACTCGTTTGAAGGGAAGGTTCATGGGTACAGCTCCTTGATCACGACTGGGCGGTGAGGAGCCGAAAGTAGGCCGAAGCGGGGCCTGCGCTTAAATACTATAAACGCACATTTTTATAGCTTAATAAGCTAAGCAAGCGCGGCCGGGGCTTGCAGGGATGTATGCATAGACAGCATGGAAAATATTCTCCGAATGCATTGGATGCGCTTGGGCTGGAGGCCTTAAATGGTCTGGCTTATCTCTCGATAGCATTGATTCGCTATTTGTTAGATCAATTTTGCATACGGTCCGTCTGCGTCCGACAACGGAGGTCAACCATGGCCCGACACTCCCTGCTCAGCCTGCCGCTGCCGGCGCCACCGCTCAAGCGCCAACCGATCTGGCCAAGCCTCAACCAGCGAGTTTTGCCATGGCTGCTGCCGCTCGCTCTATTCACGCTGTGGTGGCTGGCCGCACGCAACGCATGGATGAGCGAGCAGATTTTGCCAGCGCCTTCGCTGGTCTGGAACAGCGCCGCGGAGCTGGCGCAAGGCGAACTCTGGAGCCATCTGTGGATCAGCCTGCAGCGTTTGTTCTGGGGCCTGCTAGCAGGAATTTCCGCGGGCGCCGTACTCGGCGCTGCGCTGGGTTTCAGCCAGCGGCTGGAGCGGTTGATTCTGCCGACATTTGCCGGACTGGCGCAGGTGCCGACACTGGCCTGGATTCCCTTGTTCATGGTGTTTTTCGGCATTGGCGAAGTGCTGAAACTGGTGGTGCTGATCAAAGCGATCGTGGTGCCGGTGACCTTGCACACGCTGGTCGGGGTGCGCGATGCGCAACCGAAACTGCGTGAAGCGGCAGCGGTCCTGCGCCTGCCGCCACACCTGTTAGTCCGCCGCCTGGTCCTGCCCGCCGCCCTGCCTGCGTTCATGGCGGGTGTACGTCTGGCACTGGCCGCCGGGTGGACCTCGCTGCTCGCCGTCGAACTGCTGGCGTCCAGCGAAGGCATCGGCTACCTGATGGTCTGGGCGCGGCAGTTGTTCATGCTCGACATCGTGTTCGTGTGCATCGTGGTCATCGGTTTGCTCGGCGTGGCCATGGATCGCGGCATCGGCCTGCTCGATCGCAAGCTGGTGCACTGGCCGCATCCAGCGACTGCCGAAATTCGTCGCGGCCCGCGTTATCAAGGCTGGCAACGACTGCAACCGTGGCTGCTGCCGCTGAGCTTGCTGGCGCTGTGGCAATTGGCGGTCGATCAGCAGTGGGTCGATGCCAACATTCTGGTCAGCCCGCTGGCCGTTCTGTTAACCGCGTGGGAAGGTTTGCGCGACGGAACCTTGAGCAGCGGCCTGGCCCTGAGCCTCGGACGCACAGTCGGAGGATTACTGCTCGGCGGCGGGCTCGGTTTCGCCCTCGGCTTGCTGCTGGGTCTGTCGCGCACCAGCGAACGCTTGCTCGGCCCGACGCTGGCGGCGATCCGGCAAATTGCGATTTTCGCTTGGGTGCCGCTGCTCACCGCGTGGTTCGGCCTCGGTGAACTGGCCAAGTGGGTATTCGTTGCCCTCGCCGGGTTCTTTCCGTTGTTCGTCGCCACGCAACGCAGCGTCGCCAATCTTTCGCCGCAACTCAACGAAGCCGCGCAGGTGCTGCGCCTGAGCCTCGGTCAACGCCTGCGCCGCCTGGTGTTGCCCGGTGCCGCGCCGGGCATTTTCGCCGGCCTCAGGCTGAGCCTGATCTACGCCTGGCTCGGCACCATCGGCGCCGAATACTTCATGCCGTCCGATGGCGGCATCGGCAGCCAGATGATCGGCGCACAGCAACTGCTGCGCATGGACCTGATCATGGCCGGCATGCTTCTGGTCGGTCTCACCGGCGCCCTGCTCAACCTGATCGGCCAACGCCTGGAAATTCGCGCGACCCGCTGGAGACACGCATGAACGCACCGATTGTCAGCTTCAACCACGTGGGCAAATCCTTTGACGTCGACGGCTTCGAACTGGAGGCGATTCACGAATTCAACCTGGACATCGCCGAGGGCGAATTTGTCGCCATCGTCGGTTCCAGCGGCTGTGGCAAATCGACCTTGCTGCGCTTGCTGGTCGGACTCGACACGCAGTTTCGCGGGCAGATCAGCGTAGATGGCCAGGCCGTCAAGGGCGTCGGCAGCGAACGCGGCATCGTCTTTCAGGAGCACCGTTTGTTTCCCTGGCTGAGCGTCGCCGACAACATCGGTCTGGGCCTGGTTAATGAGCCGCTGAGCGCCGCGCAAAAGCAACAGCGGATCAACGATTTCATCGATCTGGTCGGCCTGCGCGACTTCACCCGCGCCTATCCGCACCAGTTGTCCGGCGGCATGGCCCAGCGTGTGGCGATCGCTCGCGGACTGGTTGCCAGCCCACGGATTCTGCTGCTCGACGAACCCTTCGGCGCCCTCGACGCACTGACCCGCCAGCAGATGCAGGACGAGCTGCTGGCGATCCGCGAACGCGCAAAAATCACCACAATTCTGGTCACCCATGATGTCGAGGAAGCGATCTTCCTCGCTGACCGCGTGGTGGTGATGGAGCCGCGTCCGGGACGGATCAAGCAATTGGTCGACATTGCCCTGGCGCACCCGCGCCAGCGCAGCAGTTTCGACTTCCATCAGTTGCGTGAAGAACTGCTGCACGAGCTGACCAGTGACGACCATTACCAACCGAGCGTGCCGGTGCAGATCCGCGATCTGCCGCTGACGTTCATAGCCTGCTGAACAGGAGTTTCGCAATGCCGCAACGTCCCAATTTCTTGGTGATTCTGGCCGACGATCTAGGCTTCTCCGACATCGGTGCGTTCGGCGGCGAAATCGCCACACCGAACCTCGACGCGCTGGCGAACAACGGCCTGCGCCTGACCGACTTTCACACCGCACCGACCTGCTCGCCGACCCGCTCGATGCTGCTCACCGGCACCGATCATCACATCGCCGGCATCGGCACCATGGCCGAAGCGCTGACGCCCGAACTGATCGGCAAACCGGGTTACGAAGGCTATCTCAACGACCGCGTGGTGGCGCTGCCGGAGTTGCTGCGCGAGGCCGGTTATCAAACCCTGATGAGCGGCAAGTGGCACCTCGGTCTGACGGCCGAACTGGCGCCGCATGCACGTGGTTTCGAGCGCTCGTTTTCACTGTTGCCGGGCGCGGCCAACCACTATGGTTTCGAGCCGACCTACGATGAGCAAACACCGGGCCTGTTGAAATCCACCCCGGCGCTGTACATCGAAGACGATCAATTCATCGACGAGTTGCCCAAGGATTTCTATTCCTCCGATGCCTTCGGCGACAAGCTGCTGCAGTACCTCAAGGAACGCGACCAGACCCGACCGTTCTTCGCTTATCTACCCTTTTCCGCCCCGCACTGGCCGCTGCAGGCGCCTGCCGAAATCGTCGCGAAATACCGCGGCCGCTACGACGCCGGCCCCGAAGTGCTGCGCCTCGAACGCCTGGAAAAACTCCAAGCCCTCGGCCTGATCGAAGCGGATGTCGAGCCGCATCCGCTGATCCAGCTCAGCGCGCAGTGGGACGCGTTGAGCGAGGAGCAGAAGCAGATTTCCGCGCGGGCCATGGAGGTCTACGCGGCGATGGTCGAGCGCATGGACTGGAACATCGGCCGCGTCGTCGATTACCTGCGCCAGCAGGGCCAGCTCGACAACACGTTCATCCTGTTCATGTCCGACAACGGTGCCGAAGGCGCGCTGCTCGAAGCGTTCCCCAAGTTCGGCCCGGAACTGATGACCTATCTGAACCAGCATTACGACAACAGCCTCGACAACATCGGCCGCGCCAACTCTTACGTCTGGTACGGGCCGAACTGGGCGCAGGTGGCAACCGCACCGTCGCGGTTGTTCAAAGCCTTCACCACCGAGGGCGGCATTCGCGTGCCGGCGCTGTTGCACTATCCGCAACTGGCGCTCAGAGGACAGATCAGCCACGGCTTCGGCACGGTGATGGACATCACTCCGACGATTCTGGATCTGGCTGGCGTGAGGCATCCGGGCAAGCAGTGGAAAGGCAAAGCGGTAGCGCCGTTGCGCGGTAAATCGTGGCTGGGCTTTTTATCCGGCGAGACCGCTCAGGTGCATGACGAACACACGGTGACGGGGTGGGAACTGTTCGGGCGTCGGGCGATCCGCCAAGGGTCGTGGAAAGCGGTCTGGATTCCTGGGCCAGTGGGGCCGGCGACGTGGCAGCTCTATGATTTGCACAGCGATCCGGGGGAGATTCATGATCTGGCGCTGAGTCAGCCGGGCAAGCTCGCTGAGTTGATCGGGCATTGGCAGCGGTATGTGGAGGAAACCGGGGTGATTCTGAGTGCTTCGCCGTTTCAGCCGGATTGATGTGACCTGCACTATCGCCATCGCGAGCAGGCTCGCTCCCACAATGAAATGCGTTTCCCTGTGGGAGCGCGCCTGCTCGCGATGAGGCCTTGGCAGTCGATCGTTAAGCTTGAGCCGTACGCACCTCTTTCTGCGCAACGGCATCCCGGCGCACAAACCGGTTCGCCCGCCCAAACGTACCGAAATCATTGAACCGCACCCCCATCTCACGCATCACCTTGTGCGCTGCCGGCACGGTCATCTGGCGGATGTAAAATGGCTCCTTGACCACAAAATGATGAATCCCGTGGCTGCTGCCGAAGTTAAAGCAGAACGCCTGCAACGGCCACAGCCACCAGGGGTTCAGCACCTGACATTGCTGCAGCACATTGCCTGGCTCGACGTCGCCGTAGTAATGCATGTTCGAACTGATGAAGTGCAGGCAAAACGTGCGCAGCACATTCGGGCCGATGATCACCACGACGGCGATATCAATCACCTGCATCACCGCCAGTGTATTGGCTGACCAGTCGATCGGCGCGCCCAGCAGAAAGGCAACGCCGTTCGCTGCGTGAAAACCCAAAAACACATACCACGCGCCCCAGTGCAGCAGCGCCAACGGCGCGTAGACCTTGAACACACGCTTGAGAATGCCGAGCCTGTGCGCCCAGGTTTTGGCCCGCAACAGACGGATGAAAGCCGACATCATGTTGTCGCCGACCATCAACAGTCGCGCCAAACCCCACGGCTCGCCGTTGGTGATCGCACGTTCTTCCATGTCGGCTTCGGTGCCGGAAACCTTGTGGTGATTGAGGTGCAGCTGGCGCCGAATCCACGGATTGATCGTGCTCGGCCGCGCCAGCCACACCAGGCCCATCATCAGGTTGTGCGGCACGCGCTGCTTGCGGAAATACATACTGTGGATCAGGTCGTGCTCAAGCTCATGGGTCAGCGAGGCGAAAAATGCGTTGAGCAACAGGCACGCCCACCACGCCAGATGGCCACTGATGTACAACGCGGCCGAGCCGACCATGCCGACCAAAGCAAACGCCAGAATCCCTGCGCCCAACGCGTCCTGATGCTGAAGAATCGGGTAGCGCTCGCGCAGCTCCACGCCTTTGCCCAGCACCACCTCGCGAATATGCGCTGATCGTTGCGCCGCATTGAGCCGCTGGGGGCTTGCAGAAGTACCGTCCATGCTTCCATCCTCGGGTCTAAGATGTGTGAATCGTGCCTTGTCGGGGCGCCAATCGCGCTAGCCAAGAACGCCAACCTGTTGACCGGACGCGCCAATCAGCATGAAGGAACCGACCTCCCTCGCCAGCTGGACCCGTGCCTTGCGCAAGCAACTCGATGCGCTGGGGCTGGACAGTATCGCCTTGTGCCAACAGGCTGGCCTTGACCCGAGCCTGATGGACGATCCCAATGCGCGCTATCCGTTGTCTGGCACCACACGGCTGTGGGCGCTCGCCGTTGAGGCCAGCGACGACCCGGCGCTGGGCTTGCGCGTGTCGCGCTTCGTCAGCCCGACCACTTTCCACGCCCTCGGCTATGCATTGGTCGCGAGCGGCAGCTTGCGCGAGGTGTTCGAACGTATCGTGCGCTACCACCCGGTGGTCAGCGATGCGCTGGAACTGGAGCTGAGCCGCAGCGCCGACCGCTATCAATTTCGATTGAAAGTCCCTGTGGACAACCCGGCGCCGGCCTTCGAAGCCATCGACGCCTTCGCGGCAATCTATGTGCGCACCTGCCGTAATCGACTCGGCCGTGATTACGCGCCGCTGGCGGTTTATCTGCGCCGCCCTGAACCGACCGATGCCCATCAATGGCACAAGGTCTTTCGCGCGCCGGTGCATTTCGGCTGCGTCGAAGATCGCCTGGAGTTCGCCCTCGCCGACTTCGACAGCCACCTCGACGACGCCAACCCGGAACTGGCCGAACACAACGAAGCGGTGCTCAAGCGCACCCTGGCGCAGCTGCAACCGCTGACCTGGGAGCGCAAGGTGCGCGACGCCATCGAAGAACAATTGCCCGAAGGTGAACCGAGCGCCGAGCGCATCGCCCAGGCCTTGCACCTGAGCTTGCGTAGCCTGCAACGGCATCTGGCCGATGAAGGCTGCCGCTTCGACACCCTGCTCAACGAAAGCCGCGAAAACCTCGCGCTGCTGCACCTGCGCGATCCGCAGTGCTCGTTGAGCGAAGTGAGTTATCTGCTCGGCTTCGCCGACACCAGCAGCTTCAGCCGCGCCTTCAAGCGCTGGACCGGGATGACGCCGGGGCAGTTTCGCGATGGCTTGCGTTGAGTTACAACCAGCACAAGCCATGAGGCAGTGGAAGTACTCAAGTGTGGAAATTTTCCTTCTTGAGCATATCGAGAGTGGGACGGGCTGGTCGACGAACCGCGTCTAGTACATAGCCGAAGCCATTCAAGATTACCTCTACCTTACGCAGACCAATGTCAGAGACCGTGTTGTTCTCGATGCCGGAGATGGTCGCGCGACTCATACCGTACTTCAGAGCGAGGGCTTGCTGAGACAGCCCATTCGCTTTTCGGAGAGTTCTAATTAATTTGCCTATGTTTTCCATCTGAGCCGCCTGCATTATTTACGATGCATTTTTTCATTTTCAGCCGATATGCATTCTATTGAATGCATTTTCTTGCAAAAAAATGACCTTCATCCGCTTTTCAAATGATCAATGTCGCACCAAAAACCCCAACTCAAACACAGTACCCGCCGCATCACTCCTCACCCCCACTTGCCCCCCATGCAACTGCATGATCGACTGCACGATCGCCAGCCCCAACCCACCCGAATCCCCCGGTTCCGCCCGTGAGGGATCGACGCGGTAGAAGCGGTCGAACAGTTTGCCCAGATGCTCGAACGCGATGGCGGGGCCGTGGTTGTGCACTTGCAGCCAGACCCGGCCCGGCTCGTCGCGGCGGCGCAGGCTGATAACGGTGCCGGGGTCGGCGTGGCGTACGGCATTGGCCAACAGGTTGCCGAGCGCCCGTTGCAGCAATTGCTGATCGGCGAGCAGTTCGCCGTGTAACTGATTGTCCAGGCGCAGGTCGCGATCGTCCGCCAGGGCTTCGAAGTAATCACACAGTTCATCGCCGACGCTGTGCAGATCCAGCGGTTGCAGATTCAGTGCGCGCTCGGCCTGTTCGGCGCGGGCGAGGAACATCAGGTTTTCCGCCATGCGTTTGAGCCGTTCAAACTCTTCCATGTTCGAGGCCAGCACTTCCTGATATTCGGCTGTACTGCGCGGGTGATTCAACGCCTGGCCGTTGCTCGCCAGCAAAGTATGCAGCGGCGTGCGGATTTCATGGGCGAGGTCGGCGGAGAACTGCGACAGGCGCTGCACGCTGTCATCCAGCCGCGCGAGCATGCCATTGAGTGCTTGTACCGGCTCGCGCAGTTCTGTCGGTGTGCCCTCGGCGGGCAGGCGTTGATCGAGGCTGCGCAGGTCAATGACGCGCACCGCTGCGCTCAACTGGCGCAACGGTCGCAGGCCGCGGCGCAACAGCAACAGGCCAAGCGCAAAAGCGAGCAACGCGCCGAGGCCGACGGAGAGATACAGGCGCAGGCGATAACTGCTCAGCATCTGTTCACGCTCGCTCAGCACCTTGCCGGCAATCACGGTCAGAGATTCACCGTTCGGGCCCTGCGCCTGACCGGACAACAGCGCCACTTCGGCACCGTCGGCGGCCTGCCATGTCAGCACGTCGCGACGTTGCGGCATCTGCTCGCGGGCAATCGCCTCCAAGCTCGGCAGCTCGCGCTGACGCGGGTTGATGGTGATCACGCTGGAGCCATCCGCGCGGCGCACCAGCAGCAGGCTGTCGAGATTGCCAAGCATGTTCTGATACAGCCGCGGCCGCGCTTGCAGGGCATCAAGGCTGTCACTGTCGGCGAGCAAGGCGCGTACTTGTTCGAGGCGACCAAGCAGGGCCATATCGTCACGAAAGGCCAGTTCCGAAGCCAGCGAGCGATAAAGAAACACGCCAATCGCGCTCAGCACCAGTGCACAGACCATGGCGAAAGCCAGCGCCAGACGCCAGGCGATCGACTTACTCCACATCGTCGGGCGCTTCCAGTTGATAACCGACGCCGCGCACGGTGTGAATCAGTTTAGGCATATACGGATCATCGACCTTCGAGCGCAGCCGGCGCACGGCGACCTCGACCATGTTGGTGTCGCTGTCGAAATTCAGGTTCCACACCTGCGAGGCGATCAGCGTGCGCGACAACACTTCGCCCTGGCGGCTGGCGAGCAATTGCAGCAGGGCGAATTCCTTGTTGGTCAGGGCGATACGCTGGCCGCCACGACTGACCCGGCGGCGCAGCACATCGATTTCCAGATCGGCGATCTGGTAAGACTCGGCCTCGCGCATCGGCCCGCGGCGCAGCAAGGTACGCACCCGCGCGAGCAGTTCGGCGAAGGCGAAGGGTTTGAGCAGGTAATCGTCGGCGCCCAGCTCGAGGCCACGTACGCGGTCTTCAATGGCGTCTTTGGCCGTAAGAAACAACACGGGTGTGGCGCCGCGCTGGCGGATCAGTTGCAGCAATTGCCAGCCGTTGAGACCGGGCAGCATCACGTCGAGGATGATCAGGTCGTATTCCTGCTGCTCGATAAAGTAGCGGCCATCGAGGCCATTGAGCGCTACGTCCACGGCAAAACCCGACTCGCCCAGGCCCTTGGCGAGGAAATTCGCAGTCTTGGCTTCGTCTTCTACAACCAGCAAACGCATGGCACACCTCGTTCATTAAGGCACACAGGCTAGGCGCCTTCGGCGGCGTTGCCCATTACAAACTTGTAATCCAACTGACGAGGTTCTGACGAGGACCGGCCGTTAAGGTGACGACCTTCGCTTCTGGAGCTCGTCCATGACCGTCAAATACCTCGTTGCAAGCCTGATGATCGGCCTGAGTGGCGCCGCTGTCGCCAGCCCGGAATTGCCACGCCACGCCGACCTCGATCTGAAAACCGCACGCTGGCTCGCCGACAAGGCGATGAGCACCTGCACCGGCACAGTCTCGGTGCTCGATCGTGGCGGCAATCTGCTGGTGACCCTGCGCGGCGATGGCATCGGCCCGCACAACACCGCCGCCAGCCAGCGCAAGGCCTACACCGCACTGTCGACCAAGACGCCGACGCGACTGTTCGCCGAGCGCGCCCGCAGCAACCCGGAAACCGCCAACCTCAACACCCTTGATGAATTGCTGTTGCTGGGCGGCGGCATTCCATTGTTCGCCGGCAGCGAACTGGTCGGCGCCATGGGCGTGGCCGGTTCCGGCGGCGGCGAGCAGGACGAAAACTGTGCCCTCGCGGCCGCCGACAAGGCCGGCTTGACCATCACCTCTTCCCACTAAGGAGAACCACCATGACCACCCTGCGCATGACCCTCGCCGCCCTTGGCCTGAGCGCTGTTTCGAGCCTGGCGCTGGCCGCCGGCAACCCGTTGAGCGTGCACGTGCTCAACCTGGAAAACGGCCTGCCCTCGCCGGGCATCAACGTCTCGCTGGAAAAGCATGTCGGCACGCAATGGCAGCCGCTGGCGCAAGGCACCACCAACGAACAAGGGCGAATCGCCGAACTGTTCCCGGCCAGACAGCCCTTTGAAGCGGGTGAATACCGCGTGGTGTTCAAGACCGGCGAGTACTACAAGAAGATCAAGCACGACACGTTCTTCCCGGAAATCCCGGTGATCTTCGAAGTGAAGCAGACCGACCAGCACTACCACATCCCGCTGCTGCTCAGCCCGTATGGCTTCTCGACCTACCGCGGTTCCTGAAAACAGCACTGAACCCTGTGGGAGCGAGCCTGCTCGCGAAGGTATTGGATCAGTCGACATCATCGTTGAATGACCCACCGCTTTCGCGAGCAGGCTCGCTCCCACATGGGATTTCAGGCGCCCGTTAGAGTGTGGTCAGCGCCCGCAATCGCGCGGCATCGAGGATCTCGATCTCGCCGTATGCCAGACCAATGATCCCCTGCCCCTGCAGATCCTTGAGAATCTGGTTGGTGGTCTGCCGCGACAGCGACAGCATCGCGGCCAATTGCTCTTGCGGCAATTGCAGCACCCGGCGTGGCGCGTCGAGTTCGCCGTAGCCCTCGGCAATCATCAACAAACGATGGGCCAGCCGCGCCGGGGCCGGCAGCAGGCTGAGCTGTTCCAGACCGATGAAGGCCAGGCGCAGTTTGTGGCTCATCAGCAAGGCCAGATGGCGCCAGTACTGTGGTTGTTCGTCGAGCAGTTTCAGCAACGCGGTTTGCGGGATGTTCAGCAGCAGACACGGGCCGACAGCGTAAGCATCATGGGTACGCGGCTGACCATCAAACAGGCAGATTTCGCCAAACCAGTGCGGCGCCTCGACCAGACTCAACAACGCCTCTTTGCCCTGCTCGCTCACCGCGCCAATGCGCACGGCACCATCGAGCACCGCGTACAAGCCGCACGGTGCGTCACCGCGCTGAAACAGGCGCTGTCCCGCCGTCAGGCGCCGCTCGC
Source organism: Pseudomonas retamae (assembly GCF_043496865.1). NCBI lineage: Bacteria > Pseudomonadati > Pseudomonadota > Gammaproteobacteria > Pseudomonadales > Pseudomonadaceae > Pseudomonas > Pseudomonas retamae. The sequence continues at coordinate 585,084 of NZ_JBIEIL010000004.1, forward strand.
GGCCCGCCGCCAGCAGACTATCCTGAAAGGATGCCGGCAGATGACTGAACCAGTGCCCGGTCAGCAGCCGTGAACGTATGTGCATAAACCCTCCTGGATTGTCGCCTGCCTGACAGAGCGAACCCGGTTGCCGAGGGATGATGCAACCAATCCCACTGGAGGAACAACAATGAAAAGCCTCGTCGACCACCTCAGCCAATACGCCGCCTACCACCGCGACCCGCGTAACATCGCCAGCCACTTTATCGGTATTCCGCTGATCGTTGTGGCGGTGGCGGTGTTGTTGTCACGCCCGCAATGGTCGCTGGGCGGTCTGTGGATATCTCCCGCCGTTCTGCTGGCGCTGGCTTCGGCGTGGTTTTATCTGCGTCTGGAATTGAAGCTCGGCGTGCTGATGACGGTGCTGATGGGCTTTTCAGTCTGGGCCGGGCATGCACTGGCGCAGCAGAGCACCATGGTCTGGCTGAGCAGCGGGCTGGGGATGTTCGTGATTGGCTGGGTGATCCAGTTTGTCGGGCATCACTACGAAGGGCGCAAACCAGCGTTTGTCGATGATGTGTCGGGGCTGATTGTCGGCCCGTTGTTTGTGGTGGCCGAGCTGGCGTTTTTGCTCGGGCTGCGCCATGAACTGAAAGCTCAGATCGAGGCGCGGGCGGGAGGGGTGCGGGTCAATCCGAATCGTGCGGCTGTCTAAATCGCTTTCGCGAGCAGGCTCGCTCCCACAGGGATTTTCCGCTCGTTCCCACGCTCTGCGTGGGAACGCCGCCATGGACGCTCCGCGTCCACTGTGACGCGGAGCGTCACGGGATGCATTCCCACGCAGAGCGTGGGAACGATCAGTTAAAGGTTGGCGACTTTCTGCCAGACCTTCGGTTTGAAGAACAGGGTTTCGCCCTTGGCCAGGCCGATCAGGCTGTCGTGATCCTTGACCACTTCAGCCTCGATCAGATCGCTCTGCCCCTCAACCTTCAACGTCACCCGCGTGGTCGCGCCCAACGGCCGAATGTCGCGCACTTCAGCGGCGTGGTGATCTTCCAGCTCATGCTTGGACAACGACACTTCGTGCGGGCGGAACAGCACGTGGTTGTCGTCGCTGAGCAGCAAGCGATTCGAATCGCCGAGGAAGTGATAAACGAAGTCGCTGGCCGGGTTTTCGTAGACGTCGCCCGGTGAACCGATCTGTTCGATCACGCCCTTGTTCATCACCACGATACGGTCGGCGACTTCCATCGCTTCTTCCTGGTCGTGGGTCACGAATACCGAGGTCAGGTTGATGTCCTCGTGCAAGCGCGCCAGCCACCGGCGCAGTTCTTTGCGCACCTTGGCATCGAGGGCGCCGAACGGCTCGTCGAGCAGCAGCACTTTCGGCTCCACCGCCAAGGCACGGGCCAGGGCAATGCGCTGGCGCTGACCACCGGACAACTGCTCCGGGTAACGATCCGACAGCCAGTCCAGTTGCACCATGTTCAGCAGTTCGTGAACCTTGGTCGCAATCTGGCTTTCGCTCGGGCGCTGGTTTTTCGGTTTCATGCGCAGGCCGAATGCGACGTTGTCGAACACCGTCATGTGCCGGAACAAGGCGTAGTGCTGAAACACGAAACCGACGTTGCGATCACGCACGTCGTGGCCGGAGACGTCTTCACCGTGGAAGACGATGTTGCCCTGATCGGGAGTTTCCAGACCGGCAATGATCCGCAGCAGCGTGGTTTTGCCACAGCCCGACGGCCCCAGCAGCGCCACCAGCTCGCCGCTCTGGATGTCCAGGCTGATGTTGTCCAGCGCTTTGAACGCGTTGAAATTCTTGCTGACGTTACGCACTTCGATCGACATGAATTATTCCTCCGCGGCGCTGGCGCGCAGGCGGTTGATACGGTTTTCGCTCCACTGCTTGAGCAGCAGGATGAAGAGCGCCAGGATCAGCAACAGGCTCGCCACGGCGAACGCGGCCACGTGGTTGTATTCGTTGTAGAGGATCTCGACGTGCAGCGGCAAGGTATTGGTCACCCCGCGAATGTGCCCGGACACCACCGACACCGCCCCGAACTCGCCCATGGCCCGCGCGGTACACAGCACCACGCCATAGATCAGGCCCCATTTGATGTTGGGCACGGTGACGTGCCAGAACATCTGCCAGCCATTGGCGCCGAGCAGGCGCGCAGCTTCTTCTTCCTGGGTGCCTTGTTCCTGCATCAGCGGAATCAGCTCACGGGCCACGAACGGCACGGTGACGAAAATCGTCGCCAGCACGATGCCCGGCAGGGCGAAGACGATCTGGATGTCATGATCCTGCAGCCACGGCCCGAACAGGCCCTGCGCGCCGAACATCAGCACGTAGACCAGACCGGCGATCACCGGCGACACCGAAAACGGCAAGTCAATCAGCGTTACCAGCATGCTCTTGCCACGGAACGAGTATTTGCTCACACACCAAGCGGCGCTGACACCGAATACCAGGTTCAGCGGCACCGAAATCAGCACCGCGAACACCGTGAGTTTCAGCGCCGACAGCGCGTCCGGCTCGAAGATCGCCGTGAAAAACGCGCCGAGGCCGTTCTTCAAACCCTGCGATACGACGATGAACAACGGCAGCAGCAGAAACAGGAAAAAGATCAGCCAGCCAAGACCGATCAGAACTCTGCGTGAAGTGGCACTGCCACGCCGCGCAGCGTTGGCCGCAGAGGCGGCCGCAATAGACGATTGGGACATGTGCGCGCCTCCTTATGGGGTTTCGATGCGCCGCTGCAACAAGTTGATCAGCAGCAACAGGACAAAGGAAACCACCAGCATCAATACGCCGATGGCCGTGGCGCCGGTGTAATCGTACTGGTCGAGTTTGACCATGATCAGCAACGGCAGGATTTCGGTTTTCATCGGCATGTTGCCGGCGATGAAAATCACCGAACCGTACTCGCCAACGCCACGGGCAAACGCCAGAGCAAAACCGGTCAGCCATGCGGGCAGCAGCGCCGGTACGAGAATATGGCGGAACACCTGGATCGGTTTGGCACCGAGGCACGCGGCAGCTTCTTCGACTTCGCGAGGAATGTCGGCCAGCACCGGCTGCACCGTGCGCACCACGAAAGGCAGAGTCACAAAGGTCAGCGCAAGGGTGATACCCAAAGGCGTGTAGGCGATCTTGAAACCCAGATCGGTGGCGAACTGCCCGACCAGGCCGGTCGGGGCATACAGCGCGGTCAGCGCGATACCAGCCACTGCCGTAGGCAAGGCGAAGGGCAAATCGATCATCGCATCGATCACCTTGCGCCCGGGAAAGGTGTAGCGCACCAGCACCCAGGCCAGCAACGTGCCAATGATGCCGTTGATGATCGCCGCGCACAGCGCAGTGCCGAAGCTCAGCTTCAACGCCGCCAGCACGCGCGGTGCGGAGATGATCGCCCAGAACTGCTCCCAGGTCAGTTGCGCGGCGTGGACGAACATCGCCGCCAGCGGGATAAGCACAATCAGACTGAGGTACACCAAGGTGTAGCCCAGCGTCAGCCCGAAGCCGGGTATGACGGGGGAGATACGACGCGACATAAAAGTCCCTGGTTAAAAACGCATCATTGTGGGAGCGAGCCTGCTCGCGAAGGGGCAGTATCAGCCAACATTCCTGCCGCCTGAAATACCGCCTTCGCGAGCAGGCTCGCTCCCACATGTTGTGCCCAGATAACAGGCTGGTTGAAGGTCAGATTACTGCGCCTGATAAATCTGGTCGAACACGCCGCCATCGTTGAAGAATTTCGGCTGCGCGGATTTCCAGCCGCCGAAGTCCTTGTCGATGGTCACCAGTTCCAGTTTCGGGAACTGCTGGGCGTATTTCGCGGCGACGTCCTTGTCACGCGGACGGTAGAAATTCTTCGCCGCGATTTCCTGACCAGCCGGGCTGTACAGGTGCTTGAGATAGGCTTCGGCGATCTGCGCGTTGCCCTTCTTCTCGGCGTTCTTGTCGACCACGGCTACTGGCGGCTCGGCGAGGATCGACAGCGACGGCACGACGATGTCGAACTTGTCGGCACCGCCGTCTTCTTTCAGTGCCAGGAACGCTTCGTTTTCCCACGCCAGCAGCACGTCGCCCTGGCCGTTGTTGACGAAGGTGATGGTCGAGCCGCGTGCGCCGGTGTCGAGAATCGGCACGTGCTTGAACAGGGTTTGTACGTATTCCTTGGCTTTGGCTTCGTCACCGCCGTTGGCTTTCAGGCCGTAGGCCCACGCGGCGAGGAAGTTCCAGCGCGCGCCACCCGAGGTTTTCGGGTTCGGCGTGATCACCGAGACGTCGTTCTTGACCAGATCGCCCCAGTCCTTGATGCCTTTCGGGTTGCCCTTGCGCACCAGGAAGACGATGGTCGAGGTGTACGGCGTGCTCGCTTCCGGCAGACGCTTCTGCCAGTCAGCAGGCAGGCTCTTGCCGAGCTTGGCCACTTCGTCGATGTCGCCGGCCAGGGCCAGGGTCACGACGTCGGCGCGCAGACCATCAATTACCGCACGGGCCTGCTTGCCCGAACCACCGTGGGATTGCTGGATCTTCACGGTGTCGCCGGCGTGGTCTTGCTGCCAGAACTTGATGAATTCGGCGTTGTAGTCCTGATACAGCTCGCGGGTCGGGTCATACGAGACGTTGAGCAGTTCGTAATCCTTGGCAACCGCGGAACCGGCAAACACGGCACTGGCCAGCGCGGCCAAAGCGTAGCGGCGAATCGACGACATGGTGAAAGCTCCTGGAATTCTCGGTGGTGGCTTTTTCTTATGGATTGCGTAATCGGCTGCCGGTCAAAGATCGCCGCCTGCGCCAGCTCTTGTCTGAAGCTCCCCGCAGGAGCTGGCGCAGGCTGCAATCTTTAGCCCGGTTGCTTACCGGGTTGCTGCAAGCGGAATTTCTCTTTGCGTTCGATCTGCACGACCTGGGCGTTGTGCACAGTGATTTCCACCGCGCCAAACCGCAGATCGCGCAGGGCGCTCTGGATTTCCCGCAAGATCGTGCTTTCGTCCTGACCGTCAACGCTGCGAAGGGATGCGCTCATGGTGCTGCTCCTTTGAAGGGGATATGCCTGGCAGTGGGCGGCACTGCGTTCGGCGTGGGAGCAATATAAGAGAGGTACTGATATTCTTAAAAAGACTATTTAAGAATGTTTATATAACCAGAAAAACCGCTCTTCCCACCCACCTCGGGGCAATGCTCAATCTCCCTCGCCGGCACCGGCCGGCCAAACCAATAGCCTTGCCCCAGATCGCATTCCTGTTCGAGCAGAAATTTCGCCTGCTCAACCTGCTCAATGCCCTCGGCATGCACCTGCATCCCCATGCTGCGGGCCAGCGCGATGATCACCCGGACAATCGCCACGTCATCCTCGTCCCATGGCAAACCGGCGACGAAGCCCTGATCAATCTTCAGTTTCTGTACCGGCAAGCGCTTGAGCCGCAGCAGCGATGAATAGCCGGTGCCAAAGTCATCGATCGCCAGACGGATACCCAGTTCACGTAGTCGATGCATCTGCTCCAATGCGACTTCCGGGTCTTCCATGACCGCACTTTCGGTCACTTCCAGTTCCAGATACGCCGGTTCCAGCCCGGTGTCGTGCAGCACCTGCGCCACCTGCTGGTACAACTCGCGGCGGGCAAACAGTCGCGACGACACATTCACCGCGACGAACGACAGCACCCCGCCGGCCTGCTGCCACTGGCACATCTGCCGGCAAGCCTGCTGCATGACCCAGGCATCGATTTCGGCAATCAGCCCGGTGCGCTCGGCAATCGGGATGAATTCTGCGGGCGAGACCAGACCGCGTTGCGGATGCTGCCAGCGCACCAGGGCTTCTACGCCGATCAGGCGGCCGCTTGGCAGGTCATGCACCGGTTGGTAATAAACCCGCAGCTCCTGTTGTTCCAGCGCACGGCGCAATTCAAAGGCGAGCTCCACGCGTTGTTGGGCATGGGCGGTGAGTTCTTCGGTGTACAAGGCGTACCCGTTGCGCCCGCTGCTTTTGGCCTTGAACAACGCGGCGTCGGCATTGCGCAGCAGTTGCTCGGCGCTCAGGGCATCGCTGGGAAACAGGCTGATGCCGATGCTGGCGTTGATCAACAACTCGTGGCCATCAACGCGAAACGCGTCCTTGAACGCATCGAGCATGCGTTGCGCCAACGCCGCTGCCTGCACCGGCTGTGGACAACTTTCGGCGAGCACGGCGAACTCATCGCCGCCCAGCCGCGCCAGGGTAACGCCGGGACCGAACAGCCCCTGCAAACGCGCCGCCACGGCCTTGAGCAAGCGATCGCCCACGTTATGGCCGAGGCTGTCATTGATCATTTTGAAGTGATCGAGATCGAGCATCAGCAACGCGCAACCGCGTTTGTGAATTTGCGCCGAGGCCAGCGCCTGCTCGGTGCGGTCGCTGAACAACAGGCGATTGGGCAGATCGGTCAGCGGATCATGGTGTGCGAGGTGTTTGAGTTCGTCCTCGGAGTGCTTGATCGCACTGATGTCGGAAAACACCGCGACGTAATGGCTGAGCCGGCCGTGATCATCGTGAATCACGCGGATGGTTTGCCACTGTGGATAAATTTCGCCGCTTTTGCGCCGGTTCCAGATCTCTCCGCTCCATTCGCCCTGCGCCTGCAACGTGGCGAACATGGCCTGATAGAAACCCGGCGGGTGATGACCGGATTTGAACAGGCTCGGCTGCTGGCCGAGAACTTCTTCGCGCTGATAACCGGTAATCGCCATGAACGCGCGATTGACGTGGACGATCAGGCCCTGATGATTGGTGACCAGCACGCCTTCGCGGGTGCAGTCGAACACCGCGGCGGCCTGACGCAAACGCTCACGATCGACATGGCGCTCGCGCAACCGCGCGCCGATGCCGAGAAACCCGTACAGGCGCGCCCGCGCCAGAAAGATCACCCCGGCACTCACCGCGGCGAACAGGTAACCGTTGATCAGTTGCCATCGGGCGATATCGACGGGGTCATCGAAGAAATTGTTTAATAAATGATCAGCTCCTTGCAGCCAGACCGTGGCAAGTACGAGATAGAGCAGCGCTGCACGCAAGGCATCGCGGTAAGTGGCAGGCATTCGACTGTCCATGTCCCTACAAAAAGGTTGGAATTATAGGTCAAGAAACATCCAGCGACTCTTTCCTTGAAGGGCGACTGGTTTTATCCGTGTGCTTGGTGATAATGCAACGGCAGTTTTTATCTTTATCGAGGGCCCTATAGCCTATGTGGTACGAAGGTTTTCTTGGCTTGTCGGCCTGGTCGCTGGTCGCGGTCACCCTGCTGATGACCCATGTGACGATTGTTGCCGTCACGGTCTATCTGCACCGTTATTCCGCGCATCGCTCGCTGGAGCTGAATGGCGGTCTGAAACACTTTTTCCGCTTCTGGCTGTGGCTGACCACGGCACAGAACACCCGCGAGTGGACCGCCATCCACCGCAAGCACCACGCCAAATGCGAAACCGAAGACGATCCGCACAGCCCGGTAATCAAGGGCCTGTCCACAGTGCTGCGCACCGGCGCCGAGCTGTACCGTGCCGAAGCGCAGAATCCGGAAACCCTGCGCATCTACGGCAAGAACTGCCCGGAAGACTGGATCGAGCGCAACCTCTACAGTCGTTTCCCGCTGCTGGGCGTGGCAATCATGGGCGTCATCGACCTGCTGCTGTTCGGCACCATCGGTATCACCATCTGGGCGATTCAGATGATGTGGATTCCGGTGTGGGCGGCCGGTGTGATCAATGGTCTGGGCCACGCGGTCGGCTATCGCAACTTCGAATGCCGCGACGCGGCGACCAATCTGGTGCCTTGGGGCATCCTGATCGGCGGCGAAGAACTGCACAACAACCATCACACCTACCCCAATTCGGCCAAGCTGTCGGTGAAGAAGTGGGAATTCGACCTCGGCTGGGCGTGGATCAAGGTCTTCAGCTTCCTCGGCCTGGCCAGGGTTCAGCGGGTAGCGCCCATCGCGCACCGGGTCGAGGGCAAAGGCAGCCTGGACATGGACACCGCCATGGCGATCCTCAACAACCGCTTCCAGATCATGGCCCAGTACCGCAAGCTGGTGATCGGCCCGCTGGTCAAGCAGGAGCTGGCCAAGGTCGATCATTCGGTGCGCCACCAGTTCCACCGTGCCAAGCGCCTGCTGTCGCGCGAGACCAGCCTGCTGGAAGATCGCCATCACTTGCGCATCCAGACCATGCTCGAGCACAGCCAGGCGTTGAAAGTGATTTACGAAAAGCGTCTGGCGCTGCAACAGATCTGGGTCAAGACCAGTTCCAATGGCCACGACATGCTCGCCGCCATCAAGGACTGGATTCACGAGGCCGAAGCCAGCGGCATTCAGTCCCTGCGTGAATTTGCCGACCAGTTGAAAACCTACTCGCTGCGTCCTGCAGCAGTCTGAGACCGTTGATCGGTGCACTCGCCCAGGCGAGTGCACCGTTTTGAACTTCGCCGAAAATCACCTATCTCAAAGACACTTCGCCACCCCCGGCGGGCTGTATTGTGGCCGCTGTCGAAATCGCGGCACGCCCTTTGAGATTTGTGCCGATGGTCAACAACAATCCAAAAGACTCATCCGTCCCGCAGTGGCCCGAGGCCGCGCAAACCCTGATGGCGCTGATGCATGCGCAAGGCGAGGTCGCACGCCTGAGCGAGCGCGAACAGCTTTTCAGCTCACTGCTGGTCAGCGTCAACGCTGTGCTCTGGGCGTTCAACTGGGAAACCCGTCAGGTGCTGTATGTCAGCCCCGCCTATGAACGGATTTTCGGTCGCTCTGCCGGGCTGCTGCTCGGCGACTACAACCAGTGGCGCGACAGCATCTACCCCGACGACCTCGACTACGCTGAGCGCAGCCTCGCCGAAGTGCTGCACAAGGGCGCGGTGGAAGATCGCGAGTACCGGATCATCGCCGCCGACGGCCAAGTGCGCTGGCTCAGCGACAAATGCTTCATCAATCGCCAGGACGATCCAGACCAACCGGTGATCATCGTCGGCATCGCCGAAGACATCACCGACAAGAAGCACATGGAAACCGAGCTGCAACGCCTGGCGACCACCGACGTGCTGACGCAAAGCAGTAACCGCCGACACTTCTTCGAATGCGCCAACCGCGAATTCGAAGAAGCACGCCTGCGCGGTACGCCGATGGCGTTTCTGCTGCTGGATATCGATGACTTCAAAGCGATCAACGACAGCTACGGCCACCCGGAAGGCGACAACGTGCTGCAACGGATTGCCGAGTGCGGACGCAGTTCATTGCGCCGTGGCGATCTGTTCGGGCGAATTGGCGGTGAGGAATTTGCCGCGGTGTTTCCCGGTTGCGCACCGGAGATGGCCATGCAAGTGGCTGAACGCTTGCAGCAGGAGATTCAGCGCTTGCGGTTCAGCCATGAGGGCCAGACGTTCGGCATCACCGTAAGCCAAGGGCTGACCAGTCTGACCGACGAAGACAAAAGCCTCGATAACCTGTTCGCCCGGGCGGATGCGGCGATGTATGAAGCCAAGCGCCAAGGCAAGAACCGCATCATCTCTGCCTGACGCCAAACCTCAGTCCGGCACAACACCCCTGTAGGAGCGAGCCTGCTCGCGAAAGCGGTGTCATTCAGCGCATCATTGTCTGAGGTGACGCTTTCGCGAGCAGGCTCGCTCCCACAGGGGTAAGAGGCGAAGCAGGTTATTTGCGCATCCGCATCAATTCCGGCAAACCAATCTTCAGCAACCGTGCCGTACGGCTCTTCGCAAGTTCCTCGACACCCTCATGCTCGGTCAACCGCGCCATCTGCGCCGCCATGTTCATCACCAGCGCCTCACGGGAATACACCCCACCGCCAAGCTGATAGACCGAGGCGATCAGTTCACGCAGTTCCAGCGGCAGACGCCAGCGCGTACGCAATGCAGAGCCATACGCCGCGCCGAACTGTGCCAGCGCTTCGCCGACTTCCTCCTGCTCGTCCAGCGCCCCGCCCGCCTGTTGCCACTCTTGCAGACAACGCAGCAGCGCCAGATCACCGAGGCGGTGAAGCATGCCGGCGCAATAACAGCGTTCCTGATCCAGATCGAGCAATCGCGCCAACGTGCGCGCATATTCGGCGGTATGCAGTGACAAGCCCCAATAACGTTCGGCGTAATCCGCCAGACACGGATCGCTGAGCCGGGCACTGCGCTTGAGCGCCAGCCCGAGGATCAGATTCATGCTTTGCCCCGTGCCCAGCCGATGCAGGGCTTGCGCCAGCGTCTGCACGGGCGCGCCATGGTGCTGCGCCGCGCTGTTGGCCGCGGCGATCAATACCGCGGTGATTTGCGGGTCGGTGCGAATCTCTTCTTCGAGCAGCTTCAGGTCGAGGCCATCGGGGTTGAGGCTGCGCTTCACCGCCACTTGCACATCGGTCATCAACGGCGCGCCGTCGGTTTGCTCACGGCGCCGCTCAAGAAAAACCGACAGGGTCATGCCCGGCGCCAGAGCAGGCACTTCACAGAATACTTCTTGCCCGGCGTTGAGCAGCAAACCCTGCAAACGCTCGGTCAGGCCCTCCATGTTCAAAGGTTTGGTCAGATATGCCGTCGGCGCCAGCGGGATGGCTTCGCGCACGCTGGCACTGTCGTTGCGGCTGCTCATCAGAATGAATGGCAGCGGTGGGTTGCGCTTGCGCTGACGCACGCTGCGCAGCACGTTCAAGCCGTCAACGCCGGGCAATTCCCAATCGACGATGGCCAGGTCATAAGGGATGTCTGTGAGCATCGACAACGCTTGCTGGCCATCGGCACACAGATCCAGCCGCGCGTCACAACGCACGTTCAGCAGCACTTGTTTGAGCAGATCGCGCGACCACGGATCGGCTTCGGCAATCAACACGCGCGGTACGGCGGGTAATTCAACGGCAATCATGCACGCACTCCCTGGCAATGCCTTGACCTTAGCCAATGCTGGCCAATCGTTACAGCGCTAAACGCCGATATGTTTGCGTCGGCATGAAAAAACCCGCCGAAGCGGGTTTTTTGTCGAGCTGATCACAGAATGCCGGGGCTTACAGCTCCGAGAAGCACTCTTCGATAATCGCCAGACCTTTGTCCAGTTGCTCGTCCGGCGACGTCAGCGGTACCAGTACACGCAACACGTTGCCGTAGGTGCCGCAGGACAGCAGGATCAGGCCTTTGTCGCGTGCCTTGGCCACCACGGCTGCTACGGCAGTCGGGTTTGGCTTGTGGCTGTCGCCGTTCTCGAACAGCTCGACCGCGATCATCGCGCCCAGCGCACGCACTTCGCCAATGACCGGGTATTTGGCCTGAATGTTTTTCAGGCCAGTGACCAGACGCTCACCGACAGCCTTGCAGCGGTCCAGCAGTTGCTCTTCTTCGAACACTTCCATCACGGCCAGCGCAGCGGCGCAAGCGATCGGGCTACCGGCGTAGGTACCGCCCAAGCCGCCTGGTGCGATGGCGTCCATGTATTCGGCCTTGCCGCAGACACCAGCCAGCGGAAAGCCGCCAGCAATGGACTTGGCGAAGGTGGTCAGGTCGGCAGCAACGCCCATCTGTTCCATGGCGAAGAAGGTACCGGTACGGCCAGCGCCGGTCTGCACTTCGTCAGCGATCAGCAGAATGCCGTGCTGGTCGCACAGCGCGCGCAGGCGCTTCATGAATTCTTTCGGCGCGACGTAGAAACCACCTTCACCCTGAACAGGCTCGATGATGATCGCGGCGATGTCTTTCGGCTCGGCGTCGTTCTTGAAGATGCGTTCGATCGAAGCGATCGAATCGTCGATGCTCACGCCGTGCAGTTCGTTCGGGTACAGCGCGCGGAAGATGCCGCCTGGCATCAGGCCCATGCCGGCCGAGTACGGTACGACTTTACCGGTCAGACCCAGCGTCATCATGGTGCGGCCGTGGTAGGCGCCGGTGAAGGCGATCACACCAGCGCGACCCGTGGCGGCACGGGCAATTTTCACGGCGTTTTCGACAGCTTCGGAACCGGTAGTGACCAGCAGGGTTTTCTTGGCGAAATCACCTGGGACCTTAGCGTTGATTTTTTCGCACAGCTCAACGTACGGCTCGTAAGCCAGCACCTGGAAGCAGGTGTGAGTCAGCTTGTTCAACTGCTCAGTCACGGCAGCAATGATCTTCGGATGCACGTGGCCGGTGTTGAGTACCGCGATACCGCCCGCGAAGTCGATGAATTCACGACCTTCGACGTCGGTAACGGTCGCGTTCTTCGCGGATTCGGCGAAGATCGGGTGAATCTGGCCAACACCGCGTGGTACAGCGGCGGTACGGCGGGCCATCAGTTCAGCGTTAGTCTTGCTCATTACAGTCCTCATTCGCCGCTCATCGGGCGGCGTGGTTCAAGGATGAAGCGGGAGGAATCGGCGGTGGCAGCATGCGATGATCGACTGCCACGGCGTTCCTGGCCGCAGAGAAAATGCAGGTTTGAAACCACGCAAAGGGACAGCGCTCTCGTGCCCTTTGCGTTTACAGCGAGCTCTTGCAGGGCTTAGATGCCCAGGCAGAGGTATTTGATTTCCAGGTAATCTTCGATGCCGTACTTGGAGCCTTCACGGCCCAGGCCCGAGGCCTTGATGCCGCCGAACGGCGCGACTTCGTTGGAGATCAGCCCCGTGTTGACGCCGACCATGCCATATTCCAGCGCTTCGGCGACACGGAACACACGACCGAGGTCGCGCGCATAGAAGTACGAAGCCAGACCAAATTCGGTGTCGTTGGACATCGCGATCACTTCGGCTTCGTCTTTGAAGCGGAACAGTGGCGCCAGCGGACCGAAGGTTTCTTCCTTGGCCACGGCAGCGTTTTTCGGCACGTTGGTGAGGATGGTCGGTTCGAAGAAGTTGCCTTCCATCGCCTTGCCGCCAGCCAGCACGGTGGCGCCTTTAGAAACAGCGTCAGCGATGTGCTCTTGCACCTTGGCCACGGCTTTTTCGTCGATCAGTGGGCCAGTGGTGGTGCCGTCCTCCAGACCGTTGCCGATCTTCAGCTTGGCGACTGCCACTTTCAGCTTCTCGGCGAACGCATCGTAGACAGCGTCCTGAATGTACAGACGGTTGGCGCAGACGCAGGTCTGGCCGTTGTTGCGGTACTTGGAGATGATCGCGCCTTCGACGGCCTTATCCAGGTCCGCATCGTCGAACACGATGAACGGCGCGTTGCCGCCCAGCTCCAGCGAGACTTTTTTGATGTCTTTGGCACATTCGGCCATCAACTGGCGACCAATTTCGGTCGAGCCGGTGAAGGACAACTTGCGCACGATCGGGTTGCTGGTCAGCTCGCTGCCAATGTCGCCGGCACTGCCGGAAACGACGCTGAACACGCCCGCCGGAATGCCCGCGCGCTGGGCCAGTTCGGCCAGGGCGAAAGCGGAGAATGGGGTTTGCGAAGCCGGTTTGAGCACCATGGTGCAACCGGCGGCCAGCGCAGGACCGGCCTTGCGGGTGATCATCGCCGCCGGGAAGTTCCACGGGGTGATCGCGGCGGTGACGCCGATCGGCTGCTTGATCACGATCAGGCGCTTGTCGGGCTGATGGCCCGGAATCACGTCGCCATAGATGCGCTTGGCTTCTTCAGCGAACCACTCGATGAACGAAGCGGCGTAAACGATTTCGCCCTTGGCTTCGGCCAGCGGCTTGCCCTGCTCAAGGGTCATCAGGCGCGCGAGGTCGTCCTGGTTTTCGATCATCAGTTCGAACCAGCGACGCAGCTTGCCGGCACGCTCTTTGGCGGTCAGCGCACGCCAGGCCGGCAGCGCCTTGTCGGCGGCTTCGATGGCGCGACGGGTTTCGGCAGCGCCCATCTTCGGCACGGTGCCGAGGATTTCGCCAGTGGCCGGGTTGTTGACCTTGATCGTCTGACCGTTGTCCGCATCGACCCAAGCGCCATCAATGAAGGCTTGCTGGCGGAACAACTGGGTGTCTTTAAGCTGCATGTCGGCTTTCCTTAACAGCACCGCGGCCTGCGCGGAGCAAATTATGATTGTAGAAAGGCGCCTCGCAAGGCTGCCGTCAGGGAAATCAGTGACCGGGTGTGGCGCATCAACAGTGCACGATTCGATACACCAGCGCTTCGACACCCAGCAAAGAGCGTTTGAAATCTCAAACGGATCGTAGGATCAAAGGGGTTAAAGGACAATAGGTCGTTCGAAAAAAAGAACAAAAACCCCGTTTTTCAGATCAACGCACCAAAAACCCGTACCGCAGGAAAAACCTTAGATCAACCCCGGCAAAGCGCCAAGCGAGGGTTTTGCAGGACGTTACCGCTTTCTGGAATGCAGCCATTTGCACCGACACGCGCCCTGACAAAACCCGCCGAAACCCGGCATGGACGCCCCGAGTCGACCTAGGTATGATGTCGCCCGCTGCACCAGTAGCTCAGCTGGATAGAGTACTGCCCTCCGAAGGCAGGGGTCGTGGGTTCGAATCCCGCCTGGTGCACCATGAATCAAAACGAGAAAGCCCCGGACTGTGATGGTCCGGGGCTTTTTTGTGGCTGATGGGTAACCGTTGGATCAGCGTCACTCCGTCGTCCAGTCAAACTCATCATATTCATCGTCGTCGCCCTCCTCCTCAACCTCGTCAAACACCTCGTCTTCATCAACAAGATCTTCCTCCGGCTGATTCAGCAAAAACTCCTTGCGCGTCTCGGTAACGGCACGCCGCATCTGTTCGCCCTTTTCCGGGCAGTTGAGCAGTTGGGCGATGCGGTCGATTTTTGCTGCCACGGTGTCCTCCAGCGCATTGGCCATGGCCCGATAGTGCGCGTTTTTGCGGGCCAATGCCAAATGGCTGGCGGTTTGGGGCGGTCAGCCAGAGACCTTAGCGGTGATAACGCCGTACCGCACTGCTGTTGCGCAGCACGTGGCCTTTGATTTTTTCCATCAGCTCGGCGCGGGTCAGGCCGGCGGGCAAGGCGTCGGGGGCTAGATCCAGGGCGTAGATCTGGATGATGTAGTGGTGCGCGCTGTCGCCCACGGGCGGGCATGGGCCCATGTAATGGGTGTTGCCTTTGCTGTTGGTGCCGCCGACGCCTTCGAGGGCGGATTTGGCGCCGACGCCGGCGGCGATCTGGCGGGTGGCGGGTTTGATGCCGTAGTGAATCCAGTGGTCGACACCCAGGCCTTTCTGGCCGTCCGGGTCGTGCATGACGATGGCATAGCTCTGGGTTCCGGCAGGGCCGGCGTTCCAGCTCAGCGCGGGCGACTGGTTCTTGCCGCCGCAACCCGGGGCGTCGCTGGCGGCGGCCGAGGTGAACAGGCGGTTATCGGACACACCCGGGATGCTCAGGGTGAAGCGTTCCTGGGCCTGCGCCGGAAACTGCACGCAAAGGGCGACGGCAACGGCCGCCAGCCAAGGGTTGAGAGAGGTCAATCGGGTCATTCCGGGAGCACCTTGTGCAGTGGGGCCGTCGTCGGCCTGCAAACTATAGCCGTACCGTTCGTGCCGTGGCAGTAGCAAATGGCTGAACCTCGAAATGCCGCACGCGTTCACAAGAAAAACGCCTGTGAGGAAACCACCATGCCCCTGCACCGTGTCGCCCGTTTCGCTGATGTTCCACAAGATCGAGGCCTGCAAGTGGAGATCGGCGACTGCAAGATCGTGCTGTTGCGTGCCAACGGCCAATTGCGCGCGTTTCAGGGGCTGTGTCCGCATGCCGGTGCGCCGTTGGCCGAAGGCGCGCTGTGCCATGGGCGGTTGATCTGCCCTTGGCATAAAGCCGCGTACCGCGCCGAGGATGGCGCGTTGTGCGAGCCGCCGTCACTCGACAGTCTCAAGCGTTATCCGCTGGAATTGCGCGGCGATGAGATCTGGGTCGATGACCAGCCGCTGCCCGATCCGCATACGCCGCCGGCCGACGATCCGCGAACGTTTGTCGTGGTCGGCGCCGGTGCGGCGGGTACCGCTTGCGCGGCTGCGCTGCGGGAGAAAGGTTTTGGCGGACGCATTGTACTGGTCGACGGCGACGCGGATGCCGGCTATGAGCGCACGGTGCTGAGCAAATTTGTCCTCGCCGGCGAGATGTCGCCGAAAGAAGTTCCGCCCCTGCGAGATGAGGCGTTCTATCAAGCGCAGCGCATTGAACGGGTGCAAGGCGAAGTCAGCGCACTCGACGCACCGGGCAAGACCCTTCATCTGAGCAACGGCGGCGTTCTGCGCTACGACGCTGCAGTACTCGCCACCGGCGGCGCACCCAAGCCGCTGAAGCTGCCCGGCGCCGATCTGGCGAATGTCTTCGTGCTGCGCTCGAAAGCCCAGGCCGAACAGATCATCGGCGCCGCTCAAGCGGATCAGCGCGCGGTGATCATCGGCGACAGTTTCATCGCCCTCGAATGCGCTTCGGCGCTGCGTCAGCATGGCCTCGACGTCACGGTGCTGGCCCGCCATGCGACGCCCTTTGCCAAGCAATTCGGCGAAGCCGTCGGCAAGGCGATTCGCGCCTTGCATGAAGAGAATGGGGTGAAGTTCATCACTGGGCATGAGGCCACGGAAATTCTTGGCGAAGACAAGGTCGAGGCGGTGCTGCTGGACAACGGCCTGCGCCTCGCGGCGGATCTGGTGCTGGCAGGGATCGGTGTGCACCCGGCCACCGAAGCGTTCGCGTCATTGCCCAGGGAAGACGACCAATCGTTGCGCGTCGATGGCGGCATGCGTGTGAGCGAGGGGTTATGGGCCGTCGGTGATATCGCCACGTTCCCGTTGAATGGCCAGCCGCAACGCATCGAACACTGGCGCCTGGCGCAACAACACGCACGCATCGCTGCCGCCAACATGCTCGGAGGCGATGAGCATTACCTGGATGTGCCGTATTTCTGGACTTATCACTTTGGCAAGAACTACGACTATCTCGGGCACGCCGACGCGTGGGATGAGGTCGAGTTCGATGGCGAACCGGAGAAGCCCCCGTTCATTGGCCTGTTCGCCAAAAACGGCGTCGTGGTCGCGGCGGTGGCGTGCGACAGGCAACGGGCGATTGCGCTGCTTGCCGAGCGGATGAAACAGCCGCTATCGATGGCCGAAGCGTGGAAGCTGATTCGCGATTAGCTGCACCGATCGTCTCTCGCGAACTGATCGTTCCCACGCTCCGCGTGGGAATGCAGCCCGTGACGCTCCGCGTCACTGGACGCGGAGCGTCCCTGGAGGCATTCCCACGCGGAGCGTGGGAACGATCAGATTTGGTTAACGGATCAGGGTCTCGCGCTGGTCGTCATCCTCGGCATGCAGAAAAATCACCCGCGGATGCTCCAGCGGCGCCAGCGGTGGCGGCAGCTCCGCTGGCTGGACTGGCCTGAAATGCGTTTCCACGTGGCTGATGTCGCCGTCCTGATCGTTGTGAATGGTCATCACCCCCGGCATGCGCAGTTTCTGCAAGCGCTCATCGCACAGTTTGAAGCTTTTGCTCAGCCCTTGGTCATCGATCACTGGCGAGGGCAGACGACGCTGAGCGAAGCTGCGGCTTTTACGTTGCTGATAACGCGCCCAGCCAATCAGCACCACCGCGTTGACCAACGCCACCCACAAATAGATCTGCAAAGTGCCCAGCGCATCGAATGCCGAGTTGTCGATGCGCGGCCCGCCGGCGTGGGTTTCGACCAACGGCCAGAGGCCGCGAATCAGCAGGAACAACAGGCCGATCCACGCCACCAGCGTGATCAGCACATCGATCACCAGCAGAACGGGGCGCTGGCGGGTCCGGATGATTTTCATTTGATGACCTCCTCTTCGTCGTCGCCGAGCGGTTTGATGCCCCGGTCAGGACTGACCCAGCGCGCACGTTGCTGATGTTGGCCGAACAAGACTTTGGGGAAACTGACCAGCGTGGTCAGCAGGCTGACGAACCAGAACGCGATCGGGTACCAGACCACCCAGAACATGGTCTTGCCCAAACCCGGCTCGTAGCGGCGGTCGATGACGATGCTGACGGCGAATTGCACCAGGCAGACGAACGCCAGCAGCAGCCCGGTAAACGCCGGCGGCATCAAGTGATGCACAGCGATCGCTTCGGGCAGGACCACGAACTTGCCCACGCCCCAGAAAATCACCGAGAGCAGGAAGGTGAAGGCCCAACCCGTCGACAGGCAATATTCGAACAGCAGCGGCCACAGGTAACGATGGCGGTACTGCCAGATGCCGCGAATGTTCTTGAACAGCACTTCGGCGCCGCCCTGGGCCCAGCGCAAGCGCTGCTTCCACAGGCCGCCGAGGGTTTCCGGCATCAGGATCCAGCACAGCGCGCGTGGCTCGTAGAAAATGCTCCAGTGATCGAGTTGCAGCTTCCAGCTGATGTCGATGTCTTCGGTGATCATGTTCGGGCTCCAGTAGCCGACCCGATTCAGCGCCGTGCGGCGGAACGCGACAATCACCCCGGACACGGTGAAGATTCGCCCGAACACCCGTTGCGTGCGTTTGATCAGGCCGATAATCGACGAGAACTCGCCGACCTGAACCCGCCCGACCAGCGTCGATCGCGTGCGAATCCGTGGGTTGCCGGTCACTGCTCCAAGGCGGGCGTTATCCAGCATCGGCGCGACCAGATAGGCCGCGGTGTTCGGCGCCAACAGCGCGTCGCCGTCAATGCACACCAGATACTCGCTGCGCGCGGCAATGGCGCCCATGCGCAGGGCCACGGCTTTGCCCTGGTTCTCCGCCAGATGCAGCACGCGCAGGCGTGGATCTTCCTTGGCCAACGCATCGAGCACTTCAGCGGTGTTGTCCTTGGAACCGTCGTTGATCGCGATGACTTCGATGTTCGGATAATGCTGGGCCAGCGCCGCGTGAATCGTGTCGGCGGCGTTATCACCTTCGTTGTAGCAAGGGATCAGGATCGAGATCAGCGGCTCGCCTGCCAGCGGCGGCGGCAAGGTGTCGTCTTTCCATGGCCAGTGGCGCTCCCAGTGCAGCCAGAAATACAGGCCACCGGCAATCCACAGGCCGGACATGAACAGCGGGTAGAAGAACACGAAGTCCATCAGGAACTGCCCGGTGACCAGGAAGATCAGGCCCAGCGGCACGCCGAGGACGAGCGCCAGAACCAGCAGGGCTAACAGTCTATCCAGCATCTCAGGGATTCCACTTGTTGGAGAGCGCAGGCCGTACGGTTTTCAGGTCCGGCAGGTTGTCGAGAAAGTTGTCCGGGTAATAACCGAAGCTGGTCGCCCCCTGACGCTTGAGACGGCCCATCCAGTCGGCCAGCTGTGCAGCGTCGATGTCGGCCTGGTCCTTCTTGGTCCAGTCCCGGGCCTGCAATTCGAAAACGGTGCGGTTCAGCGCGCCGGGACGTTTGCTGACGGTGGCGACCAATCTTTCCAGCCAGGGGCCCGACTCTGCCTGGGTCTGTTTTTCCATCAGCGGCATGGCCATCGGCGCGGTCCAGTCGTAGGTCGCAAGGAAATCATCGAGGTTCTGTGCGAACCAGGCTTCGCTGTCGGGATTGAGCATCGGCTCGGCAAAAATGTTGCGCGCAGTCAGCACTTGCGGACCGCGAATGGCGCGGACCTTGGCGGTCAGCTCGTTGGTGAAATCGATGAGGTAGCGGCTCTTGAAACGAGTCCAGCGTTGCATCGCCGCAGGATCCTCGCGCAGCGCGGCAATCGACTCCGGCAAACCCTGAGCGGCGTAGGCTTTCAGCGCTTGCGGACCGGCGTCTTCGAAGTCCGAAAGCACCGCGTCATCGTGGTAGAGAATGCCATCGACCGAGGTCAGTCGCGCCACGTCCTCGTAGATTTCACCGATGATGCGCCGCACTTCGGGATCGAACGGTGACAGGCGTTTGTACTGATCCGGATCCACCGACGTGGTCGCGGTTTTCGGATCCCAACGGGTCACGCGCGGCAGTTTCGGGTCCAGCGCGAAGCTGAGCACCGGCATCCACGCGTAGACTTTTACGTGAGCCCGGGTGCGCAACTGCCAAGCGACACGGTCGAACAGATCGGCGCGTACCGGCAAGTGGCGATTGGGGAAGTACAGCGAGTGCACCAGACCATCGCCCTTGGGATCGGCGAAGGCTTGCAGAAACACCGTGTTGGCGCCCAGATCGGCCATGCGCTGCACCAGTTTGCCGAGATTGATGTCCTGCTGCGCCGGGTCCGGGTCGTAGACGTTGTCCAGATCGACATGCACCACGCGCATGGCCTGCTGCGCCTGCACACCGACCACGCTGTTGGCGAAATGCTCGCCGTCCGGGTCAGAGGCGACGAGGAAACGCGGGCTGCTCATCAGGTTGTCGAGGGCGTCGAGGCCGTCGTCCAGGGTCAGGGCCATGTCATAGCCCTCCTCGCCGACCACCGTCAGTGACGTGCCGTCCGCCGCGCCATACGGCCAGACCCAGACCCGCGGTTTCTTGCCGGTGACCTTGCGGATCTTCTCGGAAATATCGCCCACGTCGGTGCGAATCCGTGCGCGGAAATCAGCTTCGGACTCATAGCGCTTGGTGACCGGGTCGTAACCTCGGGTCGCCGCGGCAGGCTGCAGGTTGCCTTGCGGATTGGCGAGGATGCCCTTGTGGTTGGCGTCGGTGTGCGCGGCGATTTCCACCAGACCGGATTGCGAGATCTCGCGCACCTGATCCCAGGTCAGGAAGTCGGAGCGCGCCCGCGGCGTGCCGGCGAAATCCACCGGTTGATTGAGCGGCGTGTCGACCCAAGTGCCGACCGGCGCCAGCAGCGCGTGCCAGTTGTACGCGCGCAGCACCGGCAGTACGCGGGTGTAGAAGCTCGCATAACCGTCGTCGAAGCTCAGCAGTACGGCTTTCGCCGGCAGCTGCGGCCCGCCCTTGCGTGCAGCCATGATCTGGTCGACCGTCACTGGCTGGTAGCCGTTTTCGCGCAGCCACGCCAGTTGTTCGATCATGCGCTCGGTGCGCACCGCCACGACGGCCTGATCGGGATCACGATCTTCGACATCGTGATAGGCGATGCCGAGGAAATGGTTTTTCGGCCATGGCTGTTCACTGGCAACCACCGGGCGCTCGGAGGGTGGCGCGAAGGCCGGGGCTTGCTGGGCGCAGGCACTGATCAGCAGCGCTCCCAGCAGAAGGATCAAACGCGAGATAAAAGGCATGTTCAAACTCTTCTAGAAGCGCAAAGTCAGGTCGACGAGCAGGCGCAGATCGGTTTCTCGATCTCCGTCGTAGGGCCGGTTGATCACACTGAACAGGCCGCCAACCTCGAACACATCGTTCCACGCATAACGTTGGCCGTAGCCGAGCAACGCCATGCCGCCGGTGCCGTGATCACGCTGACTGTAGGTCCCCGCGCCGGCCTGGAACTGCTGGCTCCAGGCTGTTTCGTAGCGGTGATAGAGGACGTGATTGACGTTGACCAGCGGCATCACACTGAAGTCGGATTTCGGGTTGAAATACGGCACGTCATCGGATTTCGAGTTGTGGCTACTACCGACTTCCAGACCGGCATCGACCTGCAGGTTCGGCGCGGTATAGACGCCCTCGCGACCGGTCAGCAAGGCTTCGACACGGTTGTTGCCATCGCTGAAGTGCGACGGGCTGACTGACAGGCGCCACTCGCGGCTTTCGTTGGCGCGCCAGCGCAGGAACGCGCTGCCGCCATTGGCCTTGATATCGCTGTTGAGCGCGCGCAAAGGCGTCTCCGCCGACAGGTATTCGAGGCTGCCGCCGTACTGCCAGTGATCGTTGATGTCGCGGGCCAGCGCCAGCCGTGCGCCCTGCTTGTCGCCGAAACCGTAGTCATGATTGGAGACTTCGGCTTCAAGGGTCATGTCACGGCTGCGCCGCTCCAGACCGACACGCTGAAAGCGATGATGGCCGGTGCCTTCGGCGAAATCGCCAGTGGCATAACCGAGGCCGGCGAATACCCGCCAGTCTTCATTGATCGGCGGGCTGTACAGAGTACTCTGGATGCCAAAATCGCGGCTGCCACTGACCGCGCCGGCATCGCCACTGCCGCCGCCATTGGCCTTGCCGCCGTAGGCTTCGACGCGCAGCTCGGCCATGTCGTGAACTTCGCGTTCACGGGCCAGACGCTGTACCTGGCGGTTGTCCGGGTTCCGCGCCACCACGTCGTCGACCAGCGCATCGTTCTGCCGCCATTCCTGCAATTCCATGGCAGTGCGCGCCTGCGCCACTTCCAGCCCCAGGTCGCGTGGCGCAATACTTTCGGTTTCCTTGAGCTGGTTTTCCGCGCGGCGCGGCCATTGCCGGGCCAGGTACAGATCGGCCTGGGCCAGACGCAAACCGACATTGCCCGGTGCCTGATCGACCAGCGTTTGCAGGCGCTCCTCACCGTGGGGCAGATCGGCGCTGTAAGTGCCGGCCTGTGCCGCCAGTTGCTGGGCGTCCATCCACTCATCGTTGGGGTTGCCGATCGGCAGGCCTTTGAGCTCAACACGCGGGCGCTGTGATTTGGCGAGGTCTTCGGCGACCTTGCGCGCTTCGTCGGCGCGGTCGCTTTCCAGCAACGAGTAATACAGTGCCGTGGTGTCTTCGAGGCGATTACCACTATCGGCGTCCGGTGCCGAGAGCACCTGGCGATACAGGTCGGTGGCGATTTCCGGCTGACGCTGATCCAGATAGGACGCCGCGACCCAGCGCAACGCGTAGGTCGGAATCTTCACGCCTTCGTCTTGCAGCTTTTGGTATTCGCTGATGACCTCAGCCGTGCGTGCCCGCGCCTTGAGCGCACCCATGCGGTCGATGCGCCAGCGGATCACGTCGTCGTGAGCCGTGGCGTCTGGTGTCCAGGTGGCGAGCAACTGGTCGTAATCGGCCAGTGCGCGGTCAGCGATGACGTAGCGTTCTTTTTCGCTGCGCGTGGCGAACTCGGCGAGGCGCACGCGCTCGGCGGCCAGATCGCCTTCGAGGCGGCGCAGGGTCACCGGATCGATCAGCCCCGGACGCTGCCTGGCCAGACGCAGCGCCGGCTCCGGCAAGCGCGCCTTTTGCAGCGCAACCACGTATTCACGGGCGACTTCCGGTTTGCTGCCGGCGCGGATAAATGCCTGATCGTATTCGAACAACGCGTCGTATTGCTTGCCAGCGCGGGTCAAGGCATAGCCCAGCGCCAGACGCCGCGCAGGATCATCGGGCTTGGCCGCGACCAGCGCTTTGGCGCGGGTCACCGCTTCATCGGGTTTGCCGGCATCCGCCTGAGTCAGGGCCAGACCCAGTTGCAGGTCAGCGTTATCCGGCTCCACGGCCAAGGCCTTGTTGTAGACCTCAGTGGCTTTATCCCAGCGCTTGAGGTTGCGGTAGGCGCGCGCGGTGGCCGTCAGCGCCTGCACCGGCAGCACGCGGTCGCCGCCCTGGGCCTCGTAGACCTGCACCACTTCGGCATCAAATCCGGCCCAACTGGCGATTTGCAAATGGTCGCTGATCTGCCCGGTACTCGCTTGGCCCGGCGGGACCTGGCGCAGAACCGTCAGCGCAGGCGTGTAGTGCCCCACGCGCGCATCGCGCACCATCTGATCGTAGGCTGTGTCGGCGAACGCGAAGGCCGGCCAGAGCAACTGGCTGCACAGCGCGACTCGAAACAAAGGGCGTAAACCACGATGTAATACAAAACCATCAATACGCGGCATTCGTCAGCATCCTTACATGGCCAGCCGGGTCGCGATGCCCCTCTTTGCCCATTCGTAACGGTGGCCGATTGCAACGTCCAGAGGCCACGCTTAGTCAGGCAGTGTTGCACGCAAGCGTAGACCAGTTTTCGCAACGCAATAATTGTTCAGAATCCTCGCAGCAGCCCGACCGGGAGCGCGAAAAAACCCGAACGCCAGACAGCAAAACGCCCGGCGTCTGTGGGTGACAGAGGCCGGGCGTTTCTATTAATGCCGCTGAATCACTGCACTTGCGTGACGCCAGCGAACTTGCTCATCAGGAAGCCGACGAACTGCTCGACGGTCATTTTCTGGCCGTTGAACTCCACCTGATTGGCCGCGTAGTGCAGCTTGGTCACAACGTTGGTGCCATCGACCACTGCGAGTTGCGAACCGACCGCCATGCCGGCAAACATGTCAGCCGCTTCCTTGGACTGGTCGACAATGGCTTTGGCATCGGTCTGGCCATCGAGTTGCGCCTGCACGCTGAGCAGATCGACAAGCATCGGTTTTGACACCTGGATATTCAGGTCGAGCAATGCGATCAGTTGCTTGCCGAGTTGGTCCGGCGGCAGATCCATCGACTGCGGCTTGGTCAGGTCGATGACCAGGTTGGCGCGGCTTTCGCCGTTGGCGGTGTTGAACGAGAGGTTTTCCAGCGCCAGTTGAGGGCCAGCGGCCAGCAGTTTCTGCAGGTCGGCTTTGACTTGCGCATTTTCTGCTTCGGTGAGGTTCAGCTCTGGTGCCGGCAAACCTTGAGCGGCCGCTTCGGCGGCGGCTTTTTCATAAGGCTGCAGCTTGGTCTGGTAGATCTGCATCAGGGACATTGTCGACGGAATGTCGAGGTTCTTCAGGCTCATGGCCATCGCCGCCGAACCGACTTTCTTGTCGTTGAGCGTCACTTCGCCAATCTTGTAGTCAGCACGGCCGGAAGCATTGCTGGCGTTTTCTTCGGTGCGGTTCTTCATTTCGAAGTTCTTCACACCCAGCACCATCGGTTGCGCACCGAAGGTAGTTTTGCTGCTGGTCACTTCCAGGGTGTTTTCCCCGGTGTAGTAGCCGTAGCTGCTCTTGGCCAGATTGCTGGCCAGGGTCAGGCCGTTGATTTCGACCTGCACCGGCGTCTGGTCTTCGGCCACGGTGACCAGTTTCAGGTTGTCCATGTAGCCATCCGCCTTGACCTTCTGCGCTTGGGCGCTGGCGGAGATGTCCATGCTCAGGCCGGAAAATTTCAGGTTCGACTGGGCATCCAGCGCGGTCTCGAATGGCACCAGATCCAGCGTGCTGGTGGTCGATTCGTCATAGCCGATGTTGGTCACACCTTTGAGCGGTGCGGCGCCCTTGGTCGCGGCGAACCATTTTTCCGTGGTCGGGCTCTTTTCCAGCTCGTAGTTGCTGGTGGCCATGACCGGCAGCCACTTCAACGACACCAGACGCGAAAATGGCAGCGGGCCGTGTTCGATGTGGTCGACGAACAGCAGCTCGACCGGCGCATCGCCGAACATCTCGCCCTCGCCTTTGAGGCGATAGTGCGCGGTGCTGGTGAAGGTGTGGCGCTCCAGCGACACCAGCTCCAGCGACGCCGTGCCGTTGGAGCCGGCCATGGCGGTCTGCAGCTCTTTGTTGGCATTGCTGACGGCGTTGTTCAATACGCCCTCGATCTTGGTCCCGGTGTACCAGGCCCCGCCCGCGCTGATCGCGCCGATGGCAACAACAATTCCAAGAAGCACGCCTGCTGATTTATTCATGAATGACCTGATCGATTTCCGTGGCTGTGAGTGTGGTCGTCTTCCCTGAACCCGTGACCGGGTCGCGGCTCGACTGCGCTGAATTCAGCGGTGGAGATTAGCACCGGGCGCGGGTCCGGGCCCAATGTTTAAAGGTTAAAGAGTGTCCATGGGGGGAATTGACCGCTGACAGGCTGTAAGAGTTTCGGTGTTTTGCAGGCCGCCTTCGCGAGCAGGCTCGCTCCCACAAGGCCAGCGCTGAACCTGTGGGAGCGAGCCTGCTCGCGAAGGGGCCCGTGAGTTCACAACAGATCAGGAATACTCGGCCTCGATCTCATCGAGTTGATGATCAAAGCTCTTCAGCCGCGCCGTCCAGGTGTAAACCAGCACTTCAAAGTCGCGGTCGATCACCGCCCCCTCCGGCCCCTCGGCGCGCGGGTCGCAGAAATCCAGCTGATAGCGTTCACGGGCCATGGCGGTGGCGACGTCGGACAGTTCGCGGGCGTTGTTCAACCAATGCCAGCCCTCGTCGGCGATCTGCTTGTCGAGTTCCAGGCACTGCTTTTTCAGGGCTTCGAGGCTTTTTTCCAGCGGGGTGCCGGTGAGTTCGCCCATGACTTCGGCGAAGGTGCGCCCGGGCTGCCAGTAGCTGCCCCAGAAATACCGGTCGAACACGGTTTCGACCCGGCGCAGGGCGACTTTGGTGTCCCAGATCAGCACCAGGACCTTGCCTTGTTCCAGTTGGCGTTTCTTGACCCGCTGCACCTGAACCGAGGCCCACGCGACCACGACGATCGCCATGACCGCGATCAGCGCCACGGCGCTGTCGAGGAAGATCATGGCCGTGTCGATCTGGTGGGCCAGCATGATGCCGTAGAAATAGGTGGCCGATAGCAGCACCAGCGCTATCAAGGCGCACCAGAAGCCCAGAGCATAAGGGTTTTTCATTATTGGTTTCCCCCGGACCAGCGCCAGCGATGCGTGCAGAAGGCGCGCTTTGTACGGGGCGCGCCTCCAACACTTCAAAGCATAGCAATGGCCTCAGGGTTTGCCGGGACTTGAAGCGTGCGTTCGTCCGCTTTCCCAGCCGCCGCCCAGGGCGAGGAACAAATCGATCTGGCTCATGGCGACTTGCGTGTTGGCGGCGGCCAGTTGCGCCGTTACATCGGTGTAGGTGCGGGTCGCTTGCAGGTCGGCGAGGAACGACTCGCGGCCGGCCTGGAAAAAGCGATGCGTCTGCTCGGCAGCCAGTTTTGCCGACTGCTCGGCCTCGGCCAATGCGTCGCGGCGTTGCAGCAGCGCACTGTACTGGGCCAGACCGGTCTGGGTTTCGCGGATAGCGTTGAGCACCACGCCATCGAAATGCGCCAGTGCGCCCTGGGTATTGGCTTCGGCTTCGCGGATGCGCGCGCGGGCGCCGTTGGTCGGCACTTTCCAGTTCAGCGACGGGCCAAAGCCCCAGCGGTTGGTCGACGGATCACCGAGGTCATCGATGATGCCGACCGTGCCGATGGTCGCGCCGATGCTGATGTCCGGGTACAACTCACCAGTGGCGATGCCGATCCCGGCCGTGGCCGCGGCCAGACGCCGTTCGGCCTGACGGATATCCGGGCGCCGCTTGAGCAATGCGGCGCCATCACCAACTGGCAGCAACTGGGCGATTTTCGGCAGTTCGGCGCAACTGGCGGTGCCGGCGGGCAACTGGTCGACCGGTTTGGCCAGCAGCATCGACAGCCGGAACAACCCGGCCTGACGCGCCGCTTCGTAGCGCGGCAGGTCGGCGCGAAGAGACTTGAATTGGGTTTGCGAACGGGTGACCTGGGTCTCGTCGCCACGCCCGGCATCACGCAGACGCTGGATCAACGACGTGCTTTGCGATTGCAGGTCGAGGGAATGCTGAGCGATCTCGCGCTCTTCGTTGGCGGCACAGACCTGGGTGTACGCGCGCACAACGTCAGCCACCAAAGTGATGCGCGCGGTATCGGCGGCAGCCTGAGTCGCATCGGCATTGGCTTTCGCCGCTTCGATGCCGCGTTGCAGCGTGCCCCACAGGTCGAACTGGTACGAGGCGCTGATGCCGATATCGGCAATGTTGGCTACCGGCACTTTTTCCGGCAGCAAAAATGCCTGTCCGGATTCCTGCAAACGCTGGGCGCCCATTTTTACTCCGCCGCTCCAGCCGCCCGCCGCTTCGGCTTCATCGACCTGCGCTCGCGCGCGCTGCAGATTAGCCGCCGCCACCCGTAAATCGGTGTTGGAAGCCATGGCCTGCTGCACCAGTTGATCCAGACGCGGATCCTGATACAGCCGCCACCAGTCCGCCGGTACCGGCGCGGACACCACCGGTTTGCCGGCCACCGCCAGTTCGCCCTGAATGTCCTTGCGCTGAATCGCCGCGTCGTCAGGCACCTGATAATCCGGCCCGACCATCTGACACGCCGACAGCATCAGGCCGAGCCCGGCGATGATCAGCGCTCTGTTCATTGCGCAGGCTCCCGCGGTTGATCATCCTCAATGATCGACACCGTGGCCGTGCGGCCGGCGATCATGCGGAAATCCGCCGGCACCTCATCAAAGGCGATACGCACCGGGATCCGCTGCGCCAGGCGCACCCAGCTGAACGCCGGGTTGACGTTGGGCAACAGGTTGCTGCCGCTGGTGCGGTCGCGGTCTTCGATGCCGGCAACGATGCTTTCGACGTGGCCGCGCAGTCTGGCGCGGTCGCCGATCACGCGGATATCCACCGACTGACCAACGTGTATGCCGTCGAGTTTGGTTTCTTCGAAGTAGCCGTCGATGTGGAAGGAGTTGCTGTCGACCACCGATAACACCGGACGCCCGGCGGTGACAAATTCCTGCGGACGCGGCGCGCGGTCATTGACGTAGCCGTCGACCGGGCTGCGGATCACCGAACGGTCGAGGTTGAGCTGCGCGCTGTCCACCGCCACCAACGCTTCGGCCAGCGCCGATTGCGCACGGGCTACGCGCGACTGGCTTTCTTCCAGTTGCTCGGCCGGCACCAGATTACCCAAGCCACGGTTACGCTTGGCTTCACGCTGCGCCTGGGCGAGGGTTTCTTCGCGATCAGCAACGGCGGCCTTGGCCTGACGCAGGGCCAGTTTGAAACGGTCCTGGTCGATGCTGAACAACACCTGGCCGCGCTTGATCAACTGGTTGTCCTTCACTTCCACCTGCTGGATCAGCCCGGAGACATCCGGGGCGATCTGGATGATGTCGGCGCGGATGTGGCCGTCGCGCGTCCACGGCGCAAACATGTAATACATCACCATGCGCCAGACGAGGACCACGGCGAACGTCACGATCAGCAGGGTCAGGACCACGCGACCAATAGTCAGAAACGGTTTTTTCATGTCATCAGGTATCGACTGAGTGAGTCCACGCCGTACAGCAGCACGGCATAGAGCGCCACGTTGAACAATGCCCGGTGCCAGACCAGACGGTAAAAGTGCAGGCGTTGCAGCACGCCATGCACCAGCAAAAACAACACGTAAGTGATGCCCATCAAGACCAGCAGCGTCGGCAGAAAAATGCCGCTGATGTCCAGGTCACCGATCATAGGGGCGCTCCATCAGGCAGCGGTTCTTCGGGCTCGGCGCTGGAGACGAATTCGACGCCGGGCAGCAAGGCCAGACGCAACCCGCTCAGGGCGTGCAGCAGATGCAGACGGGTTTCATCGTCACCCTGGCCGTTGAGCGCACGCCGGGTACGGTCGAGGGTCATCAGCAGACCGCTCGGCGCTGGCAGGCGTTCGCCAGCCTTGAGGCAGGCGCGAAAATACTCGCCGACCTCGCTGACCACTTGCTGCAGCAAGGCCTTCGGCGCACCGCTGACGCGCGGGGTGTAGGCCAACAAATCGAGCATGTTCAGCCCCACGCGTACTTCGCGCATGGCGATGCCGGTGTCTTGGCCGGTCAGGGCCAGACGCGGCAAATGCTGCATCAGCCGATCAAGCAGTTGCACGCCCAATTGCCGGTGCTCGGCGAGGCTGGCCGGCTCGGTCATGCGGACGATGTCCTTCCAGCTGAAACGAGTCAGACGCTTGGCCGCCAGTTCCGCGCCGAACGGCCGCGCCACCAAGGTCCAGATGAACGCGAACAGCAGGCCAATCGGCCCTGCCAGATTGGAGTTCACGAAGGCGAAAAAGTCGGCATCGTAAGCGCCTTGAATGCTGATGAACGACGAGGTGTTGACCAGCGTCAGCAGCATCCCCAGATAAAAACGCGGCTGCACGGTCAGCGTGCCGACGCAGATGAACGGCACCGAAAACGCCAGCACCAGCATCGGGAAGTCATGCAGGTTGGGCAGGATCAGAAACAGATAAAGGCTGGCGAACAGCACCGACATGCCGGTCCAGAAAAAAAACCGGTAAATCTGCGGTGCCGGGTCATCCATCGAGGCGAAGAAACTGCACGCGACCGCCGCCAGAATCACCGCGCTGCCGCCGTCCGGCCAGCCGAGCAGGATCCACAACACCGATGCAACAATGATCGCCAGAATGGTCGAAGCCACCGAATACAGCATCAGCCCACGGTCGATAAACGGCGTCAACCGGCCGAGGCGCCAGTGGCGATAAACCGCACGCCAGCTGTCCTGGCGTTCGCACAGAATCGCATCCTGCAGACTGCGACAGTCCTGCCACAGATCGATGAATTCACCGAGACGATACAGCGCGTTGGAAAACAGCAACTGTTTGCGATCCTCCAGCGCCTCAGCGCTCGGCTGTAAAGCGTCGAGCTGATCTTTCAGCGCTTGCCAGCGACCGAGGTCAGCATCTGCATGGCTCAGCCATTCGCGAGTTGCCATCAGCAGCGGCTGGAATTGTTCGACCAGTTCCGGGGTGCGCCGCTCGAGGGCATACAGCGAATCTTCCAGCGCATCGATCACCGGCAGCAGGTGGATCATCCGCCCGCGCAGTTCCTTGGTGTTGCGCACGGTCTGCGGACGCGCGCCTTCGTGGGGCAACTGGCCGATCATCAGTTCAAGACTGTTGAAACTAGCAACCATGGCCATGCGCAGAGCCGCAACTTCCTCAGGCTGCACATCGCGGCTGAGAAACTTCTGGCTGTAGGTGGTGGCGTCGGCAAACCACTTGCCCACCGCATCGTTGAACACCGGTGCCAGGCGACGTGGCCAGAACATCGCACCGACAACGGCCGCGACAGCAATGCCGAGAAAAATCTCTTCGGTCCGCGCTTCCGCCACATCCCATACCGCCAGCGGGTTATCGACCACCGGCAGGGCGATCAGCGGCAAGGTATAGCCGGCGAGCATCAACGCGTAGCTGTTGGCGGTGCGCAGGTGCAAGGACATGAACAGCAGGATCCCGGTCCACAGCGCAATTACCACCACCAGTACGTACGGGCTCTGCACGAACATCGGTACAAACAGCACCGCTGCCGTAGCGCCGAGAAAGGTGCCGATTGCACGGTATAAGGCCTTGGAACTGGTCGGGCCGAGGAACGGGCTGGAGACGATATACACCGTGGCCATCGCCCAATACGGCCGCGGCATCTGCATGAGCAGGGCGATGTACAGCGCAATCATCGACGCTGCAAAGGTACGGACCCCGTAGAACCAGTCCCGGGCCGGCGGAATGCCAGTGAAAAAACCGTTCAAGAATTGACCACCACAGGCGGACTGGCCGCCTCAAAAGCCCTGAGTACCCGAAGCGTAGCTTCCAGATCGCTGCGCTCGATGCCTTCGAGCACCTTGTGGCGCAAGCGCACCAGCTCAACCTCCACCGCTTGCACCAGCTCACGACCGCGGTCGGTCAGGCTCAGGCATTTGGCGCGGCGATCCTGGGCATCTTCGGTACGGCAGACGTAACCGGACTGACACAGCTGATCGAGCAGGCGCACCAGCGACGGGCTCTCCATGCCGGCGGCCTGAGCCACCTGAACCTGGCGCACACCTTCGCCAAGACGCCCGATCATCAACAATGGAACGGCGCAGGCTTCGGAAATTCCATAGTTCACCAGCGTGGTCTGGCAGATTTTCCGCCAATGCCGCGCGGCCACCACCATGGCGCTGCTGATGTTCATCTGGAGATTATCGAGGGAATCGGACACGGGAAACGGACACTGTTAGTTTGCTAACTATCAATATCGCATTGGAGAGGAAATTCAGTCAAGTTTTGAAACAAATATGTGAGCGGGGGTTCGCCACAGCCCTTTGATTGAACGCCTTCAACAGTCCAGGGCCTGGCACCAGTGCTCGCACTTAACTGAAGCTTTAGCCTCCATAGGCTGAGGACATTTCCTCGATAAAGTCGAACACCTCCTCCGGCACGCTGTACTGAAATTGCTTTCGGCGATGTTTTGAAACTTTCCCAGCGTTGTCCAGGCACATCATCACCAACCTCGAAAGATCGCTTCCTCGAACATCGAAACGATCATTTACCGCTTTGATGACGAAATCGTATTTTTCAAGAAATTCAGTCTCTTCTCGTAGCTCAACCTCAAGCGCTCGCAAGGCCATCTGCAAAGTAAATTCTGCGCAATGAGTAGCATCCCAGAATCGGTAGATAGCGTCGTGACCGATGAAATCGAATGTCATCTGGTCGGAGTCCAGCCAAGTGACACTCCAAAACTCTCTCGCTGGTTTCGAGAACGCTTTCAGCGTTTGCAGATAGTTGGATTCCTCATGCTTCATCGCCACGGAAACGGGTAACAAAAAGCCATTTCGCAGAGCACCGGACTGGCAGAGGATCTGGTGAATGAGGAAGCGTGAGAGTCGCCCGTTGCCATCCATGAATGGGTGAAGAAAAACAAAACCGAAAGCCACAACCGCTGCCGCTATCAGCGGCTCCACCTGCTTCGCTGAGTGATTGGCGAACGTCATCAACTCCTCCATCAACTCACGACACAATTGCGCAGCTGGCGGCACATAACTGACGCCCGCGGCGCCTCTCAAGCCGTTGTGTAAATGGTTCTGTTGATGACGGAAGAGCACTGCTTTATCGAAGGGATTCGAGACCGTGCTGTTTTGCAACTCGACCAGATAGTCCTCGCTCAGTTCTGTACGCTCGTGAGCTTGGCGCAAAAGTCGAACAAATCGCCGCGATTTTTCTTCGCTGGGCTCTTCTTTCTCGATAGCGAAGGAATCGCGAGTCTCATGCAGATAGGCCCAATTGATTGCCCGATCCATCATCTCCGGCGGCAACGTCGCCATGAAAACCTGGGCTCGCCCAACGATGTCCAGATCGATCAGCTCCTGTAGCCTCACCGTTCGTTCAACGGTGGCGCAGTAATGCAATGACCCCAAACCATTGAAATCGACTCGCCAGCGACTATTCCGAACCGCTGGCCCGGTGACGTATCGCTTGGGATCGAACAAGGCGACGACGCTGCCTCGAACCGGGACGGAGTAGTCCAGCTGTTTGCCGGTAAAGCTTTCCCATAGAAAACAGGTCTTACGGATAAATACGCCGTTAGGGGATCTGCCCAGCTCGCTTGATAAATCGCTCGCTTCAACAAATTCCAGCGCCTGGGCAAGAATGCACAGGTTTATTCCTTCATGCTTTAGCGCAAACAGAATGTGCTCTAGCGTTGATCCCTGTGCAGGCGCAACGGCGGCTGGAACAGCAAGACAATCACCGATCAAGGTAATTCTGGTGACCGGTTTGATCATAGCGATGCGCTTTGGAGTGAATGCCTTGAGCTTCAGCGCGTCACGCAGGTAGGCGTATCCAACAGTTGGCATCGTCATCTTCCACAAAAAATCTACAGCGACGATTAAAGCCCAGATTTTTTTACAGCAACCATGTTTTTTTTACATTTCAGCCCTTTCCTACATTTTTTTTTACACGCTGCACCCCTTGCGTGATTGCTCCCGCTACGAATGACGCAGCTTGCTCCACTCGTGGTTCCCCGACGACAGAAACTTAAACCTACAAATCATCCAGACGTAACGAAATGGGTGTTTCGTGAGCTCGGGAACTCATAATTTGCATAAGCTCAAGATCATCAAGCCGCTCGACCAACGCTCCATACACGTCAGCAGGCACCATGTAGCCCACGACCCGGTGGTGATTGAGTATTGCCACAACACCGCCTTTCGCGCCTTTTAGCACGGCAGAAGGATTTTTCTTCAATTCAGAAATACTGACAGCCATATCGGCCAGAACGTCTTGCATGGTGAGGGCCTTGAATGCGATCGAAATTTCGGTCGATATCGAAGCTTATCAATTGTTGCGGTGACAGAGGTCGCAAAGGATCACTCTAGTCATCTCACTCGCCCCTTACGCAACATCACATCCAACTGATCCACCACCTCCGCCCAATCCGCGTCCTCCAGAATCTCGTCGCGCAAGAACTGCGCCTGGCTTTTCGACCAGAAAAACGCATCTGCCAAATGCAAATCCGGCTTGAGTGGAGAATGGCTGGCAATGAATTGGTCGATGCTGATCGGGTCGTCAGCCAGACCGAGCTGTTTGAACAGGGCCGGGAGGCTGTGTTGTGGATTTTCCATGCTGCAACTCCTCTGGCATTCAGGCGCGGCGTTGAACCGCTTGATCCAGTGGAGTTGAGCATAGCTGGCGCTGTTGGTTCAGGGCGTCGCGACGTCCGGCGTGGCCGCAGCCATCGGCTGCGCCGGATACACCGATTGCCATCCGCCACCCAGTGCCTTGTACAAGCCGACCACCGCCAGCGAAACGCCGGTGGAGCTTTCTACCCACTGTTCCTGGGTCGCCAGCAAAGCGCTCTGCACGGTGAGGACGTTGACGAAATCGGACACGCCTTCGACGTATTGTTGCTGCGCGGTGCGCAGGGCGATCTGGTTCTGGCGCACAGCTTCGGCGAGGCTGTCGCGGCGGCGCTGGCTGGCGTTGTAAGCGCTGAGCTGATCGTCGATTTCATGCCAGGCGCGCAGCACGGTTTGCTGATAGGCGATGGCCGCTTCTTGCTGTTGCGCTTCGCGCAGTTGCAGCATGCCGCGCAGGCGCCCGCCGTCGAACAGCGGCAGGCTGAATTGCGGGCCAATGCCGAACGCGCGCGCGCCCCATGAACCGAAATCGCTGAGTTGCATGGCTTGCGTGCCAAGGTTGCCGGACAAGGTAATGCGCGGATAGAAATCACCCTTGGCCACGCCGATAGTGGCGGTGGCCGCGTGCAAGCGTGCTTCGGCCTGACGGATATCGGGACGTCGTTCAGCCAGTTGCGACGGCAGGCCGATCGCCACTTGCTGCGGCGACTGCGGCACCGCTGCGTCGGTGGATAGCTCTTTGGCCAAGGCCTGCGGCGGTTCGCCCATCAACAGGCTGATGGCGTTGATCAGTTGCGCCTGGCGCTGCTCCAGCGCCGGCAGGCGCGCCTCGATGGCGGCGACTTGCGCGGCGGCTTCGGCGACGTCCAGATCGGTCGCCACACCGTCGGCCAGACGCAGCTGCGAAAGCTTGAGGCTATGGCGGGCGACGTCGAGGTTCTGTTCGGTGACGGCGCGGGTGTTTTGCACGCCGCGCAACTGGATGTAGTTTTGCGCGGTATCGGCGAGCACGGTCAGCAAGACGCCACGGCGGTCGTTTTCGGCGACTTGCAGATTGGCATCGGCGGCTTCGGTTTCGCGGCGCACGCGGCCCCAGAAGTCCAGCTCCCAGGAGGCGGAGAAACCGGCGTCCCACAGATTGAAAGCCGAATCACCGTCATGCCCGGAAGGATCGTTGAGGCCTTCGCCACTGTTGCGCTTGCGTCCATAGCTGCTGCTGGCAGCGGTGTTCGGATAGCGCTCGGCGGTGATCACCTGACGCGCGGCGCGGCTTTGCTGCAGGCGACTGCTCGCCAGTTGCAGATCAAGGTTGCTGCGCACGGCACGCTGGGTGAGTGCCGAGAGTTGCGGATCGTTGAAGACCTCCCACCAGCGCTCGTTGAGCGGTTCGCTGACGGCCTGGCTGGGGGCGGATTTGGCGGGTTTGGCCCAGTCGGTGATTTGCGTGGCTTCGGGTTTCTGGAAGTCCGGGCCGACGGTGCAGGCGCTGAGGCACAGGGTGAGCAAGGCACTTGAAGTGATTGGCTGCCACTGGCCCCATCGCTGGCAAGCCAGCTCCCACAGGGATTGTGCGGGGTTTCCAGATTTTTCAGGGCTGCCCATGGACCCTGTGGGAGCTGGCTTGCCAGCGATGAGGCCAGTCGATTCAACACCGGTCATCGTTGTACCACCTCGCGGTCCACCTTCACATCCGCGGTATGAATGCTCGCCTCCACCGACATCCCCACCCTTAACCGTTCGGCCAATGGCTGGCCCGGCTCCAGCACGATCTTCACCGGAATCCGCTGCACGACTTTGGTGAAGTTACCGGTGGCGTTGTCCGGTTTCACTGCGGCAAACGTCACGCCGGTCGCTGGCGCAATACTTTCGACGCGACCGCTCAACGCCTCACCGCCCAGACTGTCAACGCGCACCTGTACGTCCTGCCCCGGCTGCACGTCGGTCAGTTGGGTTTCCTGAAAATTCGCCACCACGTAGGCCTGCTGCAACGGCACCACCGCCAACAGCTTGCTACCCGGCGTCACGTAGGCACCGACACGCACCGCGCGCTCGCCGACCATGCCGTCCTGCGGCGCGGTGATGCGCGTATAGGAGAGGTTGAAACTGGCGATTTCCAGCGCTGCTTGCGCGTGTTTAAGGCTGCCTTCGGCGGCGTCACGCTGGGCCGTGAGGATTTCCACTTGCTTGCGCTCGGCAGCCAGTTTCGCCGTCGCCGTGTCGAGCCGCGCCGAGGCCTGATCGATCCGTGTGCGCGCCTGTTGCGCGTTCTGCACCGTGCCGGCACCGACACCGGCGAGGTGGTTGTAGCGGTTCAGTTCCTGCTGGGCGAAGGCCATCTCAGCCTTGGCCGACACCACGGAGGCTTGGGCCTGGGCAATCAGTGAGGTCTGGCGCTCCAGAGTCGCCTGGGCATTTTGCAGTTGCGCACGGGCGACCAGGGTTTGCGCATCCGCCGCTTCAGCCGCGGCACGCAAATCACGGTCATCGATCAGCGCCAGCAGTTGCCCGGCCTTCACTTGCTGGTTGTCCTCGACCAGCACTTGCTTGATGAACCCGGCGACGCGCGGCACCACCAGCGTGTAGTCCGCCGAGACAAAGGCATCGTTGGTGGTTTGCTCGGTGCGCTTACCAAACAGGCCAGGCAGCGCCAGGTACACCAGCACGCCGACGGCCAGCGCAGCGGCAACGGCCACCGCAAGTTTTTGCTTTGCTTGAGTCGTCATAAAAACCTTCTGTTTCCGTGCAGCAATCAAGTCGGCGCGCGCGGCGGATAGATCCGCGTCGGCAGCCAGAAAATCAGCAGAATCAGCGCCAGCGCGACGCCGGCCATGCAGATGTAAAGATCCGACGAGGTCAGCACCACGGCCTGTTCGTGCAGGCGATGGGCGAGCCCCGGGTCGCTGCGATCGGCCAGCGGCGAATTGCCGAGACTGTCGACCAACATGCTCGAATGAAAATGCAGGCGCGAAGTGGTCAGCGCCTCGATCACCCCGGTGGCGATCACCGCCGACAGCCCTTTGACGGTGTTGAACCACGCCGAGGCGAACGGTCCATCCAGCGGAGTGATGCTGCCGGTGGACAGCATCAGCAACGGCAGCACCGCCATCGGCTGGCCGAAAATCTGCAACCACTGCAACACGTAGAAATCATCGCGAATCCACGCCGAGGTCAGGTGCGACCCGCCCAGGCACGACAGCGCCAGCAGGCTCAGGCCGATGCCGAGCACCCAGCGGCAATCGACCCAGCGCAGGTTGCACAGCGCCGCCACCAGCGGCAGCGCGAGCAACTGCGGCAAGGCGGCGATCAGCATGATCGGCGCGGTCTGCACCGGGCGATAACCTTGCACCTGGGCCAGATAACTCGACGGGATCAGCACCACAGCAAGCAACACGACCAATACGCCGGCCAGCGTCATCAAGGCGAACGACAGATTGCGAATGCCGAGCATCTGCAATTTGAAAAACGGAATCGGCTGCGACCACTCGTTGATCAGAAACGCCACCAGCAACAGCGAACCGGCGCCGAGCAAGGCGCAGATCAGATTCGATTCGAACCAGTCCAGGCGATTGCCTTGCAGCAGGCCGATGACCAGCATGCAGATCGCCGGAAACCCCAGCAGCAAGCCTTTCCAGTTGAACGCTTTCAGGCGTTCCAGACGCAGCGGATCCTGCGGAATGCCGTAGGCCACCGCCGCCATGGCGATCAGGCACGGCACGACGATTTGCCAGAACGTCCATTGCCAACCGACGTACTCGGTCCACAAACCGGCCAATGGCGTGCCCAATCCCGGACCGAAGGTCGCGGTGAGCGCATAACCGGCCAGCCCGTACAGCTTGATGTTCGCTGGCAGGAAACGCAGGGCGACGGTCATCAACATCGGCGGCAAAGCGCCGCCCGCCAGGCCCTGCACAGTGCGCATCAGCAGCAGGCTTTCGTAGTTCGGCGCGAACGGGCACAGCACACCGAGCAAGGTGAACAGGCTGATCGCGCACAAGGTGAATCGCCGTAGCGAGAAGGTCACCGAACACCACGGCGCGAACGCCATGGCCGCAACCGAGGTGGCGGTGTAACTGGCGACCAGCCAGGTGCCTTCGTCATAACCGATATGCAGCGCGCCGCGAATATCGGCGAGGGCGACCTTGGTCACCATCTCGTTGAGGCCCGACACCAGCACCGCCAGCAGTACGCCGACCAGGCCAATGATGATCCGCGTCCCGAACACCGGTGGCGCGGCCGCCGTCGCCGGATTGGCCGCAGCAATAGGTGCAGCAGCCGTCAGGGATGTCATGAATACACACTCCGGAGAGAAAAATACCGGAGCATTTTAGTGGGGCTTGGCAATGCCGAAAATTGACTTATTGGCAGGTTATAAGTGCATCAGACACAACGATAAATCCTTGCGTGGGAGCGAGCCTGCTCGCGAAAGCGGTGGAACAGTGACCACGGAGGTGGCTGACCCGGCGCTTTCGCGAGCAGGCTCGCTCCCACAGGGAATTGAGGGAGTTCGATGATTTAAGGCTGTGCCGCCAACCACGTCTCATCGCAGCAGGTTTTCAGGGTTTCGCGCAGCCAGCGGTGCGCGGGGTCCTTGTCGAAGCGCGGGTGCCAGGCTTGGGTCAGCATCAGCATCGGCAAGGGGATCGGCAGGTTGAACGAGCGCAGTTTCAAACCCAGGCGCCGGACACTCAGCAGGGCTTCCTTGGGCACCGGCAAAATCAGGTCGGAGTCCGGCAGGGCGAACATCGCCGCATGAAAGCTCGGTGCGATCACCGCCACCCGCCGCTCCAGGCCCAGCGCATTCAGCGCCGTATCGATCGGACCGCGGGCGATGCCCCGGCGCGACATGCTGATATGGGAAAACCCGGCGTAGCGCTCAGCGTTGATTTCGCCATCGAGCAGTGGATGGTCCTCGCGCACCAGACCGACAAAATGCGTCGAGAACAGGTTCTGCACTTTTACTTCCGGCGTGACCGGCCGGGTGTTGCTGACGCTCAGGTCGATGCGCCCTTCGCGCAGCGCCTCGTCGTCGCCGTCGCCTTCCGGGACGAAGCGCAGTTCGCAGTGCGGGGCGAGTTTGTCGAGGGTGTCGAAAAGCTTGCCGCCGTAGACGCCGACGAAAAAGTCATTGGCGCGAATGCTGAAGCGTCGGCGCAGGGTGCCCAACTCGACGCTGTCGGCAGACCGGAACAGCAGCGCGGCCTGCTCGACCACGTCGCGCACCTGCTCGCGCAGCTCAAGAGCCTTGGGTGTCGGCACCAGACCCCGACCGGCGCGGACCAGAATCGGATCGCCGATTGCCTCGCGGATCCGCGTCAACGTGCGGCTCATCGCCGCCGGGCTGAGATTCATCCGCCGCGCCGCGCCGACCACACTGCCCTCATCGAGCAAGGCGTCGAGGGCGACCAGCAGGTTCATGTCCGGGAGTTGCATGCTGAGCACTCTTGGCTGATCAGGATTGATCTAGGCGCAATGCTAGCAAACATCCTTAATGTTCGGCGGTGGCAAGACTGACGCCTTCGCGAGCAGGCTCGCTCCCACCTTTGGAATGCGTTTCCCTGTGGGAGCGAGCCTGCTCGCGAAAGGGCCGGCCCTGCTATCCCAGATTTCAGCGCTGCATACCCCACCGCTTGACGGTCACTCGCTCCAGCGAATCAAACACCAGGTTCTCCACCAGCAAGCCAATCAGGATCACCACGGCCAACCCGGCGAACACCTTGTCGGTGTACAGCTCGTTGCGGTTCTGGAAGATGTACCAGCCGAGCCCGCCCTTGCCGCTGGTGGCACCGAACACCAGTTCTGCCGCGATCAAGGTGCGCCAGGCAAACGCCCAGCCGATTTTCAGCCCGGCCAGAATCGACGGCAGCGCCGCCGGAATCAGGATGAACCGCACCAGGCGCAAGCCCTTTAAACCGTAATTGCGCC
Organism: Pseudomonas retamae; assembly: GCF_043496865.1. Lineage (NCBI taxonomy): Bacteria > Pseudomonadati > Pseudomonadota > Gammaproteobacteria > Pseudomonadales > Pseudomonadaceae > Pseudomonas > Pseudomonas retamae. Next base: position 624,798 of record NZ_JBIEIL010000004.1, read on the forward strand.
CGGCCATGCGCAGCGTCTCGGAGACGCCCATGAATCCGGCATAGGTGTTCAGCGCCAGCGCCCACAGCACCGAATGCACCAGCACGAAAATCAGGCTGTTCTGCCCCAGGCCAAACCACAGCAGCGCCAGCGGCAATAGAGCAATCGCGGGCAGTGGATTGAGCATGGAAGTCATTGTGCTCAGCAGATCGCGGCCCAACTGCGTCGACACCGCGAGCGTGGTCAGGGCGAAGGCGAGGACGATACCGATCAGGTAACCCTTGATCAGCACCACCAGGGAAATCCATACCTTGGCCAACAGTTCTCCGCTGAGCAAGCCGTCGAACAGCGCATGGCTGGTCTGCAGGAAACTCGGCAGCATCAGGTCGTTGTTCTGAATCCGCGCGACCACTTCCCAGATGATCGCCAGAACGATCAGGATCAAACCCTTGCGCAGCCAGCCCTGCTGCCACAGCCGCGTACCCAGCGCCAGTTCACGCTCGACCGGCACCGCCGTCAGCGGCTCGAGCTCGATTTCGAATTCTTCACGCACGAATGATGAATGGCTCATCGGGTAATCCTCCTGGCCGCTCAATAGGCGATGCGAATGTCGTTGAAGTGGTGATCACGTTCGGTGTCGGGCGACTGGCCTTCATCGAACAGCAGCCGGTGAATGCGCCGCGCCGACTCTTGAAACGCTACACCGCCAAGGCTGTGCAGATCGTATTGATGACTGTGCACTTCAGCGCGCACGCGCCCCGGATGGGGTGACAGCAACAGAATGCGATTGCCGACCACCAGCGCCTCCTCGATCGAGTGGGTGACGAATAGCAAGGTGAACCGCACCTCCTCCCAGAGCAGCAGCAGTTCCTCCTGCATCTTGCGTCGGGTCAGCGCGTCCAGCGCGGCGAACGGCTCGTCCATCAGAAGGATTTTCGGCTGCATCGCCAGTGCCCGGGCAATCGCGACCCGCGCTTTCATGCCGCCGGACAAGGTGTGCGGGTAGGCATCGGCGAACGCCGCCAGTCCAACCTTCTCCAGATAGTGCAGCGCGCGTTCTTCGGCGTGTTTTTTGTTCAGCGTGCGCGAGGCCAGCAGCGGAAACATCACGTTCTGTTTGACGGTTTTCCACGGCGGCAGTTGGTCGAATTCCTGAAACACCACAATCCGGTCCGGCCCCGGCGCATCGACGCGCTGGCCTTGCAAACGGATCTCGCCTTCGGACGGCTGAATGAAACCGGCGACAGCCTTGAGCAAGGTCGACTTGCCGCAACCGGACGGGCCGAGCAGCACGTAACGGTCGGCAGGGTCGATTTCGAAACTGACCTGATGGGTGGCGCGCACCACGCGTTGCGGCGTGCGGTATTCGAGGCTGACGTGATCGACCGCCAGCAGCGCGTCGCTGCGGGCGATCGGGTTGCTGGCCGCGTGGCCTGGCAAGGGAGCGTTCATGGTTTGATCAATCTCCGCGGATCAGAAAGGCGCATCGCCCTGGATGGTCGTGCGATACAACTTGCGGCGCAGGTGCGCGGGGCAGCCGGCAGCGAGGTGGATCAGCGAGCGGTTGTCCCAGAACACCAGGTCATGCGGTTGCCACTGATGGCGGTAGATGTTTTGCGGCAGCACGCTGTGGGTGTAGAGCTCACTCAGCAGTTGCTGACTTTCGTCTTCCGGCAAGCCGACGATGCGCGTGGTGAAGCCTTCGCTGACGAACAGCGCCTTACGCCCATTTTCCGGGTGCGTGCGCACCACCGGATGCACGACTTCGGCGACTTGCGCCAGTTGTTCCGGGGTCAGGGTCGGGCGCCAGTTGCCCTCGAACCTGGTTTCGCTGTAGCGCGCGGTATACGAGTGCGCAGCGAAGCGGCCTTCGACAGCGTTACGCAACGCGGCGGGCAGGTTGTCCCAGGCTTTGTGCATGTCGGCGAACAGCGTGTCACCGCCCTCCTCTGGCAACTCCTGGGCATGAAGCATCGAACCGAGGCTCGGCAGTTCTTTATAGGAAAGATCGGAATGCCAGAATTTGCCGGCGTCACCGAGGCCGATGTTCTGGCCGTTTTCGATGATGTTGGAAACGATGAGGATTTCCGGGTGATTGGCCAGCAGGAACTGCTTGAGCACGTGGATCTGCAGCACACCGAAGCGGCGGCTGAAATCGATCTGCTGTTGCGGGGTGATCCGTTGGTCGCGGAACACCACGACATGGTGATCGAGGTGCGCGCGATGAATGCGCGCGAAATCCTGGTCATTGACCGGTCGGCTCAGGTCGAGGCCAACGATTTCGGCGCCGACAGCGCCGCTGAACGGGCGAATTTCGAAGGTTTGTGGCGCGGCGGTTGCGGCGCTCGGGGTGGCGGTAGCTGCGGACATCTTTCCATCTCCCACGCACGGCGCGCTCATAGGCGCGCTCGTCGATCAGACACTCACGCTCGATTGCGTGTCGGTTCAGGTCGTGCGGCGCGCCGATTGGTCGGCAGGTACGCAGGGGGATGACTTTATAGGTATAAAAATTGGAACTTAAATACCGTTAGTGAATAACGATATGGCGGTTGGTAAGGGGGGCGAGTGACCATTTGTGTCACTTACCGACGGATATGTAGCGCTCCGGCAGACGCCTTCGCGAGCAGGCTCGCTCCCACAGGGAGATTCGCCAGACACATTATCTGTGCTCATTGGAGATCACCTGTGGGAGCGAGCCTGCTCGCGAAGAGTCCATCAACCGCACCGCTGATCTAGCGTTCGTGCAACGCCTCAGCCCGCGCGCGAATGATCGGTTTGAGCAGGTAGCTCAGCACCGACTTCTTGCCCGTGATGATGTCCACCGAAGCGACCATCCCCGGAATGATCAGCAGCGGCTTTTCATCGGTGCCCAGATGGCTGCGCTCGGTGCGCACCTTGATCATGTAGTAGGTGGTTTTCTTGTCTTCATCGGTGATCGTGTCGGCGCCGATCTGCTCGAGCTGCGCCTTGAGCCCGCCATAAATGGTGTAGTCGTAGGCAGTGAATTTGACGATCGCTTCCTGACCCGGATGCAGAAAAGCGATGTCCTGCGGACGAATTTTCGCTTCGACCAGCAGGGTGTCATCCAGCGGCACGATTTCGACCATGTCGCTGCCTGGCTGGATGACGCCGCCGATGGTGTTGACCAGCAACTTGTTGACGATGCCGCGCACAGGTGAGGTAACCAGCGTACGGCTGACGCGGTCCTCCAGGGCCTTGCCGGTGGCCTGGGCCTTGTTCAGGTCGGTGCGCGCTTCGTTGAGCTGGGTCAGCGCTTCGCTGCGGAATTTGCCACGGGTCTCGTCGATCTTGCGTTGTACTTCCTTGATCGCCGATTCGGCACGCGGAATGGCCAGGGTGGTCGCGTCGAGCTGACCACGGGTTTCGACCTCGGCACGCTTGAGCCGCAGCACTTCCACCGGCGACACCGCGCCCTGAGCCACCAGCGGCTCGGACATGTTGATTTCCTGACGCTGCAGGCCCAGTTGCTGGCGATACTGCGCCTGCTTGGAGCTGAACTCGCGCAGCTCTTGCTGGCGCTGAATCAACTGCTCCTGCAGGCCGCCGATCTCGTCGTGCAACTGCTGACGGCGGCTGATGTACAGCGACTCTTCGCTTTTAGCCTGGCCCGGTACCGCTTTGAGCACGTCCTCGGGGAAATTCAGCGGACGATCATCGACTTCCGCGCTCAAGCGTTCTACACGCAGCAGCATCGACAGGCGATCGGCTTCGGTTTCGCCGACGTTGGAGGCAAAACGCGTGTCGTCGAGACGAATCAGCGGCGCGCCGGCCTCGACGATCTGTCCTTCCTTGACGAACAGCTCCGAGACGATGCCGCCCTCGAGGTTCTGGATTTTCTGGATCTTCGACGACGGAATTGCTTTGCCGTCGCCTTTGGTCACTTCGTCGATCACCGCGAAGTTGGCCCAGAGCATGAGGAACACGAAGAAGCCGATGATCGCCCAGATGGTCAGGCGCACGACGCGCGGGGCGTCTTCGATCAGCGCCTTGTTGACCTCCGGCAGCGGCTGGCCCTGCAGCGAAGCAGAACCCTTGAAGTAGCGACGGATCGATTCCTTGACACCGGACTTAAGCAACACTGATCTGCCCCTTTTTCAACGCTTCCATCACCGCGGCTTTCGGGCCGTCGGCGAGAATCTGCCCGCGATCGACCACCAGCAGGCGATCGACCAGCGACAACAGCGAAGCCCGGTGCGTCACCAGCACCACAGTCTTGTTTTCGATCACCGCCGCGAGGCGTTGCTTGAGGCGTTCTTCGCCGGTGTTGTCCATGGCGCTGGTTGGCTCGTCCATCAGCAGAATCGGCGGATTGAGCAACAGCGCCCGGGCCAGGGCAACGTTCTGCCGCTGGCCACCGGAGAGGTTCTGCCCGCGCTCGCCGACTTGCAGCTCATAACCCTGCGGGTGCAGGCGGGCGAATTCGTGAACCCCAGCCAGTTCGGCAGCTTGCAGTACCAGTTCGTCTTCGACATAACGCGCGCCGGACACCAGATTGTCGCGCAAGGTGCCGGCCAGCAGTTGGATGTCTTGCGGGACGTAGCCGATGTTGTAGCGCAGTTCGCTGACGTCGATCTGGCGGATGTCCACGCCATCGACCAGCAGCGCGCCGTCGTCCGGTTGATAGAGGCCGACCAGCAGTTTCGCCAGCGAGCTCTTGCCCGAGCCGCTGCGGCCGATAATGCCGATCTTCTCGCCCGGACGAATCACCAGATTGATGTTTTTCAGCGCCGGGTTCTGTTGTTCCGGGTAGGTAAAGCTCAGCTGGCGGCACTCGATGGCGCCTTGCAGCACCTTGCGACTCAGCGGCCGTTCTTCGAAATTGCGTTCCTGCGGCAGCTCCATCATCTGGTCGACCGAAGTCATGGTCACCCGCGCCTGTTGGTAGCGCGTGAGCAGACCGGACAGTGAGGCCAGCGGGCTGAGCGCACGACCGCTGAGCATGTAGCAGGCGATCAGCCCGCCCATGCTCAGGTTGCCGGCGATGATCTGGTAGACGCCGAAGACGATCATGATCACCCCGGCCAGTTGCTGGATCAGCAGGGTGATGTTCATCGCCAGACCGGAAAGCATTTTCACCCGCAGCTCGAGGCGGCTGAGGGTGCCGATGGTCTGCTCCCACTGATACTGACGCTCGCTTTCGGCGTTGTTGACCTTGACCGCGTCGAGGCCGGCGAGAGTTTCGATCAGGCTCGACTGGCGCTCGGCACCGAGGGCCATGGTGCGCTCCATGGTCGCGACCAGTGGCTTCTGCAACGCGTAGCCAATCAGCAAGGCGATCGGGAAGGCCAGCACCGGGATCCACACCAGATGCCCGCCGAGAATGGCGATCACGATGAAGATCAGGATGGTGAATGGCAGATCAATCAGGCTGGTCAGGGTCAGCGAGGCGAGGAAGTCGCGCAGGCTCTGAAATTCATGGATGTTCTGCGCAAAGCTGCCGACCCGCGCCGGACGGTACTTCATCGCCATGCCGACGATGCGTTCGAACAGCGTCGCCGAGATGATCAGGTCGGTTTTCTTCCCGGCCAGGTCCAGGCACAGACTGCGCAGGCTTTTCAGGATCAGATCGAAGATGTACGCGCCGGTAATGCCCAGCGCCAGCACCCACAGGGTCGCTTCGGCCTGGTTCGGCACCACGCGGTCATACACGTTCATCACGAACAGCGGCGCGGCCATGGCGATGATGTTGATCAGGAAACTCGCGGCGATCGCATCGGCGTAGAGCCAGCGCGAGCGCTTGAGGGTGTCGCGAAACCACGAGCGCGCACGCGGGATCAGCGTGCCGTGGTTGACGTCGAATTTGTGTTGCGGCTGAGCGAAGAAGACTTTGCCGATGTAGTCGTCGGCGAGCAGCTCGCGGCTGACGGTCGACTCGCCGCCATCGCTTTCGCTGAGCAGCACTCGCGCATCACTGTCACCCTGCCAGCCGAGCAAAACGGCACTGCGACCATCCTTGAGCAGCAGCAAGGCCGGCATGGCGATTGCCGGAATTTCTTCCAGTTTGCGCTGCAGCACCCGCCCTTGCAGGCCGGCGCGAGCCGCCGCGCGCGGCAGCAGCTCGACACTCAGACGCTGTTTGGGCAGCGGCAGGCCGGTGGTCAGCATCGCTGCGCTGGCCGGCTTCTGGTGCAGCATGCAAAGGGCGAGCAGACCGTCCAGTAACGGATCGTCATGCAACGCGCGTGGATCATGGCTGAGATGAACTCGACTGACTTCTGATTCCACGCTCGACACTCTTCGACAGTTGAAAGGGATAACTCAATTCATCCCAGGCAGCTGGACCTTGGGCTTGACATCGTTCTGCACAACGGATGCCAACGGCGCAACCACGCCCTGACTTCTGAGCAATTCGCCCATGGTCGCCTTGATTCGGTACTGAGTAAATAACTGAATGTTCTTGATTTCCGCCAGACGCCGCGACGCGGTGAACAGCTCGTTTTCGCTGTCGAGCAGATCCAGCAGGGTGCGTTCGCCGAGGCTGAACTGGCGCTGGTAAGCCGTGCGCACCGAGGTGCTGTGGTCGACGTATTGCTGGGCGATCGGCACCTGGGCGTTGGCGTTGTTGAGGGCGTTCCAGGCCAGGCCGAGCTCTTCGTTCAACTGGCGCAGGGCGTTGTTGCGGATGTCCAGCGCCTGGTTGGCGAGGTACGACTTGGATTCCAGATCAGCCTTGTTGCTGCCACCGGAATACAGGTTGAAGCGCATGCGCAGCATCGCCTGCCATTCATTGTTGTGGCCGTTCTGGCCGTCGAGGTCGTTGTCGGCGGTGCGGCCCAGCTCGGCATCGAAACGTGGGTAGAAGGTCGACTTGGCGGTGGCGTACTGCTTCTCGGCAGCGGCGATATCCGACTCGGCCGAACGCAGGATCGGGCTGTTTTCCAGCATCTGCGCGCGGGCCTCGTTGAGGTTGGCCGGCATCAATGCCATGAACGGCGCCGGGCGCTCCAGTTGATCGGGCATCTGGCCGACGGCGCTGAGGAAATTGGTTTCCGCGTCGGCGAGGTTGGTCTGTTCGGTGATCAGGTTGTTGCGGGCCTGGGCCATCCGCGCTTCGGCCTGATCGAGGTCAGCGCCGCTGCCCACGCCACGCTGGGTGCGCAACTGGATCTGGTCGTAAATGCGCTGGTGGCTCTTGAGGTTTTCCTCGGCCAGACGCACGAATTCGCGGCGGGTCAGCACATCCAGATAAACCTGGGCAACGGTCAGCGCGGTGCGCTCGGAAGTGCCGAGCAGCGAGTAGGCACGCGAGCTGACGTTGGCTTGTTGACGCGCAACCTCATTGGAGGTCGCAAAACCGTCAAAAACCATTTGCGAGAGACGTAAACTTGACTCGCTGCGATTCAAGGTCTCCCAGTGGTTGCCGCCGCCGTTGGCGCGAGTGGTCACGCTGTCAGTGCCCTCGCGACCATACCCGCCCAGCAGATCGACCTTGGGCAGGTAGCCGCCCTTCGCCGCCTTCAACTGATAATCCGCCGCCAATCGACTGTTAACCCCCGCCTGGATCTCCGGATGGACATCCAGTGCCTGTTGCATGGCTTCTGGTAAGGATTGTGCTTGTACGAATGAAGCGGCGAGAGCGAAGGGTGCAGCAAGGAGCAAAAGCGAACGCATGGTTGGAATTTCCCAGAACTTCTTGTCTTGAATCACAGCAAAAACGTGGCGCTGCGTCGGATGATGGCAACCCGAAAGACCGTATGTCGGAAAGTTCAAAAGAGGAACTGGATGACAGGCTGAAGGACAGGTCGCCGCGGAAATATCAATGTGACATTAGTGGGGCGATTGTTTAGGATGGCACCCATAAGGTCAATAGTTTGGCATAAAGTTAATCGCGAAAATTTATAGCCAAATAATTGACAGAATACAGCGTCAACAAGTTATCCATTTTTCTAGAAACACGTCCAGACTGAAGTGGCGCCGACGCCCGTCAGGTCCATGGAAGTCAACTGAACGCGACACCCCGGAGAGTCTTCAATGAGCAGTGTTGTTGCCATCGTCAAAAGCATTGTCGGTCAGGTTTTCGTGGTGTCCCCAGAGGGCGTGCGACGCGTACTCGTTGAAGGCGATCGCCTATATGTAGGTGATCAGATCGACACCGGTCTGTCCGGTGCCGTGTCGCTGGAACTGGCAGATGGTCGCACCCTCGATCTGGGTCGCGATACCCAGTGGAGCGCCAGTGCGCCCGATTCCAGCACCGACCTGGCAGAAGCCACCGCGCAGGCTGCGCCGTCGGTTGAAGAACTGCAGCAAGCCATCGCCGCCGGCGTCGACCCGACTACCGCCCTTGAATCCACCGCTGCTGGCCCAAGCGCCGCGGGTACCGGTGGTGCCGCCGGTGGCGGCCACAGCTTTGTCATGCTCGACGCGACCGCGGGCCGTGTCGATCCGACCATTGGTTTCCCGACTGCCGGGATCAACTCCGCCGGGCAAGTCACCCAGGACACCACTGGTGGCCTGACCACCGATACCACCACCAATGCTTTGCGCGCCTCGACCCTGAGCCTGAGCGCCACGCCGACCATTACCGAAGCCGGCGGCGTGCTGGTGTACACCGCGACCCTGACCCAGGCGCCGCTGACCGACCTGACCATCACCCTGTCCAACGGCTCGGTGATCATCATTCCGGCCGGCTCCACCACCGGCACCGTCAACGTGCCGCTGGCGCCGAACGACACGGTGTACAACGACCCGACGCAAATCGACGTGACCGTCACCGGTACCACCGGCGGCAACGGCATCACCATTACACCACCGACTACTCCGGCCACTACTCAGGTCACCGATACCATCGACACCACCACCGTCACTCTGACGGCGGGCCCGAGCGTTACCGAAGGCGGACAGATCACCTACACCGCGACGCTGACCGATCCGGCGCAGACGCCGGTGACCGTCACCCTGTCGAACGGCTCGACCATCACCATCGGTGCCGGCCAGACCACCGGCAGCGTCAACGTGCCGACGCCGGCAAACGACGTCTATAACAACGGCAGCACCGTCACTACCACCATCACCGGTGCGACCGGTGGCAATTTTGAAAACCTGGTGCCAAATCCGACGCCAGCGGTGACGACCATTACCGATTCGGTCGACAACACCGGCCTGACCTTGACCGCGACCAACAACGTCGTTGAAGGCGGGCAGATCACCTACACCGCGACACTGACCAACCCGGCGCAGACGCCGGTGACCGTCACTCTGTCGAATGGCTCGACCATCACCATTGCCGCTGGCGAAACCGTAGGCACCGTGAACGTGCCGACTGCGGCGAATGACGTCTATAACAATGGCAGCACCGTCAGCACGACCATCACTGGCGCTACCGGTGGCAACTTTGAAAACCTGGTGCCAAACACCACGCCAGCCGTTACCACGATCACTGACTCGGTCGATAACACCGGCCTGACCCTGACTGCGACCAACAACATCGTTGAAGGCGGCCAGATCACTTACACCGCGACTCTGACCAACCCGGCGCAAACCCCGGTCACCGTCACCCTGTCGAACGGTTCGACCATCACCATTGCCGCTGGCGAAACCGTAGGCACCGTGAACGTGCCGACTGCGGTGAATGACGTGTACAACAATGGCAGCACCGTCAGCACCACCATCACTGGTGCAACGGGCGGCAACTTCGAAAACCTGGTGCCAAACACCACGCCAGCAGTCACCACCATCACCGATTCGGTCGATAACACCGGCCTGACCCTGACCGCAACCAACAACATCGTTGAAGGCGGTCAGATCACTTACACCGCGACACTGACCAACCCGGCGCAGACGCCGGTGACCGTCACCCTGTCGAATGGCTCGACCATCACGATTGCCGCTGGCGAAACCGTAGGCACCGTGAACGTGCCGACTGCGGCCAATGACGTCTACAACAATGGCAGCACCGTCAGCACCACCATCACTGGCGCTACCGGCGGCAATTTCGAAAACCTGGTGCCGAACACCACGCCAGCCGTTACCACGATCACCGATTCGGTCGACAACACCGGCCTGACCCTGACCGCAACCAACAACATCGTTGAAGGCGGCCAGATCACTTACACGGCGACCCTGACCAACCCGGCGCAGACGCCGGTGACCGTCACCCTGTCGAACGGCTCGACCATCACCATTGCCGCCGGCGAAACCGTCGGCACCGTGAACGTGCCGACTGCGGCCAATGACGTCTACAACAATGGCAGCACCGTCAGCACCACCATCACTGGCGCGACCGGTGGCAATTTCGAAAATCTGGTGCCAAACACCACGCCAGCCGTTACCACGATCACCGATTCGGTCGATGACACCGGCCTGAGCCTGACCGCGACCAACAACATCGTTGAAGGCGGCCAGATCACTTACACCGCGACCCTGACCAACCCGGCGCAAACCCCGGTAACCGTTACTCTGTCCAACGGTGCGACCATTACCATCGCGGCCGGCGAAACCGTCGGCACCGTCAACGTGCCGACTGCAGCCAACGACGTCTATAACAATGGCAGCACCGTCAGCACCACGATCACTGGCGCTACCGGTGGCAATTTCGAAAATCTGGTGCCAAACACCACGCCAGCCGTTACCACGATCACCGATTCGGTCGATAACACCGGCCTGACCCTGACCGCAACCAACAACATCGTTGAAGGCGGCCAGATCACTTACACCGCGACCCTGACCAACCCGGCGCAGACGCCGGTGACCGTCACCCTGTCGAACGGCTCGACCATCACCATTGCCGCCGGCGAAACCGTAGGCACCGTGAACGTGCCGACTGCGGCGAATGACGTCTACAACAATGGCAGCACCGTCAGCACCACCATCACTGGCGCGACCGGTGGCAACTTCGAAAACCTGGTGCCAAACACCACGCCAGCAGTCACCACCATCACCGATTCGATCGACAACACCGGCCTGACCCTGACCGCAACCAACAACATCGTTGAAGGCGGTCAGATCACTTACACCGCGACACTGACCAACCCGGCGCAGACGCCGGTGACCGTCACCCTGTCGAATGGCTCGACCATCACCATTGCTGCGGGCGAAACCGTCGGCACCGTGAACGTGCCGACTGCGGCGAATGACGTGTACAACAATGGCAGCACCGTCAGCACCACCATCACTGGTGCAACGGGCGGCAACTTTGAAAACCTGGTGCCAAACACCACGCCAGCCGTGACCACCATCACCGATTCGGTCGATGACACCGGCCTGAGCCTCAGCGCCAGCGGTTCCGTGGCCGAAGGAGGCCAGATCACTTACACCGCGACGCTGACAAACGCAGCTGGCTCGCCAGTGACCGTGACCTTGTCGAACGGCGCTGTGATTACCATCAAAGCAGGCGAAACCACCGGCACCGCGACCGTTGCCGCACCTGCCGATGACGTCTACAAAGATGCCGGCTCCGTGCAGGCAACGATCACCAGCGCTACCGGTGGCAATTTCGAGAACCTGGTACCAAGCACTGCTCCAGCCGTGACGACAGTCACCGACACCATCGACACTTCGACGGTCAAGCTGACCGCCGATACTTCGGTGGCTGAAGGCGGCACCGTCACCTACACCGCCACCGTCGGCGCGCCCGTCACCGGCTCGCCTGTTGTCGTGACGTTGGCCAACGGCCAGAACATCACCATCGCCGTCGGCCAGACTTCCGGCACCGCGACCTTCACCGCACCGAACGATGCGCTGACCGGCAATGCGCCTCTGACCAACGCGATCACCAACGTCAGCGGCGGCAACTACGAAAATCTGGTTGCGGACAAAACTCCAGTTTCAACCACCGTCACCGACATTGCCGACACCACCAATCTATCGCTGACTGCGACGGAGTCCGTGGCTGAGGGTGGCCAGATTACATACACCGCGACCTTGACCAATGCCGCTGGTTCGCCAGTGACCGTGACCTTGTCGAACGGCGCCGTGATCACCATCAAGGCTGGCGAAACCACTGGCACCGCAACCGTTCCAGCACCGGCCGATGACGTCTACAAAGACGCCGGCTCCGTGCAGGCAACCATCACCAGCGCCACCGGCGGCAACTTCGAGAACCTGGTCTCGAGCACCACCCCGGCGGTCACTCAAGTCACTGACACCATCGATACCTCGACAGTCAAATTGACCGCCGATACTTCGGTGGCTGAAGGCGGCACAGTCACCTACACCGCCACCGTCGGCGCGCCAGTCACCGGCTCGCCTGTTGTCGTGACGTTGGCCAACGGCCAGAACATCACCATCGCCGTCGGCCAGACCACCGGCAGCGTTACCACCCCCGTATCGAATGACGTGCAGATCGGTCACGCACCGCTGACCAACTCGATCACCAACGTCAGCGGCGGCAACTACGAAAATCTGGTTGCCGACAAGACCCCGGTCAGCACCACCGTGACCGATACCGTCGACACCACCACTGTTGCGTTGACCGCCACCGGCAACGTCAACGAAGGCGGGCAGATCGTCTACACCGCGACGCTGAGCAACCCGGCCGGCACGCCAGTGACGGTGACCCTGAGCAACGGTTCGACGATCACCATCGACGCCGGCAAGACCACCGGCACCGTGACCGTTCCGGCGCCGGCCGATGACGTCTACAAGGACGCCGGCAAAGTCGAAGTGACCATCAAGGACGCCATCGGTGGCAATTTCGAAAATCTGGTGGCCAACCCGACGCCGGCGGTGACCAATGTCGCCGACACGGTCAATACCACGCACCTGACCCTCAGTGCGGAAAGCTATGTGCTCGAGGGCACCTCGATCACCTACACCGCGACCCTGACCAACGCCGCGCAAACGCCGGTGACCGTCAACCTGAGCAACGGCCAGACCATCACCATCGAGGCGGGCAAGACCAGCGGTTCGGTGACCATCGCCGCGCCGAGCGATGACGTCTACAAAGATGTCAGCAAGCTCACCGTGACCATGACCGACGCCAGCGGCGGCAACTTCGAGAAACTCGACGTCAGCAAGACCCCGGTCAGCACCACGGTCAACGACACCGTCGACAAGACCAGCCTGACCCTGACCGCCAGCGACACCGTCAGCGAAGGCGGCCAGATCACCTACACCGCGACCCTGAGCAACCCGGCCGGCACCGCCATGACGGTAACCCTGGCCAACGGCGCGGTGATCAACATCGCTGCCGGCGCTACCAGCGGTTCGGTGAACTTCCCCGCCCCGGCCAACACGCCGTACGTCGATGGCGGCAAGGTGCAGACGGCGATCTCCAGCCACACCGGCGGCAATTTCGAGAAGGTCGATGCCGATCGCTCTGCGGTCGCGACCAAAGTCACCGACAGCGTCGACACCACCAATATCAGCCTGAACGCCACCGGCAGCGTCGCCGAAGGTGGCTCGATCGTTTACACCGCGACCCTGACCAATCCGGCCGGCACGGCAATGACCGTGACCCTGAGCAACGGTGCGGTGATCAACATTGCCAAAGGCGCGACCAGCGGCACCGCGACCGTCGCCGCACCGGGCGATGACGTGTACAAGGATGCCGGTCAGGTCAATGCAAGCATCACCAAGACCAGCGGCGGCAACTTTGAAAATCTGGTGGTCGACAAGACCCCGGCCGTGACCAACGTCACCGACACTATCGACAACAGCACTGTTTCGTTGACGGCCAGCGCCAGCAGCGTCGAAGGCGGCGTGGTGGTGTACACCGCGTCCGTGACCGCACCGGTCACCGGCTCGCCAGTAGTCGTGACCTTGTCCAACGGCCAGACCATTACCATCCCGGTCGGCGCCAGCAACGCCAGCGTCAACTTCACCGCACCGAACGATGCACTGGCCGGCGGCAACACGCTGAGCGTGAAAATCGACGGCGCCAGCGGCGGCAATTACGAAAACCTCGTCGCCGACAAGACTCCGGCAGTGACCTCGGTAACTGACGTTGCCGACACCACCAACCTGTCGTTGTCCGCGACTGGCTCCGTGGCCGAGGGCGGTTCAATCGTTTACACCGCCACGCTGAGCAATCCGGCCGGTACGCCAGTCACCGTGAATCTGAGCAATGGTGCGGTCATTACCATCGAAGCCGGCAAAACCACCGGCACCGTGACCGTTCCGGCTCCAGCCGATGACGTCTATAAAGATGCCGGCAAAGTCGAAGTCACGATCAAGGACGCCACGGGCGGCAACTTTGAAAATCTGCTGCCGAGCAGCACGCCGGCGGTCACTGATGTCACCGACACCGTCGACACCTCGACGGTCAAACTGACCGCCACCGAGACCGCTGCCGAAGGTGGCACTGTCACCTACACCGCCACAGTCGGCGCGCCGGTCACCGGTTCGCCGGTGGTCGTGACCCTGGCCAACGGTCAGAACATCACCATCGAAGTCGGCAAGACCAGCGGCAGCGTGAGCACCACCGCGCCGAACGACGTCCTCGCCGGCCATGCGCCGCTGACCAATTCGATTACCAATGTCAGCGGCGGTAACTTCGAAAATCTGGTTGCCGACAAGACGTCGGTCAGCACCACCGTGACGGATACCGTCGACACCACCAACCTGTCGCTCACTGCGACCGATGCGGTGAACGAAGGCGGCCAGATCACCTACACCGCAACGCTGAGCAACGCCGCCGGCACACCGGTCACCGTGATCTTGAGCAATGGTGCGACGATCACTATCGAGGCCGGCAAAACCTCCGGCACCGTGACCGTCGATGCGCCGAAAGACGACGTCTACAAAGACGCGGGCAGCGTTGAAGCAACCATCCAGAGCACGACCGGCGGCAACTTCGAAAACCTGGTTGCCAGCAAAACGCCGGCGGTGACGACGGTTAACGACACCATCGATACATCCACCGTGTCGCTGAGCGCCACCGCGAACGTCGCTGAAGGCGAAACCGTGGTCTACACGGCGACCGTGGGCGCACCAGTGACCGGCTCGCCGGTTGTCGTGAGCCTGTCCAATGGCCAGACCATCACCATCGCCGTGGGCGAAACCACCGGCAGCGTCAACTACGTCGCGCCGAACAGTCCGCTGGCAGGCGGCAGTTCGCTGAGCGTGACCATCGATGGCGCCACGGGCGGCAACTACGAAAAACTGGAGGTCGACGGCAAGTCCGCCGATACCACGGTTACGGACACCAACGACACCACCAACCTGAACCTTAGCGCGACCGACTCGGTGGCCGAAGGCGGCCAGATCACTTATACCGCGACGCTGACCAACCCGGCCGGCACGCCGGTGACCGTGACTTTGTCGAACGGCGCCACGATCACCATCGACGCGGGTAAAACTACCGGCACCGTGACCGTCGACGCACCGAAAGACGACGTCTATAAAGATGCCGGCAAAGTCGAAGTGACGATCCAGGATGCTACGGGCGGCAACTTCGAAAACCTGGTGCCAAGCGGCGTTCCTGCGGTGACCAATGTCACCGACACCATCGATACCTCGACCGTCAAATTGACCGCTGATACTTCGGTGGCTGAAGGCGGTACCGTGACTTACACCGCCACCGTTGGCGCTCCGGTAACCGGTTCGCCTGTTGTGGTAACTCTGGCCAACGGCCAGACCATTACCATCGGCGTCGGCCAGACTACTGGCACTGCAACCGCTGTTGCTGCGAACGATGCCTTGGCTGGCAATGCTCCGATCACCAACGCGATCACCAATGTCAGCGGCGGTAACTACGAAAATCTGGTTGCGGACAAAACTCCAGTTTCAACCACCGTCACCGACATTGCCGACACCACCAATCTATCGCTGACTGCGACGGAGTCCGTGGCTGAGGGTGGCCAGATCACTTACACCGCGACATTGACCAATGCTGCTGGTTCGCCAGTGACCGTAACCCTGTCGAACGGCGCCGTGATCACCATCAAGGCTGGCGAAACCACCGGCACCGCAACCGTTGCTGCACCGTCCGATGACGTCTACAAAGATGCCGGTTCCGTGCAGGCAACTATCACCAGCGCCACCGGTGGCAACTTCGAAAATCTGGTGCCGAGTACGACGCCAGCGGTCACGCAAGTTACCGACACCATCGATACCTCGACCGTCAAACTGACGGCTGATACTTCGGTGGCTGAAGGCGGCACCGTGACTTACACCGCCACGGTTGGCGCTCCGGTAACCGGTTCGCCTGTTGTGGTAACTCTGGCCAACGGCCAGACCATTACCATCGGCGTCGGCCAGACTACTGGCACTGCAACCGCTGTTGCCGCGAACGATGCGCTGACAGGCAACGCTCCGATCACCAATTCGATCACTGGCGTGAGTGGCGGCAATTTCGAAGATCTGGTGGCGGACAAAACTCCGGTCTCGACTTCTGTCACCGACATTACCGACACGACAAATCTGTCGCTTAGCGCCAGCAATTCGGTGGCTGAAGGTGGCCAGATCACTTACACCGCGACATTGACCAATGCTGCTGGTTCGCCAGTGACCGTAACGCTGTCGAACGGCGCCGTGATCACCATCAAGGCTGGCGAAACCACCGGCACAACGACCGTTGCTGCACCGTCCGATGACGTCTACAAAGATGCCGGTTCCGTGCAAGCGACGATCACCAGCGCTACCGGTGGCAACTTCGAAAATCTGGTGCCGAACACCGCTCCAGCCGTGACGACAGTTACCGATACCATCGACACCTCGACCGTCAAACTGACCGCCGATACCTCGGTCGCTGAAGGCGGCACCGTCACTTACACCGCCACCGTCGGTGCGCCGGTGACCGGCTCGCCTGTCGTCGTGACCTTGGCCAACGGCCAGAACATCACTATCGCTGTCGGGCAGACTTCCGGTACCGCAACCTTCACCGCACCGAACGATGCCTTGGCTGGCAACGCTCCGCTGACCAACTCGATCACCAACGTGACCGGTGGCAACTACGAAAATCTGGTTGCCGACAAAACTCCAGTCTCGACCACCGTCACCGATGTTGCCGACACCACCAACCTGTCGCTCAGCGCTACCAATTCGGTCGCTGAAGGCGGTTCGATTGTTTACACCGCAACCCTGACCAACGCCGCTGGCTCGCCAGTCACCGTGACCCTGTCCAACGGTGCCGTGATCACCATCAAGGCCGGCGAAACCACCGGCACCGCGACCGTTGCTGCGCCATCCGATGACGTCTACAAAGACGCCGGTTCCGTGCAGGCGACGATCACCAGCGCTACCGGTGGTAACTTCGAAAATCTGGTGCCGAACACCGCTCCAGCCGTGACGACAGTTACCGATACCATCGACACTTCGACGGTCAAATTGACCGCTGATACTTCCGTCGCTGAAGGCGGCACCGTCACCTACACCGCCACCGTCGGTGCGCCAGTCACCGGCTCGCCAGTTGTGGTAACCCTGGCCAACGGTCAAACCATCACCATCGGTGTTGGCCAGACCACCGGTACGGCGACCACCGTCGCACCGAACGATGCCTTGGCTGGCAATGCTCCGCTGACCAACTCGATCACCAACGTGACCGGTGGCAACTACGAAAATCTGGTTGCCGACAAAACTCCAGTCTCGACCACCGTCACCGATGTTGCCGACACCACTAACCTGTCGTTGAGTGCGACAAGTTCTGTGGCTGAAGGCGGTTCGATTGTTTACACCGCGACCCTGACCAACGCCGCTGGTTCGCCATTGACCGTGACCCTGTCGAACGGCGCCGTGATCACCATCAAGGCTGGCGAAACCACCGGCACCGCGACCGTTGCTGCGCCGTCCGATGACGTCTACAAAGACGCCGGTTCCGTGCAAGCGACGATCACCAGCGCTACCGGTGGCAACTTCGAGAACCTTGTTCCGAACACCACGCCAGCGGTCACCCAAGTCACCGATACCATCGACACTTCGACGGTCAAATTGACCGCTGATACTTCGGTCGCTGAAGGCGGCACCGTCACCTACACCGCCACCGTCGGTGCGCCAGTCACCGGCTCGCCAGTTGTGGTAACCCTGGCCAACGGTCAAACCATCACCATCGGTGTTGGCCAGACCACCGGTACGGCGACCACCGTCGCACCGAACGATGCCTTGGCTGGCAATGCTCCGCTGACCAACTCGATCACCAACGTGACCGGTGGCAACTACGAAAATCTGGTTGCCGACAAAACTCCAGTCTCGACCACCGTCACCGATGTTGCCGACACCACTAACCTGTCGTTGAGTGCGACAAGTTCTGTGGCTGAAGGCGGTTCGATTGTTTACACCGC